>NZ_JBLWVF010000001.1:0-681491 GCF_048268605.1 Primorskyibacter flagellatus
GACCCCGTAAAAAACCGCGACGCGCACTTGAGCCCGCCGCTCGGGCTACGCCCTCCCGGCGGGCTCAAGTGCGCGCATAAACGTGGCCTGCTTTTACGCCGCCCCGTGGCTGGTTTTTGCTCCGCCATTGACAGTCAATGCCCGTGAAACGCCCTGCGCATTTGTTGCAGCTACTTGCGGCGCGCGGTTTCTGATCTAGCGCTGAATAGCGCTGGTCCTGACCGAGGCAGCAAAGGGAAACTTCTAAGCAAGCTTTTTGTGCTTCCCTCGGTGGGGGCGATTTATGGCGCAGTTTGCGGAGGTCTTGGCTTGGTTGCACCGCGCTGTCTTGCAATTTGAGTTCGGCACAGATTTTCAAAACCGTGTCCGACTCGAGCACTCGCAACAAACTTTATAAACGATATCAGAGGAATGAACCCCAGGCCAATCAGTCGAAATTTTGCCCGTGTGTTCTACATCAACGCCACCTCAACGTTTGACGAGCCCTTCAGAGAATCGAAGGCTATCTGCTTCTGGCTATGGCAAGAGCCTTGTGGCTTTCGCTGGATCCACAAAACCCATCAACAACTGTTACGCCGCATAAGTGCGGCCCAGTTGGCCCAATACCGCCCAGTCCACCAGCGTCCCGTGCCGCCCGTGATACTCTTACTTGTCGGTGCGGGGGGTGTCGTGTCGAGAGCAGCTGTTTGAACCCCCCAATGAAGATTTTTCTGCGTTCGGACGACGATCCTGAAAATCGAACTTGATGTCTGACTAGTTGCCTTGCGTGATCGCACCGAGATACTTCAAGGTCGCGGCAGTGCCTTTTGCCAGATCGCTTGCCGCTTGCGGCGCGGGCGTGAGGTTTCCTTGTCCATCGCAGGTCACCCAACCTTTCTCGACAAGCTTTGCGACTTTTCTGCGCACGGTTTCACGGGGAATTTCTGCGTAGAGCGCAACCGAATGGGTATTGATAGCGGGTGTCGGGAGCGTCCCGGCAGGTGCTGCGGAGGCAGAGGTCGGGGCCTTGGGCTGGGGAAAACCGGCATAGTGGCGCTCTGCAATGACCGCCATTATCAACACCAGATCCAGATCGTTGCCCAGTTCGGCCCGAAGTTTGATCAGCAGTTCTGAAAAAGCCCGCACATGGGTCGGTATTTTATCAGCCTCGCCGCCCATTCCTGCCCCGAAACCTGTTGAAAAATCGCCCCGAATGGCATCGCCGTTGCTCACATTACCCGATCTGGGGAACGCTGTCACCGGCAGCGGTTGTATTTATCGCCTGGCAGGGCGACCTATCGAACAGAACGACGCATGTGCGCCCCTTGCGGTCCGGTTCGCGTATCAGCGACCGGGAATGGCAAGGGGTCGGACAGGTCAGATGGAGCAAGAGATGCAAGACTACATGAGTTTTCCGGAGCGCAATTGGTGGCTGCTTCTGGTTCGGGGCAGTGCGGCGCTTCTGTTCGGTGTCGCCGCGTTTGCATGGCCGGGGCTGACCGTGGCCGTTCTGGTTCTGATTTTCGGAGCCTATGTGCTGATCGACGGAATATTGGGTGTCGTGGACTCGATCCGGTATCGGGACCGGCTTGACCGTTGGTGGCTGTGGCTGCTGGACGGTATGCTTGGCGTTGCCGTCGGGGCGATGATGCTGTTCATGCCGGGGATCAGCGTCTTTGTGCTGCTGATGTTCATCGCTGGCTGGGCCATCGCGGGGGGCGTTCTTCGCATTATCGCAGTGATCCAGCTGCGCCGCGAGATCGAGGGCGAATGGCTGCTCGGTCTGGGCGGCGTCCTGTCGATCCTGTTTGGCGGTCTGCTGATTGCGATGCCGGGAGCAGGACTGGTGTCGCTCGTCTGGCTGATCGGCATTTGGGCGCTCGTATTCGGGGGGCTGTTCATCATGCTGGCTTTCCGGTTGCGCACACTCGGCGAGGATCGGCCTGCTCCGGCGGAGACCAAGTGAAGATCCCGCAACACATTACAACGTCACGACAATCAGCCCAAAGGAGCAATCGAAATGTATGACCCAGCGAATTTCACCCTAGAAGGGCAGGTTGCCATCGTCACCGGTGCGGGGGCAGGCATAGGCCGCGCCATCGTCTAGACATTCGCCGCAGCCGGGGCCGCTGTGATGGTAAGCGACCTGAAGGCCGAGACCGCGCAGGCGGTGATTGACCAGATCAGGTCCAGGGGCGACCAGCCATTTGGTGCGCAACATTGCCTTTGATCTGGGACCGATGGGCATCCGTGTGAACGGTGTCGCCCCCGGTGCCACGCGCACCGATGCGCTGAAATCCGTGCTGAACGACGAGATTGAAAAGACGATGCTGGCACACACGCCGGTCAACCGTCTGGGCGAACGCGATGACATGGCCAATGCCGCGCTGTTCCTGTGCTCGCCGGCTGCAAGCTGGATCAGCGGTCAGATCCTGACTGTCTCTGGCGGCGGGGTCCAGGAACTGGACTGACCCGAGCCACATCACCCGCTCTGCGAGGGCAAGCCACACAGGACTCACCGGGAGTGAAAACAATGACCGACAAGTTTGACGCATGCGCCGATTTCCACATGGACGACCACCATGTTGTCCTGACGGGCGGCGCACAAAATATTGGCGCGGGCATTGCGAGAACGCTGCCCGCTGCCGGCTGGGTGAGTGGCCAGATCGTCAAGATCCATGGCGGCGGCTCGACCGTTCGCCTGTTCGGCGAAGACGAGGCGCTTGGACGATGCGCGGTACAAGACATATCGGTGGGCACCTCACCGTGGCGCTCGCTTGCTGTGGTGCGGGCGTGCCTTCGCTTGCCTGAACCGGGGCGCACAAAGCACCCGGCATAAATCTTGCATCCCAGACCGAGGGACGCCCGATCGCCGGGATCAATGTGGTCCTTTCGCGCTCCAGCGGCAAAATCTGCGGCATCGATGTCTTCGGTGCGCATTTGATCCCCGTGTGGAGAGGCAGAGGCATTAATCAAGGGAAAAAGCATGACACAATTTCATCCAACCCCAACCCTCACGAACGAAAAGATCCTGCAAGGTGCCATATTGACCGGTGTCATAAACGCAGTCATCAACGGCGCGATCCAGATTTACTTTCTTTGGGGCAACACGACCATTCTGCTTTCGGTGGATGGAATCACGAATGACAGTCACACGGTTTTCGGCTCGGCCGTACCGCTGGCTGTTTCCCTGGCAATGATCCTGACTGTCGTCGCCTACATAACGATGAAAGTACCCAAGCAACCTTTCTTCCCTTCGGTTTTGTGGCTGACATTCAAGCATGGCATGTTTGCGCTGGGCCTGTGCGTCACGGGGGCGGTGATCTGGCAAAGGGCAATGGGAACGATGACGGTGTCGCTGCCGGCGGCGGTGATTGTCCTTGGCGTCCTCGCGGGACTGGTGGCGGGCATCGTCAATTACATGACAATTCGCGCCAGCCGACTAATTTGAACTGCAAATGAACCTGTCGGGAACACGACGGAAAAATAAGGATACGATGATGAATCCCATTATGAGCGCATGTCTCACGCTGTCCCTGACCTTGGGAGGAGCCGCAATGGCGCAGGACAAAACCCCACTTTCGGCGCAGGACTCCACGCCTGAGGCGCTTGGCTGGATGCAGGGGTTTCCCCCGGCTGCGGACAAGGCGATCCGCTTCACCGATCCCGATTATTTTGCGTTCCCGAAACTGCGATGGACGGTCTGCCATTTCCGCGAGATGATGCCGACCGTCGCGGTCCGCAATGGAAATGGCGGTGTCAGCAACCTGCCTGTCGATCTCGACGCAGGTCTGGATGCCGTCGAGTTCACGCCGCTGGGCGGTGGTGATCCGATGACATGGGATGCCGCCTTCGATGCCAACTACACCGACGGCATTCTGGTCTTGCACAAAGGCCGGATTGTCTACGAGCGTTACGATGGATGCCTGAATGACGACACGCTGCATGGGGCGATGTCGGTCACGAAAAGCCTGACCGGCCTGATGGCCGAAGTACTGGTGGCGGAAGGCAAGCTGGATGAAACCGCATTGCTGGGTGACATAATTCTCCAACTGGAACAAAGCGCGTTCGGTGATGCCACCGTGCGGCAGGTATTGGAAATGACCACGGCGCTGGATTACTCCGAAGATTATTCCGATCCCGAGGCCGAGGTCTGGACCTATGCAGAAGCGGGAAGTCCTCTGCCAAAGCCGGAAGGCTACGATGGACCGCGCAGCTATTTTGAATACCTCCAGACCGTTCAGAAAGACGGCGAGCATGGCAAAGCGTTTGGCTACAAAACCGTGAACTCGGACGCGGCAGGCTGGCTGATCGCGCGGACCACAGGCGTCTCTGCCGCCGACTATCTGTCCAACCGGATCTGGTCGAAGATCGGCGCGGAGCGTGAGGCGTTCTATACCGTCGATTCCATCGGCACGCCCTTCGCCGGTGGCGGGTTCAACGCGACCCTGCGCGACATGGCGCGTTTCGGCCAACTCGTGCTGAAAGAGGGTGAATGGGATGGCGAGCAGATCATCCCGGCCGAGGCCATCGCCCGTATCCGTCAGGGGGGCGACACGGACGCTTTTGCGAAAGCCGGATACGATCTGCTGGACGGGTGGAGCTATCGCGGCATGTGGTGGGTCAGCCATGACGATCACGGGGCCTTCGCTGCGCGCGGGGTGCATGGCCAGACGGTCTGGGTCGATCCGACCGCCGAGATGGTGATCGTGCGTTTCGCTTCAAACCCTGTCGCGGGTAACGCGGCAAACGATCCGACTTCTTTGCCAGCCTACCGGGCTGTCGCCGACTACCTCATGGCGCAAGAGGATTCGGCCCAGCTGGTGGGCCGCGAATGGTACATCGAGGACATTGCCGGCAAGGGCGTGATCGACAATAGCCCGGCAAATCTGCTGTTCATGCCGGATGGCCGCCTGGCCGGGAATGCGGGCTGCAACCGTCTGATCGCAAGCTACACGCAGGACGGCGATGCACTGGCGATAGACCAGGCTGGCACCACGATGATGGCCTGTCCTGAGGCACTTATGAACCAGGAGCGTAGCTTGCTGGATTTCCTGTCCATGGTGGAAAGCTATTCAATGGATGAAACCGGCGCATTGGTTCTCACTACATCAAACGGTGCGACAATCACCGCGCGCAGACGGTGACCTGATGGGGGAGGGGCTATGAAACATGGTAAGTAGGGACCGTTTGTGAACCGGCCCCCCCCCCAAGGCTGACACCGGTACGGTTGCGACTAAATCTCGCCTGGGGCCATCTTCGCGCTGTACAACTTTTTCTTGGTCACACGAAGGTGCGATAGCACCGTGCGTTACCTCGGGGATGACCTCGAAGATGCTCTAGGTGTCGCTGGGCGCATCGGCATCAGGAGCCTGTTGGCGGACGGTACCTGCCGTTCGCCGACCTGGAAAACACCTATGACCAAGTAGCAACGAAAGCGAAGTGCGAGCCCTCATTGCCGGCTTGGTCCGCCGTCGCGAAGGACCGCTTTGCAAGTTGTGCTTTCTGACGACACATCGTGCGCCGTCGTGCCGCCGTGCGATCGAACGAATGAAATAGAATTTCCACAAAATGCCGGGAACCTTTTCAAGCGCGCTGCATCCAAGGAGTTGAGCGCCCCAGAGATGGGACTGCTCATGACACTGAAAGGAAAAGAAATGTTAAGATCCTGTATGCTCAGCGCGACCTTGTTGACCATGTCCGCAGGCTTCGCGCTTGCGCACGATACCGAAGCCCTTATGCAATCTCCGCCGGGCGAACCTTATGTGCAGGTCAGCGATGTGTTGCCGCTTCCGGAATTTCTGCCGGGTCTTGGTACGCTCTTCGTAGTGCCGGACACGCTGCCGGCTGGTCCGTTCCTGGCCTATGACCACGACGGCAAGTTATCCGCGACGGTTTACATGACGCCGCTGGAAGCACTCTCAAGCGGCACGGCCTACAATGACCTGCACGTCGGATCGCATGAGGTCACATCGGTCGATGTCTATTACAATGCCGGCCATCCCGGCGTGGACGAACCGCACGCTCATGTTGTGCTTTATCACGATGCCGACGCCAAGGGACGTTTGGCGCAATGAGGCTCGCGCGCCGCAAAATCTTGGCATTGGGGAGTGGCATACTTGCCACTCTCTCGATGCCCGCGATCGTGCGTGCCGCGCCTGCGGAAGTCATTGAAATGCGCGGCACCGCGCGAGGTGAGCGTGTCTGGTTCCGCCCGCACGGCCTTGCGGTCGCCGCAGGCACGACCATCCGTTTCATCAACCACGATCCGGGCAACAGCCATACCGCCACCGCCTACCATCCCGATAACTTCGACCGCACCCGACGCATTCCGAAGGCCGCGCAGCCGTGGAACAGCGATTTCCTTCTGCCGGATGAAAGTTTCGAGGTAACGCTCACGGTGCCGGGCGTTTACGATTACTACTGCATCCCGCATGAGATGGCAGCCATGGTCGGCCGCATCGTTGTGGGAGATCCCGGCGACGCGGGCTGGGAAGGGCCCAGCACCGATACCGAGGATGTGTCGCTCGAAGTCTTTGACGCCCTGCCGATGGTCGAGGATATTCTTGATCTTGCGCGGATCGAACAGGAGGGTGACACTTGACCGTACGGCCACGCCACCAGGGTATTGGGCTTGCGGGGCCAACCACTCCGGAGGCCGAGCTTGTCACAAGCGCGACACAGGGGAACGAGGCCGCCGTGCGCGAGTTGATCCGGCGCATGAATCCGCGCCTGTTTCGAATTGCGCGCGGCATCGTCGCAAGCGACGCGGATGCCGAGGAAGTGGTGCAGGAAACATACCTGAAGGCTTTTACAAAGCTCGATACCTTTCGTGCCGAGGCCCGGTTTTCCACCTGGATCACCCGGATTGCCATCAACACCGCGCGGATGCATCTCCGGCGTGTTCGCTCGCAGGAGGAGTATGACACCGTGACCGAAGACCAAAAGGCATCCGATTCCATCCTCGCATTTCCCGGCCAGCACCCGGACAGGCCGGAGGCCGCGCTTGGGCGGGCACAGATGCGCGCCTTTCTGGAAGGCGCGGTGGCACAGCTGCCGCCGGATCTACGCTTGCCCTTTCTGCTGCGCGAGACGGAGAACATGAGCATTCTGGCCATCGCTCGCGATCTGTCGCTCAACCCGATCACCGTCAAGACTCGGCTGTTTCGCGCACGTCGTCGTCTGCGCATAGCGCTCGAAGAACGTATCCAGGGCGGTTTCGACGCAATCTTCCCGTTTGATGGCATGCGTTGTGCCGATATGTCAGATCGAGTCGTGGCGGAACTTAAACGCCTGTGAAACGGCTGGTTGTTGCCAGCTTATTATCTTTCAAGCTGATTTCACCAAACCCGACATTTGCGCGCAGTGCAGCCACAAGCCTTGGACACAGAAGACGTTGGAGGAGGCGCAGCTCGAAGCTGTTGATTTCCATCGGATCAGGTATTTGAGGCTGTTGAAGCGGGAAAACTCGGGGAACTTGCATTTTTCCCCTTGCAGCCGGCCGGGCTTGGTTCTACATGCCTGACACCCAACTGATTGCGGGCGTAGCTCAGGGGTAGAGCATAACCTTGCCAAGGTTAGGGTCGGGCGTTCGAATCGCCTCGCCCGCTCCAGTTGGAAATATATAGGAGGCGGGCGTAGCTCAGGGGTAGAGCATAACCTTGCCAAGGTTAGGGTCGGGCGTTCGAATCGCCTCGCCCGCTCCAATATATATCGCCGGTCACCCGCCGGCATCGCTGACAGGGTCGCCTTCGGGCGGCCTTTTTTGTTTTCTGTTTGCGCGGCATCGGTTGCCTGAGCTGCGATGCGCGGATGAAAGCGCATAAAGAACATGGGTGCAGTGGCCCGAGGGCGGTTGATCTGGCCGGACACAACGGGTTCGATGTGCAATACGACGCGCCTTTGATCGCGCCCCAAGGTCGCACGCCGTCTGCGCAACGAATTCCCGTCGTATCGCCCAACATCGGAAACACAGATCGCCTTGGCCACCCGATACGGTATTGCTCTGGAACGAGATGGCAGACTGCTGATCGGGTCGTTGGTCGCGAAAGATAATGGGTAATCTCCCCTAGGCAATCATACGAATAGTCTGAAAATTCCGCATAGGCTAGAAAGGACGTGTTCTGTCGTGCATCCCCAAGCCGACGCGCGCTTGTACCGAGTAATTTTGGCGCGTAACCAGTATTTAATTTATTTGAGTGCCAATCAGCGCTCTGCCCGTTGTGGCAGAGCGCGTTTTTACGTTTTGCGCCATGGCACTTTCTGGGTGTATATCTCCTCAATCCACGTTACTCCGGAAGGGCCTGCCATGAGCCTGGCCATTCGAAACGGATACGGGTTCGAACGAGACTGATGAAATCACTTGGTGTCATCCTTGCACTTGCGCTGGCCGGGCTCCAGCTTTTTGCCGTCACGCTTGTGGTGTTTTCGTCCTATTTCACGTCCGAACGGGCCTTGCTGGAACACGCGCGCAATCAATTGGCGGATGTCGGCACCAACGTGATCCAGCATACCAAGGGATTTTTGTCACCTGCCCGCAGTGCGGCGGAACTGTCGACCGCCTTGGCCGAGAATCAGATCGTGCGCCGCGAAGAAAGAGCACTTCTGGAAGGGCTTTTGTTTCAGCAATTGCGTTCAGCCCCGCAATTTGCCGCCGTCTATTATGGCGATGAGCAGGGCAACTTCGTTTTTGTGCAGCGCAATGGGCCGGACCAATACCAGACCAAGGTCATTAATGTCGCGTCGGAGCCCAGAACAGTGTTCATCCAGCGCAACGAGAATTTTGTCAAGAAAAGCGAAAGGATCGATCCGACAGATACCTTTGATCCCCGCGTGCGGCCCTGGTACATGTCAGCGCGCAAGGAACTGCTCAGTATCTGGACAGATCCGTATATCTTCTTCACCTCCAGATCGCCCGGTATCACAGCGGCGACGCCGGTTGTCGGTTTTGACGGCGTGGTTCAGGGCGCTGTAGGGGTGGATATCGAGATCAAGGAGATCTCGAACTTCCTTGCACAGTTGAATATCGGCAAGAATGGTGCCGCTTTCGTATTGAACCAGAACGGCGACGTGATCGCGCATCCCAACCCCAATCTTCTGATGACCGTCGGAGAGGGGGGAACGCTGACCTTCCCGTCAATAGATCAACTCAACGATCCGATCGCGCGCGCAGCCTTTGGCGATCGGCTGACCAAGGACGGTGTCGCCGTCGACCGGGAGATCCGGACAGATTTCGTGCATGATGGCGTCCCTTATGTATCCTTGCTGATGCCGTTTGGTCTGGGCGACATTCCCTGGACGATTGTCGTCTACGCGCCGGAAGATGACTTTATCGGCACGATCAAGGCCAACCGGTCACAAAACACGTTGATCGCGATCGGTGTGGCAGCCGCGACCGGGCTGCTGGGTCTTGCACTGGCCAACCGGATACACGCGCCGGTGCGTGCTTTCGCCGTGCGTTCCGCGCTGATCTCGCAAGGCGAAATAGAGTCGGACGCGCCTATGCCCAGCACCTACAAGGAGCTGGAGAATGCCAACACGGCACTGGTCAATGAGATCTCGCAACGAAAGCAGACGGAAACAGAATTTCGCCTGACCTTCGACATGGCGTCGCGGGGGATGGTGTATATTGATGCGTCCACCGGGCGGCTGTTACGGGTGAATGCGCGATTTGCCGAAATATTGGGATACACACAGGCAGAGCTTGACGGCATGGCATTCCAATCGCTGCTGAACGCTGACGAACCGGATATCATGGATGAATTCGGCAGGAATATCGCCGAACACACCGCATTCAGTTTGGAAGCGCAAGCGCAGCGCAAGGATGGAAAGCCCGTCTGGATCAGCTTCAGCGGGGTGTTCATTCCGTCAGGACATGCGGGCACGGATTATGTGGTTGCCACGATTGACGACGTCACGCAGGCGCGTGCCTATGAAGAAACCATCGAGGCGCTGAACCGCGAGGTGGCGCATGTGTCGCGCCAGCAGGTGATGGGCAAATTGGCAACCGGGCTGGCGCATGAGCTGAACCAACCTCTGACCGCGATCACCCAGAACACCGACGCTGCGCAGTTTCTGGTGGCGAACCGCAAGGAATGCGGCACCGAGGTGAGCGAGCTTCTGGCCGAGATTGAACAGCAGGCGCATCAGGCCGGGGATATTATCCGTGCGCTGCGCGGCTTCGTCCGGAAAGACGGTAACCGCACAACGACCTTCGGCATTCGTGAACTTCTTGAACAGGCACGTCGGCTGGTCCTGTCCGAAGCCCGCCAGCATTCGACCGAGATCGTGATCCGCAAAAGCCCGGAAGTCCGTGTAAATGCCGTCCGGGTGCAGGTCGCTCAGGTGGTCGTCAACCTGCTGCGTAACGCGATCGAAGCCATGGCCGAAGGCCACAGCCCGCAACGGCGGGTCACCGTTTTGACCAGAGAGATCGACGGTCGTTTGCAAATTGATGTCGAAGACACCGGGCCAGGGGTTGCGGAAGGTACTGAACTGTTTGCCCAGTTCGAGACGACAAAAGCCGGTGGAATGGGGCTGGGCCTGTCGATCAGCCGGTCCTTGATCGAGGCAAACGGCGGCACTATCTGGTATGAGAGGTCTGCGTCGGGGGCTCGTTTCAGCTTTACCTTGCCGCTAGAGGGACGAAAGCTATGAAAGAAGATGTGGTGCAGGCGGCCTGTGTTTTTCTTGTCGATGATGATGTGAATATCCGCACGTCTCTGGCGCGGGCGTTGGGGCTGCGCGGCTATCAGGTGAAGGCGTTCGAGTCGGCTCAGGCATTCCTGGACGCGTATGAGAAGACGTCCGCTGGCTGTTTGATCCTGGATTACGGGATGCCCCAGATGGACGGACTGGAATTGCAGCGACATTTGTCAGAACGCAATATCAAGTTGCCGATTATCTTTATCACCGGCCATGGCGGCATTCCCGAATCGGTTCAGGCAATGAAGATGGGCGCAATGGATGTTCTGGAAAAACCCTTCAAGCAGTCGGTGCTAATCGAGAGAATTGACGCAGCGCTGGAAATTGACCGGAAGCGGCGCGATGCCACCCAACGTTCGTCCGAAATGTGGATCCGCTTCGAAAGCCTGACCGACCGCGAGGACGAAATTGCCCGCCTGATCGTCAGCAAGCCGGGAAGCAATTCATCCAAGGACATTGCCCGCCATCTCGACATCAGTCCGCGCACCGTAGACCATCACCGCGCACGCATTCTGGAAAAGATGGACGTGACCTCTGTTGCCCAACTGGTCGAACTCGCCTTGAAAGAGGGGCTGTTCAAAGACCAGTAACGGACTTGGTTGCCATAGGAAGACAGGACCATTTGAAACCGTTCTTCCCGGTCAGTGTCCTCGGACAGAAATGCTCGCGACCACCCCTTCATCCCTTGTCCGCATGATGTGCGCGGGGACATCTGTCACCGTGAAAGGATTGCTTTCTAGCTCTTGCATCGCGCAAATATTAAATTTGGCATTGCCTGATCTTGGAGGTCAGAAGCCCGCATCCAGCATGACCGGGCTGCCATCGAAGAATCGCGACAGCCGGAACGGCGCGGGATCCACAAGTGGCGTGGTCCCGGTGACAAGATCCGCCGTCAACCGACCCGCGGCGGGGGCGATGCCGAATCCGTGGCCGGAATAGCCGGTCGAAATGAACAGCCCCGGCACGCTATCGGCCGCCGAGATCACCGGTATCGCGTCTGGCGTCACGTCGATCATCCCGGCCCAGCTTTGCACGACTTCGCAAGTTTCCAGTGCCGGAAAGGCGCTGCGCGCAGCGGCCAGCGCCCTTTGCAGGCTGCGATCGTCGGGAGCGGGATCCAGCATACGGTAATGTTCGAAAGGCGTGCGCTCGTTTCCGGCCCAGCGGCGCGGTAGGGAAGCCTCTTCCTGCCAGCGCCCCAATCGCAGCCGCAGTGATGACCACTCGGCCCGAACCGCGGGCAGGAACTGGCGGGCCAGCCGGAATGTATCGGGCGTGAGATGATGGAGCTTGTCCGACGCGCTGGAAACCGTATAGCCCCCATCCGCCCGCTTTCGCAGTGCGAATGCGTCGGCCCAGATGCCCTGTTCCGGCCCGTCCGAAACCGGCGTGGTCCGCAGGACAGAGTTCATTACCTTGAGTTGCGGCAACTCCACACCGGCATTGCCCGCAAACAGTCGCGACCATGCACCGCCGGCCAGCACGACGCTGGAGCAGGCGATGCGCCCGCGTTCTGTCGCCACGCCAGAGACGCGCCCGGCCGAGGTTTCGATCGACCGTACGGCACAGCGGGTATAAAGCGCTGCGCCCGCATCACGGGCAGCTTCGGCAATCGCGGGTGCCGCCAGTTGCGGCTCTGCACGTCCGTCAAAGGGCGTGTGCAGCCCTCCGGCGAGTTTCATTCCATGCTCGGGGATGAGGTTCCGCATTCCCTGATCGTCCAGCACATCGCTGTCGATCCGATATTCTGCCAAATTCCGGGAGAAGGCTTCGTAGCGGGCCATTTGCCGGGCGTTGCGGGCGGTGAACAGAATGCCGGACTGCACGAAGCCGGTCTTGCGGCCCAGTCGCGCGTCCAGACCTTCCCATCTGCGGATGGCCTCGATCATCAGGGGGATTTCACGCGGGTCGCGCTGTGACAGGCGGACCCATCCCCAATTGCGCGAACTCTGCTCGCAGCCGATCTCGCCCTTTTCGCACAACGCCACCGAAACGCCTTCTGACGCCAACTCCAGCGCGGTCATGGCGCCGATGATGCCGCCGCCGATCACGACCACATCCACCGCCGAAGGCAGGTTGGAATCCGGAGACACAGATATTGGCAGCGGGCCGGGCACAGCAGGGTCCGTCGATTGTTGGCAGCGCGCCGCAACAGCAGCGTGCGGCACGGCCACAGATTGGGAAGCGGCGCGCCTCCGGGTCAAGCCACACAGCGCTGGATCGTGCAAACGGCGGCACGGCGTGGCAAGCAAAGCACGCATTGCCTCATCCGCACCACCTTAACGCGAGTGCCTAGCTTTGGTCGCGCCAGTGATTGACCACGGGATAGCGCCGATCCAGCCAGAAGGCACGGGGCGACAGGCGCGGACCAGGGGCCGACTGAAAGCGCTTATACTCCGAAATGTAGAGCAGATGTTCGACCTTCTTGGCATCCGCGCGGTCAAATCCGGCCGCGACGCAATCCTCGATTGAGCCATCCGCGTCCACAAGGATTTGCAGGATGGCGTCCAGCACCGGGTAGTCGGGCAGGGAATCGCTGTCCTTCTGGTCCTCGCGCAGTTCCGCGCTTGGCGGCTTGTCGATCACGCGGGGCGGGATCACTTCGCCCGCGGGGGCCTTCATCCAGCCCCGGTGGTTTTCATTGCGCCAGCGGCAACAGTCGAAAACGCGGGTCTTGTACATGTCCTTGATCGGATTGTACCCACCCGCCATGTCGCCATAGATCGTGGCATAGCCCACCGCCACCTCGGATTTGTTGCCGGTGGTCAGCAGCATCTCTCCGAACTTGTTGGACAGCGCCATCAGCAGCAGCCCGCGCAAACGCGACTGGATATTCTCTTCGGTAAGGTCCGGTTCCGTGCCCTCGAACAGCGGCGCAAGGGTAGAGGTGATGGCCTGACGCCCCTCAGTGATCGGCACGAAATCGTAGCGGCAGCCCAGATTTTCGGCGACCTCCCTGGCGTCGTCCAGCGAGGCCTGCGAGGTGTATTCCGACGGCAACATCACGCAGCGAATATTCTCAGGCCCCAGCGCATCTGCGGCGATGGTGGCGACAATGGCACTGTCGATCCCGCCTGACAGGCCCAGCAGGACCTTGCCGAACCCGGTCTTGCGACAATAGTCGCGCAGACCCGTGACCATGACGTTATAATCCTGCTCCATCGCGTCCGGATGGGTATGTACCTTGCCGGGGATCGCCCGCCAGCCCGCATCCGTCCGCTCGAACTCTACCAGCGTCAGCGCGTCGTCGAGCACCGGCATCTGCACGGCCAACTCTCCACCGGGGTTGAGCACGAAGCTGCCCCCGTCAAAGACCTGATCATCCTGTCCCCCGGTCATGTTGAGATAGACCAGCGGCAGGCCCGTCTCGACCACGCGAGCCACCATGTGATTCAGCCGGACGACCATCTTGTCGCGGAAATAGGGCGACCCGTTTGGCACCAGCAGGATCTCCGCGCCGGTTTCGGCCATGGTCTCGGCCACGTCCTCGTACCAGGCGTCCTCGCAGATCGGACTGCCAATGCGCACGCCGTTCACCGAATACGGCCCGTTGAGGGGCGCGGGCGTGAACAGCCGCACCTCGTCAAAGACAGTGGTGTTGGGCAGATGGGACTTCAGGTTGATGGCGGTGAATTTGCCACCCTGACAGATGAAATAGGCGTTATACAGTTCTGTGCCTTCGATCCACGGTCCGCCGATGGCCAGCGCCGGGCCGTCGGCACAATCGGCCGCCAGCTTGCGCACGCTCTCAATCGCGTCGGTGTAGAAGGCGGGTTTCAGCACCAGATCCTGCGTGTTGTAGCCGGTGATGAACATCTCTGGCAGGGCGATCATGTCGGCACCCTCTATCTTGGCCGCCTCCCAGGCGTCACGCGCCTGAGACGCATTGCCTTCCAGATCGCCAACCGTCGGGTTGAGTTGCGCCAGCATCAGGCGAAAGCGGTCTGCCATGGGGTGTCCTCTCGAAGATGTGCCCTTGACCACCCGTTTAGCAGATAGACGCCCGAGGAAAAGTGCGTTCCGGAAAAGCCATTGTCTTGGCCGGGGGTGTCAACTAGTTTCTAGGCGATTTGAGGCAGCACGACACGCACCGGGGGCAAAAGCAGAATGACAGCCAATCACCGACGCCATTGGGGGCTGATCGCCACGCTTATCGTGCTGGGCGGCAGCGCCGCCGCGCAGGACGCCGAGGTCATCACCAAGCAATATGACGATGGCGGTGTCTATGAAGGCACATTCCAGAACGGGCTTCAGGACGGCACCGGCACTTACAGGCTGCCCAACGGATACGAATATACCGGCCAGTGGGTTGAGGGAGAGATCAAGGGCAAGGGCGTTGCACGCTTTCCCAACGGCTCGGTCTTTGAGGGCAGTTTTGCCAAGGGCAAGCCCGATGGCGACGGCAAGATCGTCTTCACCGATGGCGGCACTTACGAGGGCACTTGGGTCGACGGCCAGATCACCGGACAGGGTGTCGCGGTCTATGCCAACGGCGTGCGCTACGAGGGCAGCTTTCAAAACGCCATGCATCACGGGCGCGGCACCATGACCAGCCCCGGCGGCTATGTCTACGAGGGTGACTGGGTCAACGGCGTGAAGGAAGGCAATGGCACGATCACCTATCCCGATGGCTCTGTCTATGTCGGGCGCATCGCCAATGGTGCCCGCGAAGGTCAGGGCAAGCTGACGATGGAAGACGGGCTGATCTATGAGGGTATGTGGCGTGGTGGCCAGATCGAGGGCGAAGGCAAGCTGACCCAGCCCAATGGCGATGTCTACGAAGGAGAGCTGGTGGCCGGACGCAGGCAAGGGCAGGGCCGCGTGGACTACGCCAATGGCGATGTCTACGAGGGCGCGTTCCGCGACGACCAGCGTGAAGGGCAAGGAACGTTCATCGGTGCCGATGGCTATAAATATACCGGCAACTGGATCGCGGGGCAGATCGAGGGGCAGGGCGAAGTCGTCTATCCCGATGGCTCGGTCTACAGCGGCGAATTCAGCGGTGATCTGGCCAATGGCACAGGCCGTATCGTCTACCCCGACGGGTCGACCTACGAGGGCGACTGGGTCGATGGCGTCATTGAGGGCAAGGGCCGCGCAACCTATCCCAGCGGGCTGGTCTATGAGGGCGAGTTCAAGAACGCCCGCAATCATGGCTACGGGGTGATGACCTATGCCGACGGTTACCGCTACGAAGGAGACTGGCAGGACGGTCAGCGCCACGGGCAGGGCACGGCGACCTACCCGGACGGCACGGTGTATACGGGCCAGTTCGTCGATGGCCAACGCGAAGGCGAAGGCGCAATCGTGATGGCCGACGGGTTCAAATATGAAGGCGACTGGAGCGGTGGCGAGATCAGCGGCGAAGGTACGGCCACCTATCTGAACGGTGACATCTATGAAGGCACGTTCCAGGCCGGCAAACGTCAGGGCGAAGGCACGATGCGCTATACCACCGGCGAACAGGCGACCGGCAGTTGGGAAAACGGCGCACTGACCGATGGCGAAACACTGCCTGCCGAGGGGGCGGAGGACGCAACCGACAGCCCTGCCGACGGCGGCTGAACCAACGAACCGCACATTGCACGCAGGGCGTCAGCTTTGTCCAAAAGCAGAGCGTGGCCCATGCTGAAGCCGGGGCTACGCCATAACACACCGCTTGCAGGACGATTGTCTGGGCGGATCACTCGGCGACAGGCGCAGCGCATGTTTCAGCACCAGCGCCGCGCCGATCCCGCCCGACGCACCGATGATCACTGTGTGTTTCAGTCCCGGCGACGTCGCGACGCGGTGTTTCAAACAATTGCGGGCCATGATGATTTTCTGCGCCAAATAGGGGTTTTCCCCCACGACAAAACCCGTATAATCGCCGCCATGTTGACCCAAGGCCATATTGCGACCCGTGCCCGCCCTTCGGCGGCGCTGTCGGCTGGCCTGCTTCTCCTAAGTCGCCTCTGAGCGTGCCGTTCGGCGCGACCGCTCAGAGGAGGCTTCGTTCGCGCCCGAACACTTGGAGAACCAAAGGAAATACCCCATGACTGATAGCACCAAAGACCGCGTGGTGATCTTTGACACCACCTTGCGCGACGGCGAACAATCCCCCGGCGCCACCATGACCCATGACGAAAAGCTGGAGATTGCCGAGCTTCTGGACGATATGGGCGTGGACATCATCGAGGCCGGGTTCCCGATCGCCTCCGAGGGCGATTTTTCTGCCGTGTCCGAAATTGCGAAACGGTCGAAAAACTCGGTGATTTGCGGGCTTGCGCGGGCGCAATTGCCCGATATCGACCGCTGCTGGGAGGCCGTGAAGCATGCGGCCCAACCGCGCATTCACACCTTCATCGGCACCTCTCCCTTGCATCGCGCAATTCCGAACCTCACGCAGGACGAAATGGCCGACCGCATCCACGAGACGGTCAGCCATGCCCGCAACCTGTGCGACAACGTGCAATGGTCGCCGATGGATGCAACGCGGACGGAATGGGACTACCTCGCCCGCGTTTGCGAGATCGCCATCAAGGCAGGGGCCACCACGATCAATATCCCCGATACGGTCGGATATACCGCGCCGCGCGAAAGCGCCGATCTGATCCGACGCCTGATTGCCGAAGTGCCGGGCGGCACGGATGTTGTCTGGGCCACGCATTGCCACAACGATCTTGGCATGGCGACGGCCAACAGCCTGGCCGCTGTCGAGGCCGGCGCGCGGCAGATCGAATGTACGATCAACGGTCTGGGCGAGCGCGCTGGCAATACGGCGTTGGAAGAGGTCGTCATGGCGCTGAAAGTCCGCGGCGATATCATGCCCTTCGACACCGGCATCGACACCCGCAAGATCATGCATATCTCGCGCCGGGTGGCGACCGTGTCAGGCTTTGCCGTACAGTTCAACAAGGCCATCGTCGGCAAGAACGCCTTTGCCCACGAGAGCGGCATCCATCAGGACGGGATGCTGAAGAACGCCGAAACGTTTGAGATCATGCGTCCCGAAGATGTGGGCCTTGCCGGCACATCCCTGCCACTGGGCAAGCATTCAGGACGCGCCGCGTTGCGCGCCAAGCTGCGGGATCTGGGTGTGGATGTCGGCGACAACCAGTTGAAAGACATCTTTGTGCGGTTCAAGGAATTGGCCGACCGCAAGAAAGAAGTGTTCGACGAGGATATTCTGGCGCTTGTCACGGCGGCGACCGAGGATGCGGCTGACCGGCTTCAGATCGTGTCCCTTCGAGTGATCTGCGGCACCGGAGGCCCGGCCGAGGCGGTGCTGGAGATGGAAGTGGACGGCAAGGAACTGACGGCCACTTGCGAAGGTGACGGCCCGGTCGATGCGACCTTCAAGGCGATCCGCGCCGTGCATCCGAACATGGCGAAGCTGCAACTGTATCAGGTCAACGCCGTGACCGAGGGCACCGATGCGCAGGCCACGGTCAGCGTGCGTCTGGAAGAAGACGGCATGATTGCTACCGGCCAGTCGGCCAATACCGATACGGTCGTCGCCTCGGCCAAGGCCTATGTGAACGCCCTGAACCGATTGCTGGTGCGCCGCGACAAGGCAGGCCCCGGTGCGGACGCACGCGAGGTCAGCTACAAGGACGTCAGCTGATCGGCTTTCGGGCATCGCGAATATTTGGAAGATAGACGGCCCCGGCGATGCGCGGGGCCGTTTTCGCGCGATCAGGCGTGATATACGCGGTGGCTGATGTGGGAGCGAGGGGCCAGCCCCTCGCACTCCCCGGAGTATTGAAGCCAAGAAGAAGGGGCGGATTGGCATTTGTGGCAGACAGGAAAGGCGCGTGCTGGAACGTTGCCAGGAAAGGCGGGATCCTCCATGGATATGGACAAACCGCCGGGTCTGTGAAATTCCATCGCTCAACAGGAGAGACAGAATGACCACCACCCGTTTTGCCCCATCGCCCACCGGCTATATTCATGTCGGAAATCTGCGCACTGCGCTGATGAACTACCTGATCGCTCGCCAATCTGGCGGCAGCTTCATCCTGCGCATCGATGACACCGATCCGGAGCGGTCGAAGGAAGCCTATGTCGACGCGCTCAAGCAGGATCTGGAGTGGTTGGGCCTGACCTGGGACCGGGTCGAACGTCAGTCAAAGCGGCTGGACCGCTATGAGGCCGCTGCCGACAAGCTGCGCGAAATGGGCCGGTTCTACGAATGTTTCGAGACACCGACAGAGCTGGACCTCAAGCGTAAGAAACAGTTGAACATGGGCAAGCCGCCGGTCTACGATCGCGCGGCTCTGGCGCTTACAGAAGCCGAGAAGAACAGCCTGCGTGCCGAACGTGGCCAAGGCCACTGGCGGTTCAAGCTGGATCACGAACGGATCGAATGGCGGGACGGTATCCTTGGCGATATCTCGATTGATGCGGCCAGCGTGTCGGATCCGGTGCTGATCCGCGGCGACGGGCAGGTGCTCTACACGCTGGCCTCCGTGGTGGATGACACCGAAATGGGTGTGACCGATGTGGTGCGCGGGTCAGACCATGTGACGAACACCGCGACCCAGATTCAGATCATTCAGGCGCTTGGCGGCGCGGTTCCACAATTCGCGCATCACTCGTTGCTGACCGGGCCTCAGGGAGAGGCGCTGTCCAAGCGGCTTGGTACGCTGTCCCTGCGCGATCTGCGTTCTCAGGGGATCGAACCGGCAGCACTGCTGAGCCTCATGGCGCGGCTGGGTTCCGCCGATCCCATCGAGTTGAAAGGGTCGGTCGCGGAACTTGTCGAGGGGTTCGACATCTCGCGTTTCGGTGCCGCGCCCACCAAATTTGACGTGCAGGACCTGTTCCCGCTGACCGCGCATTATCTGCAACGGCTTGATTTGTCCGAGGTCGCCTCTGACATTGCGGCGCTCGGAGTGCCGGATAGTCTGGCAGAGCGTTTCTGGACCGTGACTCGCGACAACATCACCACGCGCGCCGATCTGGCACGCTGGTGGTTGATGTTCCGCGAAGGCGCAGAACCAGAGATCGCCGAAGAGGATCGTGACTTCATCGTTCAGGCGATGGCCTTGCTGCCCGAGGGACCGTTCGACGGCGAGACTTGGGGGAAATGGACCACGGAAGTGAAACAAGCCACCGGCCGCAAAGGCAAGAGCCTGTTCATGCCGCTGCGCAAGGCTCTGACCGGCCAGAGCCATGGACCGGAAATGGCCGACGTGATGCCTTTGCTGCAAGTGGTGCGCGCCCGCAGCCTCTAAGCCCACTTATAACTTCTTCTCGGCCAAAACACTCCGGGGAGCGCGAGGGGCTGGCCCCTCGCTCCGACATCGGCCACAATCGCCACGCTTCGGTTTCTGAATAATCGAGTTTCAAAGGTGTTGCGCGGGCGACAGCCCGCGCCGGTCGGATCGGCGTCAGCCGATCCGAAACCTTTCAGCAGGGCTGTGTGACGTCAAGAATATCAGCGCCGACCTCACGCAACACGCCGTCGACGAAGCTGCTTTCAATCGCGCTCAGGCGTTGATGGCGCGGATAGACCGGGGTTCTGCGGTCGTCCAAAATCGGGGTATTCCAGCCGGTTGTGGTCTCGACAAACATCTCGGCACCGGATCGGCCGAAGACCTTCAGATAGCCCTGCATAACCACGTCAATATAGCTCAGCAAAATGGGGCTCTCCGCGCTTGGCGGCGCAAACGTGTCAGGTGGGATCGCATAGATCGCCAATTCGCGCACATCCGTCAAAGCACCGGAGCCGATGCAATGGCGCGCATCCAGCCGGTCGTAACTTGCCTCCCGCGCGTCCAGCGCGCGCCAGTCCCGGCCCGGCACTTCGGCCACCAGCCCGTCAATACTCATGTCCGGAGCTTCGATCACCGTCAGAAACGTCGCCTTGCGACCGGCGACGCACCGCCAGGCGCGTTGCCATCCATGGGCTGTCGCCGGAAACTGTCCGGCATATGAATGGGTGGCGGTGTTGACCAGGCTGCCATAGCCGAAGAAAAATGCATTCATCAGGCATGTTTGTGCCACGCCCTTGACCTGTGTCAAACCGCTTTTCTGTTTTCCGGCGCAATGTGGCTGCCAACGGCTTCAGCAGGGAGGGCAGGTCTTGCGCATCACCAAACGAACCAACATCGCCATGCGGGTGCTGATGTTTTGTGCGGCCAATCCTGACCGGCTGGTGACGAAAGCGGAAATTGCGCAATGCTGCAATGCGTCCGAAAACCATCTCGCGCAGGTCATCAACCAATTGGCGCAGTTGGGCTATCTGTACACGCAGCGGGGCCGCAATGGCGGTTTGCAACTGGCCCATGCGCCCGGTCAAATCGTGATCGGCGAGGTGTTCCGCAAGCTCGAATCCCCAGTCCCGCTTGCCGAGTGTTTTGCTGATGTTGACAATACCTGCCCGCTGACGGCCTGTTGCCGCTTGCGGCAAGCGCTTGTTCGGGCGGCAGAGGCTTTTTATGAAACCCTTGATCCGGTCACGCTGGACGGGCTGATTTGCGACAATATCGCCTTGTTCGACATCCTGACCGCGCAATCCTGCAGCCGCGCCCGCCAAAGACCGCTTGCCTCGCCGGCATTGGTCAAATAGCTTCGGACCGAATCCGCGAAGGGAGAACCGGTCATGCCGGTGCCGAAGGAGCAACCGCCCCGGAAACTCTCAGGCCCAAAGGACCTTTGCGGGTGACAGAACTCTGGAGAGAGATGCGCGACAGCCGCATCCGCCGAAGGGATAACGATCTCAGGCGAAAGGACAGAGGGGGCATCCGAACCGCATCACACCGATGCGCGGATGCCGGTACGTTCTGACAAGGGCAATTCCGGGATCCTGAACACAGGGAAAGACGGGCCGTTGGATGAAGAACTGAAACATACACCGCTCTACGATCTGCATGTCGAACTGGGTGCCAAGATGGTGCCGTTTGCCGGGTACGAAATGCCTGTGCAATATCCCGCGGGCGTGATGGCGGAGCACAAACACACACGCACCAAGGCAGGGCTGTTCGATGTCAGCCATATGGGACAGGTTGTGCTGCGGGCCCGTGATCCGGATGACGCGGCGCTGGCGCTGGAAACTCTGGTGCCGGTGGATGTGCTGGGGCTGGCCGAGGGGCGTCAACGCTATGGGTATTTTACCAATGAAGATGGCGGGATCGAGGATGATCTGATGATCGCCAATCGCGGCGATCATCTGTTCGTGGTGGTCAATGCGGCCTGCAAGGATGCGGATCTGGCGCGTATGCGCGCCGCACTGGAACCGGAGATCACGGTAAAGCAGGTCCGGAACCGCGGGCTTTTGGCCTTGCAGGGGCCGGCGGCGGTCGAGGTTCTGGCAGAGCATCATCCCGGCGTGCGTGACATGCGCTTCATGGATGTCGAGACGTTGCCGATTGCGGGTGCGGAATGCTGGGTCTCGCGCTCGGGTTATACCGGCGAGGACGGGTTCGAGATTTCGGTGCCCGAGGCGGCCACGGCGGATCTTGCTCGCGCGCTTCTGGCGCATGAGGATGTGAACCCCATCGGACTTGGCGCGCGCGACAGTTTGCGGCTGGAGGCGGGGCTATGCCTTTACGGCCATGACATCGACAGCGCCACAAGCCCGGTCGACGCGGGCTTGACCTGGGCCATTCAAAAAGTGCGCCGCGGGGGGGGCGCGCGTGCAGGTGGATTTCCGGGCGCCGAACGGTTGCTGACCGCGATGGCCGAAGGGCCTGCGCGCAAACGCGTGGGGCTGCTGCCTGATGGTCGTGCGCCGATGCGCGAGGGTGTGCAACTTTTTGCCTCGAAAGAGGCGGATAGGCCAATTGGACAGGTGACATCCGGCGGATTTGGCCCGACCATCGGCGCGCCGGTGGCGATGGGCTATGTTTCGGCTGATCTGGCTGTGCCCGGCACGGCACTGTTTGGGGATGTGCGCGGCAAGCGCCTGCCGGTCACGGTGGCGACATTGCCGTTCGTGGCCCCCGGATTCAAAAGATAGCGATAAAGGAAAAAGCGCGATGAAATACACGGAAGAACACGAGTGGCTGGATCTTGACGGCGATGTCGTCACCGTTGGAATTACCGCCCATGCGGCCGAACAGTTGGGCGACGTGGTGTTCGTCGAACTGCCAGACATAGGCACCAGCGTTACCCGCGACGACGAGATCGTGGTGATCGAAAGCGTCAAGGCAGCGTCGGATATTCTGGCACCGATCGACGGCGAGGTGGTCGAGGTCAACGAGGTGCTCGTCGAGGAGCCCGGCAAGGTCAATGACGACCCCGAAGGCGATGCGTGGTTCTTCAAGCTGAAGATCGAGGATGCCTCGACGATGGATGATTACATGGATGAAGCCGCCTACAAGGCCTTTATCGCGGACTAAAAGGGGCGCTGCCCCCGCCGCCCCTTGGGCGTCTCCCCCGGAGTATTTTTGCCAAGAAGAAGCCGGGGGCGGCTAAGCGGGCGGCGTCGAAGTCTGAACTGTCTGCGCATTGCGTGAAAGAGGGTGCCGCATGAGCTATGAACCGATTGATTATTTGCCATATGATTTTGCGAACAGGCGCCATATCGGCCCGTCGCCTGCCGAGATGTCAGCGATGTTCGAGCGGCTGGGTGTCGAGGATCTGGAGGCGCTGATCGAC
Organism: Primorskyibacter flagellatus; assembly: GCF_048268605.1. Lineage (NCBI taxonomy): Bacteria > Pseudomonadati > Pseudomonadota > Alphaproteobacteria > Rhodobacterales > Roseobacteraceae > Primorskyibacter > Primorskyibacter flagellatus. The sequence continues at coordinate 23,269 of NZ_JBLWVF010000001.1, forward strand.
GAAACCGTGCCGCGCGCGATCAGACAGGCGAAACCGCTGGATTTCGGCAAGCCGAAATCTGAGCGCGAATTGCTGCACCACATGCGTGAGGTGGCCTCGAAGAACAAGGTTCTGAAATCGTTGATCGGGCAGGGGTATCACGGCACCGTCACCCCGCCTGCGATCCAGCGCAATATCTTCGAGAACCCCGCCTGGTACACTGCCTATACGCCTTATCAGCCCGAGATCAGCCAGGGACGGCTGGAGGCGCTGTTGAACTATCAGACCATGGTCAGCGATCTGACAGGGCTTGAGGTCGCCAACGCGTCGTTGCTGGATGAGGCCACGGCCTGCGCCGAGGCGATGACCATGGCGCAGCGCGTGGCCAAGTCCAAGGCGGGGGCGTTTTTTGTGGATGAGAACTGCCATCCGCAGAATATTGCGGTGATGCAGACACGCGCAGCCCCCTTGGGGATCGAGGTCATTGTCGGTGCGCCGGAAGATCTGGAGCCGGAGGCCGTCTTTGGGGCGATCTTTCAATATCCCGGCACCCACGGTCATGTGCGCGATTTCACCGATGTGATCGCCGCTCTGCATGAGGCCAAGGCGATTGCCGTGGTCAGTGCCGATCCGCTGGCGTTGTGCCTGCTCAAGGAACCGGGTGCCATGGGCGCGGATATTGCCGTGGGGTCCACCCAGCGATTCGGCGTGCCAATGGGCTATGGCGGTCCGCATGCCGCCTATATGGCGGTCAAGGACGACTACAAGCGTTCCATGCCGGGCCGGATCGTCGGCGTGTCCGTCGACAGTCATGGCAACCGCGCCTACCGGTTGGCGCTGCAAACGCGCGAGCAGCATATCCGGCGCGAGAAGGCGACATCGAACGTCTGCACGGCGCAGGCGTTGCTGGCGGTGATGGCCGGGTTCTATGCGGTGTTTCATGGCCCTGAAGGTCTGCAGGCGATTGCGCAGCGGGTTCACCGCAAGACCGTGCGGCTTGCCAAGGGGTTGCAGGCGGCGGGGTTTGCCGTCGAGCCGGAGGCGTTTTTCGATACGATCACCGTCGAGGTGGGCGGCTTGCAGCGCGCGGTGATGAAATCGGCTGTCGATGAGGGCGTCAACCTGCGGGCCGTGGGCAAGACCCGCGTTGGCATCACTTTGGACGAGGCCACACGCTCGGACACGATCGAGGCCGTTTGGCGCGCCTTTGGCCTGACACAGCGGGATGAGGATGTGACGCCGGAATATCGCTTGCCGGAGGCGCTGATACGCAGTTCCTCCTATCTCGAGCATGACGTTTTCCACATGAACCGGGCCGAGACCGAGATGATGCGCTATATGCGTCGGCTTGCCGATCGCGATCTGGCGCTGGACCGGGCGATGATTCCGCTTGGTTCCTGCACGATGAAGCTGAACTCTGCCGCCGAGATGATGCCGGTCAGCTGGCGCGAATTTGCCATGCTGCACCCTTATTGCCCGACCGATCAGGCGGAAGGCTATGCCGAGCTGATCGGGGATCTGTCGGAGAAGCTGTGCGATATTACCGGCTATGACGCGATTTCCATGCAGCCCAATTCGGGCGCGCAAGGCGAATATGCAGGCCTGCTGACGATTGCCGCCTGGCACCGGGCGCAGGGCGAGGGCAATCGCAATGTCTGTCTGATCCCGACCAGCGCGCATGGGACCAACCCTGCCAGCGCGCAGATGGTGGGCTGGAAGGTCGTGCCGGTGAAGTCGGCGGCCAATGGCGATATCGATCTGGATGATTTCCGCGCCAAGGCAGAGAAACATTCAGACGCGCTGGCCGCTTGCATGATCACCTATCCCTCCACCCATGGCGTGTTCGAGGAGACCGTGCAGGAGGTTTGCGAGATCACCCATTCGCATGGCGGGCAGGTCTATATCGACGGGGCGAATATGAACGCGATGGTGGGTCTGTCGCGTCCCGGCGATCTGGGTGGCGATGTCAGCCACCTCAACCTGCACAAGACCTTTTGCATTCCGCATGGTGGTGGCGGTCCCGGCATGGGGCCGATCGGGGTCAAGCAGCATCTGGTGGCGCATCTGCCGGGACATCCCACGACCGGGGGCACCGAAGGCCCGGTGGCGGCGGCACCTTATGGCTCGCCCTCGTTATTGCCGATCAGCTGGGCCTATTGCCTGATGATGGGCGGGGAGGGGCTGACACAGGCCACACGCGTGGCGATCCTGAACGCCAACTACATCGCGCGGCGTCTGGAGGGCGCTTATGATGTGCTTTACAAAGGACCGACGGGGAGGGTGGCACATGAATGCATCCTTGATACCCGACCCTTCGAGAAAAGCGCAGGCGTGACTGTCGAGGATATTGCCAAGCGGTTGATTGATTGCGGTTTCCATGCGCCGACGATGAGCTGGCCTGTTTCAGGCACGCTGATGGTTGAACCCACCGAAAGCGAAACCAAGGCAGAGCTGGACCGCTTTTGCGACGCCATGCTGGCAATCCGCGAAGAGATCCGCGCCATCGAGGATGGCGAGATCGACCGCGAGAACAACCCGCTGAAACACGCGCCGCACACGATGGAGGATCTCGTCAAGGAATGGGATCGCCCCTACAGCCGCGAGCAGGGATGCTTTCCCCCCGGTGCCTTCCGGGTGGATAAATACTGGCCGCCGGTCAACCGCGTCGACAACGTCTTTGGCGATCGCAACCTGATCTGCACCTGTCCGCCGATGTCGGATTACGCCGAGGCGGCAGAGTAAGCCTTTGCGCTGGCCGTCGCGCGGCCTATGATCAGGCCAAAGCGACGGGCAGGGGACAATGATGAGGGTATTGGCATTGGTCGTGCTGCTTGTGGGACTGTGCGGACAGGCGTTTGCACAGGACCGTGCATCAGTGGAACGGCAGTATCAAGGCTGGCTGGAACAGCAGGTCTGGCCGCGCGCGCGGGCCGCGGGCGTCGCGCGCGCGACGTTTGACACGGCCTTTTCCGGCGTCACCTTGAACTGGGATCTGCCGGATCTGGTGCCGCCCGGCAGCAAGCCGCGCACGCCGCAACGCCAGCGTCAGGCAGAGTTTGGCAGTCCGGGCAAATACTTCAATCGCGGCTCTGTCGATGCGGCGACCTCTGTGGGGAAACAGATGGGGCGGCGCCATGCTGCTGCCCTTGCGGCGGCAGAACGTCGAACCGGTGTGCCGGGGCGGATCATCCTGGCGATCTGGGGGCGTGAAAGCGGCTATGGTCGGGTGAAGATCCCGCATAATGTCTTTGAGGTGCTGGGCACCAAAGGCTTCATGTCAATGCGGGCGGCCTATTTCACCGACGAGTTGATCGCGGCGCTGCGCATCGCGCAAGCCGGACACGCACCCGCCGGGGCAATGAAATCCAGCTGGGCCGGCGCGCTGGGACAGCCGCAATTCATGCCCTCCAGTTTTCTGGATTATGCCGCCGATGGGGATGGCGACGGCCATGCCGATATCTGGCGGTCCGAGGCGGACACGATCGCCTCGATCGCGCGCTATCTGCAACGGCATGGCTGGATCGCCGGGCGCGACTGGGGGTTCGAGGTAAGCGTGCCCGCGAGTGTTTCCTGCACGCTTGAAGGCCCCGATCAGGGTCGCAAGATCCGTGACTGGGTGGCAATGGGCATCACCCGGATCTCTGGCCGCGCGTTTCCCGACCATGAGAGCCGCGCCGAGGGGTTCTTGCTGATGCCTGCCGGGCGCAGCGGGCCTGCCTTCATCGTGACGCCCAATTTCTACGTCCTCAAGGATTACAACATGAGTGATCTCTACGCGCTTTTCGTCGGTCATGTCGGCGACCGGATCGCCTATGGCGTGGGCGATTTCACCGCGCGCTGGGGCAATGTCGGAGGGCTGAATCGCTCGGATGTGGCGGCGATGCAGCGCGCGCTGGAGGCGATGGGACACGATGTGGGCGGCGCTGACGGGCTGGCCGGGTACAAGACCCGCCGGTCCATCGGTCGCTGGCAAGAAGCCACTGGGCAGAGCGCGACTTGCTTTCCCGAATCTGTGATGAAAGCGGCACTGGCCCGATAGATCATCCACAACACATGCAGCGGATGCGATGCCCGCCCCGGACTTGATCCGGGGCCTTGCGACTGGCGCTGACCTTATGCACCGAGCTTGGCAAAAGGTCCCGGATCAAGTCCGGGACAGGTTGGTCCTAGTCGCCAGTGTCTTCAGCCGCCTTCGCTTCGATCAGAAAGGCAAAACGGTCGCGCAGGCGTCCCCAGGTCGCCGCATCGGGCGCGGCTAGCAGATAGCCGTTGCGCCGACCGGCTGTGTATTCGGAGCCGTCCAGCAGCGCCACATGCCCGCCGGCCTGACGGCAGATGATCACCCCGGCGGCGTGATCCCAGGGTGTCAGATGCCCGGTCACAAGGAAATCCATCTTGCCCTGCGCGAGCATACGGAATTCGTGGCAGGCGCAGCGGATGTTCTGAATGCGCACGAAATCGGGGAAGGTCGCGGCCATGGCGGCGCGCTTGTCCTTGGGCAGCATGGCCAGCGGCAAATAGCCCGAAAGCCCCTCGACCGGGCCGCCTTGCGAGACATGGATGCGGGCCGCGGGGCGGCTCTTGCGAACAAACTCAGCCGGCGATTCCTCATCCGCGATCACCCAATCGTCCAGGATCGGGTCGTAGAGCAGGCCAAAGACCGGACGGCCGAACCGTGTGACCGATACGATCACACCGAACACGGCCAGCCCGTTGGCAAAGTTCCAGGTGCCATCGACGGGATCGATGATGAACGCCAGTTCCGCACCGTCAACCTCGTCCCAGAGGTCGGGCTGCTTGGCCACGCTTTCTTCGCCAACGATCAGCGCGCCCGGAAAAGCGCGCGCCAGTCCGCGCGCGATCATCGCCTCGGCGCTGCGGTCCGCTTCTGTCACCAGATCGTCGGGGCCGGATTTGGTGTCGATCTCGTCGCCCCGCAAGGCCCGGAACCGCGGCAGGATTTCCGTCTTGGACGCGCGGCGCACGAGGTTCACAAGCTGGGTGCGCTGCGCGCGGGTCAGCGGCGCAGTGATCGGCATGGGCAAGGTTTGTGTCATCTGTTCATCCCGGGGCTGAGGTGACGGTTGCCTGTCACATGCCAGCCGGGGGCGTCGGGATCAAGGTGGCTATTCGCGTGACCTGAGAACACGGGCCGGGCTGGCGGCCATCGGGCGCAGCGCAAAGACCAACCCAGACAGAAGGGTCAGCACCACCCCACCAATGACGATGGTCAGGGCATTTCCGGGCAGGAAGGTAAATTCCGTCTCCATCACGAAGGTCAGAACACCCCAAGCCCCCAATCCACCCGCAATGACAGCGACAATGCCCGCGCCCGCGCCCAGAAGGGCAGACCGGAGGGCAAAGCTGCGCAGGATACGGCCTCGGCTGGCACCCAGTGTTTTCAGCAGGGCAGCCTCGAAACTGCGGGCGCGCTCGCCCGCTGCTGCGGCACCGATCAGAACCAGCAGACCGGTCAGCAACGTCGCCGCCGCCCCCCAGCGCGTGGCATTGGCAATCGCGATCAGCAGCGTGCCGACCTGATCAATCGCGTCGCGCACCCTTATGGCGGTGATATTGGGATAGGCCTGTGCCAGATCGCGCAGCATCGGCGCTTCGGCGGCTTCCTCAGCATAGACGGTCGAGATAAAGCTGTGCGGCGCGCCTTGCAGCGCGGCGGGGTTCAACGTCATCACGAACCCGATGCCCATGGTCGAAAAATCGACCTCGCGGAAGCTGGCGATCGTGGCGTCAATGTCGCGGCCAAGGATGTTGACGGTGATCGTATCACCCAACTTCAGACCGATTTCCTCGGCCTCTTCGGCGGCAAAGCTGACCAGAGGCGGGCCGTCATAATCCGGAGCCCACCATTCGCCTGCCGTCAGGGTCGTGTTGTCAGGCAGGTCTTGCGCGTATGTCAGCCCGCGATCACCGCGCACAACCCAGTGGTTGCCCGCCACCTCGCGGGCGGGCCGCCCGTTGATCCGGGTCAGCACGCCGCGCAGCATCGGCGCGGTTGCGACACGCGACACGGCTGGGTCATTTTCCACGCGGTCCAGAAAGCCCGGCATCTGATCCTGCTGGATATCGACAAAGAAATAGGACGGGGCAATCTCAGGCAGCTCTCCGTCGATGGCATTGCGCAGGTTGCCGTCGATCTGTCCGACAGCGGCCAGCACCGAAAGGCCCAGCCCGAGCGAGATCATCACAGAGGCGGCGGCCTCTCCCGGTCCGCCAATCGCCGAAAGCGCCCATCGCAGCACAGGGCGGCCACGGGCAAGCGCGCCGGACGCGCGCGCAAGACGCCGCACACCCTGCGCGGCCAGCGCCAGCACCACAAGTGCGCCCATGATGCCTGCGGCGGTCCAGAGCGTCAGGAAGGCGTTGCCGGAAAACGCGACAGCCGTGCCCAGAAGAACCACCAGCAGCATGGCGGTGGCCAGCAGAAAGCGCGGGCGGGGCAGTAATTTGGCCTGTCCCAACGCATCGCGAAACAGCGTGGCGGCGCGCACATCTTCGGTCCGCGCCAGCGGCCAGAGCGTGAACAGCAATGCCGTCAGCATGCCGTAGATCGCGGCCTCGACCAGCGGGGAAAGATGCAGCGAGAAGTCGGCAGGCACAGGCAGAGAGGCGGATATGATCGGCGCCAGCAGCAGTGGCAGGCTTGCGCCCAGCACCAGGCCGATGACAATGCCCAGCAGGCTGAGCGCACCGATTTGAAGAAAATAGGTCTGAAAGATCACCGCGCGGCTGGCACCCAGCGTGCGTAGCGTGGCAATCACGCCGGTCTTGGCCGACAGATAGGACCGCACGGCGGCAGAGACACCAACGCCGCCCACGGCCAACCCGGAAAGCCCGACCAGCACCAGAAACGCGCCCAGCCGGTCGACGAAGCGCGCGACACCCGGCGCACCGTTGCGGGCATCGCGCCAGCGCATGCCGCTATCCGCGAACCGCTGCTGCGCGGCTTGTTTCATGCTGTCCAAATCGCTGCCGGGGGGCAGGATCAGGCGGTAGTTGGTCTCGAACAGCGTACCGGGGGCGAGCAGACCAGAGCTTTCCAGCGCCTCTGCCCGGACAATTGTCCGAGGCCCAAGGCTGAAGCCCGCGCTGCCTGCGTCCGGTTCAAATGTCAGAAGCGCCGACAGGGTGAAGGCCTGCGTGCCAAGCCGGAAACTGTCACCAGCTTCCAGCCCCAGACGGGCGGCGAGCACGGGTGCCATGACCGCGCCGGGATTTGCCCCGTCGCCGTCCAAAGCATCCGCTAGGGGCATGGCAGGGTCCAGTTCCGGCGTGCCAAGCAGAGGGTAGGCGTTGTCCACGGCCTTGACCTGCGTCAGCGCGCGTTCGTCCTCTTCTGGTCCGGCAACCACGGCCATCGACCGAAACTCGATCACCTTGGACTGTTCGGTGGAAATATCCCGCATCCAGGCCAGCTCTGCTGGATTGGCATCGCGGTAGGTCAGCCGCAATTCGGCGTCGCCGCCCAGAATGACGGCCCCCTGATCAGACAGGCCCGCCTGAATCGCGGCGCGGACAGAGCCGACAGCCGCGATGGCCGCGACCCCCAGTGCAAGACAGGCAAGGAACACGCGAAACCCGCGCAAACCGCCGCGCAATTCCCGCGCGGCAAGACGAAACGCGACCGGCAGGCTCATTCGGCGGCAGCCTGCGATGTATCGCTGGCAGGGTCCGCCACACGCCCGTCATGCAGGCGGATCACCCGGTTACAGCGCGCCGCCAATGCGTTCGAATGGGTCACAAGCACCAGCGTCGCACCATGCCGGTCGCGCAGGTCGAACAGGAGCTCGATGATCGCATCGCCATTGGCGGCATCCAGATTGCCGGTGGGCTCATCGGCCAACAGCAGCCGCGGTCGCGGGGCAGAGGCCCGCGCCAGCGCCACACGCTGTTGCTCGCCCCCCGACAGTTGCGCCGGGTAGTGGTCGGCGCGGTGACCCAGCCCTACGGCCTCCAGCTCTGTCGCGGCGCGCTCGAACGCGTCCTTGTGGCCTGCCAGTTCCAGCGGAGTGGCGACGTTTTCCAGGGCCGTCATCGTCGGGATCAGATGGAAAGACTGAAAGACCACACCCATTCCGTCGCGGCGCATGCGGGCAAGCTGATCCTCGTCCATCTCGCTCAATTCCTGGCCCAACACGGTGACACTTCCGGCGCTGGCACGTTCCAATCCGCCCATGATCATCAGCAACGAGGATTTGCCAGACCCCGACGGGCCGACCAGTGCCAATGTCTCGCCTTCTGACACATCCATCGAGATACCGTGAAGAATCTCTACCGGCCCGGCATTGCCCTCCAGCGCCAGCGTGACATCTTGGAGGGAGAGAATAGGTTTGGTCATTACAGAAAGGTCCAGTCAATGCAGGTACAGGCTCAATATGGTCTCTTGAGGGCGGTGAGCAAGGTCGCGGTCGCGGTCTGGTTCACCTTTGCGACCGTTGCACAGGCGGCCGAGACGCAAATTCTGGCGCTTGGGGACAGCCTGACGCAGGGCTACGGACTATCGCAGGGCGACGGATTCGTGCCGCAACTGCGCAAATGGCTGGCCGCGCGCGGCCATGACGTCGAAGTGATCAATGCGGGCGTTTCCGGCGACACGACCGCAGGGGGGCTGTCGCGGGTCAAGTGGTCGCTGACGCCCGAAGTGGACGGCATGATCGTGGCGCTTGGCGGCAATGACCTGCTGCGCGGACTGCCGCCAGAGGCGGCGCGCGCCAATATCAAGGGCATCCTGGACGTCGCCAAAGCGCAAGGGGTGGAGGTGCTGTTGGTCGGGCTATACGCGCCCGGCAACTTTGGGGCCGAGTATAAAACCGCCTTTGACGCGATGTATCCGGACCTGTCGAAACAGTATGACACGCTTTATTTTCCGGATTTCTTCGAAGGGTTGCGGCAGGCCGGGGCCACGGCGTCGAATAACAGCGCCTTCATGCAGCCCGACGGCATACATCCCAATGCGAAAGGGGTCGGGCACATCGTCAACGAGATCGGGCCAGCGGTTGAACAACTGCTTGAGCGCACCGAAAACTAGACGCCTAGGTCGTGGCTCTGTCGTAACGCCAAGGCAGGCGCGGCGGACGCCCCTGCGACACCAGAAGATCCGGGAAACTCTTTGCCGCTGAAACAAGAATCCCGGGCGGCGGGGCCGTCCGGGGCGCATCTTTCGGCCATCTAGAGGCGGGTTATGCCAGTGAGATATTCACAGCCGATTCACGACCGTCACGGCCAGGTTCAATATCAAAAGTCACCTTCTGGTTGTCTGCAAGGCCGGTCAGACCGGACCGCTCGACCGCGGAAATGTGAACAAAAACGTCCTTGCTGCCGCCATCGGGCGCAATGAAACCGTAACCTTTGGTAGTGTTGAACCATTTGACGGTGCCAGTTGCCATCGTCGTATCTCCTGTCAAAGTCCTGCCCGCGGAACTGCGGCAGTTTGGCTAGTCAGTGCAGAATCGAGAACTGAGCCATTTAACAGCAACAGTGGGTCGATAGTGGTAACGTCGCGACACTATCTTTTCCTCATCTTTCGGCGGTTTTCAAGAAGTTTTACGCAAACTCGATGGCCGAAAAAGCCGGGGGCAAACTTGTGCCTATCGCTTGGAGCCCGGGGACAGCAATATCGCGGCCACGCAAATCCCGAGAGACAAGATGCTACCAATCAGATAGACCAGAAACGCATAGGAAAGTGACCACTCGAAGAATGCCCATCCAGTGCAGGCGGTGATGAAACCGGCAAGACTACCAAGTATAAGCGCGACGATTGCCAACACTTTCTCCTATAAGAATCAGGAACGTTTCCTTCCCTGAAAATCTTATTACCTGAAAATAGGGCAGAAGTAAGACAAAAGTTCGCCTTTAGCGTGTGTTGGCGATAGTGCGCCAAAAATACATCGGCAGACGACGTGAAATTGACCGGCTGAGTCCTGAATATTCGGTCTCTCCGGCCAATAGGCGCAGATATTCGTGGCGCAAGTGAGTGGAACGCACGAAACTATTTATAAAGACCCGGCGAAAAATCGGGCGAAACATCAACTGGCGCAGAAAACGTGCCTGTCCAATAGCTTTCGTGATGGCGCGCAAATCTTGCCGATACTGCGTCAAAGCCGTCTCTGGCGTCCCTTTGGCAAGCGATTGAATACCGGCCAGAGCCGCCATTTGCCCGCTTTTCATCGCATATGCAATGCCTTCCCCGGTGATTGGATCGACCAGCCCAGCCGCGTCACCAGCCAGCAGAACCCGGCCTTTTCCGGGCTGTTTGCGGGCGTGACCAAAGGGCAGGAATTGTCCTTTTACGGTGCTGTGACTCTCAAGTCCCGTTGCCACCAAATAGCGCTCAAGCAAGGATTTGAGGTCGGGATTCCTGCGTAACAGGCCCCCCACGCCTACGGTCACGCCATGTTGTTTGGGAAAGGCCCAGCCATATCCCCAATCGGCTGCGCCGAAATCGATTCGTACCGGCAATGTGTCGGGCGAGGTCTCGCATTCGACCTCCAGCGCAAAACCGATGTCATGGCGATTGAAGGCTGTGCCGAACAGAGACCGGGCTGTCGGGCTATTGACGCCATCAGCCCCAATCACAACCGGCGCTTTCAGCAACGTGCCGTCGACCAACGTGACCGCGCCATCCGGCGTCAGCGATTGCATGGCTCTGCCGGTGAAATCCTCGGCTCCGGCCGCGATTGCCCTTGCGCACAGCTCTGCGTCCAGCGAGCGGCGCATGGCAAGATACAGGGGCGGACAGTCTTGATACGTTCCGAGGTGCTGACCAAACGCGTAAAACGCCATTTCGTTGCGACAAAGCATCGGTGCGTCGGGACGGGGGGCGTCGAAAATCTGTTGAAAATAGCTTAGGCTGCGGCCGGTAAAGCCGCCTCCGCAAAGCTTGTCACGCGGAAATCGGGCCTTGTCCACAAGCGCCGTGCGCAGGCCTGCGCGCGCTGCCGTCACGGCGGCGCAAGCCCCGGCTGGCCCGCCGCCGATGACGATAACATCATGCATGTGACTGGCCGCAGCCGTGCACCGAGCCTAAAGGACCGTCACCTTGGTGCCGACGGGAACGCGCTGATACAGATCGATGACATGCTCGTTGATCATTCGGATACAGCCATTCGAGACCGACCGTCCGATGGACCGCGGCGAGGTGGTGCCATGAATGCGGAAATAGGTGTCCCGGCCATTCTGGAAAAGATAAAGCGCACGCGCGCCAAGCGGGTTTCCCGGACCGCCGGGCTGGACGTAATCATTGTCCTTGAACTTGGCGTAGGTCTTGGGTTCACGCTCGATCATCTCGTTTGTCGGGCGCCAGGTCGGCCATTCCTTCTTGACGTCGATCGACGCAGTGCCGGTAAATTCCAGCCCCGCCTTGCCAACGCCGACACCGTAACGCAGGGCGCGGCCCGGCTCTGTGACATAGTACAGGAAATGGGCGCGCGGGACGATCAGGATCTGTTGCGGTTGCAGCGTCTGTTTGATGCGCACGGCTTGTGGAAGGTAAATCGGGTCAAGTTGGAAGTTCTGTTGCGCCAGCGCCGGGGTGGCGAGGGCGGCAGCACCCGTCGCGAGAAGTGTTCTTCTGGAAATCATGGTCGTGCTCATACTCTCATCTGGACAGCGTATTTTCGCATTATTGAGGGAAAAAGCAACGTGAAGGGGGAAATGTTCCGGTAATTCATGGAATTGTTACCCGTCAATGTTGCCGGCTTGCACCGCGAAAGCAGGGTTGGGCCCTCGTGTCTGAATGTCTGGGAGCCGGGTCGACGATGACGCGTATTGTACTGCCGCCAATCCTGGGGCATCTCGATCTGGCGGATAGGGAAGAGGGCAGTCATGGAATTGATAGCAACAGGGGCTTTGATGGGATTGGGCGGCACTGTCGCAATGGATATATGGGCGGAGGTGCTGAACCGCTTCGCCGGGCAACCAAAGCCCAACTGGGCGAATGTCGGTCGGTGGTCAGGCCACACCCTGCGCGGCAAACTCTTTCACGACAGCATTGCAGAGGCCGCGCCGGTCGCGTCCGAAACAGCGCTCGGATGGGGGGTGCATTACGGCGTGGGTGTGCTCTACGGGGTGATGTTCGTGCTGATCGTCGGGACCGCCTGGGTGGCCGCGCCGACATTCCTGCCGGTGTGGATCTTTGCGCTGATCACGATTGCGGCGGGGTGGTTTCTGCTACAGCCCGGAATGGGGCTGGGCTGGGCGGCGTCGCGAACAGACACGCCCTGGAAGGTGCGGATCATGGGGCTGATCGCCCATACGGTGTTTGGTTTGGGAATGTATCTCACGGCGATCTTGCTGTCATAGCTGACGCGGTGAGGGTTGGGATGGGCCGGTGGCCCACCCCGCAAGCGGTCTTAGACCAGCTCGATATTCGACGCGCTTTCGCGGCCGTCACGGCCGGATTCCAGCTCGTACTCAACTTTCTGGTTGTCGGCCAGGCCGGTTAGGCCCGAACGCTCAACAGCGGAGATATGGACGAAAACGTCCTTGCCGCCTGCGTCAGGTGCGATGAAGCCGAAGCCTTTTGTGGTGTTGAACCATTTCACGGTGCCAGTAGCCATATCCGTGGTCTCCTAATCATTTGCTGCCCACTTTATTGCGGCAGCCCGGCGCGGTCGGTCTTGATCGAGGAACTGAGCGCCGTGTAAGGGAGACAGTAGAGCGATAGAGAATAACGTAGCGAGGCAGCGTATGGCAGGCTTTGTGATTCGTGGCAAGGACGGAGTTTGTGTCAAATGGTTTCGTGGCGAAACCTTGTTTGTTATCAATTAGTTAAATTGTTCCGCATGTAGGTCCTGACCGAATGGGAGCCACTTTATCAGGGTTGCGCAAGTGTGGATTCCACCGCGCGGTGGGTCATTAAGGGGGCGCAAAGACCGGCTGCACAGGCGGCTTCGCGCGGGGCGGGTCAGATCGCCGCCCAGTCAGTGAAACGGAAAGGTTTCGGCGGCTGCGGCGCATTTTGGGGTTGCCTGGATGTGTCGGGGGCGGGTTGGTCATGCTTGGTTGTCATGGGATCTTTCCTCCTGACCCCATCATGCCTGATCGCGGGGCTGTGCCACAGTCAGGTATTCCGGACCGGGTTTTGCCTCTGACGGCAAGGCCGTTTTGCACCGGCGGGGAAATCTCCGTCCCATGCAGGGTTGGCGTGGGGCCGCGCAGTGATATGGTGGTCGCAACCAAGGAGACTGCGATGAACAAGCCCCACCACAGCGACGTCACCTTGCGCACACTGGCAATGCCCGCGGATACAAATGTCTCGGGCGATATTTTTGGTGGCTGGGTGCTGAGCCAGATGGACATCGCGGCGGGCATCGTCGCGGGCGAGCGCGCCGAGGGACGTGTCGCCACTGTGGCCGTGGACGCGATGAAGTTCCTCCGCCCGGTCAAGGTGGGGGACGTGCTGTGCGTCTATTGCGAGATCAAGCGCGTCGGACGCACATCCATGGCCATAGACGTCGAGGCCTGGGTCCGCCGGGGCCTCGCCACGGGTCGCGAAAAGGTGACCGAGGCGATCTTTACCTTTGTGACGATTGATGATGAGGGCAAGCCTAGGGAGGTGCCGGGCTAGGGTGGTTTTCCCGCGTTTTCGACGGGAAGGTGCATTGAAAGCCGGATCATAGGCGCCGACGCGTAGGAAATCATTGTCAGCCTTCAGATGTGCCACCAATTGGAACGAAATCCGAGGTTATGGCTGCAACCAATCCTTGTCTGGACGGAACACCCAGGGGAGATGGCGGAAAGCTGCCCGGCCACAGGTCATGTCAGTCCGCGAGCATTTCTGGTCGCGACGAGATCTGTGTGGCCAGTGTATTCTTTCGAGACATCGCCCAGAAAGCTGCCTTTGGCTTCGTTCATCGCGCTGAGCAGCCGGTCGATCGTGAAATAATCCGAGTTGTTCTTGGAATAGCCGCCACTTTGCATGGCCCATAGGACTTTGGCTTGCAGCGCGGGAGTGTAGCGGTAGTGAAGCAGCGGTATCAGAACCCTATGGCTGAGGCGGAGCGTCGTTTCATGCGATGAAAGATACCACGCGCCGCGCCGCCACTTTTGCAGGAGCGGCTTTACGAACCGCCCGGCGGGCGATTTGCGCGCCCCCAGAGCGCGTAGTTTCCAGATCTCGAACGCAGAAAACTGACGAGCGTTTGGCAGGTAGGCGCGGTTGAGCCTGGACCGTGCGCCCGCATAGTGGTGCCGTGGCGGCCCGTTGCGCCGCAACGAAAAATGCCGCACGCCGTCGAAATACCACCGCCCGTTGCGCGGGTCATCGGCGGCAGGCGTGTCCTGTGCGAGGTCGTCGAAATGGGCGGGGTAGAGGTCGATCATGCCGCCCCATGCGCCCGCCGCGCCGTCCCGCTCTAACCGATTGGCAAGGCCATCCAGCGTCGCTCCCGAGGGCAGCGATGCAAACTCGTCAATGTCGCATTGGATCATCCACCTGCCGTCGCAAAGCCAGTTCGCCAGCGCGGTGCGCCACAGGTGAATCTGGCGATAGCCTGACACGCTGCGCACCGTTGGCGGGCGTTCGGTGTCGGCCACGCTGTCGCCGTAGCGCCGCGTGCTTTCCAGCACCATGACATCGGGTTGATCGTCAAGCAGATCGCGGCTGGTGTCATCCGACCGATCATCAAGCAGCACGAATCTGGACACGCCCAGCCCACGGTAGTGATCCAGAAAGGCAGGAAGCAGGTAGCTTTCGTTCCGGAAAACCGCGATCAGCGTCAGCCCGTCCCGATCAACCAGCGACCTGCCAGCGATCCGCACATCGTCGGGAAGCGGCGCATACATGGTTCATTCCCACTCGATCGTGCCCGGAGGTTTCGAGGTCACGTCATAGGTGACGCGGTTGATGCCTTTGACCTCGTTGATGATCCGTGTCGCCGTCTCGCCCAGAAATTCATGGGTGAACGGATAATAATCGGCGGTCATCCCATCGACAGAGTTCACGGCACGCAGCGCGCAGGCGAAGTCATAGGTCCGCCCGTCGCCCATTACGCCGACGGTGCGGACGGGCAGAATGGCGACGAAGGCTTGCCAGATCTCGTCATACAGACCGTGTTTGCGGATCTGGTCGATATAGACCGCATCGGCCTTGCGCAGGATCTCCAGCTTTTCGCGGGTGATCTCTCCGGGGCAGCGGATTGCCAGGCCGGGGCCGGGAAAGGGGTGGCGGCCGATGAAGCTGGCTGGCAGGCCAAGCTCGTGGCCCAACGCGCGCACCTCGTCCTTGAACAACTCGCGCAGCGGCTCGACCAGCTTCAGACCCATCTTTTCAGGCAGGCCGCCGACATTGTGGTGGCTCTTGATGGTGACCGAAGGGCCACCGCTGAACGATACCGATTCGATGACGTCAGGATACAGCGTGCCTTGGGCCAGGAACTCTGCGCCCTCGATCCCATCGGCGTATTTCTGGAATACGTCGATGAAAAGCCCGCCGATGATCTTGCGCTTGGTTTCCGGGTCGGACACGCCATCCAGCTTGCCAAGGAACAATTCGCTTTCATCGGCATGGATCAGCGGCAGATTGTAATGTTCACGGAACATGTTGACGACCTCGGTCGCCTCGTTCATCCGCAATAGCCCGTGATCGACAAAGACGCAGGTAAGCTGATCGCCGATTGCTTCGTGAAGCAGAACGGCGGCCACCGAACTGTCAACGCCGCCGGACAGCGCGCAGATGACTTTCGCATCGCCTACCTGCTGCTGGATCTTGCGGATCGCTTCCTCGCGATAGGCACCCATTGTCCAGTCGCCGGTAAAGCCAGCGTCCTTGACGAAATTCTCGTAAAGCGTCTTGCCGTTGGGCGTGTGATGCACCTCGGGGTGGAACTGCGCGGCATAAAACCGGCGGTCCAGATCGGCGGTGATCGCATAGGGCGCGCCGGGCGAGGTGGCGTAGACCTGAAAGCCGGGGGCAAGATCGGCGACGTGATCGCCATGGCTCATCCAGACTTGTTCGCGGCCCGATCCGTCCATGAACCAGCCTTGCAACAGGTCGATCCGGTCCGGTTCCGGCGTGACATAGGCGCGGCCGAATTCACTGGTGCCTTCGCCGCCGATAACGCGACCGCCAAGATCCTGCATCATGACCTGCTGGCCGTAGCAAATGCCAAGGATCGGCACGCCAAGGTCATAGACCGATTTGGGCGGGCGCGGGCTGCCTTCGCGGGTGACCGAATCCGGCCCGCCCGAGAAAATCACGGCCTTGGGCGCAAAGTCGCGCAGAAAGGCATCGGTGACATTCTGATAGGGGTGGATTTCGCAATAGACATTCAGCTCTCGCAGGCGGCGCGCAATCAGCTGCGTTACCTGGGATCCAAAGTCGATGATAAGGAGGCGGTCATGCGATATCTGGCTCATGCGCCAAGCTCGTAGCCCTTTGGCGCAAGCGAGGCAAGAGCGTGGATCGCGGATCGTGTGATTGCGTTCAGAACGGCGCGCTTAACCCATGGAACTGGCTTGTTCGGTGCCGCGGATCGCGCCCCGACGACTGTCCAGCCGGGCGCTCCAAATCGCGATGGCGGCCCAGGAGATGACATAGACAACGCCGATCGCGATCACCACTTCGCCGGGTAATGGACCGACATCGGCGCGTTGAATGACCTGTGACACGGATTGTGCTGGCGTTGGGTGCACCACGAGTTTGCCCGTATAGGCCAGCGCCTGGATCAACAGGATCCACAGATAGTTGCGCCGGATCCGTCGACCGACAGCCACCATAGACGAGACATGGTAGCGTGGGCGCAGATAATCATTTGCCAGTACCTTCTGCCAGTCTTCTTCAAGATGCAGGTCGCCATCGGCCAGCATGGGCGCGTAAAAATGCACCTCCATCCAGCGGGCGCGGGCGCGCCAGACGTTGAAATAGCGATAGCGCCGGGCCTCCAGCATCAGGAACAGGATGATCAGAACACCGACCAGAACAAGCGGCAGCGGCGATGCTTCGGGCGCGGCGTAAGAGATTGACAGCGCAACGCCCAACGTGACGACGGCCCAGTTGGTCGTGGTGTCCAGCCGGGTGCGCCAGATCGTGCTGCGATACACCTCGCCACGATAAAGATGTGCGACCGCGGTGATTTCTGACGATGTCAGGGTTTTGCGTTCCTGCGCCGGTTCCGAAATTGCTGCACCCTCCTGATTTCAAGGCGTTCCGCCGCTTTTTCAGGCATGATGCAACCTGCCTGTCGCGAGGTCAAAGAAAACCGGGCGAAGCTTGGGGTTGTGTCAGGAAAGGGGATGGATGTCGTTTTCGCCCCACAACTGCCGGAAACCGGAAAAACACTTCTGAGTCTGCGCGGTAAGACGCTTGGACAGGTGGGTCCATGATGGGCCGGAACGGCAATTTGCGAGGGCGGGATATGGTTGAAGCAGCAGGTCGCAGGCGCGCACGGGGCGGTGGCGGTGCCGCGCGCAGGGCAGAACGCACTGCAGTCAGCGTCGAAACCGCCCGCTATATCGAGCGGAACATCCCGAATTTCGAGGTTCTGACCACCGAAGCCCTGGAGATCATCGAGCATAACGCCGAAACAGTGCTGGAAGAAATCGGGGTCAACTTCGTCAACAACCCCGCAGCGCTGGAGCTTTGGCGCGAGGCGGGGGCCGATATTGATGGCGAACGTGTGCGCATTCCGCGTGGCCTTGCCCGGCAGCTTTGCAGCACCGCGCCGAAAAGCTACACCCAGCACGCCCGCAACCCGGAGCGCAATGTCGAGATCGGGGGCAAGTCGCTGGTGCTGGCACCGGTTTACGGCCCGCCCTTCGTGCGCGATGTTGCCGGTGGCCGCCGTTACGCCACGATGGAGGATTTCCGCAAGTTCGTGAAGCTGGGCTACATGTCGAAATGGCTGCACCATTCCGGTGGCACTGTTTGCGAACCGACGGACATTCCGGTCAACAAACGCCATCTGGACATGCTGCAAGCCCACATGACCCTGTCGGACAAGCCCTTCATGGGGTCCGTCACCGAACCCAGCCGCGCGCAGGATTCGGTGGACATGTGCGAAATTCTGTTCGGCAAGGAGTTCGTGCAGCAAAACACTGTGATGACCTCGCTCATCAACATCAACTCGCCGTTGACTTTCGACGATGTGATGATGGGCGCGCTGGAGGTTTATGCGCGCAACAATCAGGCGGCGATCATCTCTCCCTTCATCGTGGGCGGCGCGATGGCGCCGGTGTCGGTGACGGGCACGCTGACGCAAGTGCTGGCCGAAGTGCTGGCGGGCATCGCCTATTCGCAGCTGGTCCGCAAAGGCGCGCCGGTGATTTTCGGCGCTTTCGTGACGTCGATTGACATGAATTCGGGCGCGCCCACATTCGGCACACCCGAGGCCAGCCACATCACCTATGGTGCCGGTCAGCTTGCGCGGCGACTGGGGCTGCCATTCCGGTCTGCCGGATCGTTCTGCGGATCGAAACTGCCCGATGCGCAGGCCGCATACGAGACGGCGAACAGCCTGAACATGGGGCTTCTGTCGGGCGTGAACTTCATGCTGCATGCCTGCGGCTGGCTCGAAGGTGGATTGGTGTCGAGCTTCGAGAAATTCGTGATGGATGCCGATCAGCTGGGCGCGCTGCACAAGTTCGCGCAGGGCGTCAATGTTGACGAGGAAGCGCAGGCGCTGGATGCGATCCGCGAGGTCGGGCCGGGCGGACATTACCTTGGTTGCGCGCATACGCAGGCGCATTTCAAGACCGCCTTCTGGCGGTCCGAGACCTTCGATTACAAACCGTTCGAGACATGGGACGAAGAAGGCGCACGCGATTCCGAAGCGCTGGCCGCCTTGCGGGTCGAAAAGCTGCTGAACGATTATCAGCAGCCCGCGCTTGACCCCGCGATCAACGAGGCGCTGAACGCCTATGTCGTCGAAAAGAAGGCGTCGATGCCGGACGCCTTCATGTAAGTTTCCTCAGGTCTGGCCCGCGCTGCGCAGCACGCGGGCCTCGCCCATCATCGCCACCAGTAATTCGACATGGCGGGCGATGGAATAGCCTGCATCGCTTGCCTCGCGGCGGGCGTTCAGCTCTGCCTCTATCTCCATCAGACGCATGAGGGCAGGCCCGGTGCGCGGCAGCGCGCCATACCCCAGAAGTCGTGGAAGATGCGCGGTGCGTTGGTAATCCTGCGCACCGATTCGCGCTGCCCGGATCAACAAGCGAGGGCGTTTGAGCGCGTGCAGAAGGCTGAGAATGTCTTGCATGGCGTCGGGTCCTTTTCTCCAAATCCACGGAAACCATGACACAAGTTTTTCGGGTGTTGCGAAGGGCGCGCCTTCACCGAACGCTTGGTTCAGCGGCATTTATACTTTGGAAACAATGATGGTGAATTCATGGCCATGTTAACGAAGCAGAAATAAATACCCGCATAGGTTGTGAAAAATTTGACTCAAATGATCTGGATACCGGCCACGGAAATCCAGACGGGTAACGGCAATGCGAGGAAAGTCATGCGGTTGAACGTAGAGACAAGCACTGCGGGCGGGTATCCCGGATGGGTTCCTGATGCCGCACGCAACTATCTGCACCATATCGAAGAGGGCATAAGCATCAGACAGCTGGCTCGGGAAACAGGGTGTCATGCCTCGACGGTTCTGCGGCAGGTCCGCAAGGTCGAGACGCTGCGCGACGACCCGTTGGTCGATGCCGCCTTGCGAAAGCTTGGCCAGCATCACATCCCGAAATCGGCCATCTCGTCAGACAAGGACCGTCCAAACATGAGCAATTTACCGACAGAGCCCCACATGGCGCCCGACGACAAGACGCTGGAGCGCGAAGCCATGCGCATTCTGCGCAGGCTCTGTGAAACCGGGGCGGTTCTTGCGGTTGCGGCCGAGATGGACAAGGCCGTTGTCGTCCGCGACACCGGCGATGGCACATCGACCCGGACTGCGGTTGTGGATAGCGGGATCGCTCAGGCGATGGCGCTCAAGGACTGGATCATGTGCAGAGAGCCTGCACGGATCTCGCGCTACCAGATCACGGCTGCGGGGCGGGCAGAGCTGAACCGGTTGATCGCGGCCAGCGAAAATTCGGCGAGGGGGTTTGCCGAAGCGCAGGCGGGGTTTGACGGCGCACCTGTTTCGCAAGAGGCCGAAGGGGACCGCCGCAGCAAGCGCATGCGATATTCACTGGCGGAATCGCCGTTGACCGCCCTTGCGCGACGGCGAGACCATGACGGGCAGCCCTTCCTGTCGGAAAAACTGGTCTCGGCCGGGGAAAGGTTGCGCGAGGATTTTGAGCTTGCCCAGATGGGGCCTCGGGTCGCACAGAACTGGGACAGTTTTTTGACAGCAGGCGCGCGGGGAGGCGGCGAGGGCGCAGATCTGCGAGGCTATGGCCCGACTGCGGCGCGGGATCGTGTCGCGACCGCCCTGTCCGATCTTGGGCCGGGGCTTGGCGATGTCGTTCTGCGCTGCTGCTGCTATCTGGAAGGTATGGAATCGGCCGAAAAGAGGATGGGCTGGTCGGCGCGGTCCGGCAAGATCGTACTGCGAATAGCGCTGCAACGGCTGCGTCGGCACTATGACGAAGTGCTGGGGGCAGGGGGTGGCCTGATCGGGTAAGCGCCAAACATGCAAACGCCGCTGCCCCGATCAGAGCAGCGGCGTTTTTCTATCCGGGTATTGCGGATTATTCGGCAGCGATTCCCGCCGCTTCCTTTTGAAGATACTCCAGCAGGTTTTCCGGGCTGGACACACCATAGGGGTCTTCGGCGTGATTGTCGGATATGCCGGGCTCTTCGAACCAGGCTTCGACCTTGCCGTCCTTGACAATCGCGGCATAGCGCCAGCTGCGCATGCCGAAGCCCAGGTTGGACTTTTCGACAAGCATGCCCATCTTGCGGGTGAATTCGCCGGATCCGTCCGGGATGACCTTCACGGTTTTCAACCCCTGGTTTTCGGCCCATTTATTCATCACGAAACTGTCGTTCACCGAAAGACAGTAAATCTCGTCAATGCCGAAATTGGCGAAAGTTTCGGCGTTGTTTTCGAAGCCGGGCAGTTGATAGGTCGAACATGTCGGCGTGAACGCGCCAGGCAACGAGAAAAGCACAACGCGCTTGCCTGCGAAATAGTCGGCAGTGGTCATGTCCTGCCAGCGAAACGGGTTAGGACCGTCAACCGACTCATCCCGAATGCGTGTCCGGAAGGTCACTTGCGGAAGGGGAAGGCCTGCTTTCATCGGAACTCTCCTGATCGTCTAAGTAAAGAATCAGACAAGGACTAACGCGGATCGAGGGCCGACCTCAATCGCGAAATGCTGCAATTGCAGCATAGCGGGATTGCATGGCCGTCAGACCTGCGGAGAAGCGTTGAGATGCCTTGCCCAAGACGCATTCAAAACGGTGTGCAAGCGCTTTTTCCTTAATTTCCATCGAAAAAATGCAGGGGGCACTCGTTAAAACAAAGGCGCGACTGCATGGCAGCCATGCGGGACTGGTACTACCCCCTGCAAATACATATGCTAAGCGAAGCCCGAAACAGCTTCGCGGGGAATAAAACGTGCGAGATCTCAATATCCCAGCCGAACGGCATCCGGAAAAAGCGCATCGTCCGGATAATGCCCAGCCGAAGAAGCCTTCCTGGATCCGGGTCAAGGCTCCGGGCGGCAAAGGCTATGCCGACACTCAGAAGATCATGCGCGAGCATGGGCTTGTCACCGTCTGTGAAGAGGCCGGATGTCCGAATGTAGGCGAATGCTGGTCGCAAGGTCACGCCACGATGATGATCATGGGCGAGATTTGTACCCGAGGCTGCACGTTCTGCAATATTGCCACCGGGCGTCCCGATACGCTTGATGCGTTCGAGCCGGGCAAGGTCGCGGATGCCGTGCAGAAGCTGGGACTTAACCACGTTGTCATCACCTCTGTTGATCGTGACGACCTGACGGATGGCGGGGCAGAGCATTTCGCCCAGACGATTCGTGCCATCCGGCACCGCAGCCCCGGCACCACGATCGAGATCCTGACGCCGGACTTCCTGAAATGCGCGCCGTCGGTTCTGGAAACGGTCGTTGCCGCCAAGCCTGATGTGTTCAACCACAACCTTGAAACCGTACCGGGCCTTTATCCCGAAGTCCGCCCCGGTGCGCGGTACTTCCATTCACTGCGGCTGTTGCAACGGGTCAAAGAGCTTGATCCGGCGATGTTCACCAAGTCGGGCATCATGGTTGGACTGGGCGAGGACCGTCAGGCCGTCTTGCAGGTGATGGACGACATGCGCGCGGCAGACATCGATTTTCTGACTATCGGGCAATATTTGCAACCAACACCGAAACACCACGCGGTTGACCGGTTCGTGCATCCGGACGAATTTGCCGCCTACGAGAAATCCGCCTATGGCAAAGGCTTCCTGATGGTGTCCGCGACGCCTCTGACGCGGTCGTCCTATCATGCGGGCGATGATTTTGCGCGGCTTCAAACGGCGCGCAATGCAAAGCTGAACCGCGCCTGAGTTACGCACGGTTGCAACAAAAACGGTGCCTGCGATGATCGCGGCGCCGTTTTTTGTTTTGCGATGCCAGATTACTCTGACGGTTGCTCGGGCACGGATTTGAGATAGGCAGCAATTGCCTGTCTGTCGCCTTCGGTCAGTTCCGCCATGTTCTCGACCACGGCCACCATATGCCCGCCGACACTGTCGAAATCGGGGGTGAAGCCGGTTTCAAGGTAATAGGTGATTTCACCTTCGGTCCACTTGAAGGCACCGGGGGCGATTCCGGGAATGCGGCCTTTGCCGGACGGATTGGGGGCCCCGGCCAACCAGCGGGATGTGTCCATCCCACCCAGCATGTTGCGCGGGGTGTGGCATTCGCCGCAATGGGCCAGCGCCTCGACCAGATAGCGGCCGCGCGTGACCTGCTCTGACGGGGCATTTTTCAGCACCCAATTGTCATCCATGAACAGCAGTTTCCAACCACCCAAAGCGCGCCGTATATTGAACGGAAAGCCCACATCATGCGGCTGACTTGCTGTGTCCGAGGCGGGCAGGGTCTGCATATAGGCCCAGAGATCGGCAAGATCCTGCTTTTTCATCTTGGTATAAGCGCCGTAAGGGAAGGCGGGGTAGTAATGCTGGCCCTCGGGCGAAACGCCTTGCGTCACCGCACTGGCGAACTCAGCCGCTGTCCAGTCGCCGATACCCTCGGTCGGATCGGGCGAGATGTTGGGCGCAATGAACGTGCCGAAATCCGACGGGAATTTCTGTCCGCCCGCGAGCACCAGCTTGTCATCGCCCTTGGTGTCCGGGGCGGCGTGACAAGAGGCGCAGCCTGCCGCCGTAAATACGCGTTGGCCGTTTTCCACATCTCCTTCGACACCCGCCAGCGCATCTTCGTCCAGCGGAACGGCGCGGGTCATCCAGAACGCGAAACCGGCCGCGACAAGCGCGGCCAGCAGCAAAAACCTAATGAAGCGACGTATCAAATCGTATCCTAATCGTCGGACTGTTGATACTTTTCATGGCAGGCCTTGCAGGCATCACCAAGTCCACCCATCGCCGGGCCAAGCGCATCCTTGCCGGTGCCTGCGGCGGACTGCATGTCGTTCGCGGCTGTGACATAGGCATCCCACTTGGTCATGAAATCGGCATTGTCTTCCCAGATCGCCGGCAGCGCTTTGGTGCCCTCGCGATCAGCGTTCGACGTGCCTTCAATCCACAAGGTCGGCTGGTGGATCATCGCAACCCCTGCCAGCGAGTCAGCGGCGTTTTGCGCGGCTTCTGCATCGTAGTCGATTTTGCCCTGCGCCATGCCACCCAGGACACCCAGGTTCAGCGCAATGACACGCATCTGACCCTGTCGTGCCTTGACCTGAGCCGATCCGTCATTCTGGGCCAGCGCGGCCGATCCCGCAAGAACGCCTGCAATCACTGTAGCGGTAACGATATTTTTCATATGTCGGGCTCCTTGAAACTGCGAACTATGGTTCGAGGCTAATGTAGTTTCACACGACCGCAACAATATTCTTGCAAAGGTCGAGATGGAACCGCCTCTGATGCGTGCACAAATTCGTGACCTTCGGCGTGTTGGCGGGGCGTGTCGGCGGGGCGGGCGGAATGGATGAAAGTCGCGCGAACGTTCTGCGCGGGGCCCGGCGCTTAACGCATGATGCGCCGGGGGATGCGTTCCGGGGTCAGGGCCTCTGGCCAGCCGAAGAAATGCTCGATTCCCCACAGCACGATTGCGGCGACAAGCACGGTGCCCACGATGATCTGAAGCCGCCGCCCCGGAGGTCTGCGCGCCCATCGGGTCAACCGCAGCAGCCAGATCGGGTTCATCTCAGCCCTCGGCGTCGGTAAAACGAACCTTGCCAATGAAGGGCAGGTTGCGATTGCGTTGCGCAAAATCAATTCCGTAACCCACGACAAATTCATCCGGGATCTCGAAACCGATCCAGTCGGACCTGAAATCGACCTCGCGCCGCGAGGGTTTGTCCAGAAGCGCGATGGTGCGCAACCTGGCGGGGTTTCGGGATCGCAACATTCCAGAAACGTGGTTAAGCGTGTGCCCGGTATCGACGATGTCTTCGACCACCAGCACGTCGCGGCCTTCAATAGCACCGCGCAAGTCTTTGAGAATGCGCACTTCCCGGCTGGATTGCATGGCGTTTCCGTAAGAGGATGCTTCAAGGAAGTCGACCTCGATGGGCAGGTTCAATTCGCGCACGAGGTCGGCGATAAAGACGAACGATCCACGCAAAAGACCCACCACAACCAGCTTGTCGGTATCGGCGAATTCGTGACGAATCTCACCCGCCAATTCCTCGATCCGCGCGGCAATCGCCTTGGCAGAGATCATCTCGTCGATGACATATGGACGCTCTGGCATGATATCCCCTTGATTTTTCCGCGCCACAATACGACATGCACCGCCACTGTCACGACCCAAACCGGAGCGACATGCCGACCCATAGTGAAACCCGCAGGCTGCCTTATACCGCCCAACAGATGTACGATCTGGTGGCCGATGTGGCGTCCTATCCTGAATTTCTGCCATGGTGTGCCGCGGCGCGCATCCGGTCGCGAAACGACATCGGCGGTGGTGCCGAAGAGATGCTGGCCGATCTGGTGATTAGCTTCAAGGTGTTCCGCGAACGCTTTGGCAGCCGTGTGGTCCTTTATCCCGACGACATGAAGATCGACACCGAATATCTGGACGGGCCGTTCCGCTATATGAAATCCAACTGGGCCTTTGCCGATGCTGAAGACGGCTGCGACGTGACATTCCATGTGGATTTCGAGTTCAAGAACGCGGTGCTTCAGAAAATAATCGGTGTGGTTTTCAACGAAGCGATGCAGCGCATCGTCCGCGCCTTTGAGCGACGCGCCGCGGCACTGTACGGCTGACGCCTGTTCCGTTTGCCGCGGTCACAACAACCTGTTCTGTTAACCTTGATGTGCGGAACTTGGCTATCTGCCCCGATATCGTCTCATTTCGACGCAAAAATAAACGTGTTCGAAACGATTTCAGGAGACAGAGGCAGATGCAACTTACGCAGATTCTATTTGGCTCGGGAACGGGTCTGAATCCGTCCATCGGGCCAGGTGGCGCGGCACCGCCAGCCGAAGAAACGGCTCAGTCCGGCGGACCACCCGCCATCAGCGAAAGCTCCGATAGCGATAACACGGATACAAGCACGAGGGGCGGTGGGACAGGAACGACCAACGGCTACGCAGGGCAGGCTGCCACGCCGCCGGTCCCGGCGGGTCAAATGGCGACGAGGCAACGGGCAACGGCCTCGTAATCAGTTCGAGGGCAGACAGGTCCGAACTGCAATCAACCGGGCTGGAGATTGTGCAACCGGACGAGCGTTCCGCCGATGAGGCACAACTCAGCCGGGCACGCGCGCAGGCGCGGGTCGATTCGCAGCAGCAGGCAATGATCGAATCCATGGGCAATGCACCAAAGACGATCGTTCTCGCCCCCACTGAAGAGGATCAGTCGAATCACGGCACATCAGAACTGAGCGCTGCGGCAGAGCGTGGCTATGCCCAGATCCAGCAGGATCAGCCACAAGCCGAACAGCGATTCGAAGCATGGACCTGACGCTTATCGGGCAAGATGCAGCGCCGCTCCGGGTCAGTCGGTAGTGCCTGACTTGTCATGGAGGTCAAGCATGCAAGGGCGTTCAGCGCCGCCAAAGCACGGTTCCGGCCTAGGCTGCCTGAATGGCGTTGAGGATCAGCGACAGCGCGTGATCGCGTGCGGCTGCGCGGACCTCACTCCGGCCCGGCGCGCCGTATTCGATGGTTTCGACAAAGCTATCCGTTGCGGTCACAGTGGCAAAGCACACGCGCCCTTCAGGCTTGAACTCTGACCCGCCCGGCCCGGCAATGCCCGAGATGGCGACCGCTATATCCGCATGTGCGGCGTTGCGGGCACCAAGCGCCATTTCCTGCGCCACGGGTTCTGAAACCGCACCAAAGCTCTCCAGCGTTTGCATCCGCACAGCCAACATGTCTTGCTTTGCAAGGTTGGAATAGGTCACGAAGCCACGCTCGAATATCGCCGATGATCCGGCGATATCGGTGATCGCGGCGGCAACCATCCCGCCGGTACAGCTTTCGGCGGTGGTGATTGTCAGGCCTTTGGCAACCGCTTCTTGCAGGATTTTTTCGGCAAGGGTCACATCAGAAACCCATGCGCCACGGCTGCCAGCACGATAGTGATGACTGCAGCGAATACCCCGGCAACCACATCGTCCAGCATGACGCCCATCGCGTCGTTGCGCCGGTCGGCCCAGCCAATGGGGCCGGGCTTCCAGATGTCGAACAGGCGAAACAGCACAAACGCGGCGATCCATCCCGGCCAAAGCCGCAAGACGTCCACCCCCATCATGCCCGCGCCGTAGGCAACGGGCATCAGGGCGATCCACTGACCAGCGACCTCGTCGATCACGATCTCTGAAGGGTCATGATTGGCGGCACCGCGCGTCTCGACCTCGGTCGCGCGGTATCCGGCCCAGAAAACCAACGCCGTGGCCAAAGCCAATCCCCAGAACCCCGTCAGCTGAATGATGGCCCATGCAACCGGCAGCGCCGCAAGCGAGCCCCATGTACCGGGGGCAGGGCGCATGTGGCCGATGCCGAAGAAGGTGGCGATCATATGGTTCATGTTTTCACCAGTGTAGCAGTTGCAAGGGCGGCAATGCCTTCTTCGCGTCCGGTAAAGCCAAGTTGCTCGCTTGTCGTGGCCTTGACCGAAACGCGTGATGCCTCGATCCGCAAGAGATCGGCCATCGCCGTCTGCATGGTAGGCGCGTGTGGGCCAATCTTTGGCCGCTCGCAGATCAACGTGCAATCGACATTCGCGATTGCAAAACCGTGTTCGCCCGCAAGATGAACCGCATGGCGCAGGAAAATGGCACTGTCTGCGCCTTTCCATTGCTCATCCGATGGCGGGAAGTGACGGCCGATATCGCCCATCGCCAGCGCACCATAAATTGCGTCGGTGACTGCATGCATGCCCACATCGGCATCGGAATGACCCAGAAGGCCGCGATCATGGGGCACTTGCACCCCGCAAAGCGTGACGTGATCGCCCGCGCCGAAGCGATGCACGTCGAACCCGTTCCCCAGTCTGATATCCATTTGACCTGCCAACAGTTTTTCGGCCCGGACGAAATCTCCGGGGGTTGTGATCTTCAGATTGTCGTCCGAGCCGGGGAGGATGGCAACCTGCAATCCGGCGGCGCGGGCAATCTCGACATCATCGGCGGCGGGCGTTTTCCGTGCGGCATGGGCGTCCCGGATCGCGACATAGTGAAAGCCTTGCGGCGTTTGCGCCCGGAAGAGTCCGTCGCGCGACTGTGCCCCGGTGACGAAGCCCTCTGTGCCGGTCCAAAGCGCATCGCTGACCGCCAATGCCGGGGCCGCGCCGGGGGCTGACTTCAGCGCGCGACAGACCTCGGCAATCAGGGTTTGTCGCACACATGGGCGCGCCACATCGTGAATAAGCACGCGGTCCGGAGGCGTGGGCGCAAGAGCCTCCAGCCCGGCACGCACCGACGCGGCCCGGTCGGCACCGCCGACGACCAGCATCACGCCCTCCGCCTCGGGCAGGCTGCGGGCGCGGGTCATATCGTCCTCATGCACGACCAGCACGATCTCATCTATATCGGGGGCATTTTCAAAAGCTCGAAGAGTCCAACCCGCGACGCTGCGCCCGGCAATGGTCTGCCATTGCTTGGGCAGCGGGCCACCCGCCCGGACGCCGCGGCCGGCGGCTACGATGATTGCGGCTGTGCGCATGACGGACCTCTTTGCCAAGTCGCGCCTGTCTAGGCTCTGACCCTGCACTGTGCAATCATTCAGGTCACACTGCACAAAAAATGAGCAGTGGCGCGCCGGTTTGGCGGAGGCGGGACCGCCGAGATTGCAGTATTGGCATCGCTGCGATACTTCAAAGGTGACTGCACAAGGATTAAGCAAGTGGCCATCGAACTGGCAGATATTACTGTCGATCCCCCGATATTGCTCGCGCCGATGGCGGGGATCACGGATCTGCCGTTCCGCGAGCTGGTTTCAGGTTTTGGGGCGGGTCTGGTGGTCAGCGAGATGGTGGCGAGTCAGGAAATGGTGCAGGCGAAGACCGGCGTTCGGGAGAAGGCAGAGCTTGGTTTCGGCCGGGCCAATACCTCTGTGCAACTGGCGGGCCGCGATGCCTATTGGATGGCAGAGGCTGCCCGGATGGTCGCCGCCAACGGCGCGCGGGTCATCGACATCAATATGGGCTGCCCCGCAAAGAAGGTGGTGGGCGGCTATTCCGGTTCGGCGCTGATGCGCGACCCGGATCAAGCGCTGCGCTTGATCGAGGCGGTGGTGGAGGCCGTTAACCTTCCGGTGACGCTGAAAATGCGGTTGGGCTGGGACAGCGACTGTCTGAATGCGCCGGATATTGCCCGAAGGGCAGAGGGTGCGGGTGTGCAGATGATTACCGTGCATGGCCGGACACGCTGTCAGTTTTACAAGGGCCGCGCCGATTGGGCTGCGATCCGCGCGGTCAAGCAGGCCGTGGCAATCCCGGTGATCGCAAATGGCGATATTGTGGATCTGGCAACTGCCCGGCAGGCAAGGGCGCAATCGGGCGCTGACGGGGTGATGATCGGACGCGGCGCGCAGGGTCAGCCATGGTTGCTGGCTCATGTCGCATCTGCGCTGCACGGGCATCCCGCGCCGCAAATCCCGCATGGGTCGGCGTTGGTTGCCTTGGTCGCGGGGCATTACGAGGCAATGCTCTCCTTCTACGGCGTAGATCTTGGTCTGCGTGTCTCTCGCAAGCATCTGGCCTGGTACATGGATGTGGTCGGAACCGCGGCACCGATGCGGCGTTGCATCCTGACCGCCAAAACCCCCGCAGAGGTGCTGGACGGGCTGGAGCCGGCCTTGCTGTACGGGCAGGGGGTCGCGGCAGCATGACCCCCGAGTTGAGCAATGCGATCTGGTCCTCGTTGCCCGTTCCGGCAATCCTGATCGACGAGGATGAGAATATTGCCGATCTCAACCCCGCCGCCGAAGGGTTTATGAACAATTCGTCCAAATCGCTGGCCGGGCAGCCGATCTGGGACCGCTTGATGATCGACGCGCCGCTGGAAGACAGCATCGAACGGGCGCGCAGGAACGGCACCCCGCTTTTCGTCAATGATGTCGATGTGGGACCGGGCAACCGTGCGCCCTTGCAGTGTAATCTGTCGCTTGCGCCCGTGGCGGGCAGGCCGGGCTGGATGATAATGCTGATTTCGCCGCGCGAGTTGGCCGGACGAATGACGCAAAGTCATTCGGTGAAATCCGCAGCGAAATCCGCCATCGGCATGGCCGAGATGCTGGCCCATGAAATCAAGAACCCGCTGGCGGGCATCACCGGTGCCGCGCAACTTCTCAGCATGAACCTCGCGACGGAAGACCTTGAACTTACAGACCTTATTGTCGAAGAAAGTCGAAGGATCGTAAAGCTGCTTGAACAGGTCGAGCAATTCGGAAACCTGTCGCCGCCGGAACGCCGCGATGTGAATATCCACGATGTTCTGGATCGCGCCCGTCGTTCTGCCTTGCTGGGGTTTGGCGCGCAGATGCGGATCGTCGAGGATTACGACCCGTCCCTGCCGATGGCCTGCGGCGATCCGGACCAATTGTTGCAAGTCATATTGAACCTGCTGAAAAACGCAGCGCAAGCAGCAGGGCCGAAGGGCGGCACGATCCGTCTTCGCAGTTTCTATGAACACAGCTTTCGTCTGCGCCGGTCGGATGGGTCAGGGCAGGCGCTGCCGCTGCAAATCGAAATCACGGATGACGGTCCCGGCCTGCCGGAGAACATCAAGGGCGATATTTTCGATCCCTTCGTTTCGGGCCGCGAAAATGGCACCGGGCTGGGATTGGCGCTGGTGAACAAGATTATCTCTGACCATGACGGGTGGATTTCGGTCACCTCTGTGCCTGGCCGCACCGTTTTTCAAATCTCGCTTCCGCGAGCGGCGCGGGAACTCAAGGAGAAAGATTGATGGATGGCACGGTTCTGGTCGCCGATGACGACCGCACGATCCGAACGGTTCTGACCCAGGCGCTGACGCGTGCCGGATGCAAGGTCCACGCGACCAGCTCGCTGACCACGCTGATGCGATGGGTGGCAGAGGGCAAGGGCGACGTGGTGATCTCGGATGTGATGATGCCTGACGGGAACGGGCTGGAGATGCTGCCCCGGATTGCGCAGGACCGGCCCGGATTGCCGGTGATCGTGATCTCGGCGCAAAACACCATCATGACGGCGATTCAGGCGGCCGAGGCCGAGGCCTATGATTACCTGCCCAAACCGTTTGACCTGCCGGATCTGATGAAGCGCACCGCCCGGGCGCTGGAAAGCAGACGCCATGTGCCGCAGTCACCGCGGTCTGATGATCTGACGGACGCGCCGGATGATCTTCCGCTGGTTGGCAAGACCGCGGCAATGCAGGCGCTTTACCGGTTGGTCGCGCGGGTGGTGAACACCGATCTGTCAGTTCTGATCTGCGGGGAAAGCGGCACCGGCAAAAGCCTGATCGCGCGGGCGGTTCACGACTTCTCCGACCGCCGCACATTGCCTTTCGTGACGGTGGCTGCGGCCGATTTGCAAGAGCTTGAAGGCCCGATGCGCGTTCTGGCGCGGGTCAAGGGCGGCACGCTTCTGATCGACGAGATCGCCAATCTCGACGATGAGATGCAGGCGCGGCTTGTCCGCATGATGGATGTCCCCGGCGATCATGTCCCGCGCTTCATGGCCACCAGTCAAAGCGATCTGGCGGTCGCGATGGAAGAGGGCCGCGTGCGTCCCGATCTGTATTACCGTCTGTGCGGTGCAACGCTGACTGTGCCCGCGTTGCGCGAACGTGTGGACGATATTGCGCTATTGACCGAACATTTCCTGTCCCGTGAAGAACGCGACGGTGCCCCGAAGCGATGGCTGTCGCGCGAAGCCGAAGAGCTGTTCCGCGCCTATAGCTGGCCGGGCAATGTGCGGCAGTTGGAAAACGCCGTGCGTCGGTTGGGACTGACCAGCCGCTCGGACGAAATCAGCCGGACAGAGGTAGAGATGGTGCTGGGCAATCAGCCCGAAATGGGCCCTGTTCTGCGCGGCGGTAGCGATGTCGAAAAGCTTTCGGCCAGCGTGGCGCGGCACTTGCGGCGCTATTTCGATCTGCACGACAACATGCTGCCGCCGCCGGGCCTGTATTCGCGCATTCTGCGTGAAGTAGAGGCCCCCCTGATAGAGATTGCGCTGGATGCAACGGGTGGAAATCAGGCCAAATGTGCCGATCTACTGGGGATCAACCGCAATACGTTGCGCAAGAAAATCACCGATCTGGATATTAGCGTGACACGGCGCCGAAAGTTGATGTAAAAGGGCAACATAACAGTGGCCCCGGTGCTTCGGTTCCGGAACGGACCACTAGATATGGCGGTTGGCTGCCTTGGGCAGCACATCAAGAAGAGGGCGACCTGTGGCCTTAAAGGCACGAGCCTTGACCTGGACCCGGTTCAACCGGCTGCGGCGGCAACGCCGTATCCAGAATGCGGCAACGCTGGGGCTGGTCTTGCTGGGGCCGGTGCTGGCGGCGGCGACATTTGCGATTCTCGGGCCGCTGGATCAGGGGGCCGCATCCATGCCGTTGCGGCTGATCCTGCTCGCGGATTTTGTCTATGTCCTGCTTGTTGCGGCATTGGTGTTGCAGCGCGTGGCGCGCATGGTGTCGGCGCGGCGGGCCAAATCGGCGGGCTCGCGGCTTCACCTCAGGCTGACCGGTGTGTTTGCGCTGATGGCGTTGTTGCCGACGGTGACTGTCGCGGTCTTTGCGGTGCTGACCATCAATATCGGGCTGGAAGCATGGTTTTCGGACCGGGTGCGCGCCGTTGTAGGCGCCTCGCTTGAGGCGGCGGAATCCTATGAGGCGGAACATCGCGAGGGGCTGGCCCAGGATGCCCAGGCACTGGCGGCCTTCATTGACGCCAACCGGCGCGCGACATTCGCGATGAATGATGGCGAAGTCCGGCAGGTCTTGGGAACGGGGCAAAGCCAGATCCAGCGCGGGCTGCGCGAGGCTTATGTGATCGACAGTGCCGGCGAAATCCGCGCACGCGGCGAACGGTCCTACCTTTTCGACTACGAACAACCGACCTCTGGCCGTATCGCAGAGGCGCTAGAGCAAGGCGTCGCGCTGATCCCGGATTGGGACAATAACGAGTTTCGCGCCTTGGTGCCGCTGAACGCTTTTGTCGACAGGTTTCTTTATGTCAGCCGCGAGGTCGATGGCGCCATTCTCAACCTGTTGGACGAAACACAGCAAACCGCACGCTTCTACCAGCAACAGGAAAGCGAGCGCGGACGGCGTCTGTTTGATTTTGCTATGCTGTATCTTGGTTTTGCGATGTTGCTGATCCTTGCCGCCGTCTGGTTGGGCATGTGGTTTGCCGAACGGCTGTCGCGTCCGGTCGGGCGTTTGGCCGGTGCGGCACAGCAGGTGGGCTCCGGTGATCTGGACGTGCAGGTTGTCGAGGAGGACGGCGATGACGAGATCGCCATGCTGGGACGTTACTTCAACCAGATGACCCGGCAACTGAAGGGCCAGCGCAACACGTTGCTGGACAATACCCGCCAGATCGAGCGTCGTCAGCGGCTGTTCGATTCCGTGCTGACCTCTGTCACATCTGGTGTCGTGGGGCTGGACGAAGGCGGGCGGGTGACCTTCGTCAACCGCTCCGCCGAACGCTTGCTTGCCTGGAGCGCGGACCAGCAGTCGATGCCCATTTCCGTGTCGGTCCCAGAGTTCGGGCCGGTCTTTGAGAAGCTGCGGGATGGTGGAAACGAGACCGTTCAGGAAGAGGTTAAGGTCAGCCGCGAAGGACGTCTGGAACATCTGCTGGTGCGCATGTCCAACCGCCGCCGCGCGAATGGCAGTCTTGAAGGCTTCGTGGTGGCCTTTGATGATGTGACAACGCTGGTCAGCGCGCAGCGGATGGCGGCATGGGGGGATGTGGCGCGCCGTATCGCGCATGAAATCAAGAACCCGCTCACCCCGATCCAGCTGTCCGCCGAACGCATCAAGCGCAAGTTCCGCCGTCAGTTGGACGAGGAATCAGGCGAAAGCCTTGACCAGTTGACCGGCGTCATCGTGCGGCAGACCAACGACTTGCGGCGCATTGTCGACGAATTTTCCAAATTCGCCCGCATGCCAGAACCAGAGCGCCGCCCCGAGGACGTGAGGGACCTGTTGCGCGGTGCCGTGCTGTTGCAGGAGGCGGGCCAACCCGATGTGAGCTTTGTCACCGATTTTGAAGGCGGCGACATGCCGGCAGAGCTGGACGCCACCATGATCGGCCAGGCTTTGACGAACCTGATCAAGAACGCCGGTGAAGCGATTGAAGGCCGGATCGAAGAGGGTGTTGAAAGCGGGTTTGTCCCGCAGATCCACGTCACGCTGAAACGCGACGGTGACCGGGCCGAGATCCGGATCATGGACAATGGCGTCGGCTTGCCCGAGGACCGGGCCAGTCTGTTCGAACCCTATGTCACCACCCGTGACAAGGGCACCGGGCTTGGCCTGCCGATCGTCAAGAAAATCATCGAGGAGCATGGCGGCAGCCTCGTCCTCGAAGATGCGCCGGTGTTTGACGGCGCATCGCATCGCGGCGCAATGGCGGTCATCCGTCTGCCGCTTGGTGAAACGGGGGCGGCCGCGATGGCAGAGCCGTCCGCAACAGGAACGAGGGTCGTATGAGTGACATTTTGATCGTCGATGACGAACGCGATATCCGCGAGTTGATCGGGGATATTCTTGAAGACGAAGGCTATACCACGCGGCTGGCCGGCAATTCCAACGAGGCGATGGCCGAGATCAACGCCGAGCCGCCCGCGCTGCTGATCCTAGATATCTGGCTGAAAGACAGCAAGATGGACGGGATCGACATCCTCAAGACCGTCAAGCGTGACAACCCGGATGTTCCCGTGGTCATAATCTCGGGCCACGGCAATATCGAGATTGCCGTCGCGGCGATCAAGCAGGGGGCCTATGATTTCATCGAAAAGCCCTTCAATATCGACCAGTTGCTGGTGGTGATCCGACGCGCGATGGAAACCAGCCGCCTGCGCCGCGAGAATCAGAAACTGAAACGCAAGGACAGCCACCCGACCGAGGTCATCGGCGAAAGCGCCGCGTTTCGCGGACTGATTGGCCAGCTCGACAAAGTCACCAAATCCAACGGCCGCGTGATGCTGTCCGGGCCGCCGGGATCGGGCAAGGAGGTCGCCGCGCGCTATATCCACGCCCATTCCAATCGCGCCGCGGGTCCGTTCATCACCGTGAATTGTGCAGGCGTGTCGCCCGAAGGCATGGAAGAGGTGCTGTTCGGGCGCGAAGGGTCTGATCGCGGGGTGGAGCCGGGTCTTCTGGAACAGGCCCATGGTGGCGTGATCTATTTCGATGAGGTCGCCGACATGCCGCTTGGCACCCAATCCAAGATCCTGCGGGTGATGGTCGATCAGCAGTTCACACGGGTGGGCGGTGCCGACAAGGTGCGCGTCGATTTGCGGGTGATCTCGTCCACCGCGCGCAATTTGGAGGCAGAGATTGCGGCGGGGACGTTCCGGCAGGAACTGTATCACCGGCTCAACGTCGTGCCGATTGCCGTGCCCAGCCTCGAGGAGCGGCGCGAGGATATTCCGCTGCTGGCCGCGCATTTCATCGAGCAATGCCACAAGACCCAAGGCCTGCCGCAGCGCGCCCTCAGCGATGAGGCGGTGGCGCTGATGCAGACGATGGTCTGGCCCGGCAATGTGCGTCAGTTGAAGAATCTGGTGGAACGCGTGCTGATCCTTGGCGAAGGCCATGACGAGATCACGGCGCGCGAGTTGCCGCAGGATAGTGGCGTGCCGGACGGCGATGAAAACCGCGTGGTGCTTTCGGGCACGCTGGCGACCTTGCCGCTGCGCGAGGCGCGCGAAGCGTTCGAGCGTGAATATCTGCTGACCCAGATCAACCGGTTCGGGGGCAATATCAGCCGAACGGCCAGCTTTGTCGGCATGGAACGCTCGGCGCTGCATCGCAAACTGAAATCCCTGGGTGTGGTGACGTCCTCCAAGGCAGGTGCGCGCATCGCCCATGTCGAAGACGACGCCGAGGTCGAGTGACGACACGGCCAGCGCATGCGAAACCCAATCTCTTGCCCCGGCGCTGCCGGATTGACCCTTGCGGGGGCTTCTGTCATGCAAATCCGGCGTAGAACGTTTCGCCGGAAGGGCTTGGAATGAAGGTCATCATCTGCGGGGCAGGCCAGGTTGGCTGGCAGATCGCACGGCATCTGTCTGGCGAACGCAACGATGTGACGGTCGTGGACAACAATCCCGATCTCGTGCGGCGCGCCACCGATACGCTGGATGTGCAGGGTATCGCGGGGTTCGCGTCCTATCCTGACATCCTTGACCGTGCAGGCGCGCGCGATGCGGACATGATCATCGCCGCCACCCATTCGGACGAGGTCAACATGGTGACCTGTCAAGTGGCGCATTCGATCTTTGCGATCCCGCGAAAAGTGGCGCGGCTGCGGTCACAAAGCTATCTGACGGCGATCTATTCCGACCTGTATCGCCGCGACCACATGCCAATTGACGTGGTCATCAGTCCTGAACGTGAGGTCGCGGATGCTGCCCTGCAACGGCTGGCGGCACCCTCGGCCTTTGACACGGAAACCTTCCTTGACGGCAAGGCGCATCTTCTTGGTCTCACGATCGAGGAAGGCTGTCCGGTCGTGAACACGCCGCTTCGGCAGTTGACGGATCTCTTTTCCACCCTGCGCTCGATCGTGGTGGGCATCAGGCGCGATGGCACGCTTTGGGCACCCGATCCGGGGGATCAGCTGTTTGTCGGCGATGATTGCTATGTCATGTCACATGCGGACGACATCCGCCGCACCATGGAAATTTTCGGCAAATCGGTCAAGAAGCAGGAACGGGTCGTTCTGATCGGCGGCGGCAATGTCGGCCTGACCGTCGCCCGACAGCTTGAGGCTCGTGCCGAACGCGTCCGCGCCAAGGTGATCGAGAAAAATCGCGGCGTGGCCGAACGCGCCGCCGATGTGCTGGAAAAAACCATTGTTCTGCACGGCGACGGGCTGGATGCAACCTTGCTGGCCGAGGCCAATATCGATCGTGCAGATGCCGTTCTCTGCGTTACGGATGATGACAAGACCAACATGCTGGCCGCCGTGCGTGCCAAGGCTGCGGGCTGTCCAATGGCCATTGTACTGATCAACGATCCGACATTGGTGCCTCTGATGGGGCCGCTTGGCATTGACGCCTATATCAACCCGCGCGCCACCACCGTCAGTTCGATCCTGCGCCATATCCGCCATGGCCGGGTGCGCGCCGTTTATTCCATCGGCGATGCCGAAGCAGAGGTGATCGAGGCAGAGGTGCTGTCCACATCGCCGATCTCGGGGCAGAAAATACGCGACATCGACTTCCCCGAAGGCGTGCTGGTGGGCGCTGTGATGAAAGAGGGCAAGGTGGTAAAGCCTGTGGGCGGCCTGCGGATCGACGAAGGCGATATGATCGTGATCTTTGCCATGACCAGCGACGTGCCCGAGGTAGAGCGGCTGTTGCAGGTCTCTATCGACTTCTTCTGACGCCATGCTGCTTAATCGCCTGAAGCTTCTGCCGTTCCTTCTGTTGCTTACAGTGCTGGCCTGCGCCGCGATGCTGGTTCCGGCCGCCTATGCGCTTGCCCAACAAAGCTTTCACGAAGCGCGCAGCTTCTTCTATACCAGCGTTGTCGGGCTGGTTCTGTCGGGGCTGGTGGCCACAGCGATGTCGGGGCGGACCATCAGCCTGAGCGCGCTGCGCCAGCTTGCGGCGCTTTTGGCCGGGTTCGTGCTGATCCCCGCGCTTTTGGCTGTACCGTTCTTCGAGGCGGTGCGCACGACCACGTTTCTCAATGCCTATTTCGAGATGGTTTCCAGCCTGACCACCACGGGTGCCACGCTGTTTGAGCCTGACCGCCTGACCCGAACGCAGCACCTGTGGCGCGCCGAGGTCGGCTGGCTGGGCGGGCTGCTGATGTGGATCGCGGCGGCCGCCATTCTCGCGCCCCTGACCCTGGGCGGGTTCGAGGTGACGGCGGGCGGCGAGCCCGGCCAGATCTCGGCGGCAGGGGCGGCGCGTCTGGATATGGCCGACCCGACACGACGGCTGTGGCGCAGTGCGCATTATCTGGTGCCGATCTATGCGGGGCTGACGCTAGTGCTTTGGCTGTCACTGATGGTGGCGGGGGACCGTCCCTTGGTGGCGGTGATCCACGCCATGTCGGTGATGGCCACCAGCGGCATTTCCTCGATCGGCGGGCTGGACAATGCGTCCAGCGGGTTCGCCGGAGAGGTGGTGGTGTTTTTCTTTCTCGCCTTCGCGCTGTCCCGGCTGACCTTTTCCAGCGATACGATCAACCGCGCCCAACCCGGTCTGCGCCATGACCCCGAGTTTCGGCTTGGCCTGATCTTTGTCATCGGCGTGCCGCTGTTGCTGTTTCTGCGTCACTGGATTGCCTCGTTCGAGTTCAACGAAGAAGAAAACCTGATGGCGGGACTGCGCGCCTATTGGGGGGCGACCTTTACCGTGCTGTCCTTTCTGACCACAACGGGGTTTGAAAGTGCCGAGTGGAACGAGGCGCAGAACTGGTCAGGGTTGCAAACGCCGGGCCTGATCCTGCTTGGTCTTTCGCTGATCGGCGGCGGCGTGGCCACGACGGCGGGCGGGGTCAAGCTGCTGCGGGTTTTTGCGCTTTATCTCAACGGTATGCGAGAGATCGAGCGGCTGGTGCATCCGCATTCCGTGGGGCGGGCGAGTGCCTTTACCCGGCGCGTCCGACGGTCCGGTGCCTTCATCGCCTGGATCTTCTTCATGCTGTTCGCGCTATCCTTCACCATGGTGACAATGGCGCTGACTGCCGTGCATGTGCCGTTTGAAAACGCTATGGTGTTGGCGATCGCGACTCTGTCCACCACCGGCCCGTTGATTACCTCGGCGTCCGAGACCCCGATAGATCTGGTTCGGCTGGGGGCTGAGGCCAAGATTTTCCTGTGCGCGGCGATGATTTTGGGGCGGTTCGAAACGCTGGCAATCATTGCGATGATCACGCCGGATCTGTGGCGTGAATAGCATCAGGATGCCGCGCATGCGAAAAGAGCATGGATTTCTGCTGGTAACTCTGAAAGCAGCAATACATAATCGTGCATCGAGGGCGTTCCGAACTGCGCGACACGACAAGAATAAAGGCGATTTCAATGGCTTCCGATAGGCAAAACCTGCAAGACGCGTTCCTGAACCATGTTCGAAAGACCAAGGTTCCGGTCACCGTATTCCTTATCAACGGTGTAAAGTTGCAGGGGGTGATTACCTGGTTTGACAATTTCTGCGTGTTGTTGCGTCGCGATGGACAATCTCAACTGGTCTATAAACATGCCATTTCGACGATCATGCCCTCGCAGCCGATCAACCTGTATGATGGCGAAGAGAACAGTTGAGAGAACATGACACGCATGTAACCCGCGCATGGGTTCTGCATCCTGATATCCTGTCTGATCGGCAGAGGCGCGAGCCCGGTCCTGCGCTGCAAGAGGGAGTCGCCCTGGCCGCGGCCCTGCCGGATCTGGAGGTTGTGGGCGCCGATGTCATTCGTCTGCCCAAACCGCAACCGGCGGGCCTGTTCGGCACCGGAAAGATAGAAGAGCTGAGGCGCGTCTTCGAGGAGGCCGAGGTAGAGCTTGTGCTGGTCGATGGTCCGCTCAGCCCCGTTCAGCAGCGCAATCTGGAAAAGGCCTGGGACGTCAAGATCCTCGACCGGACCGGCTTGATTCTGGAGATTTTCAGTGACCGTGCCGCGACGCGCGAGGGTGTGTTGCAGGTCGAGATGGCCGCGCTGTCCTATCAACGAACCCGTCTGGTCCGCGCCTGGACCCACCTGGAGCGCCAGCGCGGCGGGCTGGGCTTTGTCGGCGGCCCCGGTGAGACGCAGATCGAGGCGGACCGCCGCGCGATTGACGACCAGCTTGTGCGGCTGCGCCGACAGCTTGAGAAAGTCGTCAGGACCCGCGCGCTGCATCGTGCCGCACGGGCCAAGGTGCCTTATCCGATTGTGGCACTTGTGGGCTATACCAACGCCGGAAAATCCACCCTGTTCAACCGGTTGACCGGGGCAGAGGTGATGGCGAAGGACATGCTGTTTGCCACGCTGGACCCGACCATGCGGGCGGTGCGGCTGGAGAACGGGCTGGACGTAATCCTGTCCGACACTGTGGGGTTCATCTCTGATCTGCCGACGGAACTGGTCGCCGCGTTCCGCGCCACGCTGGAGGAAGTGCTGGCCGCCGATCTGATCTGCCATGTCCGCGACATCAGCCATGATGGCAGCGAAGAGCAGGCGGCAGACGTGCGCGAAATCCTCGAAGGGTTGGGCATCACCGATGCGACGCCGATGCTGGAGGTCTGGAACAAGCTTGATCTGGTGGCAGATGAAGACGCCGAGGCCTTGCGCGCGCGCGCCGAACGCGACGAAAATGTGCTCACGGTCTCGGCGATCACGGGCGAAGGCATGGACGCATTGCTGGAAGCGATGCGCGCGGCATTGGACGCTCAGAAACAGACCGAGGACCTTGTTCTGGGCTTTGACGCGGGCAAACAGCGGGCTTGGCTGCATGAACGCGGCGTCGTCACCCAGGAGCTTCAGACCGAAGACGGGTTCGAGATCACCGTCAACTGGAGCGCCAAGCAAGCCGGAGAATACCGCCAGCTTTGAGCGCGACGCGATTTGGCTGTGTCAGGGCCGGCATGCGGACGCCTGAAATCCCGGAATTTCAGGGCGTCAAACGCGTGATGCCGACAGCCGCCGCGCGCGCAAGATCGGTGTCCAGTGACATCGGGGTATATTCTCCACGTCGCCAAAGTTGCCCAAGATCGTCGTAATGGCGTGACAGGAAATGGCCCGATTGCCCGGTGGCCGTGACAAAGACCGAACTGTCGGGATCGGCAAAATCATAGACCCCGCGATAGCCCGCGCCATGCGTGTTTTGAAACGGGTCCGGTCCGGTGCCGCGCGT
This sequence comes from Primorskyibacter flagellatus, assembly GCF_048268605.1. Lineage (NCBI taxonomy): Bacteria > Pseudomonadati > Pseudomonadota > Alphaproteobacteria > Rhodobacterales > Roseobacteraceae > Primorskyibacter > Primorskyibacter flagellatus. Next base: position 63,867 of record NZ_JBLWVF010000001.1, read on the forward strand.
GCGGCCGCGCATCAGCGTGTTGTCGCCACCGCTGGTCGATTGGCGAATGTTCACGAAATAGTTCAGCACCGCGACTTTGCCCAGCACCGGATGGTCGTGGGTGGCCTCGTGGGCGTCGCCCCAGCGCAGGGATTCAAGCGCGGTGCCATAGGTCTCGGCGACCCAGACCAGCGCATCGTCAAGCGCCAGCCGCGAAATATCCGTGCAGGTCTCGATCGCGGCGCTGCGGATGATGTCGCACCAGGCAGACGCGCCGTCTACATCGCGAAACACACGCTCGATGAACAACGGTTCGACATGGTCGTATTCGTCCGCCAGCGGGCCAAGGTCGTCGCGGATCAGCCGTTCCTGAAGCGCCCGCAGCCACGCGGCATACAATAACGGTTCCGGCAGGTGTTCGTTCATTTCTCCGTTCCACCCGGCCAGCAGGTTCAGCGCGTCCTGCCGGCGGCGTTCCGGTGTGCCTTCGGGGGCGGCTTCGGTCGTGAACCACAGATCGGCACCTATCAGCGGCAAAAGCGTGCGGGCCGTGGTGCTGACCGTGTCAAGCTGCGCCTCGATAAAGCTGTCGCGGGTGTGCACCTCGCGTCCCTGCATCAGGCGTTCCCAACGCTGGATGCGCTGACTGTCGCCCCAGTCATAGCTGACATGCTGTGGAAACGGCCGGTCCACGATCTTGTTGTTGGTATTGCCGACGATGCCGCCAGCGGGCGAGATAAAGCGCGGGTTGTCGGAAAAGGGCAGCCGTCCGTTCCAGCGGTTTTCAGGTCGCCATCCTTGCGTGGGCAGCCGTCCCTTGCTTTGATGGCCTTCGTTCCGATTTGGCATCGCGCCGACCATCACCAACGCCACGTTGTTCTGATCCGCCAAAGTCAGGTTCTGCGCCGGTGCGATGAAATCCTCGGATACGCCAAGCGCCTCGTCGACAGAGCCTGCATACATCAGATTGACGGCGGCTGTCATCGACGTGTCGCGCGGGCTGAGGGCCGTCCACGACAGCGAGGCCACATGGCCCGGCGGCGTGATCGTGTCCAGATCGTAATGTGTGCCCGGCAAGACGGGTCCGTTGTCGGTCCAGCGCAGGGTAATGGTGATCGGTGTGTCATCCTTTATGGAGATGATCGACTTGCGCGTCTCAAAGGCCTTGTACCCGTCCGGCGTACGGTACTCTTCGGGATTATCGGGGTTGAGCGCCTCTATGCGCACGTCCTGATCGTCTACATAGGCAGAAGTCAGTCCCCAGCCCAGCCGGTCGCTGCGTCCGGTCAGGACCGCAGGAATGCCTGGGATCGTGGCACCGATGACACCGCCCGCGGACAATTCCAGCCGCGCAAGATACCAGGTGGAAGGGGCGGTGAATTCCAGATGCGGGTCATTGGCCAATAGCGTCCCACCCGAGGCAGAGCGGGAAGGGGCCGCGGCCCAACCGTTGGAGGCACCCGCAAAACCGCGTCGTTTCACCGGATTGAGCGGGTCGTCGTTGCGGGGATTTGCCTTGGCATAGCGCGGAACGCCGGGAACCAGTGCCGCATAATCGGGCAGGGCGGCGATGCCGGGTCCAGGCATGTCGGGCAGGATGTCGGCAAGACGGTTTTCTTCGGGCAAGAGCAGCGATGTGCGGGCGCGCAGAACCTCGGTCGAGAGCTGCCCGGACAGCTGAAGCGCCATCAGCTTGACGATGGCAACGGAATCCGCCGGTCGCCAGGGCGGGATGGCGGTATCGAACAGGAAGAACTCTGGCGCGCCTCGGCCCAGACTGTCACGGTTGATCTCGGCGATGCGGGCGTTGACACCTGCGGCATAGCCCTCCAGCGCGCGTATTGTCCGCGGGTCCTGCGCCTCGACCGAGCGCGTGGCAAGGGGGTAGAAATCCAGACGTCGCAGCAGCTTGTCGATATTGACAGTGCGCGCGCCGAACATCTCTGACAGGCGGCCCTGCACCGTGCGACGCAACATCATCATCTGCCACAGGCGGTCCTGCGCATGGGCGTAGCCGAGGCCGAAAAACACATCGCGGTCAGCACCGGCGAAGATATGCGGCACATTGGCGTGGTCGCGCACGATCTCGATTTCTGTCGTGGTGCCGTCAACTTTCAACGTCTTGTCATAGTCGGGAAGTGATTGCGATGCGAGATAGTAGACCAAAGCGATGACAAGGCAGCTGAGCACCAGCACCGCGCCGGTGATCCGCACCAACCATCTGAAAACCGTCACCATGTCCGCCTCCGTTCGCGTGCCCGTCCTTGTGTTCGGCAGGGATGGCCCCTTGTCAACCAAGCGCCGGCGCGACACAACTCGGCAGACAGGAATTGAAGGAGAAGTGATATGGCGAAGCTGGCGTTTTTGGGTCTGGGTGTAATGGGCTATCCGATGGCCGGGCATTTGCAGAAGGCGGGGCACGAGGTAACGGTCTACAACCGGACCGCAGCCAAGGCCGAGAAATGGGTGGACGAGTACGGAGGTGCCTCTGCCGCAACCCCGGCCGAGGCCGCCAAAGGTGCTGATTTCGTCATGTCCTGTGTTGGGAATGACGATGATCTGCGCGGAGTGTGTCTGGGCGAGGAGGGTGCGTTTGCCGGAATGACGTCGGGCGGGATCTTTGTCGATCATACGACCGTGTCGGCGAAAGTCACCTCTGAGTTGTACGCAGCCGCCAGTGAGGCCGGGTTGGGATTTGTCGATGCGCCGATTTCCGGTGGGCAGGCCGGGGCCGAGAATGGCGTCTTGTCGGTCATGTGCGGTGGTGATGCCGACAGTTATGCCAAGGCCGAGCCCGTGATTGCCGCTTACGCCCGCATCTGCCGCCGTATCGGCGACAGCGGAGCCGGACAGATGACCAAGATGTGCAACCAGATTGCCATCGCAGGCCTTGTGCAGGGCCTGTCCGAAGCGCTGCATTTTGCCGAGAAAGCCGGGCTTGACGGGGCCGCCGTGGTCGAGGTGATCAGCCAGGGGGCCGCCGGATCCTGGCAGATGTCCAACCGCTACGAGACGATGATTGCTGACGAATTCGAGCACGGCTTTGCCGTGGACTGGATGCGCAAGGATCTGGGCATTTGTCTGGATACGGCCGATGAGACCGGTGCCAGCCTGCCGGTCACCGCGCTGGTCGATCAATTCTACAAGGACGTGCAAAAGCTGGGCGGTGGACGCTGGGACACGTCCAGCCTGATCCGCCGCTTGCGGGCTTTGGAAACGCGATGAGACAGATTGTTCGCGTTGATGCGGCGGTGCTGAAAGGCGTTTGATGTTCGCGTCCGCGGATGCGACGGGACCGAGGGGCCTGCCCCTCGGACTCCCCGGAGTATTTGAACCAAGAAGAATTATGAAAGAGGCGTGCCCTGAGCCGATTGGTGTAATTATTGATGCACAACTCCGGCGTGTGCGGGTTTTCCCGGCGCGACATGCGATTGTGGATTGTATTTCAGGCCGTCGACGTTTTATGCTGGAGTGATGGCGCAGTTTCCCATGCGAAACGCGCCGATGAGAGTTTCGCTGGTCAGATGTGGCGTCAGGAAATCCCTGACGGGTCTGACCAGACCGATCGGGCCGAGAGGCCGCACCGAATGCCCGGAACGCGCAAGCGACGGGTCGTAAATGGGCGCCTTGACCCTTGTGGCAGGCGTCGGAGAAGAACCGCGATGAAGCGCGCGCATGATTTGAGGCTGGCAGTGGGGGACCGAGCGTCCTCCACCAGCGTCGCGCCGTCTCTCGCCCAGAAAAGTCATTGCCGTGAACCGTCCGCTCCCCCTGGGATGCGGACGGTTGCGGCGTGCGAACGGAAAACATGGCCAAGAAAATGCTTATCGATGCCACCCACGCGGAAGAGACCCGCGTTGTGGTGGTTGACGGAACCAAGGTTGAGGAATTCGACTTTGAATCTGAAAACAAACGCCAGCTAGCTGGCAACATATACCTTGCAAAGGTCACACGCGTAGAGCCGTCCCTTCAGGCGGCCTTTGTGGATTATGGCGGGAACCGGCACGGTTTCCTCGCCTTTTCGGAGATTCATCCCGATTATTACCAGATCCCCGTCGCCGACCGCGAGGCGCTGATGGAGGAAGAGCGCGCCTATGCCGAGGCAATGCGAGCGCGTGATGAGGATGAGGAAAAGCCCAAATCGTCGCGGACCCGCAGCCGGTCGCGCAAAAGCGCGAAATCCGAGAGTGCCAAGCCCGACGATCTGAAGGTGACACAGGAGGTTGCCAAACCCGAAGGTCAGATCTCGGGGATGGAAACGATTGATCTTGATGAGGATGAGGTGCCCGAGGGCAGCTCTCCGATGGAGACCGTGGCCGAGACGCCCGTGGAAGAACCCGTCGAGGCTGCGGCGGAGCAGGCGACGGATGTGGCCGAAGCGGATGCCGCTGCGGAGGATCGTTCTGAAGACGCATCCGATGCTGACGTCGACGACGGTGTAGAGAATGACTCTGAGCAAGGGGCTGAGGCCAAAGGCGACGCGTCCTCTCGTGACAGTTCCATCGAATCTGTTGCCGATGATGATGATCAGGAAGACATTCGTCCGGTCCGCAAGCCGCGTCCGCGCCGCTACAAGATTCAGGAAGTTATCAAGGTTCGTCAGATACTGCTGGTTCAGGTGGTCAAGGAAGAGCGTGGCAACAAAGGCGCAGCGCTGACAACCTACCTGTCGTTGGCCGGGCGCTATTGCGTTTTGATGCCAAATACAGCGCGTGGCGGCGGTATCAGCCGCAAGATCACCAATGCCGTGGACCGCAAGAAACTCAAGGAAATCGCGGCCGAGATCGAAGTGCCCACCGGCGCTGGACTGATCGTGCGGACGGCCGGGGCCAAACGCACCAAATCCGAGATCAAGCGCGATTACGAATATCTGCAACGGCTGTGGGAGCAGATCCGCGAGCTGACGCTGAAATCCATCGCACCTGCGAAGATCTACGAGGAAGGCGATCTGATCAAACGCTCGATCCGCGATCTCTACAGCCGCGAGATTGACGAGGTTCTCGTGGAAGGCGAGCGTGGCTACCGCATCGCCAAGGACTTCATGAAAATGATCATGCCGTCCCACGCCAAGAACGTGAAGCATTACGCCGAGACCCTGCCGCTGTTTGCGCGTTATCAGGTGGAGTCGTACCTGTCGTCGATGTTCAACCCGACGGTGCAGCTCAAATCCGGCGGCTATATCGTGATCGGCGTGACCGAAGCGCTGGTGGCGATTGACGTGAACTCTGGTCGGGCCACGAAAGAAGGCTCGATCGAAGAAACCGCGTTGAAGACCAACATGGAGGCCGCCGAAGAAGTGGCGCGCCAATTGCGTCTGCGTGACCTTGCCGGCCTGATCGTGATCGACTTCATCGACATGGACGAGCGCAAGAACAACGCCTCGGTCGAGAAGAAGATCAAGGACAAGCTGAAAACCGATCGTGCGCGTATTCAGGTCGGGCGGATTTCCGGCTTTGGCCTCATGGAGATGAGCCGACAGCGCCTGCGCCCGGGTATGATCGAGGCAACGACCCAGCCTTGTACGGCATGCCACGGCACCGGTTTGATCCGGTCGGATGACAACCTGTCGCTGTCGATCCTGCGTCAGGTCGAGGAAGAGGGCACGCGCGGACGGTCGCGCGAGGTTCTGGTGAAATGCCCGGTCGGTATCGCCAACTTCCTGATGAACCAGAAGCGGGAACACATCGCACAGATCGAAGCGCGCTACGGCATGTCCGTGCGCATCGAGGGCGAACCGGCGCTTGTTTCGCCCGATTTCACTCTTGAGAAGTTCAAGACGGCAACGCGAAAGGTCGCCGAGATTGTCGCGCCTGTCGTTTCGGTCGATACGTCCTTGATGGATCAGATCGACGAGGACGAAAGCCACGACACCAAGAAAGAAGAGGCAGAAGAAGCGACCGTTACCGAAGCGAAATCGTCTGACAGCAAGTCGTCTGATGACAATTCAAACAATGAAGCTGACGAAGACGGCAAGCCGAAAAAGCGTCGGCGTCGGCGTCGGCGCGGTCGTTCAAAGTCTAACGGGTCCGATGGCAATGGCGAGAACGGCGAAAACCGGTCCGACGACACGCCTGGCGAAGAGGCTAAACCTGCGGCTGATGCCGAAGAACCACAGAGCAAGAATGTCCCGGAGGACGATAAGGTTGCCATAGACGCGCCTGCCGAGGTTCCTGCGGTGGCGGCAGAGGCCACGCAGACTGACGTGACGGCTGATGCGTCGGCACAACCCGAAACAACGGCTGTTGAGGGCGAGCAGCCAGGCGAGGGCGAGGCGGAAGTTGCCGCGCCCAAGAAACCTGCGACGCGATCGAGAGCAAAACCGAAGTCCACCGCGACGAAAGCGCCTGCCAAACCCAGGACCACGCGTTCGCGGGCGAAGCCGAAGACGGCCGATAACGATACGGACACTCCGGCACCGGTCGAAACCTCGGTTGAACCTATCGTGGATGTGGCCCAGATCGAAGATCCGACACCGGGGTCGACACTCGACGTCTCGGATCTGACTGTGCCGGAAAGCCCGACCGTGTCAGAGCCGTCGGTCGAAACGGTCGTGGAAACGCCGCCGCAGCCAGAACCTGTGGCAGCACCGGAACCAGAGGCTGCACCGGAACCGATGAGCGAGGTCGCCGCCCCCCAACCGGTTGTGCATGAGGACAAGGAACTGGCGACGGCATCGGCGGACACCGAAACTTCGGAAGCCGATGACAAGGACAAGCCCAAGAGACGTGGTTGGTGGTCCTTGGGACGCTGATACCCACGACCTTCGCCCCCGGCCATCGCGCCGGGGGCGGTGATTCAGCACCTGTGTTTCAGTGCTGCCACGAGGATGTGACAGCATGTAGCGTGACGCCGCGCGTTGGATGATCTAAGCGGGGGTCATGTTTGGAATTGACCTGATCGACGCGGGGCTGTTGCCCGCCATGCTGGTAGCGCTTTTCGCTGGGGTGCTGTCGTTTCTCAGCCCCTGCGTGCTGCCAATTGTGCCGCCATATCTTGCCTATATGTCCGGTGTCTCGATCGGCGAGGCAAATGCCGGGCGGCGTAGCAAAATGCTGCTGCCCGCGCTGTTTTTTGTGCTGGGCCTGTCAACGGTGTTCCTGCTGTTGGGGTTCACCGCTTCGGTGATCGGGGCGGTGTTCCTGCAATATCAGGGCACGTTCAATACCATTGCGGGCATTTTGGTGATGATCTTCGGAGCGCATTTCATCGGCATCTACCGTATAGGTTTCCTTGACCGCGAAGCCCGGATGGACGCGGGTGACCGTGGTGGATCGGCCTTTGGGGCCTATGTGCTGGGGCTGGCCTTTGCGTTCGGATGGACACCTTGCATCGGGCCGCAACTGGGCGCGATCCTGTCTCTTGCGGCGTCCGAGGCTTCGGTCAGCAAGGGTACGTTGTTGCTGGGCATCTATGCAGCGGGCCTTGGCATACCGTTTCTGCTGGTAGCGGCCTTCCTGCCGCAACTGACCGGCGTGATGGGCTGGATGAAGCGCCATATGGAACAGATCGAACGGGTGATGGGACTGCTTTTGTGGACCATCGGTCTGTTGATGCTGACGGGCGGGTTTTCCGCGTTCTCGTTCTGGCTTCTGGAGACGTTCCCGGCTCTGGCGACGCTGGGCTGACGCACTGGTTCTGGCCTCGCGTCCATAGAGCCGGGCAACCGCAGGCCTGAAACCTCTGCGAATTCGTCCTGATGGTGATTTTGTACTCGTTGCAGGCGCGGAAAGACCAGACAGCTTACCTGTGCTACGCGCTTCATGTAACATGACCTCAAAAGAGAGTTGAGCATGGCAAGTGAAGGGCAAGAGGTGCGTCGGCGTCGGGTTTTCTACATTCCCGGCTACGATCCGATACATCCCCGCCGATACCGCGAGTTGTATCGCAAAGAGAGTGCCGCTCAGGCCGCGATCAGCGGCTACGAGATTGCGTTGCTGCCGCGCGATGGCACCGGGGCAGGGCGTTTCGGCTGGCGCGTAGAAGGCCGGATCGACGGCAGCGAAGTTCTGGCAGAGGTCGAGGTTCTGGTCTGGTCCGACATCGTCCGCGCCTCGATGGCGCAGGGGAGCTTGGCAACATATGGTCAGCTTGTTCGCACCGCATGGATCTACATTGGATCTGGCGCGCTGTGGCGTCTGATGCGGCTGCGCAAGGGGCCGGTGATCGCGGCGCTTTACCCGGTTGCGTTTCTGCTATTGCAGGCTTTTCTGGCAGCCTTGGCGGGTTGGGCCGCATATCATGTTCTGATCAATCTTCTGGACTTCTTGCCCGCATGGTCCGGGGCCGCTTTTGCGGCTGTTGCTGGGGTCGGGCTGACCTGCGGCGTGATCGCATGGTTCAGGCGGCAGGATGGCAAATTGTTTGCCTATTACCTGATGCATGATTTTGCCTATTCGGCCCTCCACAGAGGCGCCAATTCGCCGGAGCTTCGGGCGCGGATGGTCGAATTTACCGACGAGATTGCCGCCTCGTTGTCCCAAGATTTCGATGAGGTGCTTGTGGTCGGGCATTCCTCCGGCGCGCATCTTGGCGTGTCGATCCTCGCGGACCTTATCCGGCGGGGCGGGGTCCGTGCCAATGGGCCAAAGCTTGGCTTTCTGTCATTGGGACAAGTGGTGCCGATGGTGTCTTTCCTGCCGCGCGCCGATCAGTTGCGCGCCGATCTGCACTATCTGTCAGCCCGGGAAGAACTTACCTGGGTGGACGTGACCGCACCGGGCGATGGGTGTGCTTTCGCCCTTTGCGATCCTGTTGCCGTATCGGGCGTGGCACCGGAGGACAAGCGCTGGCCTTTGGTCCTGTCGGCGGCCTTTACCCAGACACTTTCGCCCGAACGCTGGAAAGAGCTGCGCTGGCGGTTCTTTCGTCTGCATTTTCAGTATCTCTGCGCCTTCGACCGTCCCGGAGATTATGACTATTTCCGGATCACCGCGGGGCCGCTTAGCCTTGCCACGCGCTTTGCTGGACGCGCACCGTCAAAGTCCCGACTGGAAAAAGCGGTGTCGAAATACACGTCGATGGCGGCATGAGGGATCTGCCGCCCAAACCCCCGTCGCGGCCCGACAAGGTGTCGCTGTGGCGTTATATGCGGCTGTTTCGGCAGGATATTCTTTCGGCCCAGCCTGCACGCCTGTACCGCGCGTGGATGGCAGAGTTTCGCACACCCTTCTTCCGGTCCTATCTGCTTAATCAACCCGATTTGGTGAAGGCCGTCCTGAAAGAGCGGCCGGATGATTTTCCTAAATCCGACCGCATCAGCGAAGGTTTGCGGCCCCTGCTTGGCAACAGCGTGTTTCTGACCAATGGCGAAGCTTGGAAACGGCAGCGGCGGATCATTGATCCGGCATTCGAGGGCGGGCGATTGCGCGACACTTATCCTGCCATGTGGGCCGCCGGACAGCAGGCCGTGGCACGGCTGCGCTTGCGGGTAGGGCACGACGTCGAGATCGAGGAAGTCACCAGCCACGCCGCCGCCGATGTGATCTTTCGAACCCTGTTTTCGATCCCGATCGAGGACCGGATGGCACAGGCCGTGTTTCGGGAGTTTCGTACCTATCAGCGCAGTCAGCCGTTGTTGAACCTGGCTGCTTTCGTGCCCTTGCCGCGCTGGATGCCGCGCTTCTTCTCGCGCCGGACCAAAGCCTCGGCGCGCAAGATCCGGGCGCTGATAACCCAGTTGACCGAAGCGCGTCGCGCCGAGATTGACGCAGGCACCGCCCCCGATGATCTGGCGACCAAGATCATGACAACCCCGGATCCCGACACCGGAGAGCTTTTCTCGGTCGGGGAAATGGTCGATCAGGTGGCGATCTTCTTTCTGGCGGGGCACGAGACCTCGGCCTCGGCGCTGGCATGGGCGCTGTATTTGATGGCGCGTTACCCTGACTGGCAAGAGCAGGTGGCGCAGGAGGCGCGGCAGCTTGAAACCGGCGCATTCTCGGAAATGTCGGCGCTGCGGATCAGCCGGGACGTGTTCCGAGAGGCTTTGCGGCTCTATCCACCCGTCCCGATGATGGTGCGAGAGGCAAGTTGTCCAGAGCGGTTCCGGGACAGGGACATTGACAAGGGCGCTCAGATGGTCATCAGCCCGTGGCATTTGCATCGCCATGAGAGGCTGTGGGACGATCCGGATGGCTTTGATCCGGCGCGCTGGGGGACGCGGAATGGCACGAAATGCGCCCGCGAGGCGTTCATCCCGTTCTCTGCCGGGGCGCGGGTCTGTCCGGGGGCGGGTTTCGCGATGATCGAAGGGCCGTTATTTCTGTCACTGCTGCTTCGGGATTTCAGGGTGGCGGTGGTGGATATGCCGGAACCGGTTGCGCATCTGACGGTCCGGTCCCGTGATGGCATACGATTGCGCGTTGTTGAACGCGACTGACCACCCCGGCCGAAGCATGCCCCAAACGCGCTTCAGATCGCCGGGATGGCGTCAGCGGTCTTTGTAATGCTGCAAGATATAAACCCGGATGGCAGAGGCCAATCCGGCCTCGACCCCGCGCTTTTCGTCAATCTCGGCGGCCAGCACGTTCAGGGGTTTGCCCTCGGCCACGGCGATCTCGCGGAAGGCGTGCCAGAAGGCATCCTCCAGCGAGACGCTGGTGCGGTGGCCGCGCAGGGTCAGGGACCGTTTGACCGGTCGGGCGCTCATGCGTCCTTGTCGTCGGCCTTATGCCCGTCGAGGGATTTTGCAGCCTTGGCCAGTTTTGCGGCCATCGCCTGCTTGTCTTCCTTGCTGCGCCCGAATTTCGCCGAATGCATATTGGCATCGCGCTTTTCGGAATCGCGCTTGCGGTCCTTGCGTGCCTTGTTGAGGTTCGTCAGGTTGCTCATTCTTTGGGTCCGATCATATCTTCGGGACGCACAATGCGGTCGAAGGTTTCTTCATCGACAAAACCAAGGGCAACCGCCTCTTCTTTCAAAGTGGTGCCGTTCTTATGGGCGGTCTTGGCGACTTTGGTGGCGTTGTCATAGCCGATGGTGGGCGCGAGGGCTGTCACCAGCATCAGCGATTCTTTCATCAGCTTCTCGATGCGTTCGACATTGGCTTTCGTGCCGACCACCATATTGTCGGTGAAGGCCGACGCGCTGTCACCAAGCAATTGCATGGATTGCAGTACATTGTAGCTCATCATCGGGTTATAGACGTTCAGCTCAAAGTGACCCTGCGAGCCGGCGATGCCCACGGCGGTGTCATTGCCCATGACATGCGCGCAGACCATCGTCAGCGCCTCTGCCTGCGTGGGGTTGACCTTGCCCGGCATGATCGAGGATCCGGGCTCATTCTCCGGCAGGATCAACTCACCCAGACCCGAGCGCGGGCCGGACCCCAGAAGCCGCATGTCATTGGCAATCTTGAACAGCGACGCCGCCACGGTTTTCAGCGCGCCAGAGAACATCACCATCGCGTCATGCGCGGCGAGGGCCTCGAACTTGTTGGGCGCGGTGACAAAGGGCAGGCCGGTGATTTCGGCCATGTTGGCGGCGACCTTTTCGGCCCAGCCCTTGCGGGTGTTGAGCCCGGTCCCGACAGCCGTGCCGCCCTGGGCCAGTTCATAAATGTCGGGCAGGCACATTTCGACACGCTTGATGCCTTGCGCAACCTGATGCGCGTAGCCGCCGAATTCCTGGCCCAACGTCAGGGGCGTCGCGTCCTGCGTGTGGGTGCGGCCGATCTTGATGATGTCCTTGAATTCTTCGGACTTCGCGGCCAATGCGGCGTGCAGTTTTTTCAGCCCGGGCAACAGCACGTCGCGCGCCTGCATCCCGATGGCGACATGCATCGCGGTGGGGAAGGTGTCATTCGACGATTGCCCCATGTTGCAATGATCATTGGGGTGGACGGGCGATTTTGACCCCATCTCGCCGCCCAGCATCTCGATCGCCCGGTTCGAGATCACCTCGTTGGCGTTCATGTTCGACTGCGTGCCGGAACCGGTTTGCCAGACCACGAGCGGGAAATTGTCGTCGAACTTGCCGTCGATCACCTCGCCCGCGGCGGCGACAATCGCATCCCCGACTTTTTTCTCCAGCCCGCCCTGTTCCAGATTCGCCATGGCGCAGGCCTGCTTCACCACACCCAGGGCACGAATGATCGGCACGGGCTGCTTTTCCCAGCCAATCGGGAAGTTGATGATCGAGCGCTGGGTCTGTGCGCCCCAATACTTGTCTGAGGGAACCTCAAGCGGGCCGAAGCTGTCGGTTTCGGTGCGGGTCTGGGCCATGGAACGCTCCTGTCGTATGCAATCGCATGCCGTTTAGCGCCGATCCTTGCCATCCGCAATCTGCCACAGGCGCGCAGGGCAAGGGCAGGGCACCGCAGACGGCTATTTTCTGAAACTGTCGAGGCTGACCACCTCGGCGTCTTTTGGCGCGTCCTTTTTTGAAGCCTTCGAAGAGGCCTCCGACGGCAAGCCTTCGTCGCGGACGATCTCGGGACCATGGGCGTCGTCCTCGTCCTCGTCGCTGTCCTGGTTCTCGAATCGCAGACCGAATTCAACCGATGGATCGACGAAGGTCTTGATGGCGTCGTAGGGAATGAACAGCGCCTCGGGTGCGTCGCCAAAATTCAGCGAGACGCCGAACCCCTCGTCGCCCACTTTCAGGTTGTCATACCAATGCTGCATCACCACGGTCATCTCGCCGGGATAGCGGTCGGACAGCCAATCGGCGATCTGGACATCCGGATGACCCGTGTCGAAGGTGATGAAAAAGTGATGTTCCCCCGGCAGCCCGTCCGCGGCCACATCGGTCAGAACTTCCTTGATCAGCCCCCGCATCGCGCGATGCATCAGATTTCCGTAGTCTATGCTGCCGGACATATGTCTCTTTCCCTGCAAATTCGCGGACAGCATATGCGATCCGGCGGAAAACAAAAGACCGTGCGGGGTGAAAATTTCACCGTCCTGCCGAGGCCGGAACAGGGCGGCCGAACACCGCCGAAATTTGCCGACATACGGCGAAAAAGGCGGACGCGGCAACACCATCAGGGATACGCGTAAACGACGACAACTATGTGGGGCGGGGGAATTAAGTGCAGGCTTCTGTTGCCAGGTGCCTGCGAACCCCGCCTTACGCTGCTAGGCGCAAGGGCTTAAAGTTCGACAAACTCGAACTGCTTACGCAGCCAGAGCCATTGTCGGAGCACGGTTGTCATTTGCAACTGTACGATTTGTACCGATAACGGTGGTAACTCACCGGGACAAAGCATAACCCCTTTAGACGTTCGTCGATCCTGTTTCGGCCCCATGATCCCCAAATGAAGGATGTTTGGTGGAGCCGCCGGGTACCGCCCCCGGGTCCGATCCGCTTATTACGAGCGCGTTTATGTCCATAGTTCCCGAAGGAACAAGATGAATATAGGGCGCTTTGACGGGGCTGCAAAGGGGGTGGGGGCAAAGTTTGCAAATTTCATTTGTACCAGGCGCGGATTGTCGCGTCGCTACCGGGTTTTTCCTTGCAACTTGTTCGCACGATCCGGCAAACTGGGTCTGCGACAGGGGCGGCGTGTAAAATCTGAACCGCGTTTCTTGCCTGAGCGCGCCTTCATATGAAAAGAGGTGGGGATGATTTCGCCGGACTATGTGCTGACGATGGCACGATACAATGCCTGGCAGAACCGCCAGCTGCGCGGTGCGTTGGAACGTATGACCGATGCGGCGCTTCGGCAGGATCGCGGCGTGTTCTTCCGGTCCATCTTTGAGACCGTGAACCATCTTCTTTGGGCAGACCAGATATGGATGGCGCGGCTGGATGGGGGCAAGGCACCGAAGGGCGGTGTTCCCGAAAGCCCGAGGTTTCAGCCAACGCTTGCGGCGTGGAGCGCGGAACGGTTTCGCACTGACGGGCGCATTCTGCACTGGGCGGAAGCGCTGAAACCGGATGACCTGAAAGGCGCATTGAAATGGCATTCGGGTGTGCTGAAGGCGGATGTCTCGAAACCCAAAGGCCTGTGCGTGGCACATATGTTCAATCACCAGACACATCATCGCGGGCAGGTACACGGGATGGTCACCGCCGCAAAAGAGACGGCACCCGTGTCGGATCTGGCATTCATGCCCGACAGCGGTCCCTGGCTGTGATCGTCGCTTGGGGCTGAGCCGGCGGTAGGCACCATGGCCCGAAGCGGTTTTGACCACCATGACGTTGCGGCGCGGCATTGATCTGGCTGGCGGCTCTGCTGGGCAAGGTAATGGCATATGGTCAATCGGGCGGTTTTCTTGTCGCCACACGCCTTTGCACCATGTAGCATGACATAACATCGGGTTGCACCGTGGTGCTCAGGCCGATACGGGTGCGCCGCCGAGCGTCGCTTGGCAAGTGTCAAATGCCGCTCTGAGGGGCAGGTCGAGACGGTTCCGCGCCAAGCTGAACCGCAGGTGGACGTGTCGGCGGAGACACCGCGGCACCCCTGGAAACCAAATGAGATGTGCAAAAGAGGGCTGCCGCCCTTCGACAGCACGCGACAGGAGGGAAGAGATGTTCAACACAATTATGATCCCTGTGGATCTGGCGCATCAGGACAGGCTGAGTAAAGCGCTACAATGTGCCGCTGACCTGGCCCGCCATTACAAAGCCAAGGTGATTTATGTGGGTGTCGCCGCCGCGACGCCCAGCTCGATCGCCCATTCTCCAGAGGAATTCAAAAAGAAAATGGCTGAATTTGCCGCCTCGCAGGCCGAAACGCACGGGATCGCCGCCGAGGCACATGCCATGATCAGCCATGACCCGGCCACCGATCTGGATCCGACATTGCTGAAAGCGGTGAAAGAGACCCGCGCCGATCTGGTGGTCATGGCCAGCCATATCCCGAACCTGACTGACTATATCTGGCCGTCCAATGGCGGGACCATTGCCGGACATGCCGATGCCTCTGTCATGGTGGTACGCGACTAATTAGCGAGCGGGCGCAATACCTGTGTAATGATGTAACGTAACAGGGGGTCAAAAATGACCGACGATTCTGAAAATCAGGGCATACCGGAGCCGGAAGGCGAGGTTGCTTTGATCGAGACCGATTATGAAATCGGACAAGATAATGTTGACGGTTCGGTTGGGCCGTTCGGCTTTGATATTCACAACCCGGTTTTCATGATTTCCGGCCTGAGCATCGTGCTTTTCGTGTTTTACACGCTCGCATTGCCCGAGCAGTCCGGCGTGGTTTTCAGTTGGCTGTTCACCACTGTAACGACTAGTTTCGACTGGTTTTTCATTGGTGCCGCCAACATATTCGTGCTGTTCTGCTTCCTGTTGATCGTCACGCCATATGGCCGCGTCCGTTTGGGCGGCGCGGACGCGACGCCGGATTACAGCTATATTGGCTGGTTCGCGATGCTGTTCGCCGCTGGCATGGGCATCGGCCTGATGTTCTACGGTGTCTCAGAGCCGATGAGCCATTTCAGCAGCTCCTTCGGTGGAGTTGCGATGGGCGAAGACGGGGTGCGCACGGATTGGGCACCACTTGGAGGTGCCGAAGGTGATCAGGTTGAGGCCGTGCGTCTGGGCATGGCCGCAACGATCTTTCACTGGGGTCTGCATCCTTGGGCGATCTACGCTGTCGTGGCGCTCAGCCTTGCGCTGTTCTCCTATAACAAGGGCCTGCCGCTGACGATCCGCTCGGCGTTCTACCCGATCCTGGGCGAACGTGTCTGGGGCTGGTGGGGCCATGTGATCGACACTCTGGCGGTTTTTGCCACGCTGTTCGGTCTGGCGACCTCGCTGGGCTTTGGCGCGACGCAGGCAAATGCCGGTTTGAACGAGCTGTTCGGCGTGCCCACCGGATCCACGACCGAAGTCATTCTGATCTCGGCGATCACCGCAGTGGCGCTGATTTCGGTGTTGCGCGGTCTGGATGGCGGCGTGAAGGTTCTGTCGGAAATCAACATGGGACTGGCGATTGCCCTGTTGATCTTCGTGCTGCTGGTCGGCCCGACGCTTCTGTTGCTGACCGGGTTCGTCGATTACCTGGTGGCCTATGTGCAATATCTGCCTCAACTGGCGAACCCGCTGGGACGCGAGGATGTCAACTTTACCCAAGGCTGGACCGCGTTCTACTGGGCTTGGTGGATCAGCTGGTCACCCTTCGTCGGCATGTTCATCGCCCGCGTCAGCCGTGGCCGGACCGTGCGCGAATTCGTCATCTGCGTGCTGCTGATCCCAAGCCTTGTCTGCGTGTTGTGGATGAGCGTTTTCGGCGGCATTGCGATCGATCAGGTGGTCTCGGACGGTTACACCGTGGCTCAAGAGGCCGCGCTGGAACTGAAGCTGTTCAAAATGCTGGATCAACTGCCCTTGGTGCAGATCACATCGCTGATCGGCATCGTGCTGGTGATTGTGTTCTTCGTGACGTCGTCGGATTCCGGCTCGCTGGTGATTGATACGATCACGGCAGGCGGTAAAGTTGACGCGCCTGTGCCCCAGCGTGTTTTCTGGTGTGTCTTCGAAGGCGCGGTGGCCATTGTGCTGCTGCTAAGTGCAGGCGGCTTGAAGTCACTGCAATCCATGGTGATCTCTACGGGGCTTCCGTTCACGGTTGTCCTGCTGATGATGTGCTGGGCGATCTGGAAAGGTTTGAGCACCGAAGCGCACTGACGCTGAGGATGGGTTTCGCATAAAGCGACGCCCCCAAAGAACAGAACAAGGGCGCGTTGTTTCGGCTTCGCGCCCTTGTTGGTTATGCGGCCCCGAAAGCGGCCGTTATGTGTGTCAGGCGCTTGACGTAAAGGCAGGAATGTCCTCGACCTGCCTTGCGCCATCCAGTCCGGATCAGAAGCAGTGGTCATTTGTGACTTGGCCCGCCGAAAAGCCCCGCTATCTTTCGATAAAATACTGGGCCATTTGCGGCGATCTGAGGTTGATGCAAGCGTCTTGTCTGACGGGAACTTTCTGAACCCGACCAACGCAAAGCTATGCTCATTGATCCGGGCGTCGACGCGCTCCGTATTGCTATTACACGGAAAAAGGACAGACCGTTGAGCGATACTTCCCCGATACTGATATGGTTCCGCCGAGATCTGAGACTGTCGGACCATCCGGCGTTGTCTGCCGCGTGTAAAACCGGGCGCCCTGTCATTCCGGTCTTCATTCTGGATGATCTTGTCAAAGGGCTGGGGGCCGCGCCTAAATGGCGGCTGGGGCTGGGATTGGAGAACCTGTCAGACGCGCTTGCCGACAAGGGCAGCCGACTGATCCTGCGGCGAGGTGCGGCCTTGCCCGTCTTGCGCGAGCTGATCGAGCAAACCGGCGCAGGCACGGTTTATTGGACGCGCGCCTATGATCCGGACAGCATGGCGCGGGACACGTCCGTAAAGCAGACGTTGAAAGACGACGGCATCCAGGCGCAGAGCTTTGGCGGCCATCTGATGTTCGAACCGTGGACGGTTGAGACCGGGCAGGGCAGCTATTACAAGGTCTACACGCCGTTCTGGAATGCGGTGAAGGGCCGTGACGTTGACACGCCACTTCCGACATCGGGTAAGATGCAGCCGCCTGAGACGTGGCCACAAAGCGACAACCTTGGCGATTGGCAGATGGCTCAGGCCATGCAGCGCGGCGCAAAAATCGTGCATCCGTATGTGCGCTTGGGGGAAAGTGCGGCGCAAGCCCGGCTGGGGGCGTTCATGGCGCATCGGGTTGCGGATTACGTCGATGATCGCAACCGGCCCGATATTGACGGTACTTCTGGCCTGTCCGAAAACCTTTCGCTTGGCGAGATCAGCCCGCATCAATGCTGGCATGCGGGAATACGCGCGCGGGAAGAAGGCAAGCGCGGGGCCGAGACCTTTCTGAAAGAACTGGTCTGGCGCGAGTTTGCCTATCATCTAATGTATCACACGCCACGGATCCTGTCGGGTAACTGGCGCGAGGATTGGAATGCCTTCCCGTGGAACGAGGATGAACGTCGCGCCGAAGTGCAGGCCTGGAAACACGCGCGCACCGGTATCCGCTTTGTCGATGCGGGCCTGCGCGAGATGTATGTGACCGGGCGCATGCACAACCGCGCGCGCATGGTGGTGGCCAGCTATCTGACCAAGCACCTGATGTGTCACTGGAAGATCGGCTTGCGCTGGTTCGAGGATTGCCTGATCGACTGGGACCCGGCCAGCAACGCGATGGGCTGGCAATGGTCGGCAGGGTCCGGGCCGGATGCCACACCCTATTTCCGGGTTTTCAACCCTGTCACCCAGCTGAAGAAATTCGACCCCGACGGCATTTACGCTAAATCATGGATCGCAGAGGACCGGCAGACCCCGACCGACACCGCCCTGAGCTACTTTGACGCCGTGCCGCGAAGCTGGGGGCTGTCGGCGCAGGACAGCTATCCAGAGCCTGTCGTGTCCGTGTCCGATGGGCGTGAAAAGGCGCTGCAAGCCTATGAAAACAGGGATTTTTGAGCCTGTGACGCACGATCTTCTTGCCCAAACGCCATGCCTGCGCCAAGCTGTTTGCCATCAACAAGACCACCGGAATGACATGATCCTGACGACAACCCAGAACCAGCCCGACCTGCCGCGCTATTTCGCCCGCGTCTTTGACATTGCCCAGGGGATGAAACGGGGCCGCATTGACTTTGTGCTGCCGGACGGGCGCATCTTTCGTGCCGAAGGTCGCGCGCCCGGACCCGTTGCGCAGCTTGATATTCACAACCCCGATATATTCGCACGGCTGATCCGCGACGGCGATCTGGGCTTTTCAGATGCCTATCTGGATGAGTGGTGGAGCACGCCGGACCTGATGGCGTTTATGGACCTGATTCATGCCGACAATGACGTGCTGTTCGACGGCTTCCCCGGCATGGGGCTGGTGCGCGCGTTCGAGAGAGCGCGGTTCTGGTTGCACTCCAACTCGCGCCGCCAAGCGAAGAAGAACATCGCCCATCACTACGACCTGGGCAATGAATTCTACGGGCTTTGGCTGGACGAGACCATGACCTATTCATCAGCCCTGTTCGAGACCGGGCAAGAAAGTCTGGAAAAGGCGCAGATCGCGAAATATGCGCAGCTTGTGGACGAGATGGGCGCAAAACCCGGTGATCATGTGCTGGAGATCGGGTGCGGCTGGGGCGGGTTTGCCGAATATGCCGCCAAAGAGCGTGGGCTTCGGGTGACCGGGCTGACCATCAGCCGCGAGCAGTTCGACTATGCGCAGGCGCGGATCGCCGCTGCTGGACTTTCGGATCTGGTGGAACTCAAGCTGCAGGATTACCGCGACGAGACCGGAACCTATGACGGCATCGCCTCGATCGAGATGTTCGAGGCGGTGGGTGAAAAATACTGGCCGGTGTATTTCGACACGCTGCGCGAGCGGCTGAAACCCGGCGCGCATGCGACGCTTCAGATCATCACGGTGCAGGACAAACGCTGGGAGGTTTACCGTCGCGGCGTGGATTTCATCCAGAAGCATATCTTCCCGGGCGGCATGCTGCCCAGCCCCGGTGCCTTGCGGGCCGAGGTCGAAAGGGCCGGGCTGCGGATCGCCAGATCGGTCGAGTTTGGCGAAAGCTACAGCCAGACCTTGCGACGCTGGCACGACACGTTCAATGATCGCTGGTCCGAGATTGCCGAACTGGGCTTTGACAAGCGCTTTCAAAGGATGTGGAACTTCTATCTGACCGCCTGCGCGGCGACCTTCCACAGCGGCAATTGCGACGTGACCCAGATAACCCTGACACGGCCCGGCTGACCCCTGCGGTCGTGGTGTGCGTTTCCGTAACGTGTTATGCGGTCGGGAACGTAAAGATCCTCTGAAGGCAACCCTATGACATCGCTATTCTTTTATGGCAGCCTGCACCATGTTCCCTTGCTGGAGATCGTGCTTGGCCGCGCCGCCGGGGGTATCGATATGCAGCCCGCAACCCTTCCCCACCATGCGGTGCGCGCTGTCGCGGAAGGACCATTTCCCACCATAGGTGCCGAACAGGGCGCAGAGACACAGGGCCTGCTGGTGCGTGGACTGGATCCGCAGGACATTGCCCGGCTGGATTTCTATGAAGCCGGGTTTGATTTCGATACCAGGGGTCTGCCAGTCGAAACGGATGAGGGCGCGATCATGGCCCAGGTCTACTTTCCGGCCGGGGACCATTGGACGCCGGGTGATTTCTGGTCGCTGCAAGACTGGGTCGATCAATGGGGGCAGCTTAGCTGTGACGCGGCGCGCGAGGTGATGGGCCGCTACGGCAAGGCCTCGCCGCAAGAGATCAGCGCGCTTTTCCCCTTTATCCGCTCGCGGGCCTGGGCGCGGCGACTGGCGGCGCAACCCGCGCCGCAAACCCTGCGCGCGCAAATGACCGATCAGGATGCCGAGATTACCGCGGAACGACCCGGCTTTGACGGTTTTTTCCGGATGCGTGCCTTCAGCTTGCGCCACCGGACCTTCGCAGGCGGCTGGAGCGAAACCATGAACCGCGAGGCCTTTGTGGCCTTCGATGCAGCGCTGGTGCTGCCCTACGA
Source organism: Primorskyibacter flagellatus (assembly GCF_048268605.1). Classification (NCBI taxonomy): domain Bacteria; kingdom Pseudomonadati; phylum Pseudomonadota; class Alphaproteobacteria; order Rhodobacterales; family Roseobacteraceae; genus Primorskyibacter; species Primorskyibacter flagellatus. The sequence goes on from NZ_JBLWVF010000001.1 coordinate 84,290, forward strand.
TCCCGCAACCGACCGGGTGATGCTGATTGAACAGATGCGCTATGGTCCGCTGATGCGGGGCGATCCGGCACCCTGGGTGCTGGAGCCGGTGGCAGGGCTTGTCGATGCGGGCGAGACGCCAGAAGCTTGCGCACGGCGCGAAGCGGTGGAAGAGGCCGGGCTGACACTGGGCGAGATGCGCCCCATGCCTGCCGTCTACGCCTCTCCGGGGTATTCCAGCGAGTTCTTTCACTGCTTCCTTGGACTGTGCGATCTGTCGCCAAACGATGCCGGGCTGGGCGGATTGGCAACCGAACACGAGGATATCCGCAGCCACGTCATATGCTTCGAGGCAGCCATGGCACTGCTCGATAGCGGAGAAGTGAACGCGGGTCCTTTGGCGATGATGCTGCTATGGTTGGCGCGCGAGCGGCCGAACTTGAGGTCCGGCATGCGTCCGGTGGGTTGATATCCCCCCCCGTTGCGCCCTACATCTGATGGCTGACAGAACAGATGATGACAAAGGAGGCGCCGCATGCGCATTGCAGGTGATCTGGCCGAAGCGATCGGCAACACGCCACTGATCCGGCTGCGCCGCGCCAGCGAGGCGACGGGCTGTGAAATCCTTGGCAAGGCGGAGTTCATGAACCCCGGCCAATCGGTCAAGGACCGTGCTGCCCTGTTCATCATCCGTGACGCGGTGGAGAAGGGCCTGCTGAAACCCGGTGGCACGATTGTCGAAGGCACGGCCGGCAATACCGGTATCGGGCTGGCGCTGGTTGGCGCGTCGATGGGGTTCCGGACCATCATCGTCATCCCCGAGACACAAAGCCAGGAAAAGAAGGATATGATCCGACTGGCCGGCGCGGAACTGGTGCAGGTGCCCGCAGCGCCCTACCGCAATCCCAACAACTATGTGCGCTATTCCGGCCGTCTGGCCGAGGAACTGGCCGCCACGTCGGAAAAAGGCGTGATCTGGGCCAACCAGTTTGACAACACCGCCAACCGTCAGGCCCATATCGAAGGCACCGGCCCTGAGATCTGGGACCAGACGGGCGGCAAGGTTGACGGGTTCATCTGCGCGGTAGGCTCTGGTGGGACACTGGCGGGTGTGGCGATGGCGCTGCAACCCAAAGGCGTCAAGATCGGCCTTGCCGATCCGCTGGGTGCCACGTTGTTCAACTATTATACCACCGGCGAACATGCGGCCGAGGGAAGCTCGATCACCGAAGGTATCGGGCAGGGGCGGATCACCGCCAATCTTGAAGGGTTCACCCCGGATTTCAACTACCAGATCCCGGATGACGAGGCGCTTCCCGTGGTGTTCGACCTGCTGGAAGAAGAAGGCCTGTGCCTTGGCGGGTCGTCCGGTATCAACGTGGCCGGCGCTGTGCGCATGGCGCGGGAAATGGGGCCGGGGCACACGATCGTCACGGTGTTGTGCGACTATGGCACACGCTACCAGTCGAAACTGTTCAACCCCGATTTCCTGAAGGACAAGGGCCTGCCCGTGCCCGGCTGGATGGACCGTGCTCCCGCATCCATTCCAGGCGTTTTCCAGGAGGTCTGATGCCCAACCCATTGGTCTTTTTCAAAGCGGCCCTGTTGCCGCTGATGCTGGTATTGATGCTGGCGGTTCAGGTATTTGCCCAGAACCCGGTTGACTACGACACTTGGGCCAAGCAGGCAACATCCGCCGAATCCGTGGTCGAGGCCGAGAGTGCCACGGATACAGAGCTTGAAACCCTGCGCGCCGGTATTGCCAAGTGGCGAGAGCAGTTTCTTGCGGCCAGCAATGTCAGCACACCGCGCATAGATACCCTTCAGGGGCAGATCGATGCGCTTGGTCCGAAACCCGAGGAAGGCACCGAGGAGCCTGCGGAACTGGCCGACAGGCGCTCTGCCTTGAACGAGCAGATGGAAGAGTTGCGTGCTCCCCTTCGCCGCGCCGAAGAGGCCTATAACCGCGCCAACGCCATCATCTCGGAAATCGACACGATCATTCGTGAACGACAGGCCGCGGCGTTGCTGGAACTGGGCCCATCCCCCATCAACCCCGCGCTCTGGCCCGCAGCGATCGAGTCGTTGCTGGCTTCAGTGAATGAGCTGATCGTCGAGGTTGAAGAAAACTGGGCGTCAGACGAAAAGCGTAGCCAGGCGAAGGCCCAACTGCCTTTGGTGCTGTTTCTGCTCGCGCTGGGCCTGTTGCTGATGCTGCGTGGCCGGGTCTGGATCGGCGGTGCGGTGAAACGTTTGCGCAAATTGACCCGCAAAGGCACCGGCGTCTGGAGCTTTCTGGTCTCGCTTGGTCAGATCATCGTGCCGATGGTGGGCATCATTGCCCTGACGCTGGCGATTTTTGCAACCGGGATGCTGGGTGAACGCGGCGCGCTGCTGCTGTCGGCTGTTCCCGGCTGGGCGATGACGATCCTTGGCGTGTGGTGGTTGGGCGACCAGACGTTCTCGCGCATGGACGATGTCGGATCCCTGCCGCTTGATCGCTACCGGCGCACCGAGGCCCGCATTGATGTCGGCATTCTGGGCGTGTTGCTGGTGGCGCAAGACGTGATCGTCAAGGTCGCCGCCGCCGAGGAGTACCGCATTGCCACAATTGCGGTGCTGAAGCTTCCGATCATCGTGTTGGCCGGCATCGTGCTGTTCCGTCTGGGTCTCATCTTGCGCCAGGTCGGCGTTGCCCAGGAACGTGACAATCCCGACACGACGGAAGCGGCGTTCCGGATTCGCATGGTCCGCCTTCTTGGCCAGGTCGCCATGGTGCTGGCCGTGATTGGCCCGGTCATGTCAGCGATTGGCTATGCCAATGCCGGTGAGGCGATGATTTTCCCGACTGTGCAGACTTTCGCTCTTCTCGGTGTGCTGCTGGTATTGCAGCGCTTTGTTTTCGATCTTTATGCGTTGATTACCGGGCGCGGCGACGAGGACGGCGACGGGTTGCTGCCGGTTCTGGGGGCGTTTGTGCTGACGCTGGCATCCCTGCCGGTACTGGCGCTGATCTGGGGCGCGCGCGTTGCTGACCTGACAGAGCTTTGGGCGCGGTTTCGCGAGGGCTTTACCTTTGGCGATACCCGCATCGCGCCAACCGATTTCCTGACCTTTGCCATCGTTTTCGTCATCGGTTACGCCGCGACGCGGCTGTTGCAGGGCGGTTTGCGGGGATCGGTGCTGCCAAAGACCAAGCTGGATATCGGCGGGCAGAATGCCATCGTCTCGGGTGTTGGTTATCTGGGGATTTTCCTGGCCGCGCTGATTGCGGTGACGGCCACGGGGCTGGATCTGTCCTCCTTGGCCATTGTTGCCGGTGCGCTGTCCGTCGGGATCGGTTTTGGCCTTCAGAACATCGTTTCCAACTTTGTGTCCGGCATCATCCTGCTGATCGAGAGGCCGATTTCCGAAGGCGACTGGATCGAGGTCGGTGGAACGCATGGCACCGTCCGAAGCATCTCTGTCCGTTCCACACGGATCGAGACATTCGACCGCTACGACGTGATCATCCCCAACGCCGATTTTGTCTCTGGCCGAGTGTCAAACTACACCCGTGGAAATGCCTTGGGACGGATCATCGTTCCCGTGGGCGTGGCCTACGGGACAGATACCCGCAAGGTCGAAGAGGTTCTCTTGCGCATTGCCCGTTTCCACCCGCTGGTGATGCTGACCCCGGCACCCTATGTGCTGTTCAAGGGCTTCGGTGCCGATTCGATGGATTTCGAAATCCGCGCGATTCTGTCGGACGTCAACGAAATTATGGGCGTGAAAACAGAGATGAACCATCAGATCGTCGAGGCTTTCGCGAAGGAGGGTTTCGAAATTCCATTCGCACAGCGCGACGTTTGGCTGCGCAACCCCGAAACGTTGATGCAGGGCAAGGGCGCACCACAATCCGAAGCAGAGCATGTCCGTGACGATGACAACAAGGACCAGTCGGACCCCGTTCATAATCCGATCCCGAGCGAACCCAATCAGGCGTCAAGCGACGGAGACGGAGATGGCGACACATGACTGAAGCGCTTTACCTGACAGAGCCTTATCGGCGGGATGCACCCGGTATCGTGACCGGCCACACACCCGAGGGCGGCCTTGTCGTGCATAACCCGCTGTTCTACCCGACCGGCGGCGGCCAGCCGGGCGATAGCGGCGTTCTGGACTGGAACGGCGTGGAAATCCCGATTGCCACGGCGGTCAAGGCGGATGGTGGCGGCAGTGTTCTGGTCGCGGCGGAACCGGTCATGCTGCCGCCCGTTGGGGCACATGTCACGCAGCGGCTCGACTGGGAACGCCGTCACCGTCATATGCGGATGCACACTGCGTTACATTTACTGTCGGTTGTCATCGCTCTGCCTGTGACCGGTGGTCAGGTCAGTGCAGATCGCGGGCGTCTGGATTTCAACATGCCAGAAGCGCCAGAGGATCGCGATGCCATTGAAGACGCACTTAACGCGCTTGTGGATCGCGATTTGCAAGTCACCGAAGATTGGATCACAGAGGAAGAGCTGGATACCAATCCCGGTTTGGTCAAGACCATGTCGGTGCAACCGCCGCGCGGCGCGGGCGTCATTCGCCTTGTCCGCATTGGCGAGGGGAGCGGTCAGGTTGACCTGCAACCCTGCGGCGGTACGCATGTCGCCCGGACCGGAGAAATCGGTCATATCCGCTTGGGCAAGATCGAAAATAAAGGCCGCCAGAATCGCCGCGTCAACCTGCACCTGCGCTAGGTGATCGGGTTTTAATGTTCGCGAAAGGGCGAAGGGGTGTCCCCTTCGCCCGATCAAGGTCAGTCAGGCGCAGCTGGTCATGTCTCTGCGGTGATGCGCGGAGAGAGCGCCGCGATTATTCCGCGCAATTCGGCAAGGCCCTTTAACCGTCCGATAGAAGGATAGCCCGGCTGCGCACTGCGCCCCAGATCGTCAAGGATGTCCTGCCCATGATCCGGCCGGAAGGGGAGTGACCAGTCTGCACAACCAGCAGCCTTGCGCCGCGCCTCTTCGTGCAAGACAGCCTCTACCAGCGCCACCATATCGGTATCGCCGCCCAGATGCTCGGCTTCATAGAACGACCCGAAAATGTCGTCCGACTCACGCTTGACGTTGCGCAGATGCAGGAAATGCACCCGGTCGCCGAGACGCTCCATCATGCCCGGCAGGTCATTGTCTGGCCGCGCACCAAGGGAACCGGAACACAGTGTGATGCCACTGGCGGGCGAGTCCACAGCATCCATTACCGCCTTGTAATGCGCCTCGGTTGACATGATGCGCGGCAGGCCCAGCAGCGGCACGGGGGGATCGTCGGGATGGCAGCACAGCCGCAAGCCCAGCTTTTCCGCCGTGGGCACGACCTCTTCGAGGAAGGTCACGAGATTTGCGCGCAACTGATCCTCGCTGATCGCGGCATATTCGGCCAGATGCGTGCGCACATCTTCCAGCGAAAAATTCTCGGCCGCGCCAGGAAGGCCGAACACGAGGTTGCGCAACAATTGCGAACGATGGGTATCGTCCATCTCGGCAAAGCGTTTGCCTGCGGCATCCTTAAGCGCCTTATCATACTCCTCGGCAGCGCCGGGACGTTCGAGGATATGCAGGTCAAATGCGGCAAAGTCGGTCAGGTCGAACCGCATGCAAGTGCCACCGTTGGGCAGGCGCCAGGCAAGATCCGTGCGGGTCCAATCCAGTATTGGCATGAAGTTGTAGCAGATCACCTCGATCCCGGCATCGGCAAGATTGCCAAGGCTTTCGCGGTAATTGGCAATATGGGTCCGCCAGTTGCCGGTCTGCTTCTTGATATCCTCGCTGACAGGCAGGCTTTCGACCACATCCCATGCCAGACCCGAGGGGCGTCCGTCTTTCATGTGCGCAATCACGCGTTGACGTTCGGCAATCTCTTCCTTGGACCACACATCCCCCGTCGGGATGTGGTGCAGGGCGGTGACAATGCCGGTCGCGCCCGCCTGGGCAACGTCATCTATGGACACAAGATCTTTTGGTCCGAACCAGCGCCAGGTTTGTTTCATTACTTCCTCCCGAGTCGTGCGATGATTGAGTGATAACAGACCCTGCGTTTAATGCCTAGTATGGAAGTATGGAAGTATGTTATTCAGCGCGTGGAGGTAGAATCATGACGGCATCTGTCACAGGTATAGGGGCTTTGGACCCGACACTGCCAATTACGCCACAGATCTACCGTATCCTGCGCGACCGTATTATCCACAATGATCTGACCCCTGGAAACCGGATTTCCGAATCCGAAATCGCCGCACTTCATCAGGTCAGTCGCCAACCGGTTCGTGAAGCCTTTATCAAGCTGGCAGAGCAGGGGCTTCTGGCCGTGCGTCCGCAGCGCGGCACGATCGTCAACAAGATCGCCTATTCGGCCGTTCTGGACGCGCGTTTTCTGCGCGAAGCGATAGAGGCCGATATTGTCAGCATTCTGGCGCAGGCACCGGATGCGGGTCTGGTGTCGGATCTGCGCAAACAGCTTGATGTCCAGCGCGCCTTGGACCCAAAAGATTCAAGCGATTTCATTCATTTGGATGAACGCTTTCATTTCACGCTCGCCGCGGCCGCAGGCAAGGGCGGGGCGTGGAAGCAAGTGGAGGGGCTGAAAGCGCAGATGGACCGTGTGCGGTATCTTTCCTTGTCGCAATTCCCCGTGGCCAAGCTGATCGGTCAGCACGAAACCATTGTCGACCACATCGCCGATGGTGACCGCCGCGGTGCCAATGTTGCGATCCGCACCCATTTGCGCGAGGTTCTTTCCGACCTTACCCAGATCGTTGCCGCGCATCCCGAGTTTTTCGACCTGCCGGCGGGGGAGCTTCCCCAACCGGTCAATGCACCTATCCTATGAGGAGTGGATACATGACGTTCAATTGGAAACTTCCAGCCGTTGCCGCAACCGTGGCGGCATTGTTGACAGCGCCTGCCTTCGCGCAGGACATGACGCTGAAGCTGGGCCATCTGGCCAATGAGGACAATCCCTGGCACATGGCCTCGGTCAGGTTCGGCGAAGAGCTGTCCGCGCTGACAGACGGGCGCATTACCGTTGAGGTGTTCCCGAATGAAAGCCTGGGCAAGGAAATCGACCTGATCAACGGCATGCAGCTTGGTACGGTCGACATGACCATCACCGGAGAGTCCCTGCAAAACTGGGCACCGATGGCAGCCCTGCTTGCGGTTCCCTATGCCTACAAGTCGCTGGAGCACATGGATGAAGTCGCCAGTGGCGAGATCGGCGATCAGATCAAGGCGCAGATCATCGAGAAGGTGCAGATCCGCCCCATCGCGCATTTCGCGCGCGGACCGCGCAACCTGACATCCAACCGGCCGATCACTTCGCCGGATGATCTGAACGGTTTGAAAATGCGCGTGCCGAACGTGCCGCTGTTCATCGACGTGTGGAAGGCGCTTGGCGCGAACCCCGGCCCGATGGCGTTCTCCGAAGTGTTCACCTCGCTTCAGAACGGTACCATCGAGGCGCAGGAGAACCCGCTGGCACTGATCCGGTCAGCCAGCTTTAACGAAGTGCAGAGCCACGTCAACATGACAGAGCATGTCCGTTCGTGGATTTACCTGACCATCGCGGAAAGCACTTGGGCAAGCCTGTCCGAAGAAGATCAAGGTGCCGTGATGGAGGCCGCCTCGCGCGCGCAGGCCTATGAGCGTGAACTGTTCAACGAAAGCATCGCCGCCGACCGTGCCTATCTGGAGGAAAACGGCATGACATTCGTAGAGGTTGATGGTGCCGCCTTCCAGGCAAAAGCCAAGGATGCGGTGCTGGCGAATGTCAGCGACGAGATCAAGCCGATCGTCGAAGGCCTGTTCGCTGAATAAGCGACAGGTTACATCTAGATCAGGCGGCGTCGCCCCGGACGGGCGGCGCTGTCCTTTCAGTCCAGGGGGCTCATGGTGAAACGCGCAGAAAGACTAATCGACCTCCTTGTGCAGCTTGCGCGGATCGGGGCCGGAATTTCCTTTTCGGTGCTGATCGGCGCGGTGTTGATACAGGTGGTGGGGCGCTTCATCGGCAGCTCTCCGGTCTGGACCGAGGAACTGACGCGCTACGCGCTGCTGTTCTCGGTGGCATTTGGTGCAGGGCTTTCTTTTCGCACCGGTGATCTGGTGAACGTCGATGTCGTCTGCGAGTCGCTGCCGGGTCGCATGCCTTGGTTGCTGCGCCTTCTCGCGGGCATCGTGACCGCTGGGCTGGCGATCTACCTGCTGCCGCATGCCTGGAAATACGTCTCCATCGGAAAGATGCAGACCGCCCCCGCGCTGGGGATCAAAATGCACTACGTCCATTTTACGGTCTGGCTGATGCTGGCGCTGCTGGCCCTGTTTGCAAGCCTGCGCGTCGTCGGAATGCTGACCGGCACCGAAGATGGCAAACCCCGCAAGCCCGAAGAGGACTGAGCAATGGATGTCACTGTATTGTTTCTGGTCTTCGTCGGCGGCCTAGTCGCTGGCGTTCCGGTCGCGATCACGCTTGGGGTCTCGTCGCTGGCCTATCTGCTGCTGGCGGGGATACCGCCCGTCGTCATGCCGCAAAAGATGTATGCGGGCATGGATGTTTTCGTGCTGCTGTCGATTCCGGGCTTCATCCTTGCGGGCAACCTGATGAATCAGGGCGGCATAACAGAGCGTATCATCCGCTTTGCCAATTCGCTGGTCGGCTGGATCCGCGGCGGGCTGGGTCTGACAAACATCGCTGCCTCCATGCTGTTCGGTGGCATCACCGGCACGGCTGTGGCCGATGCGGCCTCGATCGGTGGGGTGATGATACCGGGGATGAAGAAAGCGGGCTATCCCGCTGATTTCGCTGCCGCAGTCACCGCAGCCTCATCGACCGTCGGGCCGATCATTCCGCCCTCTGTGCCGATGATTATTGTCGGCGCGCTGTCCGGTATCTCGGTCGGCAAGATGTTCCTGGCGGGTGCTGTGCCGGGCATCCTGATGGGGCTGGCGATGATGGTGACGTGTTTCGTGATCTCGGCGCGCCGCGATTTTCCGCGCCAGCCGTGGCAAGGTGCGGGTGAGGTCGTCCGGTCCTTCGGTGGGGCTTTCTGGGCGCTGGCAATGACCTTCCTGATCATCTACGGGCTGCTGTCGGGCCTTGCCACACCGACGGAAACCGCCGTTGTTGCCTCTGTCTATGCCTTCATGGTCGGGGCCTTCATCTACCGCGAGCTGAAAGTGTCCAAACTGCCGGGCATCGTGGTGGACAGTGCAGTGTCGGCCGCGGGTATCCTTGCGCTGGTGGGCTTTGCCAATGTGTTTGGCTGGATTCTGGTGTCGGAACACATCCCGCAGGCAATCGCCGAGGGCGTGCTTTCGCTGACAGGCAACAAGTTCATGGTGATCCTGATCATCAACCTGCTGTTGCTGTTCGTCGGCATGTTCATGGAAACAATTGCCGCACTGATCATCCTGTTTGTGCCGCTTCTGTCGCTGGCGCAGGCTGTGGGGATTGACCCGTTGCACTTTGCCACCTTCGCAGTGCTGAACCTGATGATTGGTCTGACAACGCCGCCGGTGGGCGTGTGCCTTTTTGTCTGCGCGGGCATCGCGCGCCTGCCTTTGGCCCCGGTGGTGGTGGCCATCCTGCCATTCCTTGCGACCAATATTCTGGTGCTGCTGGCCGTCAGCTACATTCCCGCGCTGGCCACATGGTTGCCTTCGGTGCTGATCCCCTGACCTGACAAAAGAACGCCGCGCGACCCGAGGGGCGCGCGGCAAATTCCTGCGTAAGTAAAGGTCCGGCTATGTCGCGCTCGCGTCCAGTGCGGCGATGATCGGCAGGAAGTCCGAGGCCTTCAGGCTGGCCCCGCCGACAAGTGCGCCATCGACATTCGACACCGCGAAAATCTCTTCGGCATTCGAGGCTTTGACCGACCCGCCATAGAGGATACGGACCGACCGCCCGACGCCCGCGCCAAAGCGCCGCTCCAGTCGCGTGCGGATGAAATCATGCACCTCGCCGATTTGGTCGGTGGTCGGAACCTTGCCGGTGCCGATGGCCCAGATCGGTTCATAGGCGATCACCAGATTATGCCCGGTGGCGCTGTCGGGGACAGACCCTGAAAGCTGCCCGCCAATGATGTCGAGCGTGTTTGACGCTTCGCGCTCTGCGAGGCTTTCACCTACACAGATCACGGCGATCAAATCCGCGTCAAACGCGGCACGGGCCTTGGCGCGGATGGCGTCGTCATGCTCGTCGTGGTCCTGACGCCGTTCGGAATGGCCCAGGATGACATGGGTTGCCCCCGCATCCGCCAGCATGGCCGCGGAAATGTCGCCGGTATGCGCGCCTGTGGCCTCGGCATGACAATCCTGGCCGCCGATGGAGACAGGTTTACCTTGGATTGCCTCGGCGGCGCGTGACAACAGCGTCGAAGGCGGGCAGATCAGCACATCGCAGGCGGCGGGCTCGGGGCCATTGGCGATCTCCGCCAACTCTTCCAGAGCGGCGGCAGTACCGTTCATCTTCCAGTTTCCGGCGGCAAGTTTGCGTCTCATCTCGGTCCCTTCATGCGATTTGCGCACATCATGGCGGCGTAAGACGGGCCGTCAAGGGCAAGCGGCTTGTGGGGACAGAAGGGTACGCGATCAGAGATGGAATATCGCGTTGGCGGCGCAGGAAAAGCCCCTAGCGCGTTGTGGTGATCGCGTCAGGATCCAGTTCTTCAACATCCTTGAACTTGATGGATTCGCCGCAGCCGCAAGCATCGGCAACATTGGGGTTGTTGAAGCGAAATCCGGATTCAAGCAACGAAGTCTCGTAGTCGATCTCGGTACCGAACAGGAACATCTGGGCCATCGGCGCAATCATGATGCAGGCCCCGTCTTGGGTAACGACCTCGTCATTCGGATCTGCCTGATCGACATAGTCCATGGTGTATTCCATGCCCGCGCAGCCGCCCTTCTTGACGCCGATGCGCAAACCGGCGCGCCCTTCCTTGTCCATCAACCGGGTGATCTGGCGAATGGCATTGGGGGTCATGCTGATCGGGGACTTTCCGGGAATGCCGAACATTTCGATATATCTCCTTGCCTTGACCTCAAGATAGGTCCCGGTTTCGAATTTCTCAAGAGATCCGCGGCACTGCTCAAGCGAAACGTTGGCATCTGGCGGGGTCGGCCGGATTTCGTTGACCGCGATTGACGCCGCTGGACACAATATAGACCACGAGGGTTTGTTGATGCCTATCAGTGCGTTGCGCGGGGCGAAGCGGCGCGCTTGCTTACATGAAGCCCAGTTCCAGCCTTGCTTCGTCGGACATCATCTCCATGCCCCAAGGCGGCTCCCAAGTCAGATCCACATCGACCTGCTTCACCCCTTGCAGCGGTTCGACCGCATCGGCGATCCATCCCGGCATCTCGCCTGCCACCGGGCAACCGGGTGCGGTAAGCGTCATCACAACGCGGACCTCGTTTTCGGGGCTTATATCAATTGTGTAGACCAGCCCGAGGTCATAGATATTTACGGGGATTTCAGGGTCATAGACCGAGCGGCACGCTTCCACCACGCTGTCATATAGCGGGTGGTCCGTGCTGGATGGCTCGATCAGCGGCGTGCCCTCCATGGGCGGTTGCGCGTCATTCATTTGGGCTGTCCTGTTCTTTCCTGACCAAACATATAGGAAATGGGAGGTGCCGGGTAAAGGGGCGGATGGAAAGATGCCGCGCGGCATTTTGGGCCATAGATAGGGGAACAGGGCTTTTGGGGGGCGACGTCGCCGTGCTGACCGGGCGGCGGTGGATGTGGCACGTTCAGGAGTGAGGGGCCAGCCCCTCACCCTCCCCGGAGTATTTTTGCCAATGAGAATTGACAGGGGGGGAGGTGAGAGGTCAGGTCGTAGGCGGCTGGCTGGATTTGGCAGGTAGCTTTCTGCGCCGTACCGGGGCGGGGCGGGCGCGGGCCTCGATGCTGTCATAGAGCAGACCGGTAATGTTCTTGTTCGAGGCCTTTTCAATGCCTTCCAGGCCGGGTGAGGAATTGACCTCCAGTACCTTTGGGCCCGTGTCAGAGCGCAGAAGGTCGACGCCGGCCAAGCCAAGGTTGAAGGCACGGGCGGCACGCAGGGCGGTGTCGCGTTCCTCTTTGGTGATGCGTACAGATGTGGCGCTGCCGCCGCGATGCAGGTTGGAACGAAAATCGCCTTCGGCGCCGGTGCGTTTCATCGAGGCCACGACCTTGCCCGCGATCACCAGACAACGGATGTCTTCGCCTGCGGATTCCTTCACGAATTGTTGCACCAGGAAATTTGCGCGCAGGCCGCGAAATGCGTCGATGACGGATTCGGCGGCCTTTTTGGTTTCCGCCAGGACGACGCCTTTGCCCTGGGTGGATTCGAGCAGTTTGACGATCAGCGGGGCCTGTCCGACCAGTCCGATCAGGTTGGACGTGTCCTTGGGGCTGGCAGCGAAGGCGGTTGTCGGCATCCCGATCTTCTGCGAGGCCAGCACTTGGTGGGCATGAAGTTTGTCGCGGCTGGCGGTGATGCCTGCCGAGCCGTTCAAGCAATAGGTGCCGATGGTTTCGAACTGCCGGATCACGGCCGTGCCATAGGGCGTGATGGACGCGCCGATGCGCGGGATGACCGCATCATAGCGGGGCAGGCGTTTGCCGTCGTAATGCACTTCGGGGGCCAGCTGGTTGATCGCCATGTAGCAGCGCGTGGTGTCGATGACCTCTACCGAATGTCCACGCTCTTCGCCCTCTTCGACGAGGCGGCGGGTGGAGTAATTGTTCTCGCGGCTGAGAACGGCAATGCGCAGCGCACGGTTGGGCGCGGATTTGCGAACCTTGGTGGAATGATACACGTCATAGCTGAGTTCCGGTTGGCAGAACCGATCGGTTGCGACGATCTGGATATGGTCTTTCAGCGCTTGCCGGCCCAGTAACATCCGGCTGACCATATTGGCGCGATTGGTCAGCGTGATTTCGATGTTCCAGCTTTCGTCGCCGACGGTCATCGGCGTCGAGATGACATAGCGTGGTTCGGCCTCGCCATTTGACGAAGTGACGTCGCGGCGGTCGATAATCGTGGCGGAACAGGGGATGATCAGATCATCGCGTCCCGGAATCGGATGGATGGTAAAACGCACTTTGGGGCGCGTTGCCGGGCCGAAGGTCTCGATATCGAATGCATGCAAGGCCGAGGTCCGCGCGCCGGTATCGACCTTTGCTTTCAGCGCAGGCAATCCGAGGTCGGGCAGGGCGACCCACTCCTCCCAGCCGAAGGTCAGTGTTTCCGTCATGACGTGTGTCCTTCGCGTGAAGCGTAAGTTTCCGCACCTATCAAGCCAAGCGGCTTCCCGCAAGACAATGCGCCCCGACGCTGGGGGGCTTGGCAAGCTGCGTCGCTTGCTGCAAAGGAGGGCGCATGACGCGATTTTCCTTCTCTCTCACTGCCACGGACGGCGCGGCGCGGACCGGTGTGATCTCGACCCCGCGAGGGGACATTCGGACACCGGCTTTCATGCCTGTGGGCACCGCGGCCACGGTCAAGGCAATGATGCCGGACTCGGTGCGCGCGACCGGCGCTGACATCCTGCTGGGCAACACCTATCATTTGATGCTGCGCCCCGGTGCGGAACGGATCGCGCGTCTGGGCGGGCTGCACAAGTTCATGAATTGGGATCGGCCGATCCTGACGGATTCGGGCGGCTTTCAGGTGATGAGCCTTGCCGATCTGCGCAAGCTGACCGAAAAAGGCGTGACCTTCCGCAGCCATATCGACGGATCGAAGCATGAGCTGACGCCGGAACGCTCGATGGAGATCCAGAAGCTTCTGGGGTCCGACATCGTGATGTGTTTCGATGAATGCCCCGCACTGCCTGCCGATGATAAGCGCGTGGCCGAAAGCATGCGCCTGTCGATGCGGTGGGCGCAGCGGTCCCGCGATGCGTTTGGCGACCGGCCGGGGCATGCGCTGTTCGGCATCATGCAGGGGGGCGTGACGGAACATTTGCGCGCCGAGAGCGCCGAAGCGCTGACCGCCATCGGGTTTGACGGCTACGCGGTGGGCGGGCTGGCCGTGGGCGAGGGGCAGGAGGCGATGTTCGGCGTGCTGGACTATGCGCCTGCGATGCTTCCCACTGACAAGCCGCGCTACCTGATGGGCGTGGGCAAACCCGATGACATCGTTGGTGCCGTCAAGCGGGGCATCGACATGATGGATTGCGTGCTGCCGTCGCGGTCTGGGCGCACCGGGCAGGCATGGACACGTCGCGGGCAGGTGAACATCAAGAATGCGCGCCATGCCGACGACCCACGCCCCTTGGATGAAGATTGCTCTTGCCCGACCTGCCAAGGCTATTCACGCGCCTATCTACATCACGTTTTCCGGGCGCAGGAGATGATTTCAGGTATGCTGCTGACCTGGCACAATCTGCATTACTACCAAGAAATCATGCAAGGCATGCGGGATGCCATTGCCCAAGGCAGGTTCGCCGATTGGGAGGCCGAGTTCCACCGCCAGCGTGAGATGGGCGATATCGAAAAGCTCTAGCCACTACTGTTGGATCCGCACAGAGATCTTCCAACAGTAGCGGCCGTCATCGGAGTCTTGTCCAGTTCCGGCGGGGAAGGAAAACGGCTTTTTCCATTCGGTCGGTTTGGGCCATACATCTCGCGATGATTGGCGGCACCTCGCCGGAAATGACCGGGATCGACAGCAGCACAGGTGGCCAGACCTGCACGCAGGCACCGCCCGCCGCGCCGACGCATGTACTGTGCATGAGTTCTGCAAATGCAGACCTGCTGACAAAAAACGCCGATAGTTAGACACTTTGGGTTGTTGCGACCGTGGCCCTTGTTGGTGGGACCGACACCTGCTCATTCGACGGGTTGTCGTCGGGTGCGCAGGTTGCCGTTTTTTGGCTTTACCCACAATTGCGTGGTTGCGGTCCCCGTGTCACGCGGTCATTCTGGCGTGAAAACGTGGAGACGGTTGAAAACGGGGACACTAGGCCCCAAATCTTGAGACCAGACAGGAGACGGACAGCGCTGCCGAAATTCGGGGCCAGACCGTCTTGCCAATAATAAGGAATGAGCATGCAACAGCCCCTCAACGCATCCTATCCAGTGCTGCCGCTGCGCGATATCGTGGTGTTCCCGCATATGATCGTGCCGCTGTTTGTCGGACGTGAAAAATCTGTCCGGGCATTGGAAGAGGTGATGGCCGATGACAAGCAGATCCTGCTGTCCAGCCAGATTGACCCTGCCGTCGATGATCCCGACAGCGACGGTATTTTTCGTGCAGGCGTGCTTGCCAACGTCTTGCAATTGCTGAAACTTCCCGATGGCACCGTCAAGGTGCTGGTCGAAGGTCAGGCGCGGGTGCGGATCACCGACTATGTCGATAATGATGATTTTTTCGAGGCTTCGGCAGAGTATCTGACCGAGATCCCCGGTGACACGGCAGCGATTTCCGCGCTGCTGCGCACCGTTGGCGACGAGTTCGAACGCTATGCCAAGGTCAAGAAGAACATCCCCGAAGAAGCGCTGAGCGCGGTCTCCGACACGACCGAGCCTGCCAAACTGGCCGATCTTGTGGCCGGCCATCTGGGCATCGAGGTCGAGCAAAAGCAGGAGCTTTTGGAAACGCTGTCCGTCAGCGAACGGCTGGAGAAGGTTTATGGCCTGATGCAGGGCGAAATGTCCGTCCTTCAGGTCGAGAAAAAGATCAAGACCCGCGTCAAGAGCCAGATGGAGCGAACTCAGCGCGAGTACTATCTGAATGAGCAGATGAAGGCCATTCAGAAGGAACTTGGCGACGGTGAGGACGGCCAGAACGAAGTCGCCGAACTGGAAGAGCGCGTGGCTGCCACGAAGCTGTCCAAGGAAGCGCGCGAAAAGGCCGATGCCGAGATCAAGAAGCTGAAAAACATGTCGCCGATGTCCGCAGAGGCAACGGTGGTTCGCAACTATCTTGATTGGATGCTGTCGATCCCGTGGGGTGTGAAGTCCCGCGTCAAGAAAGATCTGGGTCGGGCTCAGAAGGTGCTGGACGACGATCACTACAGCCTCGACAAGGTCAAGGAACGCATTGTTGAATATCTCGCAGTGCAGCAACGCTCGAAAAAGCTGAAAGGCCCGATCATGTGCCTTGTCGGCCCTCCGGGCGTCGGCAAAACCAGCTTGGGTAAGTCGGTTGCGCGGGCCACGGGCCGCGAATTCATCCGCATCAGCCTTGGCGGCGTGCGCGACGAATCCGAGATCCGCGGCCACCGCCGGACCTATATCGGCTCCATGCCGGGCAAGATCATTCAGGCGCTGAAAAAGGCGAAGACGACAAACCCGCTGATCCTGCTCGACGAGATCGACAAGATGGGGCAGGATTTCCGCGGTGACCCTGCCTCGGCGATGCTGGAAGTGCTTGATCCGGAACAGAACTCTACGTTCATGGACCACTATCTTGAGGTGGAATACGACCTCAGCAACGTGATGTTCATCACCACGTCCAACAGCTATAACATGCCTGGGCCGTTGCTTGACCGGATGGAGATCATTCCGCTGTCGGGCTACACCGAGGATGAAAAGCTGGAGATCGCCAAGCGGCATCTGCTGTCCAAGCAGGTCAAGAACCACGGTCTGAAGAAGGGCGAGTTCGAGGTGACCGACGAAGCGATCACCGACATCGTTCGCTACTACACACGCGAAGCCGGTGTGCGGAATCTGGAGCGGGAACTGGCCAAGCTGGCACGGAAGTCCGTGACGAAGATCGTGAAGCGCGAAACCGACAAGGTTGAGGTTTCATCGGACAATCTTGATGATTTCCTCGGCGTGCGGAAACACCGCTATGGACTGACGGAAGAACAGCATCAGGTCGGCGTGGTGACGGGCCTTGCCTATACCTCCGTCGGTGGCGATCTGTTGCATATCGAAGCGCTGCGCCTGCCGGGCAAGGGCCGGATGAAGACCACCGGCACGTTGGGCGACGTGATGAAAGAGTCGATTGACGCCGCATCCAGCTATGTGCGGTCGATCAGTCCGCAGATCGGGGTCAAACCGCCCCGTTTTGAGAAGTGGGATATCCACGTTCACGTTCCGGACGGTGCCACGCCCAAGGACGGTCCTTCGGCCGGTCTGGCAATGGTCACGTCTATCGTGTCGGTGTTGACCGGGATTCCGGTGCGTAAGGACATCGCCATGACGGGCGAGGTGTCGCTGCGCGGTAACGCGATGCCGATCGGCGGGCTCAAGGAAAAGCTGTTGGCGGCGTTGCGAGGCGGGGTCAAGACCGTGCTCATTCCGGCAGAGAACGAAAAGGATCTGGTCGAGCTTCCCGATAACGTCAAAAGCGGGTTGGAAATCATCCCGGTCAGCCATGTGTCAGAGGTGCTGGAACGCGCGCTTATCCGCAGCCCGGAACCGATCGAATGGGACGAGGCCGCCGAAGAAGCCGCCGCCGCTGCGTTATCAGTCGATGGGAAAGGCCCGCAGGCGACTGCGCACTGATCGCTGGCGAACACAAGCAAGACTGAAATGGGCATGCTTCGGCGTGCCCATTTTTCATTCTGCGTGGGGCATCGGCAAAGTGTTGACGACAGAAGTTCACCGGATTGGTGGATCGTCATCCGTAAACTGTGTAGACCTTGGAATAACGCAGTCGCTGATGATCATCGGCAGAATAAAGGTAGGAATAGCAACTATGGCAGTTTCCCGCACACCCAGCACGACAGGCACACAAACCACTTCTGCAAAATCGACAGCCAGGAAACCCGCAGCGGCCAAAGCGCAGGCCCCGGCGCAAACCTATATCGCCGCAGTCGAGGCCGAGAGCCTGCGAGTTTCGGCCATAGGCGACGTGGCATCGGAGCTTCGCAAGAAAGAGCTGATCGAACTTGTCGTGTCGCGCTGCGATGTGAAGAAACGTGATGCCAAGCCCGCGATCGAGGCAGCCCTTGCTGTTCTGGGCGAGGCGCTGAAAGCAGGGCGCGAGGTCAACCTGCAACCGATGGGCAAGATCAAGATCAAGCGTAGCAAACTGGTCGGCAATGCGCAGGTCTCGACGCTTCATCTGCGCCAGAACAATGCGGCACAAGTCGGCGGCAAGGATCCTCTTGCACAGACCGAAGACTGACGCTAAGACGCGGCGCAACGGGTGATTAGCTCAGTGGTAGAGCGCTTCGTTCACATCGAAGATGTCAGGGGTTCAAATCCCTTATCACCCACCATTTTTCTGTAAGTCACCGCCGCCCGTGATCACATGAACAGATAATCCTTGCGTCCGAGAGTCGCCGGGTGATTGAGCGCATACAGATATTGTTGTCCCGTTCAAGAAAGCGGCTTTTGAAATGTGCCCGCGCCTTTGGGGTGCGGCCGAGCGCATATCGATGGCTGCTGCCAACATCGATTTTCCAGAGATATTAGGAAATTTCGGCGAGAGCCATGTTTTAAGATCGTCAAATGCCCGCTTCGTCTTTTCCTGCCGCAGGGCTACGCGTTCTTCAACAGGTTCGTATCGTGCCTCTTTCCACAGTATGGAGGGCAGAGATGCGCTTGATCGCCTTCTCGGCGCTGCCCGTAGGGCAGTGTGACAGGTTGTGCGCTTCAGCGCGCTCCTTGTGGAAAAACCCGGTTTCCACCGATCCAGACATCACGGATGGCGCGGTCGTCGCCCATCATTATAGTCGGGAACACTGCTTCCCAAATGTCGTTTGCGCGGCGGGATCTCTGCGCGATTGCCGGTGTGGAACTCAGATCCAGAACGCAGATGTCGGCCTCCATCCCCGGTGCCAGAGCGCCAATATGCTCGCCCTGACGCAGGGCTTCTGCCGAACCGGCCGTTGCCAGCCACAACAGAAACGCCGGATGCAAGGGCTGACCGCGCAACTGCGCCACCTCATAGACCGCGCACATCGTGCGGAGCATTGAAAAATCCGACCCGCCGCCGGTATCGGTGGCCAGCCCAATGCGCTGGCCTTCCGCGACAAGGCCGGCCATGTCGAACAGGCCAGAGCCGATGAACGTGTTGGAGGTTGGACAATGCACCAAAGCTGCGCCCACCTCTGCCAGCCGGTCGCGTTCGCGCGGTTCCAAATGTATTGAATGACCGTAAAGCCCGTTTTCGCCCAGCAACCCGTGCATTTCATAGGTATCGAGATAATCGCGCGCCTGCGGGAAGAGTCGTTTTACCCAGGCGATCTCGTCGGTCTGCTCACTCAGATGGGTCTGCATCAGGCAATCGGGGTTCTCTGACCACAATGCCCCCAGTGCCGACAGCTGCTCTGGCGTCGAGGTCGGCGAGAAGCGCGGCGTGATGACATAACCCAGACGGTCCACCCCGTGCCACCGGTCCAGCAACGCGCGGCTTTCGTCATAAGCGCGCTGCGGATCGTCGGTCAGGCCGTCCGGCGCGTTGCGGTCCATGCAGGTCTTGCCGCCCAGCACGCGCATCCCACGGGCCTGCGCCGCCTCGAAGAACGCGTCGACGCTTTGCGGATGCACGGTGCAAAAGCTGCACACCGTCGTGGTGCCATGTGCCAGCAACAAGTCAAGATAGCGACCGGCGATCTCTGAAGCATAGGCGGGATCGCCAAAACGCATCTCTTCGGGAAAGGTATAGCTGTTGAGCCAGTCGATCAGCCGTTTGCCCCAGCTTGCGATCATCGCGGTCTGCGGATAATGCGCATGCGCATCGACAAAGCCGGGCAGGATCAGCGCATCGCCATAAGCGATTTCCTCGGCATCCGGGTGGGCGGCACGCAGCTTTGACGCGGAACCGGTCGCCACGATCCTCCCGCCCTTGATCAGCACGCCCCCCGCACTGTCGTAAATCGCTGCGCCCTCAGGGCTGGTCAGGCCGGGGCGGGCGTTGAATGTCAGGGTCTGCCCGGTCAAGAGGGTTGTTGCGGTCATGGTGCGGTTCCTTTTCCGAAACACCGTAAAATGCGTTGTTCCAAAGGTAAATCTCTGCAATGTCTGTTGTTCGCGACGTCAATCAGATACCATCTATTCAACACCAAACCGAGGGGGCGCATGTCTGAAG
Organism: Primorskyibacter flagellatus; assembly: GCF_048268605.1. NCBI lineage: Bacteria > Pseudomonadati > Pseudomonadota > Alphaproteobacteria > Rhodobacterales > Roseobacteraceae > Primorskyibacter > Primorskyibacter flagellatus. The sequence goes on from NZ_JBLWVF010000001.1 coordinate 104,274, forward strand.
AAACCGAGGACCTGATCCCCGAGACAGAATCAGAAGAGCAGGCATACTCGCTGGAAAAAAAGGCGATCGCGGCGATCCTCTATGCTGTCGATGTCGAGGACCGCGAACAGCTTGTCGAACTGCTGGAGCCGCTGCATGCGGCAGATATTGCCGACCTTCTTGAACAAATCAATCCGTTCGACCGGCGCCGTCTGATCCTGCTTTATGACAAGGAATTCGACGGCGAAATCCTGTCCGAACTGGATGAGGTGATCCGCGAAGAAGTGATCTCGATCCTCAAGCCGGATGTGCTTGCCGATGCCGTCCGCGAGATGGACAGCGACGATGTGGTCGATCTGCTGGAGGATCTCGAAGAGACCCAGCACGACGCCATTCTGGACGCGCTGGAGGATTCCGACCGGGATGCGGTGCAGCGGTCGCTGAACTATCCGGAATATTCTGCCGGTCGCCTGATGCAGACCGAGGTGGTGATGGCACCCGAGCATTGGACGGTGGGCCAGGCGATCGACTATCTGCGTGGCCAGGACGACCTGCCGGAGCAGTTCTACCATGTGATCCTCGTCGATCCGCGCTTGCATCCGATTGGCAATGTCACGCTTGGCAAGATCATGGCGTCACGACGCGACGTGCCCCTGCGCGATCTGACAGAGCAGATGTTCCGGGTCATTCCGGTGACGCAGGATGAGGGCGATGTTGCCTATGCGTTCAACCAGTATCACCTGATTTCGGCACCTGTTGTCGATGATGAGGGCCGTCTGATCGGTATGATCACCATTGACGACGCGATGACCGTTCTGGACGAAGAGCATGAAGAGGACATCCTGCGTCTGGCCGGTGTTGGCGAGGAATCGAGCCTGTCGGACAGGGTGCTGGAAACCACGCGCCAGCGGCTGCCATGGCTGGGGGTCAATCTGGTGACGGCGGTGCTGGCCTCGCTGGTGATTGCCCAGTTCCAGGGCGCGATTGCAAGCCTTGTGGCGCTGGCTGTTCTGATGCCGATTGTGGCCTCGATGGGGGGCAATGCGGGCACGCAATCACTGACCGTCGCGGTGCGCGCTCTGGCAACCAAGGACCTGACCGGGGCCAACGTCTGGCGAGTGCTGCGACGTGAAGTGCTGGTCGGGCTGATCAACGGGCTGATCTTTGCGCTGATCATGGGGATCGTGGGTCTTGTCTGGTTCGGTTCCTGGCAGCTTGGTTATGTGATTGCTGCGGCCATGGTCATCAATCTTGTGATCGCTGGTCTTGCGGGAACCGCGATTCCGGTGATCTTGCAGCGCGTGGGCGTCGATCCGGCGCTGGCATCGGGGGCGTTCGTCACCACGGTGACGGATATTGTGGGCTTTCTTGCGTTTCTGGGCCTCGCTGTTCTGGTGCTGCTGTGACACTTGCCGAACAAAAGGATGCGGCCCGCAAAGCCGCTTTTGCGCGCCGCAAACAGGCGTTCGACATGCGCGCCCCGGGGCAGGCCGGGGCCCTGTCAGAGGTGCTGGCCGGGTATCGCGGCGTTCCTCTGGCTGGGTACATGCCGATGCGGACCGAGATCGACCCTCTGGCAGCGATGGCCGAAGCCAGCGCCCACGGTCCGGTCGGTGTGCCGGTGATCCGCGGGGCGGGGCAGCCATTGGTGTTCAGCCTGTGGGAGCCGGATTGTGATTTGGCCGATGGGCCGTTCGGGGCGCAGGTGCCCGTAACGGAACGTCTGATGGTGCCGGAGATCCTGATTATTCCTTTGGTCGCGTTCACGCGCAAGGGCGACCGTCTGGGCTATGGTGGAGGGTTCTACGACCGGACGCTGGAGGGATTGTGCGAGCATCGCCCGACGGTGGCGATAGGGTTTGCATTTGCCGCACAGGAAGCGACGGATCTGCCGCTTGAACCGACTGACCAGAAGCTGGACATGATTGTTACCGAGACCGGTATCGTCACGCCCTGATCCGCCGGTCGTGCGTTTCCACATTGGGCGCGCCATGCGCGCACTGGATCAGCGCCGCCCTGCGGGCGACGCCCGGGGCCGGACGCAAGAGCGTCCGGCCCCGGGCGTGTCTGGCGCTTTGCGTCGCTCCGGCGGCCGTGGTCCAGTTGACAATGATGCGACGCAAAAGACGAGGCGGCAGGATTGGCCGCCTCTTGCCCTTCGCGCCGCGCCAGCCTAGGGATCGGGTATGAGAACACTTTTCCTAGGAGACGTGATGGGCCGCGCCGGGCGCACGGCTATCAGCACCGGCTTGCGTCAGTTGCAGGCCGATCTGCGCGTCGATTTCACCGTCGTGAATGGCGAGAACGCCTCCCACGGCATGGGGCTGACTGGCGAACACGCCAAGCTGTTGCTAGAGGCGGGCGCGGATTGTGTCACGCTCGGCGATCACGCCTTCGACCAGAAAGACATGCTGCGTCATATCGAGGGCGAGACGCGTATTCTGAGGCCGCTCAACTTTGCCAAGGGCGCGCCGGGGCGTGGACACGGCCTGTTCACGGATCGGCGGGGCCGCAAGGTTCTGGTGCTTCAGGTTCTGGGGCAGGTCTTCATGAAACGCGCCTATGACGATCCGTTCAGCGCCGTGGACGAGGTGCTGCGCAAGCATCCGCTGGGTGGGCAGGCGCAGATGATTTTGGTGGATATGCATTGCGAAGCCACATCCGAGAAGATGGGGATGGGGCATTACTGCGATGGCCGCGCCAGCCTTGTCGTCGGCACCCATACGCATGTGCCCACGGCGGACGCGCAGATCCTTCCCGGCGGCACGGGGTATCTGACCGATGCCGGTATGTGCGGCGATTACAACTCTGTCATCGGCATGGAAAAGGCGGAACCGATGCGCCGTTTCGTGACCGGCATGGCCAAGGAACGGTTCCAGCCCGCACGGGGCGAGGCGACATTGTCGGGCGTGTTGGTCGAGACGGATGACCGCACCGGTCGTGCGACCTCAATCCACATGATCCGCCGCGGTGGCCGGTTGGAGCCTGCCGCGCCATGACAGGTGCGCTTGCGCTGTCATTTGTCGTGCTGACCCAAGGCGGTGCCGCGGCAGCGCGCAGGCCCCGGCCGCTGATGGCGATGTTGGCCGGAGGCACCGGGCACATGCCGTCCGGGGGGATGTTTTTACAGCAACTGGTTGCGAAAAGTCTGCTGGTCGGCGTAGCGGTTATGCAGCCAAGACCACGCGCGGCGCTTGCCCCCGACCTCGGCACAGGTCAGAATGCAGTCTGAAAACAAGAGCGGGGGCCGGGCAGGCTGATGCAACTCTTCGAATTGTCGCAAACCGGACAAGCCATGTTTGCCCTGGCTGTCGTGGCGGCCATGTTCGTGCTGTTCCTGCGTGAGACCTACCCGACAGAGGTGGTGGCCATTGCGGGGGCGTCGGTCATGTTGGCCACCGGCGTTTTGCCCTATGACGACGCGCTCGCCGTGTTGTCCAACCCCGCACCATGGACGATTGCCGCGATGTTCATCGTGATGGGTGCGTTGGTGCGCACCGGCGCGCTGGAGGCGTTCACCTCTCTCGCTGACAAGCAGGCGCAAAAGAACCCGCGGTTGGCCATTGGCATGATGCTGGCCTTCGTGCTGGCCTCTTCTGCGGTTGTATCCAACACGCCTGTGGTCGTGGTGATGATCCCGGTTTTCGTGCAACTGTCGCGCACCTTGGGCATTCAGGCCTCGAAGCTGCTGATCCCGCTCAGCTATGCGGCGATCCTCGGAGGCACGCTTACCCTGATCGGGACCTCCACCAACCTGCTGGTCGACGGCGTTGCGCGCTCTGCCGGGCTGGAACCGTTCAGCATCTTCGAGGTCACGCCGCTTGGCCTGGCGCTGGTGGCCTGGGGGATGTTCTATCTGCGCTTTCTGGGGCCGATCCTGCTGCCCGATCGCGACAGCATGGCGATGATGCTGTCCGACAAAAGCCGCATGAAATTCTTCACCGAGGCGGTGATTCCCCCCGACAGCAACCTGATCGGCCGCGAAGTCACCGGCGTGCAGCTTTTCAAACGCGAAGGGGTGCGGCTGATCGACGTGGTGCGCGGCGACACCTCGCTGCGCCGCGATCTCAAGGCGGTCACGCTTCAGGTTGGCGACCGCGTGGTGTTGCGCACGCAGATGACTGAAATTCTCAGCCTGCAATCGAACCGCGAACTCAAGCGTGTGGATCAGGTCTCGGCGGTAGAGACGTCGACGGTCGAGGTGCTGATCACGCCGGGCTGCAAGATGGTCGGGCGCAGCCTTGGCGCGTTGCGTTTGCGCCGTCGCTACGGGGTCTATCCTCTGGCTGTGCACCGTCGGAACCAGAATATCGGTCGTCAGCTTGACGAGTTGGTGGTGCGCGTCGGCGACACGCTGCTTCTGGAAGGCGCGCCTGCCGACATCCAGCGGCTTGCCAGCGAGATGGAACTGGTGGATGTGACCAAGCCCTCGGCCCGCGCCTTCCGCCGCAACCACGCCCCGATTGCGATCATCGCCCTGTTCGGTATCGTGATCCTTGCGGCTTTCGGCATCGCGCCAATCCTGATGTTGTCCGTTTTTGCCGTGGCGATGGTGTTTCTCACCCGCTGCATTGACGCGGATGAGGCGTTCTCCTTCGTTGACGGACGGTTGCTGTCGCTGATCTTCTCGATGCTCGCGATAGGCGCGGCGCTTCAGGCATCCGGCGCGGTAGAGCTGATCGTGAGCGGCGCGGCGCCCTATATGGGGATGCTGCCGGGGCCGCTGCTGATCTGGGCGATTTATCTGCTGACCTCAGTTTTGACGGAACTGGTGTCGAACAACGCGGTGGCCGTGGTGGTTACGCCGATCGCCATCGGTTTGGCGCAGGCGCTTGGCGTCGATCCGCGACCGCTTGTCGTGGCGGTGATGATTGCCGCGTCCTGTAGCTTTGCCACGCCTATCGGGTATCAGACCAATACGCTGGTCTACGGGCCGGGCGGATACCGCTTTACCGACTTCATGAAGGTGGGCATCCCCCTGAACCTGTCGGTGGGTCTGCTCTCGGCACTGCTGATCCCGCTGATCTGGCCGCTATAGGGGTCAACTGCTTGACGCAAGCAATCGCCTGGTCGGTCAGTTAAATTCAACGCGGGGGAGACCATGCGCCAGCATGGGCGGGGGCAGCGCCCCATCTGCGTGTACGCAAAAATGAACCCTGTGTGCGCGGCACGCGCACTCCGTCAGATCAAACCTTGTCAGGGCGTGAACGGCCAGACAATCATCAGTACCGGCAGTGTGACCGCGACGATAAGGATCTCCAGTGGCAAGCCCATGCGCCAGTAATCGCCAAACCGGTAACCGCCGGGGCCAAGGATCAACGTGTTGTTCTTATGCCCGATCGGCGTCAGGAACGCCGCAGAGGCAGCCACCGCCACGGCCATCAGAAACGGATCAGGCGACACGTCCAGCGTCCGCGCCATTTCGATCCCGACGGGGGCGGCGACAATGGTGGTGGCAGTGTTGTTGAGAACATCCGACAGGGTCATGGTCACCACCATCAACACGCCAAGGATCATCCAGGGTGCCCAGCCTTCGGTCAGTCCGACCAGGCCGTGTGCGATCAGCTGGGTGCCGCCCGCATCCTCCAGCGCCGCGCCTAGCGGGATCATGCTGCCCAAAAGGACCACAACCGGCCATTCAATATGATCGTAAATCTCTGCCAATGGCAGAATACGCGCCAGAACATAACCGATCACGACCAGCCCCAATGCGACAGGAAGGTAGACCAGCCCGAATGATGCCGCCGCCACGGCGGATCCGAACAGGCCGATCGCGATCCATGTCTTGCGATCCTGCGTCACTGCAAGCCTGCGGCTGGCAAGCGGCAGGCAGCCGAGATATGTCACCACGTCGTCGGCAGTTTCGCGCGGCGCAAGCAACAGAAGAATGTCACCGGGCCGGATCTCGGTCTTGCGGACCTGACGGCTGAGGCGTCGGCCCTGCCTCGAAATGCCCATCAGCACGGTGCGCTGCCGCCAGGCCAGCCCAAGGCTTTGCATCGTGCGCCCGACAGGGGGAGAGTTTTCCGGGACCACGACTTCTATCAAGCGCAGCCCGTCACCCTCGACCTCCAGCAGCTCTTCGCGCCGCGTGTCGGAAAAATCGAGCTTCAGGGCAGAGCGGAATTCGTCCAGCGCTTCGGGGGTTGCCTCCAGTACCAGCGCGTCCTGCGCCCGCAGCGGCGTGTTGCCTTGCCGCCCGTAACGGCGTTCGCCGTCGCGGATCAGGCCAAGCATGGCGACATCGGAGGCCTCCGCTTCGGGGCGCAACTCGTTCAGGCGTTTGCCGATGAGGGGGCTGTCATCCGGCACTGTCAGTTCGGCGACATATTGCTGAAGATCGGCGGCGCGGGCACCGGTGGCACCCCGGTCCGGGACAAGGCGCCAGCCAACAAGCGCCACAAAAAGCAGCCCCGCGATCGCGGCGGCGGCACCGACCGGAGCAAAATCGAACATTCCGAAAGGCGTGCCCAGCGTCTGTTCGCGGATCGTTGCGATGATGATGTTGGGGGGCGTTCCGATCAAGGTGACCATGCCGCCGAGGATCGTGGCAAAGCTGAGCGCCATCAGAGTCTTCCCCGGTGCGCGCCCCGCCTTATGGGCGGTCTGCATATCCACCGGCATCAGCAAGGCCAGCGCGGCCACATTGTTCATAAAGGCCGACAATACGCCACCCACAGCCCCCATGATCGCAATATGGGACGCGACATTGCGGGTGCTGTCGATCATCGTCCGGGTGATCAGATAGACTGCGCCGGAACGCACCAGTCCGGCCGAGACGATCAGCACAAGCGCCACGATCAGCGTGGCGGGATGGCCAAATCCGGAAAACGCCTTTTCAGACGGCACAAGCCCCAGCACGACGGCCAGCATCAGGCCCGCGAACGCGACCATGTCATAGCGAAACTTTCCCCACAGCAGCAGGCCGAAGATTGTGCCGAAGAGCGCGAAGAGCAGGATTTGATCCGTTGTCATCCAGCATACATAGAACGCGGCCGGGGCGCTGACCAGAGAGCGCCGCAACGGGCGGTCTTGCCCAACGCCCCGCTGCTGTCATATAGACAGCCCGATAAACCCCAAACGCGCAGATTCAGGTAGGAACCACATGGCCGGCCATTCAAAATGGGCAAATATTCAGCATCGCAAGGGACGTCAGGACGCTGCACGGTCCAAACTTTTCTCCAAACTGTCCAAAGAGATTACCGTAGCCGCCAAGATGGGCGATCCCGATCCCGAGAAGAACCCGCGCCTGCGGCTGGCGGTCAAGGAAGCCAAATCGCAATCCGTGCCCAAGGATGTGATTGATCGCGCGATCAAGAAATCCCAGGCGGGCGACAGCGAGGATTACGAAGAAATCCGCTATGAAGGCTATGGCCCCAATGGGGTTGCGGTGATTGTCGAGGCGATGACCGACAATCGCAACCGGACCGCGTCCACCGTGCGGTCCACCTTTACCAAGAATGGCGGCAATCTGGGCGAGACCGGCTCTGTCGGGTTCATGTTCGAACGCAAGGGCGAAGTCACCTATGCCGTGGAGGCCGGAGATGCCGACACGGTGATGATGGCCGCGATCGAGGCCGGGGCCGAGGATGCGGAATCATCTGAGGATGGCCATGTGATCTGGTGCGCCGATACCGATTTGAACGATGTCGCGAACGCGCTGGAGGCGGAACTGGGCGAGTCGGAATCGACCAAGCTGGTCTGGCGACCGACAACGACCACCGAACTGGATCTGGACGCCATGCAGAAGCTGATGAAGCTGGTGGACGCGCTGGAAGATGATGACGATGTGCAGCGCGTGACGACGAATTTCGAAGCCTCCGACGAGGTTATGGCGCAGCTTTGACCTTTATGCGCGAGCGGGTTTGACCTGATTGGGTGCCCGTTCCGGGCACGCAGTTTGGTTGGCGTCGCCTCCGGCACCGCGCTGGCTCTTGTGGTGAGAGATCCGCGTCTTTGGGAGGCTGCGGGCCTGTTGATCTGACAGAGAAGGCGCAAGCGGAACATGATGAAGTCGGCGGTTGCTGGATTCTCCTTGGGGCTTTCCTTGATACTGGCGATTGGCGCACAGAATGCCTTTGTTCTGCGCCAAGGGCTGCGGCGACAGCATGTGTTTGCTATCGCGCTGACCTGTGCGCTGTCCGACGCCGTGCTGATCGTGGCGGGCGTGGCCGGGTTTGGTGCCTTGATCGAAACGATGCCCGCCCTTGGTGCGACGATGCGGTGGGGCGGCGCGGTTTTTCTGTTTTTCTATGGTGCGCGCGCTTTTGGGGCAGCGTGGCGCGGCGGCGAGGTGCTGGAGGCCGGGCGGGGCGCAGGATCGCTGCGTGCGGCCCTTCTGACATGCCTGGCACTGACTTGGCTGAACCCGCATGTTTACCTTGATACGGTGGTCTTGTTGGGGTCTGTGTCCGCGCAATACGCGGCCTGGCCGTTTGGCATCGGCGCGGTGACGGCTTCCTTCGCCTTTTTCTTTGCATTGGGCTATGGCGCGCGCTTGTTGGCACCAGTGTTTGCCCGGCCGATGGCGTGGCGGGTGCTGGATGCGTTGATCGGCGTGATCATGTGGGCCATAGCCGCGACCTTGGTATCGGGCTGACGCGGACCGAGCGGTGGGCCTGCAAATGGTGCCGCAGAATTTTGCGGGACGCGGTTGTTTCGCCTTGAACACGCCCGCATGGCAGGGTCTGTTGCGCGCCATGACACAGGCTGATCAGAATATCTACAAGGGTGCGTTCCTGATGCTTCTAGCAGGGCTGTGCTTTGTCGCTGTGACTGCACTGGTCAAGCTGTTGGACGGGCGGGTGCCGGCCTCTGAGGCGGCGTTTCTGCGCTATATCATGGGGGTGGTGCTGTTTCTGCCGATGCTGCGCGGCGTTCTGAGAACGCAGTTGACGGGGCGACAATGGCGGTTGATCGGGATGCGCGGCATCGTGCATGCAGTCGGGGTCAGCCTGTGGTTCTATGCGATGACCCGCATCCCGTTGGCGGAGGTGACGTCGCTGGGCTATCTCACGCCCGCCTTTGTGACCGTTGGTGCGGTCTTTGTGCTGGGCGAACGGTTGGCGGTGCGGCGGGTGCTGGCAGTAGTCTGTGCATTGCTGGGCGCGCTGGTGATCGTGCGTCCGGGATTCCGGGCGTTGGAGCCCGGTCATCTGGCGATGCTTGCCACATCCGTGTTTTTTGCGATCAGCTATCTGACAGCGAAGATCCTTGCCGATGAGGTGCCTGCAACGCTGATCGTGGCAACCCTGTCGGTTTCGGTCACGATCGGGCTGGTGCCGCTGGCCTGGCCGGTCTGGGTGACGCCGGATGGCTATGCGCTTTTGGTGCTGTTCGGGGTCGCCTGCGCGGCGACCTTGGGGCATTTCCTGATGACGCTGGCCTTTCGGGAGGCACCGATCACCGTGACGCAGCCTGTGACTTATCTTCAGCTTGTCTGGGCGGTTGCGTTGGGCGCGCTGGTCTTCGCGGAGCCTGTCGATCTGTGGGTGATTTTCGGCGGCTCGATCATTCTGGCTGCGGTCAGCTTTATCACATGGCGCGAGGCGGTCCTGAAACGGCGCCCGTTGACCCCGGTGTCGACAGCGACCAAGCTTTGACCTTTCCGTAGTATCGGCAGCGGCGCTTCTGACCACATGCCAGAGGACACGCGCTCGTCAGCGGGGCAGTTTTTCCGCCGCTCAGTTCACCTCATATGGCAGGGTGTCGCGGTGATGCGGGCTGATGGTCAACCGCCGCTCCAGCGGGGGAACAGAGCGTTGATGGCACTTCGTGCGCTCGCAGATCCGGCAGGAAATGCCTATTGGCTCAAACGCTTTGTCCTGCGACAGATCCTGCCCATCGGCATAGACCAACTGCGCGGCATGGGCGACCTCGCACCCAAGTGCTATGGCGTAGCGCCGCACCGGCGCGCCGTAATGCCCGCCGGGTTTCGAGACATCCCGCGCCAGCGAGACATAGCGCACGCCGTCCGGCGTTTCGGCCAATTGCCGCAAGAACCGGCCCGGCGTCTCGAACGCCCGGTGGACGTTCCATAGCGGGCAGGCACCGCCAAACCGCGCAAATTGCAGCCGCGTGGCCGAGTGACGCTTGGTGATCGTGCCTGCCTGATCCACCCGCACAAAGAAGAACGGGATGCCGCGCGCCTGAGGGCGTTGCAGCGTGGACAGCCGGTGCGCCACCTGTTCCAGCGAGGCGCCAAACCGGGTCGCCAGCAGTTCAAGATCGTGCCGGACCTCTTGGGCCTCGGTCAAAAAGGCGGTGTAGGGCATCAGCGCGGCGCCCGCGAAATAGTTGGCCAGACCGATCTTGGCGATTGATCTGGCCTCTTCTGACTGGAACCGCGCCAGATCCAGTGTCGCCTCCAGCAACTGATCCTGATGCAGCAGCGCCACCTGAAGCAGCATCTGGAAGGTCTGTGTCGCCGGTGCTGCCAACGCTGACAGTGTCAGTGTGCGCGTATCCGGATCGAAATGTCGCAACGGGCCGACGCGGGCATAGCGCACCGTGACACCGTTGCGCTCCAGCCGGATCTGGGTGCCGGTCCGCATGTCGCCATGTTCCAGCGCGAGGCCCGCGAATTTCTCTGCCGCGCGGTCCACGGCGTCGATGTAATTGTCGCAATAATGGAAAAAATCGCGCACCTCTTCCCAAGGCGACGGGCGAAGCTGTGCACCTTCGCGGCCCAACGCCTCGTCAAGGCTGGCCAGCCGTTCGTGGGTCTGGCGATAGGCGCGGTGCAGTTCCAAGAATGCACGGGCCAGCGCCGGGGCATTCGATGCTGTCAGCCGCAAATCGGCCAGCGGCGGTGTGGCATCGCTGAACACCGGATCGGCCAGCGCTTCGCGCATATCCGACACCAGCCGTTCGGAATCGCCCTGCGCCAATTCGGTGACGTCAAAGCCGAACTGTTGAACCAGTGCCAGAACCACGGTGGTGGACACCGGGCGGTTGTTGTTCTCCATCTGGTTGAGATAGGGCAAGGACACGCCCAGCTTGGCAGCAAAGTCCTTTTGCGTCAGTCCCATACGGGTGCGCAGCTCGCGCAGTTTTGCGCCGGCATACAATTTCTGCGTCGCCATCTTGTCGCCCTTTGCGGATTAGCAATAGGCGGATGCTAGCTTTGCAAAGTCAACGCTGCAAGGCTGCCTCTATAATGGCTGGGCAAAGACCTTCCGTTCGCGCCGGATCACCAGCAGGATCGAGCACACGGCAAGCACGGAGGTCGCGAACTGGATCAGCAGAAGCGGCCACGCCCCCCATTCCGGCACAAGCAAAGCACCGGCCAGCGCTGACAACGCCGCGCCCATGCCGATCTGAAACGATCCCCCAAGGCCGGACGCGGTGCCGGCCAGATGTGGGCGCACCGACAGCAGGCCCGCCGTGGCGTTGGGAAGGCTCAGACCGTTGCCGATGCCGACAAAGGACATCGAACCGAAGAAAACGAATGCATTGCCCAGGCCCACTGCGAAAAGGATCAGCGCCAGTCCAATACCAAAGGTCACGCAAAGGCACCCCCACAGGATCAGCTTGTTGATACCGAACCGGGTGGCAAACCGCGCGGTGAAGAAATTGCCGGCGAAATAGCCCAGGGCGGGAAAGCCGAAAAACAAGCCAAGCTCTGACGGGGAAAGCCCGAAGACGACCGATCCGACAAACGGCGCGCCGCCGACATAGGCAAAGAACGATCCCGAAGAAAACCCAGCCGCCATCGCATAGCCCCAAAAGCGCGGCGATCTTGTAAGCTCTGGGTATTCGCCGAATTGCTGGCGCAGTGTCAGCCCGCTGCTTTGCGCGGTCTCGCCCAGATCGCGCCATGCCAGAACAAACAGCGCAAGGCCAAACCCCAGCAGTAGCCAGAAGTTTGCCTGCCACCCCAAGAATTCGTCCAGCACGCCGCCGATCATCGGGCCGATCATCGGCACGACCGACATGCCCATCGTGACATAGCCGATCATCGAGGCGGCCCGGTCCTGTGGGTACATGTCGCGAACCACGGCCCGGCTGAGAACCATGGCAGTTGCGATCACCGCCTGCATCATCCGAAAGCCGAGAAACACCCAGATATTGGTCGCGATCAGACAGCCAACCGTGGCCACGCAGAACAATCCGACCCCGAACAGGATGACCTTGCGCCGCCCCAACGTGTCCGAGATCGGGCCGATGACCAGTTGAAGTCCCGCGTTCACTGCCAGATACACCGCGACTGAAAGCTGCATCAGACCGTATTCGGTGTCGAAATACTCGGTCATCTTCGGCAGCGACGGCAGAAAGATGTTCATCGCAAGCGCCGCCATGCCCGAAAGCAGGATCAATGTAGAGATGTGGGGCGGGGTTGCGCGGTCCAGGTAACGGACCTGTGTCAGAGAATTCATTTCTCATGGGGTACGCCGTGGATCGAGCCTTGTCCATTCTGAATCTGCACAGATCTGTTCAGTTTGCTTATTTGCAGTTAGCTTTGCTGTCGGTTTTCAAGATTTGCAAATTTGCGGAATAAGGCTTGCTGCGTTTGCAACATGCTGTATTTTCCAGCGAAATGACACATGGGAGCGCCCGATGAAAGATATCCTGCAAGAGCTGGAAGACCGCCGTGCCGATGCCCGCCTGGGTGGTGGGGCAAGGCGCATCGAGGCGCAGCATGCCAAGGGCAAGCTGACCGCACGCGAACGGATCGAGCTTTTGCTGGACGAGGACTCGTTTGAAGAGTTCGATATGTTCGTCGCACATCGCTGCACCGATTTCGGGATGGAAAAGCAGCGCCCTTACGGCGACGGGGTCGTGACCGGCTGGGGCACGGTGAACGGTCGTCAGGTCTATCTGTTCAGTCAGGATTTCACGGTGTTCGGCGGATCGCTGTCAGAAACCCATGCGCAGAAAATCTGCAAGATCATGGATATGGCGATGCAGAACGGCGCGCCGGTCATTGGCATCAACGATTCCGGCGGCGCGCGCATTCAGGAAGGCGTCGCCTCTCTTGCCGGCTATGCCGAAGTGTTTCAGCGCAATATCATGGCCAGCGGTGTGGTGCCGCAGATCTCTGTCATCATGGGGCCGTGCGCCGGTGGGGCCGTCTACAGCCCCGCCATGACCGACTTCATCTTCATGGTGAAGGACAGCTCTTACATGTTCGTGACAGGGCCGGATGTGGTCAAGACCGTCACGAACGAGGTCGTCACGGCCGAAGAACTGGGCGGTGCGTCCACCCATACGAAAAAATCCTCCGTTGCCGATGGCGCGTTTGAAAATGACGTTGAAGCGATGGCCGAAGTGCGCCGCCTGATTGATCTGCTGCCGCTCAACAACCGCGAGAAACCACCCGTCCGCCCGTTTTTTGATGAGCCGGGCCGGTTGGAACCGTCGCTCGATACGTTGATCCCGGAGAACGCCAACAGCCCTTACGACATGAAGGAATTGATCCTGAAAGTCGCGGACGAGGCTGATTTCTACGAGATTCAGGAAAATTTCGCCAAGAACATTATAACCGGGTTCATCCGTCTGGAAGGACAGACCGTGGGCGTGGTTGCGAACCAGCCTATGGTTCTTGCGGGGTGTTTGGACATTGATTCCAGCCGCAAGGCCGCGCGGTTCGTACGCTTCTGCGATGCGTTCGAAATTCCGATCCTGACCTTTGTCGATGTGCCGGGCTTTCTGCCGGGCACAGGTCAGGAATATGGCGGCGTTATCAAGCATGGGGCAAAGCTGCTGTTTGCCTATGGCGAGGCGACGGTGCCCAAGGTCACGGTCATCACGCGCAAAGCCTATGGTGGTGCGTATGACGTGATGGCCTCCAAGCATCTGCGCGGCGATTTCAACTATGCCTGGCCCACGGCCGAGATTGCCGTGATGGGGGCGAAGGGCGCGACAGAGATCATTCGCCGTGCAGATCTGGGCGATGCCGACAAGATCGCAAGCCATGCCGCGGATTACGAGGATCGCTTCGCCAATCCGTTTGTTGCGGCAGAGCGTGGGTTCATCGACGAGGTCATCCAGCCAAGATCAACCCGCCGCAGGGTCAGTCGCGCCTTTGCATCCTTGCGGGGCAAGAAGCTGACCAATCCGTGGAAGAAACACGACAATATTCCGCTTTGATCGGACATGCGGCGGCGATGTACACCGTGGGAATCCTGCGCCTCCGGGGCGCAGCAAGACAGCAATTTTAAGGGCCTCTCCATGTCTCAGCGACCACAGCCTGCTTGCAACGGATCTTCGGGAACTTTCCCGGCGATGCCCGTGTTGGTGGGCAAAGGAGCGTGCCATGACCCGCAACCACGGACCGTCCATCAAGGACGACGAGACCTATCAGGCGCTGCGCGAGGACGGCGCGTCGAAGGAAAAAGCTGCGCGGATCGCGAATGCGCAGGCCAACGACGACATGCATCCTTCGAAGAAAGGCGGCAAGGCAAAGCCATACGAGGACTGGACCCGCGATGCGCTTTACAAACGCGCTCAGGAACTGGACGTTTCAGGCAGGTCAGGCATGAACAAAGCCGACCTGATCGCGGCACTTCGCAACACCTGATCCAGCACGTATCGGCGTGCGAGGCTGATCGTTTTTGCACCGGGGCTTATCGTGCTGAAAAGGGGGCGCGGCGATGAGCAACGGTTGGCACATTTTGCGCGAAGAGGGCCGGTATGTTCTTGCCCGCAGGCTGCCCGCGCGCTTCGATATCGAGGCTGTGAGCGAGTTTCCGCCACTTGACCCTGCGCGGCTCGCCCGGCAGGTTCGGCAGGATGTATGGCGCAAGCTAAAAAGCTTGCGTGGTTTCACGCCTGTGGTAGAGGTGACCCTCGGTCAAACGGGGGTGATCGTGCGTGCTGGGGGCCAAATGGCCAATGGCGCGGCAATTCCCCCTCACGCAAATCAAGATCTTGCGGACCTTCTGTCCGACCCTGCGCATCGCGCGCGGTGGTCCAGATGGGCCGAGAAGAGACGCCGGGGGCGCGCATGAGCATCATGTCCGCCTTACGCAGCCGGCAGGCAGCCGCGGGTACGCCGCGCGGCAAGACGGCCCCGACGGGAGGAGCTTCGAAAGAAGGTCGGGGCTGTCTGCTAATCTCTGCAAACTTTAGGAAAGTCAGACATTTGTCGGGTCGACT
Source organism: Primorskyibacter flagellatus (assembly GCF_048268605.1). Taxonomy (NCBI): domain Bacteria; kingdom Pseudomonadati; phylum Pseudomonadota; class Alphaproteobacteria; order Rhodobacterales; family Roseobacteraceae; genus Primorskyibacter; species Primorskyibacter flagellatus. The sequence continues at coordinate 119,352 of NZ_JBLWVF010000001.1, forward strand.
GGCGGGTTTTTACATGTCGGCACTGCTGATGTCTGTCGGTTCGGTACAGGCGGCAAGCGGCGATCCTGTCGATCTGATTTTGCCGTCCGGTCAGTCCGTGATTTTTCACGAAGCACTTCAAGAAGATCAGCAGGAAGGGGCGGGGCATGTTTACCGGTTCCGTTTCGTGGCCCATCAGATCGCGGCAGGGCCAGACGCGCTAAGCTTTGATGACGTGGCGCAGGACATGCAGGTGCTTTGCCAGGCGTTTGCGCTTCCAAATCTTGACAGGCTGGATGCCACGCCGGACCGCATCATTGTCAGCTTGTCGGAACAGCCGGTTGATTTCGGCGTCATGTCGCCTGATCACATACAATATTTCGAAGCCTATATCATCGAAGACGGTCGCTGCACCTGGGAGATATATTGATGTATAAACAAGATGTTGCGCGTCTAAATGCATGTGGATTTGGTGTTGCTGTCTTTGCAACGCATGCCGCTGACGCGTTACCGGCCATGTATCTTTTTGTCGCGCGGTTTGATATTCTCGGGAACGGATGCAGCTTTGCAGCCGTTATACACAAACGAGGGCGTGTAGGATCAAAGGATTCTGCCGCATTCATTGAAATTGGCAGGAGAATCAGATGTCCAAGAGCATCAAACTCGTCGCAATGTTTGGCTTCGTCGCCGCAATCTCGGCCTGCGCACCTGCGCAGGAAGAATATGTCGTCGTCGATCCGGAACCCATTTCGACAGAGCCGACCTACACCGGTAAATACAAGTAATCGCTTGGCGAAGCGGGCCATCAGGCCCGCCTCGCCCCAGCCCACATACCGCGCCTCTGCGATGACGGAGGGGTGGGCATGCTGAAGCATCGCGGCTTTCCGGGGCGTCTTCCCGGTTCAGATTTCCAGTTTACTGTCCGTCGTGCAAATTCTAAGGGAGCGTCGCCACTAGTGCGCCGCGAACGCTATGCTGATCGCCGTGCGCCGGACCGCCGCGCCGACGAGGCATTTCTGGCGGCTTTGTGGGAGCATTTCGGCACCGAGCCGTTCGAACGGGGCAACCTGGACGCGGGACGTTTGGGGTGGCTTTTAGGTCGCGAGGTCAAACCAGTAGGGGATGACTTCGATCCCACAGACTATGAGGCGCTTCTGGTCATCGACGAAGCCGTTGCCCGCGCATCCTTTCCGCAAGCATTTGACGAAGGCGAGTGGGCATGAATCCGCTCACCTTAGGGTGGAATAGGCGGCTTTGCGCTGACCTGAGCGGTTTTGAAGAAACCTGCTTGGCGATGGCGGTTCTTCGGCGCAGTGTCCTCGTATTGCGAGAGGGCGGCATTTCGATGCAACCCGATCACCGTTACCCTTCCCCTATCGGGCGGCGAGGTCTTCCCCAAGGCCTGCCGCCCGTTTTTTGTTTGGGTGATGATGAGTTTAAACCTTTGCATTGGCAAGGTTTTGCCTATGCGGGGTCATTATCGGCTTTGTGTTGGAACAAGCTGGCGCGCTCCTGTGTTATCCTCCGGAACAAAGGTGAAGGAGACAGGACATGTTCGCGAACACAATCAAATGGGTCGTTTTGGGGGCCGGTATCATCGGTCTTTCGGCCTGTGGCGACACGCTTGGTGAACAGGCGATCATCGGTGGTGGCGCGGGGGCTGCGGGTGCTGTCGTCACGGATGGCGATCCGCTTACCGGCGCGGCTGTGGGGGCTGCGGCAAACGTCGCCTATTGCCGAACCTACCCGAACCGCTGCTGATCGGTATGCTGCCCGTGCGGCGTTCATCGGAACACCCGCACCACAGGGTGTTGCGAAGGCGCGGCTGACAGCGCAGCGCGCGATAGAGAGAAATAATTCCAAGGCCGTTCGTGCAGTCAATTGCACGGGCGGCCTTTTTCATGCCGATACCGCAGGTCAGGCCTGCGCTACACTACAGTGAAGGGACCGGAGATGTTCAAGAAGATCCTGATCGCCAACCGTGGCGAGATTGCCTGCCGAGTCATCAAGACTGCCCGCAAGATGGGCATCAAGACGGTGGCGATCTATTCGGATGCGGATCGCAACGCGCTGCACGTCAAGATGGCGGATGAGGCGGTTCATATCGGGCCTGCTCCGGCCAACCAATCCTATATCGTGATTGAAAAGGTCATGGACGCGATCCGCCAGACCGGTGCCGAAGCCGTGCATCCCGGCTATGGTTTCCTGTCCGAAAACCCCAAATTCGCAGAGGCGCTGGAGGCTGAAGGCGTGGCCTTTATTGGGCCGCCGGTGGGGGCCATCAAGGCGATGGGTGACAAGATCACCTCGAAAAAGCTGGCGCAGGAGGCGGGCGTTTCGACGGTGCCCGGCTATATGGGCTTGATCGAGGATGCCGAAGATGCGGTGAAAATCTCCAATCAGGTCGGCTATCCGGTGATGATCAAGGCCAGCGCCGGTGGCGGCGGCAAGGGCATGCGGATCGCCTGGAATGATGACGAGGCCCGCGAAGGGTTTCAGTCCTCGAAGAACGAGGCCGCCAACAGCTTTGGCGATGACCGTATCTTCATCGAGAAATTCGTGACCCAGCCGCGCCACATTGAAATTCAGGTGTTGGCGGACACGCATGGCAATGCGGTCTATCTGCATGAACGGGAATGCTCGATCCAGCGCCGCAACCAGAAAGTCGTCGAAGAGGCACCTAGCCCGTTCCTGGACGAGGCCACCCGCAAGGCAATGGGCGATCAGGCCGTGGCGCTGGCGCAGGCCGTGGATTATGCCAGTGCGGGCACCGTGGAATTCATCGTCGATGGCGAGCGGAATTTCTACTTTCTTGAAATGAACACCCGCTTGCAGGTGGAACATCCGGTGACCGAACTGATCACCGGCGTTGATCTGGTGGAGCAGATGATCCGTGTCGCGGCGGGCGAGAAACTGTCCTTTGTTCAGGATGACCTCAAGATCAACGGCTGGGCCATCGAAAACAGGCTTTATGCCGAAGACCCGTATCGCGGGTTTCTGCCGTCAATCGGGCGACTGACCCGCTATCGTCCACCCGAAGAGCATGCCGATGCCTACTCTGCCGTGCGCAATGACACGGGCGTTTTCGAGGGCGGCGAAATCTCGATGTATTACGATCCGATGATTGCCAAACTGTGTACATGGGCACCCACGCGCGAGCAGGCCATTGAAGAAATGCGCGTCGCGCTGGACAGTTTCGAGGTCGAGGGGATCGGGCACAACCTGCCGTTCCTGTCGGCGGTGATGGACCATCCGAAATTCACCAGCGGCGATATGACCACGGCCTTCATCGAAGAGGAATACCCCGAAGGGTTCGAGGGCGTGACCCTGCCCGAAGCCGATTTACAGCGTATCGCTGCGGCTGCGGCGGCGATGAATCGGGTGGCCGAGATCCGGCGCGCGCGGGTATCGGGCCGGTTGGACAACCACGAACGCCATGTCGGGGAAAAGTGGAATGTCGCGTTGCAGGATGTCGATTACGATGTCGTCGTCTCTGCCGATCCGAAGGGTGCCACGGTGACGTTCGACAATGGCGATGCGCTGCGGGTTTCGGGCAAGTGGACGCCGGGTGATGCGCTGGCGCGCATGTCGGTGGATGATACGCCGCTGGTGCTGAAGGTCGGCAAGATCTCGGGCGGGTTCCGCATCCGCAGCCGGGGTGCCGATCTGAAGGTTCATGTGCGGACACCGCGCCAGGCCGAACTTGCGCGATTGATGCCGGTGAAAATGCCGCCGGACACGTCAAAGCTGTTGCTTTGTCCGATGCCGGGCCTGATCGTGAAGGTCGATGTCGAGGTCGGACAGGAAGTGCAGGAGGGCCAGTCGCTTTGCACTGTCGAAGCGATGAAGATGGAGAACATCCTGCGCGCCGAGAAGAAGGCCATCGTCACCAAGATCAACACCGCCGCTGGCGAGAATCTTGCCGTTGATGACATCATCATGGAGTTTGAATAAACCGCCATGTTCAGGCCGGGCCAGATAGTCGCGTCACCGCAGGCATGTGGGTGGTTTACAAGCGTCAGTGCCGACGCGGCGCGCGATGGCCTGACATCTTGGCCGCCGCCTGTTTTGTCGCGTGTGTTTCGGTGCCAATCGACATCTGAAAACGTCGATTGGCACCGTCAGGCGACGGCGCTACAGGCCGCAAGAGCCCTCTGTCACGGCCGGGCCGGGTGCCGGTCGCGGATTTCCTGCCGGCGCGTCGGAAACTTGTCGATCGAGCGGGTGATTTCCCGAACACTCCACGGCAGCGGTTTGCGTAGCTTGACGCCGCCATCCTTGCCGAGGATCGCAAGCATGAAGCCGCGCGGCCGCAGCTTTTGCCGCGCGGGGCTGGCGGTGGAGGCATCGGTGTCGGTCAGCACCACGACATCGCGCAACGCCAGATCGTCGATCCGCTCATTGATGAACTGCATCTGCTGGACATACCGGGGGTCGGCGGAACTGTCGGCAAAGACGATGATGGGCCGCTTGATCCACAGATACTCTGCCAGGTCGACTCCTTCGGCACTGCGCACCAGCGGCAATTCTTCGGTCTCGGGCGGGTTCAGCAACAGCTCTTGCGCCACCTCTTCCGCGGCGGCGGTGATGGCGGGGCTGATCGCCAGAGCGGTCGCGAAAATCGCGGAAAAGAGCTGTCGGGAAAGGGTCATACTTACTCCTGTAACTAAGGAATATAGGACCTTGCGCCACCATTGCGAAGGTCGCAACCCATGCAAGCCGCGAAAAACTTTCCGCCAATCGCTTCGCCAGGGATCCGCATAGCGGATCCCGGCAGACATATTGCAAGAGGACAAGCCCATGACACCCAAGAAAGAGCAATGGCGTTCGGTCGCTGAGAAAGAACTGCGCGGCCGTCCACTGGACGATCTGACGTGGAAAACGCTGGAAGGCATCGACGTGAATCCCGTCTATTCCGCCGAGGATGTCGAGGGGCTGCCGCATCTGGGCACGATGCCCGGCGAGCAACCTTTTACGCGCGGCGTGAAGGCCACGATGTATGCAGGCCGTCCCTGGACCATCCGGCAATATGCCGGGTTCTCGACAGCCGAGGAATCCAACCGCTTCTACCGCAAGGCGCTGGCGGCAGGACAACAGGGGGTTTCGGTCGCGTTCGACCTGGCGACGCATCGCGGCTATGACAGCGATCATCCGCGTGTCGTGGGCGATGTCGGCAAGGCCGGTGTGGCTATCGATTCCGTCGAGGACATGAAGATCCTGTTCGACGGCATTCCGCTGGATCAAGTTTCCGTGTCCATGACGATGAACGGCGCGGTGATCCCGATTCTGGCGAATTTCATCGTCACCGGCGAAGAGCAGGGCCATGACCGCGCGCTGCTGTCGGGCACGATCCAGAACGACATCCTCAAGGAATTCATGGTGCGCAACACCTATGTGTATCCGCCCGAACCCTCGATGCGGATCATTGCGGATATCATCGAATACACCAGCGCCGAGATGCCGAAGTTCAACTCCATCTCGATTTCCGGCTACCACATGCAAGAGGCCGGCGCGAACCTTGTTCAGGAACTGGCCTACACGCTGGCCGACGGCCGCGAATATGTGAAAGCGGCGATTGAACGCGGCATGGATGTGGACAAGTTCGCCGGGCGGCTGTCGTTCTTTTTCGCCATCGGGATGAATTTCTTCATGGAGGCGGCAAAGCTGCGCGCGGCGCGTTTCCTGTGGCACCGCATCATGACCGAACTGGGCGCGCAAAACCCGCGGTCCAAGATGCTGCGGACCCATTGCCAGACCAGCGGCGTCAGCCTTCAGGAACAAGACCCCTATAACAACGTTATCCGCACCGCATATGAGGCAATGAGCGCCGTTCTGGGCGGCACGCAAAGCCTGCACACCAACGCGCTGGACGAGGCGATTGCCCTGCCCACGGAATTCAGCGCCCGGATTGCGCGCAACACACAGCTGATCCTGCAAGAGGAAACGCAGGTGACGCGCGTCGTCGATCCGCTGGCTGGATCCTATTACGTCGAGAAGCTGACCCATGATCTTGCCGAAAAGGCATGGGAACTGATCGAAGAGGTCGAAGAAATGGGCGGCATGACCAAGGCCGTCGCATCGGGCATGCCGAAGCTGCGGATCGAGGAAAGTGCAGCCGTTCGTCAGGCGATGATCGACCGGGGTGACGAAGTGGTTGTCGGCGTCAACAAGTACCGCAAGGAAACGGAAGATCCGATCGACATTCTGGACGTGGACAACGTCAAGGTGCGCGAAAATCAGGTGGCGGCGCTGGAAAAGATGCGCGCCACGCGGGACGAGGCCGCCTGCACGGCGGCTCTGGACGAATTGGAACGCCGCGCAAAAGAGGGCGGCAATCTTCTGGAAGGCGCGGTCGAAGCGGCGCGCGCCCGTGCAACAGTCGGAGAGATCAGCATGGCGATGGAAAAAGTTTTCGGTCGGCACCGTGCCGAAGTAAAGACGCTGGCGGGCGTGTATGGCGCTGCCTACGAGGGCGACGAAGGCTTTGCCGAGATTCAGAAATCGGTCGAGAAATTCGCCGAGGATGAAGGGCGGCGCCCGCGTATGCTGGTGGTCAAGATGGGGCAGGACGGGCATGATCGAGGTGCCAAGGTCATCGCCACGGCATTTGCCGATATCGGGTTCGATGTCGATGTTGGCCCGCTGTTCCAGACTCCGCAAGAGGCCGCACAGGATGCCGTCGACAATGACGTGCATGTGATCGGGATTTCCAGTCAGGCAGCCGGGCACAAGACGCTTGCACCGCAACTGGTGCAGGCGCTGAAGGATGCGGGCGCGGGCGACATTCTGGTGATTTGTGGCGGCGTCATTCCGCAGCAGGATTACAAGTTCCTGAAGGATGCAGGGGTCAAGGCGATATTCGGGCCCGGCACCAACATTCCAACGGCCGCGCAGGACATTCTGCGACTGATCCGGGCGGCGCGCGGGATGACAGAGTAACATGTTTCGGAGCGCTGACGCGATCCGACCGGCGCGCGCCCTTCGGTCGCGCGCCTCTGTGGTGTCATTGCGGGCATCAGGAACGCAGATCACAGGGGGATAGCATATGCTGAGCTTGGATCATCTGGCGGTAAGCGGCACGACGCTGGAGCTTGCGGCCACGCATCTGGAGGCTTCGCTGGGCGTGCCCAGTCTGCCCGGTGGCCGCCATGAGGCATTTGGCACGCATAACCGGCTGCTGGGCTTGGCGGGCGGTCTCTATCTCGAAGCGATCTCTATTGATCCAGATGCCGCCGCACCGGGACGTCCAAGGTGGTTCGGGCTGGATATGTTCGACGGCCCGGCACGGTTGACCAACTGGATCTGCCGGGTGCCGGATCTGGACGCGGCCCTTGCCCGATGGCCAGAAGCGGGCGATGTGGTCAATCTGGCGCGTGGTGACCTGCGCTGGAGAATGGCCGTGCCAACAGATGGCCGACTGCCCTTTGACGGGATGTTCCCGGCACTGCTTGAGTGGCAGGTGCCGGTGCCGCCGGGCGACACCCTTGCCGGCAGCGGTTGCACGCTTGAACGTCTGGTGGTGTCTCATCCGGAGGCGGATGCGCTTGTGACAAGGCTTGATATGAACGACCCCCGTATCGCGTTTGAACGCGGCACTGCCGGGCTGCTTGCAGAGTTTCAAACACCGGGTGGAATCAGAACCCTCGCATGATCGTGCTGGACCCTGCGGCGCGCGGTTTTGGGGCAGGTCGGGCGTTGATGCCCGCGCTGAAAACCCGCGCCCGAAAAGATGGTGCGCGGTCGTTTTGGGTGGAGGGCTGCTGCGCCAAAGCCAATGCCACTGGCTTTCGTGCAGCGTGTGTTTCGTGCATGTCGCCGGGTTGCCGGAGGCCGGGTTAACGCTCTGACGGTGGATGGATTTTCCGCCGATACAGAAGATTCTCTGAATGTCGCACTGACAAGCTGCGCTGCAGCGTATAGCATTTCGAATATGTCGATCTGGACCCGCATCTCTCAGGCTATTCAGGCGCTTGCCAAGGGCGAGGGCCTCTCTGCCGTGTTCGAACGTCTGCGCACGCCGCCGGAACGTTCCGTCGCCTTCACTATCGCGGTGATCGCGCTGTCTGCAAAGATGGCCAAGGCCGACGGGCAAGTGACGCGCGCCGAGGTTCGGGCCTTCCGCGAGGTCTTTCACATTGCCTCGGCTGATGAGGAAGGGGCGGCGCGGGTGTTCAACCTGGCCCGGCAGGATGTGGCAGGATTCGAGGAATACGCCACCCGAATCGCGCGGATGTTCCGCGAGGACCGCACCATGCTGTTCCACCTGATGGAGGGCCTGTTCTATATTGCCGTGGCCGATGGGCGCTATCATCCCAAAGAGGATGATTTTCTGACGCGCGTGGCCGAGATTTTCAGGATGCCGCAGCCCGAGTTCCGGGGCGTGCGTGCGCGGTTTGTGCCCGATGCCGAGCCTGATCCCTACAGCGTGCTGGGCGTTACGCCAGATATGGACCTGACCCAGATCCGCAAGGTCTGGCGCAAGCAGGTTCGTGAAAGCCATCCCGACAAGATGATCGCGCGGGGCCTGCCGGCCGAGGCCGTGCGCCTGTCGGAACGACGGCTGGTCGATATCAATCGCGCTTGGGAAGAAATCTCGACCCAGCGGCAAGAGGCCTGAATGCGCATCGCCACCTATAACGTTGAATGGTTCAACGCGCTGTTCGACGGCGACGGACAGTTGCTTGTGGATGACCACTGGTCAGCGCGCCATGACGTGACCCGCGCGCAGCAGGCCGAAGCGTTGGGGATTGTTTTCACCGCGCTGGATGCCGACGCGATCATGGTGATCGAGGCACCGGACAGCCATGCCCGCCGTGACGGAACAAAGGCGCTGGAGGGTTTTGCGAAGGTCTTCGGGTTGCGGGCACGACGTGCCATTATCGGGTTCGCCAATGAGACGCAGCAGGAAATCGCGCTGCTTTACGATCCCGACAAGCTGGAGGCGCGCCATGATCCGATGGGCCAGCCCGCCCCCGGATCTGTGGGCGGTGAGGTGCCGCGCTTTGACGGCCATTTCCGCATTGATCTGGACATTGACGCGACCGAAGACAGGGTCGCGTTTTCCAAACCTCCGCTGGAGATTGCGGCAAGAACGGCCTCCGGCAAGGAACTGCGGCTGATCGGGGCGCATCTGAAATCAAAGGCACCGCACGGGGCGAAGGGGCGGGACGCGATCATGCGGGTATCGATTGCCAATCGCCGCAAGCAATTGGCGCAGGCAATCTGGCTGCACCGCCGGATCAAGGCGCATCTGATCGCCGGTGAAAGCCTGATCCTTCTGGGCGACCTGAATGACGGACCGGGGCTTGATGAATATGAAAACCTGTTCGGGCGATCCTCGGTCGAGATCTTGCTGGGGGCTGACGCGCCGCATCTTTTCGATCCGCATGCCAAACAGGCGCTGGCGCGCCGGATCGGGTCGCAGCCGACAACGTCGCGGTTTTTCCTGTCGCATGAAGGTCGCTATCTTCAGGCGTTGCTGGATTACATAATGATTTCAGAGGATTTGCGTGCCGCCAGCCCCAAATGGCGCATCTGGCATCCGTTCGACGATCTGGGATGCTACAAGACGCCAGAGCTGCGCGAGGCATTGTTGACAGCATCCGACCATTTCCCGGTGTCGCTGGATATCGAGATCTAGACCCTTACCTTTGCGCTGAATGCGCCTATATTCGTGGGTATGAAACTGATCCCGATTGCCCTGATCCTGTCGGTTTGCCTGACGCCTGCTGTTGCCACGGCGCAAGAGACCGCACCCGAAGTCGACGAGGCCCCGAGTTTGATGGAGCGGGGGGCCCGCCTGTTCATGCGCGGCATCATGGAGGAAATGGGACCGACCCTGAAAGAACTGGAGGGACTGGCGCAGGACGTATCGCCCGCGATGAAGAACTTCGCGCGCAACATGGGGCCTGCATTGCGCGACCTGATGACCGAGGTCGAGGACTGGTCGGTCTATGACGCGCCCGAGATCCTGCCAAACGGAGACATTCTGATCCGCAGAAAGCCGGATGCCGCCCCGATGGATCGTCCACCACCCAAAGACGGCGAGATTGATCTGTAAGGACCAAACCGGGAAACGATCCCTTCACTGGTTAGCCGTGCGTCATGTCACGCCGCCGTATCCACAACTTTCGTATCTACTCCAAGTGACGAGGCAAGCGACTTGAACCGCGCCTCGGCAACCTCGCCAAACAGCAACAGCGCCGTGCCGGAGAGGCGCAGCGTCAATATGCCCGCATCCGTATCCAGCTCCATCTCCGCGCCGGTGGCGGAAAAGTCCGACATCCACAACATCGACCCGAAGCGCATGGCCTTGCCAAGCACTTCGGCTTCCTGCCGCTGTTCGGGTTCGATCAGGTCGTAAAGATCCTCGAACCGGGTGCCTTCGCGCTTGTTGCGGTAGCGATGCAGCAGCGCGAGGCCCAGAAAGATCCGTTCGGCATGTTTCAGCCCGCCCAGATTGGCGCGGGTGGCGTTGTCAAAGCAGGTTTCGGCCCGATAATCGGGATGCGCGCGCCAACTGACATCGTTCAGCAGGCATGCGGCCTTGACGATGCGAATCTGTGCCTCGCTCGCGGTGGGAAAAAGCGGGGCGACGAAGGCAAACAGACGGCGGCCGAAACCGGGCAGGCGGGCGTCCTTGGCTTCGGCGAAATAGCATGCCTCGATCAACGGGTCACGGTCGCGCAGGCGTTGCGGCATCTGTTCATACAGCAACCCTTCGCGGATCCCGTAGCTGGAAATGGCAATGTCCTTGGGGTCGATGATGCCGATCAACTCGCCCAGCACCTCGGCCGCATAGGGCACCAGCGACATCCGGGCGCTGGAGATCGAACAGCGGCTGCGCAATTTTTCCAGATCGGAAGCCGCGATATAGGCCAGGGTTTCCGCGATGGACTGGGCGTCCATGCGGTATTCGTGCAGCACATGCAGAGGATAGCCCAAACGGTCCATGTCGATCCGCGCGATGGCACGCCAGGATCCGCCAACAAGGAACAGCCGGTCATGCTGCGGCCCCATCACCTTGGCCGCCGCCTTGATCGTCTTGCGAATATAGTCCTTCCGTTCCTCGGCACCGCCCGGAATGTCACGCAGCTTCAACGGTCCCAGCGGCGAGGTGGTCCGGCGTCCGACATGACCACGGGCGATCTCGGCCAGTTCCATCGACGATCCACCAATGTCGCAGACAAGGCCGTAAGAACCGGGCCAGCCCAGCAACACACCCTGTGCGGACAGGCGTGCCTCTTCCTCACCGTCGATGACGCAGATCTTGAGCCCGGTTTCGGCCTCGACCTCGGCACAGAAATCCGCGCCGTCCTCAGCCTCGCGCACGGCGGCGGTGGCCACGGCGCTGATCGGTGCCATCGCCAGCCCGTTGGCAAGCGTCTGAAACCGGATGATCGCCGACAGCGCGCGTTTGCGGCCTTCGGGGTTCAGACGTCCGGTTTCGGACATGCCTGCACCAAGCGCGCACATCAGCTTTTCGTTGTAGAAATAGGCGGGACTGCGGGCCGCGCCGTCAAACACCACCAGGCGAACAGAGTTTGATCCGATATCCAAAACCCCGACGCGCGACAGATCGCGCGATTCCGGGTCGTCAAACAATGGCCGGGCGAACGGCCCTCCGACTTGCAATGCGGTGGCGGCCAGTTTCGTCATGCGAACCTCGTAAGTGATGCAGGGATTGGTGCGACAGCACGGGATGCAGCGTCAATCATCAGAATGGGTAAGTTGCGGCACATCCGACGCGCCGGCAGATCCCCGCCCGGAGAGCGAGGGGTTTTCCATGAAAAACCGGTGGCAGTTGAAGGCGAATGTGCCTGCCTCGACGGGATCGCGGTTGAATTTGCCATCCGGTCCCATCACCCAGCTTTGCGCAACATCGGCAAGGTTGGCCGCCATGATCTGACTGACGATCTGTGCCTTGACGGTAGGGTTGTTGATTTCCACAAGCGTTTCGACCCGCCGGTTGAGGTTGCGCCCCATCCAATCGGCGGATGACATGAACACACGCGCCTTTTTCGACGGCAGTCCCCGACCGTTGCCAAAGCAGACAATGCGCGAATGTTCCAAGAAACGTCCGACAATGGATTTCACCCGGATATTCTCTGACAGGCCTTTGACACCGGGACGCAGCCCGCAGATGCCGCGCACGACAAGAGTGATCTTCACGCCGCGTTGGCTGGCTGAATACAGCGCGTCGATCACCTCGGGTTCGACCAGCGAATTGACCTTTGCCCAGATGTCGGCGGGACGCCCGGCCTCTGCATGGGCGGCCTCTGCCTCGATCTGTTCCAGCAGAAAGTTCTTCAACTGATGGGGCGAGATATGCAGATTTTCCAACGCTTCGGGATAGGCATAGCCCGAAAGATAATTGAACACTTTGGTTGCATCGCGCCCCAAGGCCGCGTCGCAGGTAAAGAAACTGAGATCGGTGTAGATCTTTGCCGTGATCGGGTGGTAGTTGCCGGTGCCGTAATGCGTGTAGGTCACAAGCTTGTCATTTTCGCGCCGCACCACGGTCGAGACCTTGGCATGGGTCTTCCAGTCGAGAAACCCGTAGACCACATGCGCGCCCGCGCGCTCCAGCCGCCTTGCCTGACGAATGTTCGCGGCTTCGTCGAACCGCGCTTTCAGCTCGATCAATGCGGTGACGGATTTGCCATCCTCGGCGGCTTCGCACAGTGCGTCGACGATGGGCGAGTTGCGTGACGTCCGGTACAGTGTCTGTTTGATTGCCAGCACATCCGGGTCACGCGCGGCCTGTGCCAGAAAGCGCACCACCATGTCGAAGGTCTCATAGGGGTGATGCAGCAGCATGTCCTTCTGGCGGATCGCCGCGAACATATCGCCGTCATGGTCCTGCACACGTTCGGGCACGCGGGGATTGAAGCCCGGCCATTGCAGATCCTGGCGCGCGTCCAGAACCAGTTCCTTGAGGTCGGCAAGTCCGACCATGCCGTCAAGCTCTATCAACTCGCCATCGGTGACGTGCAATTCGCGCATGACCACAGATTTCAGACCTGCGGCCGCACCTGCACTTATCGTCAGGCGCACCACCTGTCCGCGGCGCCGCCGTTTCAGAGCCACCTCGAATTCGCGAACCAGGTCTTCGGCTTCTTCCTCGACTTCCAGATCGCTGTCGCGCAACACCCGAAAGCCGAAATGCGCCTTTGTGCGATAGCCGGGAAACAACTGATAGACATACAGCAGCAAGAGGTCTTCGAGCAGCAGGAACCGGTGACGGCCGGAATCCGCAGGCAGGGTGATGAACCGGTCAACCTGATGTGGGACCGGCAGAAGCGCCTGAAGGGGACGCTTGTCGCGGGTGCGTTCCAATTGCAGCGCCAGACAATAGCCGGTGTTGGCGATGAAAGGGAAAGGGTGCGCGGGGTCGATGGCCAGCGGTGACAGGATCGGAAAAACCTGCGTCAGGAACACCTCTTCGAGATGTTCCATGTCCTGCGCGTCCAGGTCTTCGGGACTCGTCACAACAATGCCTTCGGCTTCCAATTCCGCATGCAGGGTCTTGAGCACTTCTTGCTGACGCGCCATCAGCTTGCGGGCGTCCTCGTCGATCAGGATAAGCTGCTGGGCCGGTGTCAGACCGTCAGAAGCCGGCGTGGTATTGCCGGTCTGCGCCAGCTCTCGCAGGCCCGCGACGCGCACGGTATAAAATTCGTCAAGATTGGCTGCGGAAATCGACAGAAAGCGCAGCCGTTCCAGAAGCGGTGTGCGCAAGTTTTCTGATTCTTCCAGAACGCGCCAATTGAACCCAAGCCAGCTAAGTTCGCGATTGAAGTAACGCCCAGGACCGGTCAGATCCAAATCCGGAAGCTCTTGCGGTGGCGGGAAGGGGGACTTCAGGAAATCAGCATGGGTCATTTATTCGCAATCTCTCTCGGGTTCGTTGAGCTGATCTGGTGTTTAGTCACCTAACGTATCAAGTTGTTGAAGGACTTTGATCGCGAGCGGTCGGTTGATGCCTTTCGGCTGGGCAAGGGCGGCTTCGTCCAGCGCATCGACGATCTGTCCCGCCATCGCGAAGGATCGGTGCATGTGGCGCACGAGGTATGTCACCGCATCCGGCGCGGGCACGATCTGACGGTCTGCAAACATCTTCAGCAACACAGCCCCCAGCAGCAAATCATCGGGTTCGGAAAGCGACACCATCGGCGTGCCGTTCATCCGGCTGGCAAGATCCGGCAGCGCCAGACCCCAGTTCGATGGCGGGCGGTCCGCGGTCAGAAGCAGGGTCTGCCCCTCGGCCAGCGCAAGATTGTGCAGATGCAACAAGGCCCGTTCGGCGCGATCATCGCCAGCGACGGCCGGCACATCCTCGATGCAAAGCGGCCCGCTGACGAGGTGGGGCACATCCTCGACGGTCAGGCTTGCGGCCTCAAGAATGCGCGCGCCGCTCTCGGAGGCCCAGACATGCGCCAGATGGGTCTTGCCAGAGCCTTCGGGTCCCGCCAGCACCAACTTGCGCCCCGGCCAGTCGCGCCAGCACTCGATCTGCGAGACGGCCACGGAATTTGCCTCTGCGACGTAGAAATCCCCGCGTCCCAGCGCCTGACGAACCGGCAAGGTGATCCTGAGTTGCTGCGACATGGCTTAACCGTCGTCGCGGTCGGACTGGCCGCGATACAGGATGCTGTGTTTATATTGCGACACGCCGAACCGCGCCAGAACGCCAAGCGCTGCGGCCACCGGCACCGCCACCAGCATGCCGACAAATCCGAACAACGCCCCGAAAACCGACAGCGCCATCAGCAGCCAGACCGGATGCAGACCCACCGAATTGCCCACCAGCTTCGGTGTCAGGAAGTTGCCTTCGATGAACTGACCCAGAAAGAAAATCGCGGCCACGGCGGCGATCCAGACCCATTCACCCCAGAACTGGAACAGCGCCAGGCCAATCGCCAGTGCGCCGCCGAAAATCGCGCCAATATAGGGAATGAAGGTCAGCAAGCCCGCCACCACGCCCACGACCAACCCGAATTGCAGCCCGACCAACATCAGCGCGACGGCATAGTAGACGCCCAGCACCAGACAGACCGTGCCCATCCCGCGAATGAACCCGGCCAGCGTCTTGTCTATGTCGCGCCCCAGCTGCCGGATCACCGGCGCGTGGTCGCGCGGCAACAGCTCGTCGATCCGCGCGATCATGTTGTCCCAGTCCAAAAGCAGATAGACCGCCACGACCGGAACGATCACAAACAACAGCACGATGTTCAGGATTGATGCCGCCGAAGTCAAAACCGTGTTCAACAGCTCTCCGCCGCGATCGCGGATCGTCTCTCCCAATCCGGACAGCGACTGGCGTATAGCGCTGTCCTGATCCATCAGCGATGGAAAGCGGCTTGTCAGAAATTCCTGGAGATCCTGGAACAGCTGCGGCGCGACTTCGAAAAGCTGCACCGTCTGCTGCACCAATGTCGGGATCACCAACAAAGCCATCAGCACGAAGATGATAATGGCCATCACGGTGATGATGCCCGTGGCCAAAGTTCTGGAGCATCCGGCGCGTTCCAGACGATCCGCGACCGGGTCAAGAAAGTAGGCAATCGCGCCGCCCAGCACGAAGGGCAGCAGGACATCGCCCAGAAACCACAGCAGCAACACCAGCACGGCGGCGGCGGCACCCCAGTATCTGAGCTGATAATGAACCGGCAAACCCATGCGACGCGCCCCTCTCAGGCTCACTCATTGCCCAACTGGCCGTGTCATGCAAGCAGAGGCTGGCCAAAAAATGATGCGGCACCGCTTGCGCAGACAGGGGGCAAGGCCCTACACCCTGTCGGACTGTCAATTCTTCGCCAAGGACTCATCATGCGTCTCAGCCGCTATTTTCTGCCCGTGCTCAAGGAAACGCCCTCGGAGGCGCAGATTGTCTCGCACCGCTACATGCTGCGTGCGGGCATGATCAAACAGGCGTCGGCGGGGATTTATTCCTGGCTGCCACTGGGCTTCAAGGTGCTGCGCAAGATCGAGAATATCGTGCACGAGGAACAGGCCCGCGCAGGCCATATCGCCATTCAGATGCCCACCATGCAAAGCGCTGATCTGTGGCGCGAATCCGGCCGCTACGACGCTTACGGTCAGGAAATGCTGCGGATGAAGGATCGGCATGACCGCGACATGCTGTTCACCCCCACGGCCGAAGAACTGGTGACGGACATTTTCCGCAGTCATGTGGGCAGCTACAAGGACCTGCCGCTGACGCTCTATCAGATCCAGTGGAAATTCCGCGACGAGATCCGCCCACGCTTTGGCGTGATGCGGGGACGCGAGTTCTACATGAAGGACGGGTATAATTTCGACCTGACCAAAGAGGATGCGTTGCACGCCTATAACCGTCACCTTGTCAGCTACCTGCGCACCTACGAACGCATGGGGCTTCAGGCGATTCCGATGCGCGCGGATAGTGGCCCCATCGGCGGCGACAACACGCATGAATTCCTCGTGCTGGCAGACACCGGCGAGTCGGAAGTGTTCTACGATGCCCAGATCACCGATCTGACATTCGGTTCCCGCGAGATTGACTATGACAGCCATGCAGAGTGCCAGGCCGTTCTGGAGGAATTCACCAGTCGCTACGCCCGCACGGACGAGACGCATGACGAGGCGCTGTTCAATGAGGTTCCAGAAGAGCGTCGTCGCACAGCGCGCGGCATCGAGGTTGGCCAGATCTTCTATTTCGGCACCAAATATTCCGAGGCGATGGGCGCCACGGTCGCGGATAGCGACGGCAACCGCGTGCCGGTCCATATGGGCAGCCACGGGATCGGCGTGTCGCGTCTGGTGGGCGCGATCATCGAGGCCAGCCATGACGACAAAGGCATTATCTGGCCAGAGGGTGTAACGCCGTTCCATTGCGGGATCGTCAACCTCAAGCAAGGTGATGAAGAAGCCGACGGTGCCTGCGAGGCGCTTTACGCATCGCTGACAGCCTTGGGGCTGGAGCCGCTCTATGATGACCGCAACGAACGCGCGGGCGCGAAATTCGCCGGTATGGACCTGATCGGACTGCCTTGGCGGATCACCGTCGGGCCGCGCGGGCTGAAAAACGGCGTGGTTGAACTGACCTCGCGCCGGACGGGCACATCCGAAGAACTGCCGCCCGAACAGGCGATCGAGCGGATCGCGCAGATCTACGGGCGCGCTGCCGTCTAGGGTTTTGCGGCACCCGAATCTGTTCGCCGCACCGCGATAATGCTATGCTCTGGCAAAAAAGGGCAGGCATATGATTGTACGGGCACTCACCTTGGCAGGCGGGCTGGCAGGCGCGGCGGGCCTGTCGCAGTTTCCCGAGTTTTCGCAGCAATACACGCAACGGCTTGGCGGGGCGGTCGATGAACTGGCCCGCGTTGTGGATCAGTTCGACCGGGATGCAAGCGCCGTCGGGATGTCCCGGCAAGAGGCGTTGTCGGAACTTGGTCAGAGCGGCGCATTTGGCGCGCGACGTAGCCAGACCATCACCCGGACCATTGCACGGCATCGCGATCTGTCCGCTGATCTGGACGCCTTGCGCGCCGCAGGGCCGTTCACCCGCGCAAGCCGTATCGCGCATCTGAGTGACCCGCAGATCGCCCGCGCGGCATGGCGCGATTACAAGCCTGCCGCACCCCTGACCTTTGAGGGTGCCGTATTTGCCGGGACCGGGTTTCTGGCGGGCAGTCTGGTCTTGTCCATGCTGATCGGTGTCCTGCGCATGCCGTTCCGTCGCAGGGGGGCGCGGTCGCGGCGCGCCGGGGCAGGGGCCTGACCGACAGCCGGAATGCAAACGGCCCGCGCGATGATGCACGGGCCGGTATCTGAAAACGGAGGCACAGTGTCAGGTCGGCGTGTCGCAAACGCCGACAAGCTGTTCGTATTGCGTGGTGATCCAGCCAAGTGCCTGTTCCGGGTTGCGGTCTTCGATATTGCCGGTGAACTGTGAAAACACCTTGGCAGAGCGGCTGTTATCCACCATCGCCACGTCCTGCGCGGCAAGCACGGTGTCGTAGACGAAAAAGGCAATCGCCACCAACAGCACACCGCGCACGACCCCAAAGAGGAACCCAAGACCCTGATCCAGACCACCAAGCGCAGAGCGTTGGATCAGCGATGAAAACAGCGGTGTGAACAGCGACACGACGACAAGGGCCACCGCAAAGACGGCTGCGAACCCGCCGATGATCGACAATTCGCAACTGTCGGCGATGAAATCGCCAACGAAGGGCAGCTCCTTGACCAGCGGCTGGACTTGTGGCGCGAAGATGAACGCGAGAATGGCCGCTGCGATCCATCCCAGAATGGCCATGACTTCTCGGACCAACCCACGGGAATAGGCCAAAAGCGCGGACAGAATGATAACAACGGCCACCACGCCGTCAATGATGGTGAAACCTTCCAAGAACCCTGTCCCTCTGTTTGTACCTAACCCGCGCCGAAGATCTCGCCCACAAAGGCGGCCAGATCGCTCATCCGGGTCAGGGCCATATCGCTGGTCCCACCCGACTTGCCGCCTTCCGGCACGATGGCCGAGGTGAAACCAAGTTTTTGCGCCTCTTTCAACCGGTTTTCCGTCTGACCTACCGGACGCAAGGCCCCTGATAGGCTTATTTCGCCAAAAACGACACATTCGGCGGGCAATGCCGTGTCTTCGCGCGCCGACAGTAGCGCCGCCGCCACAGCCAGGTCTGCGGCGGGTTCAGAGATTCTCATGCCGCCGGCCACGTTCAGATAGACGTCCAGCCCGGCAAATGGAATGCCGCAGCGCGCCTCCAGCACGGCGAGTATCATCGCCAGACGCCCGCCATCCCAGCCCACAACCGTGCGGCGGGGCTGCGAATGCGGCGAAGGGGCGACCAGCGCCTGAAATTCGCACAAGACCGGCCGGGTGCCCTCAATCCCCGCGAAAACGGCAGATCCGGGCGTCGGCTGACCGCGTTCGGACAGGAATAGCGCCGAGGGGTTGGACACCTCGGCCAGTCCCGCACCGGTCATCTCGAACACGCCGATTTCATCGGCCGGACCAAAGCGGTTCTTGACCGCGCGCAGGATACGAAACTGGTGGCCGCGTTCGCCTTCGAAATACAGCACCGTATCGACCATGTGTTCGACGACGCGCGGACCGGCGATCTGCCCGTCCTTGGTGACATGGCCCACCATGATAACCGATGTATTGCGCCGCTTGGCAAAGCTGGTCAGCTCATGCGCGGCGGCGCGGACCTGACTGACGCTGCCCGGCGCGCTGTCAACGTGATCGGCCCACATGGTCTGGATTGAATCGATGATCACCAGTTGCGGGGCTTCAGCCTCCAGCGTGGTCAGGATGTCGCGCAGGTTGGTCTCGGCGGCCAGTTTCACCGAGGCATCGGCAAGCCCCAGCCGTTGCGCGCGCATCCGCACCTGTGCGCTGGCTTCCTCGCCACTGGCGTAGATCACCTTGAGGCCTGCACGGGCGAATTGCGCCGCGGCCTGCAACAGCAGGGTGGATTTGCCGATCCCCGGATCGCCGCCCACGAGAATGGCGCTGGAGGGCACAAGACCGCCACCCAGAACGCGGTCCAGCTCGTTCATGCCGCAAGAGGTGCGCGGCGGCGGGGCCTCTTCGTCGGACAGATCGGTCAGCGGCACGGTGCGGCCACGGGATTTGCCAAGCGTTTTCTTGGGAGGGCCTGCGCTGATGCCTGCGTCCTCGGTGATCGTATTCCACGCGCCGCACGCCTCGCAGCGGCCCGACCACTTGGAGGTTGCGGCCCCGCAGGACGAACAGACATAGGAAAGGGATGCTTTGGCCATGCGCGATCTTGTGGAACAAACAGGCCGCACCCGCAAGCCCTGCCATCAGGGCAGGGTGGGGTCGTTACGCGGTGTGCGTCGAAAAAGTTCAGGTTCCAGACAAGGCGCGGGCGTTGATGTGATCGGCGACGCCCCCGCAAACATGATCCCGAGCGTACCTCAGCCCAATCAGCGCCGGAGATTTTTCGTCGTCAGCAACCCGATCGCCAGTGAGGCGAATATGCAAGCGGTGAACAGGTAGAGACCCCAGGCGGTTTCGACACGACCCACGCCGACGCCCTTGGCCACAACGATATAAAGCGCGATCAGAAAAACATCCGCCATCGCCAATTTGCCCAGCACGTTCAACGCGCCAAGCATGCGGCGGCGCATCATGCCGAAATGGATCAGCGCCAGACCGATGGTTTTCAGATAGGGCGCAAACAGTGCCAATGCCGTAACCAGCAAGGCCAGAAGGACGTCCGTTTCCCAAAGCGACTGAAGCCCGCTTAAAACCGAAATCTCGCTTAGTCCGAACAGTGGTAGCAGGCCTGCGCGGATCAGCGGTGCGCACCACGCGACCGGGTAGAGGATCAGCAGGGACAGGTTCAGCCAGCGCAGCACGGGGTCAGTCCTTCAAGGGGGGAGAAACCCGCACAACGGGCATATTGCGATGCCTGTCAGATGCGTGTGGCGGCCCAAAGGAGGATGAAGGCGAGGGTCAGTGCCACCACGGCAACCTCTATCCACGGCCAAGGCCGCCGGCGAGAGAAAGCGCCGATCAGCAGCAGCGCCGACGGGGCGAGCAGCAATGCCACCCCGCCCGACACCAGGGCGCGGGCGGCGGTCCCATAAAGCGCCGTGCCCGCCAGTCCCAAGGCCGGAGCGAACACAGTGATGGCGATCCCGGAAGCAAGCAGAACAGCGGTGGCGGCAGGCAATCGCACCCATCCTTGACCAAGGATAAGCCGCAGCAATGCCAGCAACAGGATCGCCTCGGGAAAGACGAATCTGCGGGCGATCAGCAGCGCCACAACGGGAAAGTCGGCTTCGAACATCTTGCTTACCTCACGGCTTCGATCGGGCCATCGGCGCGGCCGTGGATGAACTGGTCGAGATACGGATCGCCGCTGTTGTCCAGATCCGTCACCGGCCCGGTCCACTGGATGATGCCATTGTGCAGCATGGCCACCTTGTCGGCAATCGCCCGCACGGAAGTCATGTCATGGGTGATGGTCATCGCCGTGGCCCCCATCTCGACCACGATCTCGCGGATCAGCTCGTTGATGACACCGGCCATGATCGGGTCCAGCCCGGTGGTGGGTTCGTCAAAGAAAATGATGTCGGGATCGGCGCAGATCGCGCGGGCAAGGCCTACGCGCTTTTGCATCCCGCCGGACAATTCTGCGGGAAACTTGTCGGCCACGTCAGGTTTCAGCCCGACGCGGCGCAGCTTTTCGACGGCGATGGCGCGGGCCTCGTCATGCGGACGTTTGAGCGCGCCACGCAGCAGGCGAAAACCGACATTCTGCCAGACCGGAAGGCTGTCGAACAGCGCACCGCCCTGAAACAACATGCCAAAGCGCGCCAGAAACGTGTCGCGGTCGCCCGTATTCACATCGCTTCCGCCGACAGTGATCTGGCCGCTGTCGGGCTTGACCAGTCCAAGGATGCATTTCAACGCGATTGATTTGCCAGTGCCGGAGCCGCCGATGATGACCAGAGACTCGCCCTTGGCCACGCTGAGGTTGACGCCGCGCAGGACATGGTTGGTGCCAAAGCTTTTATGAATGTCGCGCAACTCTATCATGCCGAAAAGAACACCTCGGTCAGGATGTAGTTAGCGGCAAGGATCAGCACAGAGGCCGAAACCACAGCTGCCTTGGTCGCGCGTCCGACGCCTTGTGCGCCACGGCCCGAATTCATGCCGTAGTAACAGCCCATCAGCGCCACCAGAAACCCAAACGCAGCGCCTTTGAACAGGCCCGAGGCAACATCCCAGAATTCCAGAAAATCCACCGTGTTCTTGAGATAGGCGGCGGCGTTGAAATCCAGCCGCGTCACGCCGACGATATAGCCGCCGAATATGCCGATGGCGTCGCCCACAGCCACCAGAACCGGCACGGCCAGCGTTGCGGCGAGCACTCTGGGAAGCGTCAGGTATTTCATCGGGTTGGTGGACAGGGTCACCAGCGCGTCGATCTGTTCGGTCACTTTCATCGTGCCAAGCTCTGCCGCGATGGAGGACGCAACCCGTGCGGCCACCATCAACCCGCCCAGAACGGGGCCAAGCTCTCTGACCATGCCGATGGCGACGATGGAGGGCACAACCGCCTCTGCCGAAAACCGTGCACCGCCCGCGTAGATTTGCAGGGCCAGCGCGCCGCCGGTGAACAGGGCTGTCAGGCCGACCACGGGCAAAGACAGCCATCCGATCTGCACCAGTGCCTGAAGGAACTCACGGTGATAATAGGGCGGGCGGAACAGGTGGCTGACAGTCTGACCTGCGAAGATCACCACGCGCCCGATGGCGGCCAGAAGGTGCAGGACATTGCCACCCAAAACAGCAATGGGGCGGGTCAGCGTCATGGCCCGACATACCGGCGCGCATAGCGATTGCCCAAGGAGGTCAGGATCTCATAGCCAATGGTTCCGGCGGCATCCGCCAGCGTATCGACGGATTGTTGATGGCCAAGAAGCTGAAGACTGTCAGGATCTTCGGACAGGTGGCTGATGTCGACCCCGATCAGATCCATCGAGATCCGCCCGACGATCTTGCAGCGCGTCTCGTCCGCCCAAAGATATGTGCTCGGGCCCATCGCGCGGATGATCCCGTCGGCATATCCCGCCGCGATTGTCGCGATGCGCGAGGGAGCATCCGAGGTCCAGGTGTTGCCGTACCCCACGGTTTCGCCCGGCGTCAGTTCTCGGGTCTGGATCACCGGGATCGACAGATGCGCGACGGGCCGCGCGTCGGCAAAGGGCAATGCGCCATACAGACCGATACCGGGGCGGGTCAGTTCGAAATGATAATCCTTGCCCAGCAGAATGCCGCCCGTCGCAGACAGCGAGCGCGGTGCGTCGATCCCGTCGGTCATCTCGACAAAGGTTTGCAACTGCTGCGCGTTCATCGGGTGGTCAGGCTCATCCGCGCAGGCCAGATGGCTCATCACCAGAACCGGAGGCTGGTTGAGCGACACTTCACGCAGGGCGGACCATTCGGCAGGCTCCATCCCCAGACGGTTCATGCCGCTGTCCAGCTGGATACCGAAACGGGCATCGGGGAGCGTTTCGATATGGCAGGACATTTGATCGATGGAGTTGATCATCGGCACTAGGTCCGCATCACGGATCAGCGCGGTATCGCCCGCCATGTGGCCGGAAAAGACGCAGATATCGGGGCCGTTGCCAAGAATCTGTCGAAGCGCCGCGCCCTCTTCGGCCAGCGCCACGAAGAAACACCGCGCACCCGCCGCAGCCAAGGCAGGAGCGACACGTTCCGCCCCCAGGCCGTAAGCGTCGGCCTTCACCACCGCGCCGGTTTCACACCCGCTCAATGCGTTCAGCGCCTGCCAGTTTGCAACCAGTGCGCCCAGATCAATCGTCAGTTCTGCCTGTGCCATGCACGCTGTTTCGCACGAATGCCCGTCAGGTCAAGGCCAATATTGCCGCGCTCGCCTTTAGGGCAATCCCGCGGGCCGGCTGGAACCAAAGCCGGGGCGTCGGAAAGAGGGCGCAGCTTGCGAGAGTTTCCGAAGCAAGGCAATCTGAAGTGAGGCCGTTTCCAACCCATTCTTTTGCGGCACCGGCTTTTGCCAGCCCTTCGTTATTCATGTCTGGAGAGTATTTCCCAAACGTCGCTGAAGACAAATCAGCGCATATGCCGACATGCGTGTTACGGTTTCGTCAATGATGGGTCGCATCCGGCATGATCAGTCAGGAAAGATCTTGATGCGTCGTTGTCTTTGATTGAGACCGAGAGGCGGTAAACATAGAGGTTCTTTCAGATTTCAACTTATCCGGGAACAATATGAGTCACGTCTGCGTTATGCCCGAATTGACCTAAATTGTGGGGGGCACCCGTGCAAACACTTGTCCAACGACTTGGATTGAAAACTGATCCGGCCATCTTCTTCTCAGCAGCCGCGTTAACATTTGTTTTTGTAATCGCACTTGTTCTTTTCCCTGACCAGATCGGCGACGCCTTTGCAACGGGACGGGCGTGGATTGTCACCAACCTCGGATGGTTTTTCATTCTGGGGGTAAATGTCTGGCTTGGCTTTCTGATCTGGGCAGCGATGTCACGGCACGGTCACATCCGGCTTGGCCCCAAGGGATCGCGTCCGGAATATTCCAATCTAAGCTGGTTCACCATGCTGTTTGCCGGTGGCATCGGCACTGTGTTGATGTTCTGGGGCGTGGCAGAGCCGATTTCGCACTTCGCCAATCCGCCGCTTCCGGGAGTTGAACCTTACACCGAGGAGGCCGCCCGCGATGCCATCTCCATCGCCGTTTATCACCTTGGCTTGCACACATGGACGATCTTCACGCTGCCGGGGTTGGCCTTTGCCTATTTTATCAACCGTTACGAGCTGCCGGTGCGCGTGTCATCGGTATTCTATCCGCTTTTGCGCGACAGGATCTACGGCCCGGTGGGCAAGGCCATCGACGTAGCCTCCATCCTCGGGACGCTTTTCGGTGTGGCGGTGTCGCTGGGGCTTGGGTCCAGCCAGATCGCGGCCGGGCTGAACGAGTTGTTCGGGACCGGTGACGGTGCAGAAGTTCAGGTTCTGATTCTGACAGCGCTCACGCTGGTGGCGATTTCCTCCATCGTCGTTGGTCTCGACAAAGGGGTGAAGTTCCTGTCAAATCTCAATATTGGCTTGGCCGTCGGGCTGATGATATTCGTGCTGGTTTTCGGATCTACGTTATTTCTGCTGCGCGGACTGGTCGAGACATTCGGCCTGTATTTCGAAAACCTCCCGCATCTGGCATTCTGGAACGACATGCTGGCGAATGAAAACCCGGAGAATGCCAACTGGGGCTGGCAAGGATCCTGGACGGTCTTTTACTGGGCATGGACCGTCACCTGGTCGCCCTTCATCGGGATCTTCGTGGCGCGTATCTCGCGCGGGCGGACAATTCGGCAATTTGTGTTCGGCGTTCTCCTGGCACCGTCGCTCTTCACCCTGATCTGGTTCTCGATCTTCGGCTGGCAAGCGATGGAGTTTGACGGTCTGGGCCTTGCGGCCCGTGCCGCGCTGGGCGATCAGGCGGGCGAGATCAGTGCCGCCGTTGCCGAAAGCGTGCCATTGGCGATGTTTGCCTTCTTCGAACACTTCCCCTTCACGACCTTCATTCAGGGCTTTGCGGTTTTGATTGTGGCCATTTTCTTTGCCACGTCATCGGACTCTGCCTCGCTGGTGGTGGATATGCTGTGTACGGGCGACGCAGAACCCGGACCGGTCCGCCAGCGGGTGTTCTGGGGGGCTGCGGAAGGTCTGGTGGCGGCCATGCTGATCATCCTTGCAGGAGACGCTGGTCTGGCGGCACTGCAACAGGTGATCACCGTGGTCGGCCTGCCGATCTTTGTGCTGGTCTGCATGATGATCCCGTCGCTGATACGGGGGTTTGCCATGGAAGAGATCGACCATATCACCATCGGTAAACGGCCCGAGTTGGAGACATTCCACGCCGAGACGACCGACTGATTTGTCGCCAAATGCAGTCCACGATCATTTTATTTGGTCGTGAACTGTTGATGGGTGCGCCGGGCTGCCCAGTGCGGTTGCTTACGGCGTCCAGCGCAGGAAGTTTGCGATCATCCGCAAGCCGGCATCGGCGCTTTTCTCGGGATGAAACTGAAAACCCAGCTTGTTGCCCGCACCTACAATGGCAGTGACATCGCCGCCGTAATCGACATGGGCGAGCCGCTGCGCGGTGTCGTGCATCGCCATGTGATACGAATGTACGAAATACGCGTGATCGCCCGTGGCAATGCCGTCCAGCACCGGATGCGTCGTGTCGATCACCAGATCGTTCCAGCCCATATGCGGCACTTTCAGCGCGGGATCGGCGGGAGAGATATGGCTGACTTCGCCGTCGATCCAGCCTAGGCCGGGCACCTCTTCGTATTCATGCCCGGTCCGGGCCATCAGTTGCATGCCGACGCAGATGCCCAGGAAGGGACGGCCACGGGTCTCGACCGCCTCGATCATCGCCTCATACAGGCCCGAATGGCCGGTCAATGCGCGTTGGCAGGCCGGAAACGCGCCGTCACCCGGCAAGACGACTCGGTCGGCACGGGCGACGGTTTCGGCTTTGTCGGTCACGATCACGTCGCCAGAGCCGGTTTCGCGCGCCATGCGCTGAAAGGCTTTCTCGGCGGAGTGCAGATTGCCGCTTTCATAGTCGATGATGACTGTCAGCATGGGGGTGCTTTCGTGATGGTGGGGCGCAGTTACGTCTGGTGGGCGACAGTTCTAAAGGGCACCCTTGGTGGAAGGCAGCGCGTCGCCGGCACGGGGGTCCGGTTCCACGGCCATGCGCAAAGCGCGAGCGACGGCCTTGAACGCCGCTTCGGCGATGTGGTGGCTGTTGAAACCGTGCAATTGGTCGATATGCAGCGTGATGCCGCCATGCGTCGCCAGGGCCTGAAAGAACTCCCGCACCAACTCTGTGTCGAACGTGCCGATCTTTGCCGTCGGAAATTCGACGTTCCACACAAGGAAGGGGCGCGCCGAAAGATCCAGCGCCGCGCGCACCTGTGCATCGTCCATCGGCAAGTGGCATTCGCCGTAGCGGCGGATGCCACGTTTGTCGCCCACTGCTTTGGCCAGCGCCTGCCCAAGTGCTATTCCGGTATCCTCGACCGTGTGGTGATCGTCGATATGCAGGTCGCCCGTCGCACGGACGGTCACGTCAATCATCGAGTGGCGCGACAACTGGTCCAGCATATGATCGAAGAAGCCGACGCCGGTCTGGTTGTCATAGCTGCCGGTGCCGTCAAGATTGACGGAAACGCTGATTTGCGTCTCGGCGGTATTGCGGGTGATCTCGGCTTGGCGCATTGGGGGCATTCCTCAGGTCATGTGGGGCGCTTATAGGCGCGCACCCGGCCCGCGCCAAGAGGGTGCAAACCCATTGTGTCGGGCCTGTGGCTGTGCCAGCCTTGCGTGACCTCAACCTCGCCATTCAAGGAGCACGCATGACCACCTGCGTCTTTGTCCAGATCCGCTGCAAACCCGGCACGACCTACTTGGTCGCAGATGCCATTGCGCTGAAGGAAATCCACTCGGAGCTTTATTCGACCAGCGGTGAATATGACTTGCTGATGAAGCTTTATATTCCCGAAGGCGAGGATGTCGGCAAGTTCATCAACAGCCATATGCTGGATATCGCCGGGTTGGAGCGCACCATGACCACGATGACGTTCAAGGCGTTCTAAGATGCGGTCGTGGGGTGCGGTGCCTCTGTGCTGCGCGCCTGGGATCTGACCGTGAAACATAGAGGTGGCATGGCGGGCAACACAAAACCGAAGGGCACTGTTGGTATGACCGGTTCTGCCCGGATGCAGACAAGCAGGCGACTGACAAGCTGGTAGCGCCAAACGCAAGGTCCCGGGTCAAGCCCGGGACGGAAACATCTTCGGGCACGGGTTCCGTGCAATCCGCCGCGACGAATCCTGCGTTGTGACTCTCGATTTAAATGAAAATGCCGGGCGCTATCAGGCACCCGGCGGTTTGTTTTATCGGATTGTTCCGTTCTGCGGCTCAGGCCACATTCTCCAACCGGACTTCGGGTGTCACGCCAATCGCGTGGCAGACATCGCGGGTCAGTTCCGGCCGGTTCATCGTGTAGAAGTGCAGTTTATTCACACCGGCATCCAGCAGGTCGGAACACATCTCGCTGCAAATCGCGGTTGCCAGAAGATCTTCGCGACCGTCACGCTCTGCGGTCTCGAAAGCGTCGATGACCCATTGTGGAACCGGTGTGCCACAGCGGTTGGCAAAGCGCACGGCCCCTTTCCAATTCTCGATCGGCAGGATCCCCGGCACGATCTTTGAGGTGTCGATGCCAGCTGCTGCGCAATCGTCGCGGAACCGGTGAAAGCTGTCGATGTCGAAGAAGAACTGCGTCAGCGCCTCGGACGCGCCGGCCTCGAACTTGCGCTTCAGCCATGCGACATCCGCTGCCGCATCGGCTGCTTCGGGATGTTTGTCCGGATAGGCACCGACACGAATGGTGAAATCACCGGTGTCGCGCAGAGCGGCGATCAACTCGCAGCTATCGGCAAAACCGCCGGGATGCCGTTCGAACCGGTCGGCACCTTTGGGCGGGTCGCCGCGCAGGGCCACGATATCCGACACACCGGCGGAAGCGAATTCGCGGGCGATGCCAAGCGTTTCGTCGCGGGTGGCGTTGACGCAGGTCAAATGCGCCGCTACCTGCAATCCGCTGGATTTGTGCAATGTCGCCACAGCATCGCGTGTCAGGTCGCGCGTCGTGCCGCCCGCACCATAGGTCACAGAGACGAAGCGCGGTGCCAAGGGTGCCAGAACCTGTACCGTGTCCCACAGGCGAAACGACGCCTCCAGGTTCTGGGGTGGGAAAAATTCAAAAGAAATCTCTGGGCGCGTCATGGTTGTTCATCCGTATCTGGGTTGCCGTCTTGTGACACAAAGCCCAATGTGAGACAAACTCATATATCTCATCAAGAACATGAGCGGAGTGATAGGTTGCACATCGAATTCAGACACCTGAAATCAATCAGGGCGATTCATCAGGCCGGCGGTCTGGCGCGTGCGGCGGACACGCTAAACATCACGCAATCCGCGCTCAGCCATCAGATCAAGGGGCTGGAGGATCAGGCGGGGGTCGAGCTGTTCATGCGGCGGTCCAAGCCGATGAAACTCTCGGCGGCAGGGCTGCGTCTTCTGCGCCTTGCCGAACAGGTCCTGCCTCAAATCGAGTCGCTGGAGGAAGAGTTCTCGGGGTTGCGGGCGGGCCGGTCGGGCAGGCTGCACATTGCCATCGAGTGTCATGCCTGTTTCGAATGGCTGTTCCCGGTGCTCGAATCATTCCGGAAAAACTGGTCCGATGTGGACGTGGACATCCGCGCGGGCCTTGCCTTCGACGCGCTGCCTGCGCTGCAAAAGGAAGACGTTGATCTGGTGGTCTCCTCTGATCCCGAAGAGATCGCAGGCATCACCTTCGTGCCGCTTTTCGACTATAACCCCGTCTTTGTGGCTGCTTCTGTCCATCCTCTGGCCTCGAAACCGTTTATCGAGGCCGAGGATTTCAAGGGCCAGACGCTGATCACCTATCCCGTCGACCGGGTGCGGCTGGATGTGTTCAATCAATTGCTGATGCCCGCCAAGGTCGAACCGGCGAGCATTCGGCGTGTCGAGTTGACGGCCGTCATCCTGCTGTTGGTTGCCTCAAATCGCGGTGTTTCGGTCTTGCCGGATTGGGTCGTGCGCGAGGTGAAATACAACTCAGATTACGTGACCCGCCCGCTGACGAAGGACGGTATTACCCGCACGCTTTACGCGGCGATCCGGGCAGAAGATGTGGACAAGCCCTATATGGCGGATCTGATCTCGTTGGCGCGAAGCGAAGCGACCAAACTTCAGAACCAGTGACCCCGCACCCGCGAAAGCGGGTACCTCGTGGTCGGATTTTGTGTTGGCCCATCTCAACAGACACGCATCTGCACACTCTCTTGTCCTGCAAAATACATGTGCGCAGCGTCTGCCGCATCCGGTCTGCAAAGCCGATCAATCCCGTAACGCCATGCAGGCCTCAGAGGGCGCGCAA
Source organism: Primorskyibacter flagellatus (assembly GCF_048268605.1). Lineage (NCBI taxonomy): Bacteria > Pseudomonadati > Pseudomonadota > Alphaproteobacteria > Rhodobacterales > Roseobacteraceae > Primorskyibacter > Primorskyibacter flagellatus. The sequence continues at coordinate 148,917 of NZ_JBLWVF010000001.1, forward strand.
ATCGCCGGCCATTTCCCGGCCGTCTCGACCTTCGCTCAATTCATATTCAACCTTCTGATTATCTGCCAGACCGGTCATTCCGGACCGTTCGACCGCGGATATGTGGACAAAGACATCCTTACCGCCATCATCGGGGGCAATGAAGCCGTAGCCCTTCGTCGTATTGAACCATTTCACGGTGCCGCTGGGCATCTCGCGTCTCCTTCTGCCTTACGTCCGGCCCCTGAACCTCACAAAGGCCACTGTCAAGTCCCGATTTTTGGCAAACCCGGTGCGGAAATCAAGCAAAACGGGGTCGCAAAGTGACGTCCGGGTGGTTATCTGGACCAGAATGATAAGGAATGTGGCATGATCCTCTACGGACTGAAAAACTGTGATACATGCAGAGCGGCGCGTAAGGCTTTGAAAGATATTGAATTTGTTGATGTGCGGGAAGATGGCATACCTGCGGATGTGCTGGATGCGGCCCTGGCGCGTTTCGGCAAGGCCTTGCTGAACACCCGGTCAACAACCTGGCGCGGCCTTGATGAGGTAGAGCGGGCGCGCCCCGAGCGCGACCTGCTGGCGGCCCACCCGACATTGATGAAGCGCCCGCTGATTGTGGACGGTGACGAGATGCATCTGGGCTGGGGCAAGGGTGACGAGATGCATCTGGGCTGGGGCAAGGATGTGCAGGCAGCACTCGCGGACTGACACAGCACAGGAGCACGAAAGATGCGGAACGCGGCGCTGACATTGGGCATCATTGCGGGTGTGTTCGGGATGATCGTGGGCTTTTTCGGCTTTGGCTATACCGAATTGGTACGCGCACATACCGAGCTTGGCGATACGTTCGGCAATTTTGCCAACCCGGATGTCATTCGTGTGGTGTCGGTTCTGTCCCCGATGCTGGCCATCGCAGGCGGTGCCATGGCGCATGCGCGGGCGCTCTGGGGTGGTGTGCTTTTGGCGATATCCGCGGCAGGCATGTATTGGGGCTACGGTTTTAACGTGTTCACCATGTTCCCCATCGCCTTTGCCGGCATTGCGGCGCTGCTCGCACTGGCCGCCGGAAAACCGGACGAGCCGCGCGCGCATTTCTAGGCGTTGGCAGGCGTCCACGGACCAAGCCGGAACAGCGCCCGGTCGACAGACAGCAGACCTGCGCCCTTGATGATCAGCAGCACAAGCAGAAAGGTCCACAATGCCCTCTGATCGAGGATAAGCGCATCAGGTGCGCGGTCGAACCATGCGCCAAGCGTGCCTTCATGGGCAATCCCGCCGTGGCCGTAAAGGTCGGTCAGGCTTTGTACCGCGATGAACCCGATCATGCCCAAAGCGGCGAGACGGGTGGCGAGGCCCAACACGATCAGCAGGGGCAGCAGAAGTTCCGCCCAGGTGCCCGCAACGACCACCAGCCAGTGAAAGACACCTAGGTTATCGGTGTTGTAATTCGCCGCTTCGAACGCTTTGGGAAAGATCTGTGCGTAGGCGCCGCTTGCGGGAAACAGGAACCCGAACAGCCCGTCGCCGAGCTTTGTTGCAGCCGACGCCCAGAAGTATGGCAGCAGGATCGCGGCGAACAGGAACCGCGCCAGCAGGGGAAGCAGGCCATCCAGCCGTTCGACCCTTTCGAAAACCTGATTGTGCAGGGTCATCAGCGTGTTCATGGCGTTTCCTCAAATGAAATTCTGGCGATGGCGCGGTGCGTAAAGAGCAGGTTGAGCATGGCGCCCACGTCAAAACCCTCGCCCGCAGCGGTCATCGCGCTGCCAAAGCTTTCGCCCCTTACCAGCGCTGTGACGAACCCCGCGCCGCCATCGGGCAGGACATGCGGCTCGGGGTCAAATTCGGCGCGCAGGATCAGTGCGTCTTCGGGCCGGGCCTGTGGTTTGGGACTGCCGGGGCGCATGTTATAGGCCCAGATCGACACGATGGGCCAAGGCGAACGCAACAGATGGGCCGATGGGGCGAGTTGCAGCCGGCACGACATCAACGCATTCTCGTCCACGCCTTGCAGCAGGGCGGGATCGGCCGGGGTGTGATCCGCGGCGTGAAAGCTGCGGCGCAACGCCAGTTCCAGCCGCGCCACATCCGGCAGGTAGCCCAGATGCGCAAGTGGCTCGACGGTTTCGAGAAACGCCGGAAATCCCGCGCCATAATGCATCATCAATGGCGATGTGGGCGGTGAGGCGCGCAGGTAACGCGCGGCAATCGCGCGGAAATTTTCGGGCCCGATCAGCTTGGAAATGGTCGGGAAGCCGGTCTCCAGCGCCTCGGTCAGACTGACGGCCACGTTGTTGCGATAGACGTTGTAGCGCGCGCCTGCCGGACGCCCCAGCCCGTCGGTCAGGCCGTCAGGAATGGCGAGGTCTGCGTCCAGAAGCGTCGCGCGAAAACTGTGTTGCCCGGTCATGCGGGCACTCGAGTCAAGGCATCCTTTGCGCGGAGAGTCTCTGCCCGCAGCGTTGCCCAGTCGGGCACATCGGTGTCCCATTCGATCAGCAGCGGGCGTGGGCCCGTGCGGGCCAAAGTCTCGTCCAGAAGGGTCCAGACAGGATCAACGACTGCGCGTCCGTGACTGTCGATCAGCAAAGGCGCGCCGTGATCATCTTCGTCCTCATCATGGCCGCCGAGATGTATTTCCTTCACTCTGTCCAGCGGATAGGCGTCGATATACTCGATCGGGGAATAGCCCAGATTGGTGGCCGAAACGAAGACGTTGTTCACATCCAGCAACAGGCCACAACCGGTGCGGCGGGCAAGCTCGCGCAGAAAGTCGGTCTCGCTCATCGTGCTTTGCGTGAAGGCAAGGTAGCTGGAGGGGTTTTCCAGCAGCATTTGACGCCCCAAGGCTTCCTGCACCTGATCAATGTGATCGGCGACGCGGGTCAAGGTCGTATCGGTATAGGGCAGGGGCAGCAAATCATTCAGGAATTGGCTGTCATGGGTGGACCACGCCAGATGCTCGGAAAAGCTGGCAGGGTTCAGCCAGCTGACAAGATGTTTCAGCCGAGCAAGGTGGTCCGGATCAAGCGGGTCTTCACCGCCGATCGACAGGCCGACCCCATGCACGGAAATCGGAAAACGTTCGGACAGATGCCGCAACTGGGCCAGCGGCCGACCGCCATCGCCCATATAGTTTTCGGCGTGGATTTCCAGCCAGCCGACCGGCGCGGCATCCCTTAGAATATCGTTGAAATGTTGGAATTTATAGCCGACGCCCGGCATAGCGGGCAGGCCGTCATGGTCGGTATCGAACATGAGTGGCTCCTTCGGGCGGATCATTCCTTTCCGTCAGCCGGACGGGAAAGCAGCGTTTTGATTGCAAGCCGGGGATCGCGCAAGCTTGGGTGCGGCGCGATCCCCGACTGCTGGTGGTTTATTAGCTTGGCAGATCGCGGTCCAAAGCTTCGAGCGAGCCCATGCGCGCGGACCCGTCGGCCATTGCAGGCAGTTCCATTTCTTCGCATGTGCCGGCATCGACCAGCGTCCATGCGTTGCCCTGATAGTCGACCTTGGAAGTGCCGGCGCATGTGGTGCCCGGACCCGCGGCACAGTCATTTTCACCGGCCAGCGACACGCCGAAGCATTTCACCTGATCCTGCGCGGACGCAGTTGTGGCATGCGCGGCAAATGTTGCGGCAACGGCGCCGACGATGGCTGCGGTCTTCATGGATGTTGACATGGATGTACCTCCTGGGTTGATGAAATTCATAATCGCCGAGATGCGATAAAGAAAAGGTACCCGCCAGGCGGGCACTCTGGCTACTCACAGCGCTGTGCATCACGCGCGCGTCAGGATTTGCGAGACCTCTGTCATGCTGCGCGTGCGGCAAAGCGTTGGGATCATTGAATTCTTGAAAATTCGCTTTATAAAGCCGGCGCGTGAGTTCCAAGCTGACGTGATCGAATGTTACAGATTGCGGCCTCGCCAAGGATCAGATCTTTCGTTGATCCGGCATTTGTAACATTTTTATGCGCCTGGTTCAGCCACAAACGCCGGGTTTGATCGGTTGCGCGTAGGGTAGTGCGGGTGTTCCAAATAACACGACCTGCACGGTCTGATGCCGGCGCATGGCTGTTGCGCGCGATCCTGTTTGACGGGCGCAACACGAAATCTTGACGCGTCAGGGTCCGTAAAACACCGGGCGCGCCAAGATTCAATTCGCTTCGCTGTTGCCGTTCAGGCGCAGGTGGAAACGGCTATTTCCGAAGATCCGGCGGCGTCGCTTCGGCCTTCAGGTCAGACACGACCGTTTCCAACGTCTCGACCGAGGTCTGTTTCTCGCCAAGCCGCCGGATTGTCACGGTGCGTTCTTCAACCTCGCGGTGTCCGATTGCCAGAATGACAGGCACCTTGCCGACAGAGTGTTCGCGGACCTTGTAGTTGATCTTCTCGTTGCGAATATCCGCCTCGGCGCGAACGCCCTGCGCCTGCAATTGCGCCACGACCTCGTGAACGTAATCGTCCGCCTCGGACACGATGGAGGCGACGACAACCTGACGCGGGGCCAGCCAGAAGGGCAGCTTGCCTGCGTGTTCCTCGATCAGGATGCCGATGAACCGCTCAAAGCTGCCCAATGTCGCGCGGTGCAGCATGAAGGGGCGGTGCTTGTCGCCGTCCTGCCCGATATAGCTGGCATCAAGACGCTCCGGCAGGTTCGGATCCACCTGAAAAGTGCCGCATTGCCAGACCCGGCCGATCGCATCGGTCAGGTAGAAATCAAGCTTGGGACCGTAGAAGGCACCGTCGCCCGGCTCCAGCGTATAGTCGCGGCCCACCGCCTTGATGGCGTTTTCAAGGGCGTTCTCGACATAGTCCCACGACTCTTCGGACCCGACGCGCTTTTCGGGCCGGGTGGCAAAGCGGATTTCGAACTCCGGAAAGCCAAGCTCTCGGTAGATATCGGCGAGAAAGTCGATGAAGCGCGCGCATTCTTCCTGAATCTGATCCGCTGTGCAGAAGATATGCGCGTCGTCCTGGGTGAACCCGCGCACCCGCATGATTCCGTGCAAGGCACCCGAGGGCTCGAACCGGGCGCAGGACCCGAACTCGGCCAGCCGCAGCGGCAGGTCGCGATAGCTTTTCAGGCCCTGATTGAAGATCTGCACATGGCAGGGGCAGTTCATCGGCTTGAGCGCGTTGATCCGGGTCTGGCCTTTGTTCTTGACCGCCGCATCGTCATTCTCGCCGTCGCGGCTTTCGTCAACTTCGACAAGGAACATGTGGTGCTGGTATTTGTCCCAGTGGCCCGAAGCCTCCCACAGTTTGCGGTCGACCACCTGAGGCGTATTGATCTCGCGGTAGCCACCGGCACGCTGTTTGCGGCGCATGTAATCCTGAAGCCCGGTATAGATCTGCCAGCCATTCGGATGCCAGAAAACCTGCCCCGGCGCTTCCTCCTGCATATGAAACAGGTCCATCTCGCGGCCCAGCTTGCGGTGATCGCGCTTGGCGGCCTCTTCCAGCATATGCAGGTATTTGCGCAGATCTTCCTTGTTCTGGAAGGCGACACCGTAGATCCGTTGCAGCATGGCGCGGTCGCTGTCGCCGCGCCAATAGGCACCGGCCACGCTCATCAGCTTGAACGCGTCCGCCGGAACCTGTCCGGTGTTTTGCAGATGCGGCCCGCGACACAGATCCTGCCAAGACCCGTGCCAATACATGCGCAGCGGCTCGTCGCCGGGAATGGCGTCGATCAGTTCGACCTTGTAGGGTTCGTTATTGGCCTCGTAATGCTTGATCGCGCGGTCGCGTTCCCAGACCTCGGTGGTCACGGGGTCGCGCTTGTTGATGATTTCGCGCATCTTCTTTTCGATCTCGCCCAGATCTTCGGGTGTGAACGGCTCTGTGCGGTCAAAATCGTAATACCAGCCGTTTTCGATCACCGGACCGATGGTGACTTTGACATCCGGCCACAGCTCTTGCACGGCGCGCGCCATGATATGCGCCAGATCGTGGCGCACCAGTTCCAGCGCCTGAGGCGCGTCGGCCATGGTGTGAATGGCGATGGCCGCGTCCTGCTCGATGGGCCATTGCAGGTCCCAATGCGCGCCGTCGATGCTGGCGGAAATGGCTTTCTTGCCCAGCGACTTTGAAATCGCGGCGGCCACCTCTGCGGCGGTTACACCGCTGTCGAAGTCACGCGCATTGCCATCGGGAAAGGTCAGGGAAATCTGGCTCATTGGCCGGCTCCTCGTCAGTTTGGCGCCCACGGAACGCCCGGTTGCGGGTTGTGTTTCCCGCGCTATGTGCCCATTGGCACGGGCTGAGTCAAGGCGCGGCGGGTTCGGATGTAGCGGAGAGACCACACGATGGCAGAGCATCAGGAAGGTGCTATTTTTCAGGCTTTGACCGGCAGCAAGGCAAAGGCCGGTCAACGCGACGCGCGCAACGGCTTGCGCCACATGGCCGCGCTGAGCATGACCAAGGTCGCCGACGGCCTGATCGACCCGAAGCTGGTGCTGAGTTGGCTGCTGAACGCCATCGGCGCGCCCGCCTATCTGACCGGGCTTCTGGTGCCGATCCGCGAGGCCGGGGCGTTGTTGCCGCAGCTTGCTCTGGCGGGATGGGTGCGGCGCATGAAGTACCGCAAATGGGCGTGGATTGCGGGATCGGCCGGGCAGGGGGTTTCGGCGGCGGGCATCGCTTTGGCGGCTCTGACGCTGCAAGGCGCGGCTGCCGGTCTGGTGATCTGCGGCCTGCTGGCGGTGCTGGCCGTGTCGCGGGCCTGTGCCTCTGTCAGCTACAAGGATGTGCTGGGCAAGACCGTGGCCAAGACGCGGCGCGGCGCGGTGACCGGCGTCGCCGGATCGGCCTCGGCGGTCGGCGTGGTGGTTTTTGCGCTATTGCTGATGAGCGGCTGGTTGCAGAGCGTCTCTGCACTCGCCGTGGCGGTAGGGCTGGCGGCCTGTCTGTGGCTGGGGGCGGCGTTGCTGTTTTCAACCCTGAAAGAGGACGCGTCCGAAGACAGGGATGCCCCGGCAATCGACCTGTCCCCGCTGCGCGAGGATGCGCAGTTCCGCCGCTATATCCTTGTGCGCGGCGCGCTGACGGCTACGGCACTTGCGCCGCCCTATCTGGTGCTGCTCAGCGGGGGTGATGGCTCGGCGCTTGGAAAGCTGGGCGCATTGGTGCTGGCCTCGGCCGCGGCATCCTTTGTCAGTTCGTATGTCTGGGGCAGGCTGTCGGACCGGTCCTCGCGCTGGGTGCTGGCGCTGTGCGGGTTCGGTGGTGCGCTGGCCATCGGGGCGGCCCCCTTGGCGGCATGGGCGGGCGTCGCGCAACACCAGTTTGTCATTCCGGCGATCCTGTTCACGCTGATGCTGGCCTATCACGGCGTGCGGCAGGGCCGGTCTACCTATCTTGTCGATATGTCGCCCGAAGATGAGCGGTCTACCTATGCGGCCCTTGCAAATACGGTGATTGGCGTGCTGCTTTTGATCTCCGGCGCGCTTGGCGGCGGGCTTAGCGTGCTTTGCCCCGTGGCGGCCTTGTGCGGATTCGCGGCGCTTTCGGCAGTTGGCGGAATGTTGGCGCTGGGTCTGCGCGAGGTAGAGAGCACCTGACCGCGTACACTATCGCGTTGATGCCCGCCGCGCGCGCCTGCATGATCGCGGGCAAAGACGAAGGATTTGACATGGATTTTCACGACTCCGACGCTGGCCGCCGCATCGCCTATGAATTCACGCCGGGAACCGGGCCAACGGTGGTCTTTCTGGGGGGCTACAAATCCGACATGCAGGGCACCAAGGCCGTGCATCTGGAGGATTGGGCAAAAGCCACGGGCCGCGCCTTTCTGCGGTTCGACTATTCCGGTCACGGCGCATCCGGCGGCACGTTCGAGGATGGGTGCATCGGCGACTGGGCCGAGGACGCGCAATCGGTGATCGAGGCTGTGACCGAAGGACCGGTGTTGCTGGTCGGATCGTCCATGGGCGGCTGGATCGCGCTACTGTTGACGCAACGGCTGGCCGATATTGCGGGGCTGGTCACGATCGCCGCCGCGCCCGACTTCACCGAAGACGGGTTCTGGGCGGATTTCGACAAGGGTCAGCGCGCGGCGATCATGCAGGACGGGCAGCTCGCCCTGCCGTCGGAGTATGGCGATCCGTATATCATCACCCGCCGCCTGATCGAGGATGGCCGCAATCATCTGGTGCTGCGTTCTACGCTGGAACTGCCGTTTCCGGTGCGCCTGTTGCAAGGCACCGCCGACACATCCGTGCATCCCGACCGGGCGCTGAAATTGCTGGATCACGCTGCATCGCCCGATATGCGGCTGGTGCTGGTTGATGGTGCCGATCACCGGTTCTCTGACGCTGACTGTCTGGCCTTGATCGAGTCCTCTGTGGAGGAGGTGATCGCCCGCGCCGAAAAGGATGCGTGAACCGGCGAAGGTAACGGGTTGTCTGGAAGACGTTCAGCGGGCAGGCTGAACCCGACCAACAGGAAAGGACGCCGCGATGGAACAGCGCATCAGTCTTGTGACGCTTGGCGTGCGGGACATGGAAATCTCTGCCGGTTTCTACGAGGCCTTGGGCTGGACGCGCGTGGACAGCCCTGACGGTGTGGTGGCGTTCGATCTGCTGGGCCAGACGCTGGGCCTGTTCGGGCTGGACGCGCTGGCAGACGATATGGGCGTCGCGGTCGAGACGTTGGGAACCGGCGGCGCGACACTGGCGCATAACCTGCCGGACCGGGCCGCTGTGGACGCGGTGATGACCGACGCGCAGGCGGCGGGGGCGAAAATACTGAAACCTGCGGCCGAATCCTTTTGGGGCGGCTATCACGGCTATTTTGCCGATCCCGAAGGCCATATATGGGAGATCGCGCATAACCCGTTCTCGCCACTGGGACCGGACGGCGCGTTCCGCTGGAATGGGTATTGATGCTGTGACGTTGCGGGTCAGACCTGTCTGCGCGCCGCAAGACTGCCAGCGGTAATGCGGCGTCCCGGCAGCATGTGGTCGCTGGAAACACTGGGCCGCACCCGGCTGTCGCGGCACTTCTACATGCGTGATTTCCTGTATTCCGAGATCAGCGGCTTTCACGGCATCCCGAACATCCCCGATAAGCCCGGTCTGGCGATCGAGACCGGGCGGGCGCTGTGCGAAACGCTGTTGGACCCGCTGACGGACACCTTCGGGCGGATCGCTATCCGGTCGGGCTATCGCTCGGCGGCGCTGAATGCATATGGCAATGCCAATGGTCTGAACTGTGCCCGCAACGACAATCCGCTGGAATGCCATATCTGGGACCGGGGCGAAGGCAACGCGCGGATTGCAGGCGTGTCGGTCGTGATCCCGTGGTTTGCCGACCGCTACGCCAGAGGCCGCGACTGGCGCGATCTGGCATGGTGGCTGCATGACCACTTGGCCTATTCCGAGATCTGGTTCTTCCCCAAGCTCTGCGCCTTCAATATATCGTGGCGCCCCAAACCGCAGAGGCGGATTGACAGCTACATCGCGCCGCGCGGTACGTTGCTGCGGGCCGGGGCACAACCGTCAGAGCCGCTTGAACCCCGTCGCAAGCGCTATGCCGATTTTCCACCGTTTCGGGGGCTTGCATTGCCATGAGTAACCCGATGTCCAATGCGTCAGAAATGGTTCGTCTGTCCAGATCGGTCCGCGCAACCTATGAGCGAAAGGCAGAGGCTTGGGACCGGGCCCGCAACCGTTCGCTGTTTGAGCGTGCGTGGCTGGGGTGCGCGGTCGCAGGTGCCGCCCGATGGGGCGGTGCTTGATCTGGGCTGCGGCGGCGGAGATCCGATTGCCACATGGTTGATAGCGCTAGGATACGACGTGACCGGCGTTGATTTTGCCGCCCCGATGCTGTGGATCGCAACGCGCCGGTTTCCCGATGCGAGATGGGTTCTGGCTGACATGACCATGCTTTCCTCCGGGGCGGTGTTTTGATGCCGTGATCGGTTGAGGCAGCTTCTTTCACCTCACGCAACAGGCGCAACGCGCGGCCCTGACACGCATTGCCGATCACGTTGCCGAGGGTGGCCGGTTGCTACTGACTGTCGGACCGGGTGCGGGTGAGGTTACGGGGACTGTCGCGGGCGAGACGGTGTACCGTTCTTCGTTGGCGCCTGACGAGTACAAGGCAATTCTTGAAACAGCCGGAATGCAATGCGAGGCGCTTGTTCCCGAAGATCCGGCCTGTACCGGCCACACGTTGCTGTTGGCGCGGCGCAAGGCGTCGGCCAGACAGAAAGACTGAACCTCGGAACGTCTTCGTGCAAGACGCTGGCGATTTTTACGTGAAAAAGCCGCCAATGCAGGAATTGCACAGCGTTACGCAGCCCAAGGTTTCCGCGTTGTATGGTCCCGTGATCCACGTTCGCGCGGCGAACACCGCCATTCCCGAAGGTTTTGGTGCGGGACAGGCGCTTCGCCGATCAGATCTGTTCGACCGCCAGATATTCGCCAATGCTGAACCCGAGATGATCGCGGATCCGGGCCACATCCTCGTTGGGGGCTTCATAGGACCAGACCGCATTTTCCAACGTCTGGCTTTTTGTCACGATGGAAAAATAGCTCGCTTCGCCTTTGTGCGGGCAGGTGGTCTTGTGATCCGTCGGCTCAAGAAAGGCCATCGCCAGATCCGAACGCGGGAAGTAGATCACCGGCGGGTAGTCGCCTTCTTGCAGTTCCAACGCGTCATTGCTTTCGCCCAGTACGGCACCGCCTGCACGCACCACCCAGGTGCCTTCGGCCTTGCGAATTTTGATATGGCTTGCCATGTATGTCGTCCTTTCAGTGGGCTCGGCGGAGCGTAAGCGCCGATTTGTAACAGTTCGATGTCAAAGCGGCGCGGTCGCGGCAGCAAGCCACGGGCGCACCACTTCACCCACCAGGGGGGCCAGCCGCTCGCGACATTGCGCGTGGTAGGTGTTGAGCCAGTCTCGATCGGCTGGCGGCAACAGTTCCGGCAAGACAAGCCGACGGTCAATAGGGACATAAGTCAGTGTCTCGAAACGCAACATTGACGGAACGGTGCCGCCGGGCAAGGCGGGTGCCTCTTCGACCACGACGAGGTTCTCTATGCGGATACCATAGGCCCCTTCGCGATAAAACCCCGGCTCGTTGGACAGGATCATCCCCGGTTCCAGTGGCACAGTGCCGGTGCGCGACAGCCGCGCGGGGCCTTCATGCACGCTGAGATAGCTGCCGACGCCGTGGCCGGTGCCGTGACCGTAATCCAGCCCCGCTTCCCAAAGTGCCACGCGGGCCAGCACATCCAGATCACGCCCGGCCATGCCCGCAGGCCAGCGCACACGGCTGAGGGCGATCATACCGCGCAACACGCGGGTGAACGCCTCGCATTCCTCGCGCCCCGGCGTGCCGATGGCCATGGTCCGGGTGATGTCCGTGGTGCCGTCCTGATATTGCCCGCCACTGTCGACCAACAGCAACTGCCCGTCCTCGACCGGCGCATTCGTCGCCTCTGTCACGCGGTAATGGACAATCGCGCCATGTGGACCCGCGCCCGAGATCGTCTCGAAGCTGATGTCGCGCAGGGCGTTTGTGGCGCGGCGTTCGTCCTCTAACTGGCGGACCACGTCGATCTCGGTCAGGCTGCCCGCTGGCTGTGCGTCAAGCCAGGCAAGGAACCGCACCATTGCGACAGCATCACGCCGATGCGCGGCCCGTGCGCCCTCGATTTCGGTCGCGTTCTTGTGCGCCTTGGGCAGGATGCAGGGATCGGTCAGATCGCGCTGTTCGACGCCTGCGGCCTCTAGCGCATCGACCACGGCAAGCGGGGCCGTCGCGTGATCGACCCCCACCGGACCGGTCAGAGTTGCGAGATCAGGTTCAAAGCGCGATGGCGCGCGGATCTCGACCAGCGTGCCCAAAGTGTCCCTGACCTCGGCGAGTTTTTCGGCTGCCATATACAGAACCACGCGCCCCTCTGCCGACAGCACGGCAAAGCCCTGCGCCACCGGGTTTCGCGCGATGTCACTGCCACGGATGTTGAGCAGCCAGCAGATACTGTCGGGCAGGGTCAGCACCGCAGAGGTCAGCCCCTTGTCGGACAGTTCCTTGGCCAGTTGCCCGATCTTGGCATCATGCGCCTGGCCCGCATATTCCAGCGGCTGCGCAATGACCGGTGCCGTGGGCGGGCCGGGCTGATCGTGCCATATCCGATCAACAAGATTGGCGCAGCGCCGCATTTCGATGTTGCTGCCGTCCAGCGCCTCCTCAAGCTCTTTGATTTGCGCAGGGGTGTGCAGCCACGGATCAAATCCGACGCGCCCCCCTTCCGGCAGGTGTTCGCGCAGCCAATCCGCAAGGCTGACCTCGGGCCAGGGCACCGGCGTATAGACATCCGCAACCTGCGCCTTGACCTGCACGCGGTAACGCCCGTCGATGAACACGCCCGCCACATCGACCAGCGCGGCGCAGAACCCGGCAGATCCGGTAAACCCCGTCAGCCAGGACAGGCGTTCGTCGCGCGGGGCCACATATTCGCCCTGATGGACATCCGCGCGGGGCACCAGAAACCCGTCCAGACCTTGCGCCTTGATTTCGGCGCGCAATGCGGTCAGACGCTTCGGGCCTTTTTCCGGCTGCGCCGTCTCTTCGAATTTCTGAAACATCGCGGCCCTCCGGTTCGGGCCTTCGCCCTTGCAATTGTAAATGCCGGTACAAGCAGGTGCCGGTGCGGGCAGCACGAAACGCGACCTATGCGAAGGTCATCGCTTCACGCCCGGTCCGGCCGCCGTCAACTCGCCCGTTTGATGCCCATGATCCTTGCGCGGGCGCGCGGGTCGCTGTCGAAAAGCCCGGCCAGCTGTTCGGTCATCGCGCCGGCCAGTTGTTCGACATCGGTGATCGTGACGGCACGGTCGTAGTAGCGCGTCACGTCATGGCCAATGCCGATCGCCAGCAGTTCAACCTGACGACGGCGCTCGACCATCGCGATCACGTCGCGCAAGTGCTTTTCAAGGAAGTTCGCCGGGTTCACGCTGAGCGTGCTGTCATCCACCGGCGCGCCGTCGGAAATTACCATCAGGATCTTGCGCGCCTCGGGACGCACGACCATGCGCCGGTGCGCCCATTCGAGCGCCTCGCCGTCGATATTTTCCTTCAGCAAGCCCTCTTTCATCATCAAGCCAAGGTTGGCGCGCGCCCGCCGCCATGGCGCATCGGCGCGTTTGTAGATGATATGGCGCAGGTCATTCAGGCGGCCGGGCTGTTGCTCTCGCCCCGATCCCAGCCATTTTTCGCGCGCCATCCCGCCCTTCCAGGCGCGGGTGGTGAAACCGAGGATTTCGACCTTCACATCGCAGCGTTCCAGCGTGCGCGCCAGAACATCCGCACAGATCGCAGCAATCGAGATTGGCCGCCCGCGCATAGAGCCGGAATTGTCGAGCAGCAGAGTCACGACCGTGTCGCGGAATTCAGTGTCCTTTTCGACCTTGAAGGACAGCGGCGTTGTCGGGCTGACCACGACGCGGGCCAGCCGTCCGGCATCCAGAATGCCTTCTTCCAGATCGAATTCCCAACTGCGGTTCTGCTGTGCCTGAAGGCGGCGCTGCAACTTGTTGGCCAGCCGCGAGACGGCACCTTTCAGCGGTTCAAGCTGCTGGTCGAGGTAATCGCGCAGGCGTTCCAGCTCGGCGGGTTCGGCCAGATCTTCGGCAGCGATCTCTTCGTCGAACTCTGTGTCATAAACAGTGTAGTCGGGATCGGCATCGGAGAACGGGGCAGGGGGCGGGGGCTCCAGCGGGGCGTCGCCCTCTGGCATTTCGGCCTCTTCGCCCAGCTCATCTTCGGCCATGTCATCCATGGACACCTGGGCCTGGCTTTGGTCCTGCGTCTCGTCCTGGGACTGTTCGGGGCTGGCTTCGGCCTCGTCATCGTCCTGATCGTCCTGACCGGTGGACTCGGGGTCATCCTCGTCGTCCGCGCCTTCTTCGGCCTCGTCCGATGCGTCCTCGTCTGCCTCATCCGGGTCGTCGCCCAATTGGTCGCCATAGCCCAGATCCGAGATCACCTTGCGGGTCAGTCTGGCAAAGGCGCTTTGGTCAGACAGCACCTCCTGCAAGTTGTCCAGCGAGCCGCCAACCTGATTTTCGATGAAGCCGCGCCACAGATCCATGACGTTCTGTGCGCCTTGCGGCATGTCGCGGCCCGTGGCCAGATGTCGGATCAGATAGCCTGCGGCCACCGGCAGCGGTGCATCAGAGGCTTGCTTGACCTGATCATAACCGCGTTTGGCCGCGTCTGCGCCGATCTTGGCGTCGATATTGCCAGCCGTGCCGGGCATGTCGCGCGCGCCCATCGCTTCGCAACGGGCGGTTTCCATTGCCTCGTAAAGCTCGCGCGCCATGTCCCCCGGAGGCGCATATCTCGCATGTGTGCCCGCGTCATTATAGCGGCGGTGCATCGCCAAAGCATCGGCCGTGCCGCGCGCCAGCAGCACTTCTTCGCGCGTCATCCGGCGGCTGACCTGCGGCAAACGCATCGCATCGCCCGACACGCCCGACGGGTCGACCGTGTAGCTGACCGTCAGATCAGGGTCATGCGCCATGACCTTGGTTGCCTCGGCGAGGGCTTTCTTGAACGGGTCGGCGGGGTTGTCGGTTTTGGTCATTTCAGATCCCGTGTTTCCGGATGGCGCTTTGCAAAGTCCTGACAGATACCAGTGAGGCGTTCAAACATCTCGCGGCTCTGGCGGTCGCCTCCATAAATATAGCCTTCCATCATCAATACCATCAACGGGCGTTGTTCGGCGATGAAATCATCGATCTCGGCGTCTGTCCCACCCATCCGCCGCGCGACGGACCGGAATGCTGCCGCGGCCTTTGTGTCGCTCGGGTCGGGCTCGAGATAGGCCGAGGCTTTTGCATAGTCCGCATAGCCCAGCCAGAAAGCAGAACATTGTGCGGCAGGGTAAAGCGGATCTTTCGCTGCCGCGCCAGAGGCGATGCCGATCAGCGCGACCACAAGGACCGCGCATTTCAGGCGTCGGGCAGGCGACCGACGAATCGGGCCTGCCCGGGCGGTCACCCCAGACTCACGCTGGCCGCGCTTTCGGGCAGTTCTTCGTCAAAGCAGCGCTGGTAGAACTCGGCCACGGTCTGGCGTTCCAGCTCGTCGCATTTGTTCAGGAAGGACACGCGGAAGGCATAGCCGAGGTTGCGGAAGATCTCGGCGTTCTGGGCCCATGCGATCACCGTCCGGGGGCTCATCACCGTGGACAGGTCGCCGTTCATAAAGGCTGTCCGGGTCAGATCTGCCACGGTCACCATCTGGCGAATCGTCTTGCGACCCTTTTCGGTGTTGTAATGCGGTGTCTTGGACAGAACGATCGAGGCCTCGGCGTCGATCGACAGGTAGTTCAGCGTCGCCACCAGTGACCAGCGGTCCATCTGACCCTGGTTGATCTGCTGGGTGCCGTGATACAGACCCGTCGTATCGCCCAGACCCACCGTGTTCGAAGTGGCGAAGATGCGGAAATACTTGTGCGGATTGATGACTTCGTTCTGGTCCAGAAGCGTCAGTTTGCCGTCCACTTCCAGTACGCGCTGGATCACGAACATCACGTCGGCACGGCCGGCATCATATTCGTCAAAGACGATGGCGGTCGGGTTGCGCAGCGCCCAGGGCAGAATGCCTTCCTGGAATTGCGTGACCTGCTTGCCGTCCACGAGCTTGATCGCGTCCTTGCCGATCAGGTCGATCCGGCTGATATGGCTGTCAAGGTTGACGCGCACGCAAGGCCAGTTCAGCCGCGCCGCGACCTGTTCGATATGCGTGGACTTGCCCGTACCGTGATAGCCTTGGATCATCACCCGGCGATTATGGGCAAAGCCTGCAAGGATGGCGAGCGTGGTATCGGGGTCGAACTTG
Source organism: Primorskyibacter flagellatus (assembly GCF_048268605.1). Taxonomy (NCBI): domain Bacteria; kingdom Pseudomonadati; phylum Pseudomonadota; class Alphaproteobacteria; order Rhodobacterales; family Roseobacteraceae; genus Primorskyibacter; species Primorskyibacter flagellatus. The sequence goes on from NZ_JBLWVF010000001.1 coordinate 164,766, forward strand.
TAGGTTGAGTCGAGATCCGGGACACGATCCGAACGATCGGCAAAGGCTTTGACGGCCATATTCGTTTCGATGCCGAAAACGTCCTGCACCGAGATTTCCTCGGTGGGTTTCGCGTTGATGTCAATCAAGCCGTCCGCCATGTTTTCCGCTCCTTCGATCTCATCTCTTTGATTTTGGGACGTGGTGCAACATATCCGTGTCAGGGGCAAGGGGAACTAAACCATCCGAGTGGCTGGCATGCCTTAGAAAGCTGTGATTTATTCAACTGACAATGGGGGTTTTGTAAGCGGAATGACACCACAGGACGAGATCGAAGCACTGCTTGCGCAAGTGGCATTGGGCGACCGTTCGGCCTTTGCGGAGCTTTATAGACGCACCTCGGCGAAACTTTTCGGCGTTGTGCTGCGTGTCTTGGACAACCGAAGCGAAGCCGAAGAGGTCCTGCAAGACGTGTATGTGCGCATCTGGAATAAAGCCGGTCTTTACCGCGTCAACGGGCTGTCCCCGATGACCTGGCTGATAACACTCAGCCGGAATCTGGCGATTGATCGTCGGCGCGCGCGGGTGCGGCGTGCCACATCTCCGTCCGAAGCCATGGACGAATTGCCCGATCCGTCCCCCGGTCCCGAAGCGCAGGCGATTGCCAAAAGCACCCAGTCGCAAGTTGATGAATGCTTTGACGAATTGCCACAGGATCGGGCTGACATGCTGCGCAGGGTCTATCTTCATGGCGAAAGCTATGCAGAACTGGCCGCGCATCTGGATGCCAAGCTGAACACCGTCCGCACCTGGTTACGCCGCAGCCTGATGGATCTTTGGGAGTGTCTGAGCCGATGATCGACGAAACCCCGGATATCCCCGAAGATGACGCTCCGCTGATCCGCGCGGCCGAGTATGCCCTGGGACTGCTGGACGGACGAAACGCCCGAGCGTTCGAGGCAGAGATGCGCGACAATCCGGACTTGCGCGATGAGGTCGTGTTCTGGACAGAGTATTTCGTGCAGTTCGAAGCAGGCGCGCGCGAAGTAACGCCACGATCAGATGTCCTGAGGGCGGTGAACCGGCGGTTGTTCGGGCGCAAAAAGACGGTTCTTCAACAGCTCATGCCGTATTTCACCGGCGCGCTTGCGGCAGCCGCGTTGGCTTGGGGTGTGGTTAGCCTGGGCGTTCTGGACCAATTCGCAGAGCCCGGATTGCGGGCCGATCTGGCCCCTGTCGAAGGGACGCTGGAGTTGGCCGCTGTTTATAATGTCCGCGCAGGCGAACTGCATGTTGTGCAGAACGCGGGCAGCCTTCCGCCTGACCGCGTTGCCGAGATGTGGCTGATCGTCGGGGACAATGCGCCGTTGTCTCTGGGTCTGCTTGATCCTGACGGCGATACGCGTGTGGCCGTCCCGGCCGAATTGGCCTCATTGCTGCCCGGTGCCACGCTGGCGATCTCGGATGAACCTCCGGGTGGCTCGCCAACGGGGGCACCGACCGGGGCAGTGCGCGCAGCGGGAACGTTGTCAGTCGAGTCCTGACATGGGGCTTTGCGCGGTCCGCGCTGATATAAGGCCGATATCTGCCTGAGATCTTATATGTGTTGAAGAAACGGCGCGGTGCTCCCCATGGGACCGCGCCGTTTTCATCTCGACCATGACCAGCCTGACAATGCTCTCGTTCCCGTGACCAGGCGTGATCAACATGTTACCTGCGATTTTGAAACTACCTGAGAGGTGGCCTCGTATATTCCAGTACCCCCAGCAAGGAAGTTGGGCCTTACAGGAGTTTTTCTTATGACCATCAAATCAACACTTTCCACAATCGCCCTTGCCGCCACACTTGGTCTTGCCGGCGTTGCCGCACAGGCCGAAAGCCACAGCATGGAAAACCCAATGGTGGGTGGTGCTGAGATGTTCGCAGATAAGAACATCGTAGAGAATGCCGTGAACTCCGCCGACCACACCACGCTGGTTGCTGCCGTGAAAGCTGCCGGTCTCGTCGAAACGCTTTCTGGCGAAGGCCCCTTCACAGTATTCGCCCCCACCAACGCAGCCTTCGGCGAGTTGGCTGACGGCACCGTTGAATCGCTGCTTCTGCCCGAGAACAAGGACCAGTTGACCAAAATCCTGACCTGCCATGTTGTTTCGGCAAATGCGATGTCCGACGCGATCATGGGTATGGTTGACGACGACAACGGCAAGCATCCCGTGCCAACAGTTGGCGGCTGCACATTGCAAGCCACCTATGATGGCGACACCATCATGCTGGAAGACGAGCGTGGCCGCATGGCGACCGTGACAATTGCCGACGTACAGCAGTCCAACGGCGTCATTCATGTGATCGACAAGGTTCTTCTGCCAGCGATGTAAGGGCTTGGCGGGCCGGGGCAGCCCCCACTGTTCCGGTATGCGCCGTGATTGTCACATGATTTTGCGCCACCCGTGATTGCAAAATTGCGGGTGGCGTGACTATTTGAAACGAAATCCGATGCTTGAGGAGGATCATCATGAAACGCCGTGCTTTTCTGATTACTGCCATCGGTGGCGGCTTCGCCGCTGCCACAATATCCACGACCGCACTTGCCGCCGGGTTTGAAGTCACCCGCACCGAGGCCGAGTGGAAAGCCATGCTTACCGACTTGCAATACGAGGTGATGCGCGAAGAAGGGACCGAACGTGCCGGGACATCGCCTCTCGACAAGGTTTATGACGCGGGCGTTTATCAATGCCGTGGTTGCGAACTGGATGTCTACTCGTCAGAGCACAAGTTCGACAGTGGCACAGGCTGGCCCAGCTTCTACAAATCCCTGCCGAATGCGGTCGAGACCAAACCTGACCGGTCATTTTTTGGCGTGCGGACCGAGGTTCACTGCCGCCGCTGCGGTAGCCATTTCGGCCATATCTTTGACGATGGGCCCAAGCCCACCGGCAAGCGTCACTGCCTGAACGGTGCCAGCCTGGTCTTTCAAGCGGCTTGAGATACAATATCCGGGCAGGCGTCTGGCGCTCAGGCCGCCTTGCCCAGATAGGTTTTCAGCGTAGTGCTGAGCTGTGCCATGTCCACAGGTTTTGGCAAGACGTCATTCAAACCATAATGTTGAACGGTGCGTCGCGCGTGGAAGTTGCTGTCGGCGGTGATAGCGACGATCGGAATGGACCGTGGCGGATCTTCTTCCAGTGTGCGGATGTAGGATACAGTATCCAGCCCGGTGACGCCCGGCATATGAATGTCCATGAGGACCATGCTGTAATTTTCCGGGTATGTGCGCAGCAGCGCGATACAGGCCATGCCATTGGCCACGCATTCACATTCATACCCCATCGTGTCGAGCAATTCTGACATCATGTAGCGCGTGGTGGCATCGTCATCGACTACGATAATCTTCTTCACAATACCTCTCCCAGGGCCGGACGTTATTCTGACAAGACGTCGCGACGAGGATGGACGTTATGCAACCTAAGCGTGAATGTCGAGCCAGACCCTACGTCAAGCGGCTTGCGGTCCGAATGTGTCAGATTTGCCCCCATCAATCGAGCGATATCCCGGCAAATTGAAAGGCCCAGTCCTGACCCCTGATGCTGGCGTGCTAACCCATTGTCAAGTTGATAAAAACGCTGAAACACCGTGTGGCGACGCTCTTCCGGGATGCCTTCGCCAGTGTCACGCACCTCGATTTCAAGGCTGTTCCCGGAACGTCCTGTCATATGCACTGCCAGGGTGATGCTGCCGGTGGCGGTGAACCTGACCGCGTTATCCACCAGATTGGTCACGATCTGCGTCACGCGCCCGGCGTCTATATGGACTGTTTGCGGAAGCGCATCACCCAGTTCCAGATGCATATCCAAGGGTTTGCCGCTTCGGATCACGCTTCCTTCGAGTGTCGCGTGCCAGTTGGCTATCAAGGGTTCCAGCTCGACATGGTCTTCGACGATGGTCAACGCACCGGCATCCAGACGGGACACCTCCAGCACATTCGTAAGCCCGCGAAACAACCGTTGCGAAGAGGCATAGCCTGCCGCGGCTTGTTTGCGGTGCCGTTCGGGAATATCCGCCGCCTCAATCAGCTGAAACATGCCCATGATCGCGTTCAATGGCGTGCGAATTTCGTGGCTCATCGTGGTCAGGAAACGTGACGTCGCCGCCTGGGATTGGCGAGCGGCGGCCTCCGCCCTGCGGCGATCGTCGACTTCCAGCGCCAGCGCCTCATTGACTTGCCGCAGTCTAGCATTGCCGGCGTCGGCGCGGGCTTCAGCTTGATTGCCCCGGTGCAACAGGGTGAACTGCACATATCCCGCGAACAACAATATCCCCAAAAGCAAGGCCGCAATCTCTGGCGTGATGTCACGGTTTGCTTTCACGAAGCTGGGTGTCGGATGGCTTTGCATGCGCAGCGCGTGCCCCCAAAGCTGATCCGTTTCCGATACGACCTGAAGCGAACTCATCGTGGCAAAATCGGCGTCCGCATACAGCAAGCTGCCATCGAATTCGATACGAATGGAAAAGTCGTTTCCGAAATGCGGATTGTCGTCCAGCAACAGCAATTCGCGCTGCCATTCCTCGGCGTTGAAGGCGACGGAAACAAGCCCCCGGAAATCTTCGCCTCGGTGGATCGGGATATAAGCGACAAAGCCCCGCCCGGAACCGTCATACAGATCGACCGCGCCGGACAGGGTGATTTCGCCGCTGTCGCGCGCCAATTCGGATGCGCGCAGTTGTCTTGCACCCAGCGCTGTCAGAGGAACTCCGGTATCGGGAGGCTGATCCGCTGGTGTCACAAACTTGACGACAAGGGTTTCGTCGATAAAGCGCACGGATCTGATGCCGGGGAACTGGTCGATATAGTCTTGGGTCTCTGCTGTGAACTCGTCTGAACCGGCATCGGACTTGCGCCACAATGCTGCAATGTGGCGGATCGCATTGACGCGAACCTTGACGTCCCGAGCAAGCGCGCGAAGCCGAAAGTCGGTTTCAATCTGGGCCAGGTCCCGAAATCGCAGCTCGCGCTGCTTGTCCAGCAAAAACCACGTCAACCCGGCAACAAGGGCGCAAAGTACAAACGCCGACATCATGTCGATTTGGCGTTTTCTTGTCACGAGGGCCGCAACTCCGCGTTGAGGGCGGCGTAGTCGACAAGGGCGTGTAAATCTTCAAGAGGCACGGGCTTGCGCAACATCCAGTCCACGCAGGGTGCCAGGATGCTGGCTTCGCCATTGGGAAACACGCCGGACCCCGTCAGCAGGATGATCCGCGCATCAGGACACGCCACACAGGTGTATTCTGCAACCGGCAGGGAAACGCCATCGGGCAGGTAGTAGTCCAGAATCACCAAGCCATAACCACGCCCGCGCAGACGGTCGATCGCGCTATTGATATCGAAGGCTTTGTGGACCTCGTGACCAGCATCACGAAGCGATGTGGCGAACACATCGCAAAGAACGCGATCATCCTCCACAACCAGGATCTTCATGGCCACACCTGCATTTTTACCACTGCGGCAACGCTATCCTTCTGACTGTTAACGTATCGTTAACCGTGCGTTCGGCGGTGGCGGGATCACGCCTATTTGAAATTGCGGCTTTCCTTGATCTGATCCCAAGCCCAGACCACTTCCTGAAGCTGGTCCTCCTGACTGCGGTCGCCGCCGTTCATGTCAGGATGCAGCACTTTGATAAGCGCCTTGTAGGATTTGCGGACGTCGGCCTTTGACCAGTTGTCACGCGCGTCGAGGATCTCGATCGCGCGTCGTTCGGTTGGCGGCAGACGGCGGGTGCCGACCCCTTGCTTGCCGGGATTGCGCGTCGCGTTGTTGCCCAGCACCTGATGCGGATCCTCGATGCCCAGCCGTGCCCAGGCGCGTGCCTCGGGGTCGCGGAAATCCTTGGTCTCGCGTTCCCAAACCTTGTCCTTGGTCGCCTGAGCGTTCAACTCGGCTTCGGTTTGGCCCTGGAAGAAGTTCCACTTCAGGTTGTATTCGCGTACATGGTCCTTGCAGAACCATTTGTATTCATCCAAGACATCAGGCGCTTTGGGCGCACGGAATTTTCCGGGCAGTTCGCAGCCTTCGTGCTCGCACAGACGGGTAGAGGTTTCGGACGCACCGGACATGCCGCGCCGTCCGCGTGGGTTCTTTTTCTTCGCGGTTGATACAGACATATCGAACCCGAAGGGATCTGGTTTGCTCATAGGAACACCTTTTCGACTCGGACGACCAACTCTAGACTATCCACCGACAGAGTGTAGGGGGCAGGCAGGAAAAAATGACCAGAACAGAAGAAATTCGCCAACGGCTGCAAAAGGCTTTCGCGCCAAGAGAGCTTGACGTCGTTGATGACAGCGAGAAGCATCGCGGACATGCGGGTTATCAGGAGGGCGGCGAAAGTCACTTCTCGGTGCGGGTGCGCAGCGAGGCGTTTGACGGGCTGTCCCGCATTGCCCGGCATCGCGCGGTGCATGAGGCGTTGGGGGCGACACTGATGTCGCAGATCCATGCCTTGTCGCTTGATCTGAACAGTTAGGCGGCTTTTGGCTGTATTTGCGGGAATCGCCTTTAGGTGGTTTTACGCTGACGTTCAGGCGACCTGTTCGCGCGGCTTGCAAATATCTGTGACAGAAAGCAGCGGTCCAACTGGACAGGAGCCGAACGATTATTCCTTCGCAAGACCGGAAGCGCGCGCCCGGATTTGTGCAGCCCGGCTGCGCAGGGCCGGGCCGGGATCTGTCTTGGGCGCAGTGCCGATGCGTGATGCGTCTGGCGATAGCGCTCTTGACGCGACTGTCGACGGGGTTTCGGTTTGGCGCGGGGCAGCGGGTACCGGGGCGGCCCAGGCTGACAGGTCCAGGGCGGGTACTGCAAATCTCTTTAATGACAAGATGTCTGATTTGGCGTCACCCGGTATCGGGGTGTTCATCTGCGCGCGGCCTTGGTCGGGCGTAGCGGTTCCCGTCACCAGCGTCGGTTTGCCATCGGGCCGGTCTATCGGCGTTGGTGGCGACGCTTTGCGTTGTGCCTGCGCTGCTTCATCCGTTCCCGCCGCAGTATGCGTCTTTGGCTGCGTCGCCAAAGGCGCATCAGGCGCATGACCGCCCGCCGGTTCGATAGATGTCGCATCTGCCGGTCCTTCTGGTTGTGAAAGCAGCATTACATTCGGCTGCGATGTGTCATCAGTCACCAACTGGCGCTTTAACAAAAGCGGCGCGCGGGGGGAGACATCCCGTATTGTCCTGCGCACAGCTTTCAGACGGCGGCGGAAAATCAGGACGTTGCAAAAGACCTGCGAGGTTGATGCCGCATCCAACGTCGGATCCACGGGCAGGACTTCAGCGCGCTGATATTCCCACCCTTCGGCACCAAGAGCATTCATCACCTGTGCAAGGGCGCGGGCATAGCGTTGCTCGGCACCGTCAGAGCCGTCTGCCTGTGCCTCTTCGAATGGGGCGGGAACAACCTTGTACTCAAATGCAGTCATGCTGGCTCCGCGATAGCGTTGCCAAAAACTAGCAATCCGAAGCCGATCCGCCAAGTCAGACGGCACTCATCGGCGTAACCCTTCGATATTGTGGCCGCAGACGCACAAAACAGGGGGTTTCAGACAGGTATTGACGATTTTCAGCGGCGCATATCCGCTTGGAAAGCGCGTCCGCACGCATAAGGCTCGGCTGGTCTGGGCTGCCGTTTCCTTTCTACAGCGCCGGAATTGGGTGCGCCCGGCCTATTGGCCGAGCTTTGTTGCCACGATCTCGTTCACGGCCTTGGGGTTGGCCTTGCCGCCGGTGGCCTTCATCACCTGCCCGACGAACCAGCCCGCAAGTTTTGGATTGGCCTTGGCCTTTTCGACCTGCGCGGGGTTGGCGGCGATGATCTCGTCCACCGCGGCCTCGATGGCGCCGGTATCGGTGACCTGCTTCATGCCGCGATCTTCGACGATCTGGGCCGGGTCGCCACCATCGGTGTAGACGATCTCGAACAGGTCCTTGGCGATCTTGCCGGAAATGTCGCCTTTCTGGATCAACTTGATGATGCCTGCCAACTGGTAGGGCGAGACCGGGCTTTCCTCGATGGAATGGTCTTCTTTCTTGAGGCGTCCGAACAGCTCGTTGATGACCCAGTTGGCGGCAAGCTTGCCGTCGGTATCGCTGGCGACTTGCTCGAAATAGCTGGCATTGGCAGTGTCGGCCGTCAGAACCGACGCATCATATTCGGACAGGCCGAAATCCTTGACGAAACGCGCCTTCTTGGCATCGGGCAGTTCGGGCAATGAGGCGGCAATATCATCCACCCAGCCCTGCTCGATTTCCAGCGGCAGCAGGTCGGGATCGGGGAAGTAGCGATAGTCATGCGCTTCTTCTTTCGACCGCATCGACCGGGTTTCGCCCTTGTCGGGATCATACAGCCGGGTTTCTTGGTCAATTTCCCCGCCCGCTTCCAGAATGGCGATCTGACGCTTGGCCTCATAATCGATCGCCGCCTGAATGAACCGCATGGAGTTCATGTTCTTGATCTCGCACCGGGTGCCGAGATGGCTGAAATCCTGCGTGTCCTGATATTTCTCATATTGGCCCGGCAGGCAGACCGACACGTTGACATCCGCGCGCAGGTTGCCGTTTTGCATGTTGCCATCGCAAGTGCCCAGATAGCGCAGGATCTGGCGCAGCTTGGTCACATAGGCGGCGGCCTCTTCGGGGCCGCGAATGTCGGGGCGGCTGACGATTTCCATCAGCGCAACGCCGGTGCGGTTGAGGTCCACGAAGGACATGTTCGGATCCATGTCGTGGATCGACTTGCCGGCATCCTGTTCGATATGGATGCGTTCGATCCGCACCAGTCGCGCGATGCCGGGTTCCATATCGACCAGCACTTCGCCTTCGCCGACGATGGGGTGGTAAAGCTGGCTGATCTGGTAGCCCTGCGGCAGGTCGGGGTAGAAATAGTTCTTGCGGTCGAACGCCGATTTCAGGTTGATCTGTGCCTTGAGGCCCAGCCCGGTGCGCACCGCCTGTTCGACGCAGAATTCGTTGATGACGGGCAGCATGCCGGGCATCGCGGCATCCACGAAGGCGACGTTGGAATTGGGTTCGGCGCCGAATTTGGTCGAGGCACCGGAAAAGAGCTTGGCCTTGCTGGCAACCTGGGCGTGGACTTCGAGTCCGATCACCAGTTCCCAGTCGTGTTTCGCCCCGGCGATCACCTTGGGCTTGGGGGCCTCATAGCTCAGATCCAGCATGGTCTATATCCTTCCAGAAGGGTCGATGCGGGTTCTAAGTCAGAGCCGGGACAGGAGCAAGAGGCAGTGCAGACGCGTCGAGAGGCGCAATCCGGTTGGTTGCGGTCCTGTGGTGGTGCAACTGGTGCCGGGCAAGGCTGATAGGCCCGGACAGAGGTCCCGGCGCAAAGGCCGGGACGCGGCTTGCGTAGGGCGGTGGTTGCGCATCTGCGGGTCGAAGGCGCGCTATCGGGTACAAACCGTGGTCGGATGCTTGCGCGTCGGGTGGCGTTTGGGCATTCTGTCACGATGCTCAGGTGCCTCATCATGTTGGGAGTATTGGCCGGACCGCTGCACGCGGCCGATACGGTGTTGCCTGATAAACCTGTGGGTGTCGCGCTGCTGCGGTCCGCGACGGTTCAGGGGAATATTGTAACGGCATCGGTGCTTGCGCCGACACGGTCATTGCGCCCCCAGCGCCGCATCGACCGTCTTCCTGCAACGCGCTGGCAAGATGTGAACAAGGGGCCGACATGGTCGCGCGCGGCCCTGTCGGCACTGTCCGCGCATGCCGAGCCGCTGGCCCGCACTGTGCCGCAAGATGTGGTCGATTGGTGTCCGGGCTACGCCAGTGCAAGTCTGGCCGATCGGCGGGCATTCTGGGTGGGGTTCCTGTCGGCGCTGGCCAAACATGAAAGCACCTACCGGCCCGAAGCTGTGGGCGGCGGCGGGCGCTGGTATGGATTGTTGCAAATTCTGCCGGCAACCGCGCGTGGCTATGGCTGCAAGGCCCGGACCGGAGCGGCGCTGATGAATGGTGCGGCGAACCTGTCCTGCGGATTGCGGATCATGACCCGGACGGTCCGCCGGGACGGGGTGATTTCGCGCGGAATGCGCGGTGTCGCCGCCGATTGGGGGCCCTTCCACAGTGCCGCGAAGCGCCGTGATATGGCGACTTGGTTGCGCAGGCAGAGCTACTGCAAATCGGTGCCATATGTGCGTCCGGTTGCCCGACCGGTTGATCTTGCGTCGAACTGACCGTTGGATTGCTCAGTTAGGCGTTACACGCCGTCTCATCCAGAACGGCCTGCGCGAGCTGTCCACCAGCGACACGGTCGGGGCATGCGCGCCGCCAAGCGCCAGAGTTGCGCGACGAAGAAGCTTTATCCCTTCGTCCGACCGGGCCGGAAGGGCGGCGGCAGAAATAGCCTCGCCGATGGTGATACGATACGGTTGGCGATGCTTGTTCAGCGTTTCGTGGAACAGGGTAATGTCGCGTAATGTCGGGTGGATCAGGTCAAACAGATAGAACATCGCCGAGTTGCGCGCCTGAATATTGACCGGGATCACCGGCAGATCGAATTTGCGCGCGATCATAGCCGCCGATGGCATCCACGGCCGTTCGTGCAGGCGCAGACCGGACCGTTTTGCCAGCCTGCCTGATGGAAAGATCACGCCCAGCCGATCCTCCGCCACAGCTTGACGCGTATAGGCCATTGTTTCGCGGGTCTTGCCGTGGCTGCGCTTTTCCGGTCGCCATTCCACTGGGGCGATCATGTCCTGCATCTGCGGCAGCACCCGCAGGATGTCGTGATTGGCGAAATAATACGCATCGGGGCGAATCCGGGCCAGTGCAGCGTGCAGGATGATGCCATCGGCAATTCCGGTCGGGTGATTTGCCACGACCATGGCTGCGCCTTGCCGGGGAATATTGTCCAGTCCGGCGACGACCACATCGCGCGCCAGCATCTGTGCCATCTGTTGCATGATCCGGGCGCTCGGTGTGTCGCGGAAACTCTCCGCCAGCGAAACGGTGCGCTTGTATGTCAGCAAGGTGTTCAGCGCCGCACGGGCCGGACGCGTGCCAAGCCGCCCGGAGAAAAGCCAAGGCGCGCGTTCCTCGATAAGGGGATCTATCCGGTCATACATGTTGACCTGTTCACGGTTCTGCGGCGTCAATTGGGTAAGATTGGCCCTGCGCTGCGTTTTTTCAAGTTCTGGAGCGAACTGAACGATTTTATCAGCGGGAAACGGCCTTTTAAGGGCACGCGCGTTGCGAGGCCGTACCCGCTATTGAGGTGATTAACGTCCAGCACCCTTTCTTGCGATCGTCTATGTAACAAGGGCGGTATTTTCAGACAGCGACCGCCGGACCGGTGCGGCAACCTTTCGGGTGCCCCCGTTGTGTTCCACTTGGGTACGAAGCCCACCGATGCCCGTGCGGGCACCGATGGTCCTGAACGTGTTCATCCCAGGATGCGTCCTACCATTTCGGCGGTGTCCCGGCTGAGATCGGATTTGGCCGCGATACGTTCGAGGTTTTGCCGCATAAGCGCCTGCCGATCTGCATCGTACCGGCGCCAGGCCTGAAACACCGAGCACATCCGCGCCGTGGTTTGCGGATTCAGCGCGTCAAGTCGGATCAGCCAATCCGCAAGCAAGGCGTATCCGTCCCCGTCGGCGCGGTGGAACCCGGCATGGTTCATCGCCAGAGCGCCCATCGTCGCGCGGAACCGGTTGGGGTTCTTGAGGTCAAAGTCGGGATGTTCGGTCAGCGTCTTGGCGACATCCGCTGCGCGGGCCGGATCCGCCTCTGCGATTTGCAGCATGAACCACTTGTCGATCACCAGCCGGTCGTCTTTCCACCGGTTGTAAAACGCGGCCAACGCATCCTCGCCTCTGCCGGATCGGATCAGGCAAGCCAGTGCCGTGAGTTGCAAGGTCATGTTGTCGGCATTCGTGTATTGCCGCGCTGCCTGCGCACCTCCGTCCAGCCGTGTCGTCAACCCCAGAAGCTTGCCGGCAAGCGCGCGACGGCCGGCGGGGCCGGCATCGGGCGAATATGCCCCCTCGACCGTCATCTCTGCCTGCAAGCGGGGCAGGGCATCCTGCAACGTCTCCGCCAGTTGCTGCGCGACGGTCTCGCGCGCCTGCCAGATGGCATCCGGGTCCGGGGTGGTACCCTGTTCATGCAGGGCTTGTGCCAGCTCGGATTCTGCTGGAAGCGAGAGCATAAGTGCCCGGAAAGCCGGGTCCGCCGAATCGTCCCGGACGACGCGGCTCATGCCTTCCAGCCAGCGGTCGTCGGTAGGGGAGCCGTTGCGGATCATCGCGATCAACCCGTCACGAGCAAGCTGTCTGCCGGCTTCCCAGCGGTTGAACGGGTCGGTGTCATGCGCCAGCAGAAAGGCGCGCTCGTCGGCGCTGGTTTCGCGTTCCAGCACAACCGGCGCAGAAAATTCGCGCAGGATCGAGGGGATTGGCCGCGCCGACAGCCCGGTGAACTCGAAGCTTTGTTTGGCTTGCGTCATCTCCAGCAGCGTTGTCGCCGAGACCTCGTCGCCATTCGGGCCCAGAAGGCCAACAGCGATGGGCAGCACCTGTGGTTCCTTCTCGGTCTGACCAGATCCCTCCGGGGTGTGCTGTTCGAATGTCAGCGTGTAAGTGCCGCTTGGGGTGTCCCCGCCCCGGACCTGATCCGGGGCCTCGGGGTTGTCCGCAAGGTCCCGGCTCGGGGGCCGGGACGCGTCGTCTGCGGCTGCCCAGCCTTCCGTAACCGTCAGGCGTGGCGTGCCAGACTGGGAATACCAGCGCTTGAATTGCGTCAGATCGCGGCCTGTTGCATCTTCGAACACCCGCAACCAATCTTCGATCGTGGCCGCGTCGCCATCATGCCGCTCGAAATAGAGGTCGAGAGCCTTCGCATAGGCCTCATCCCCCACCAGCCGTTTGAGCATGCCGATCACTTCGGCACCCTTTTCGTAGACAGTGGCAGTGTAGAAGTTGTTGATCTCTTGAAAACGCTCGGGCCGGACCGGATGGGACAGCGGTCCCTGATCCTCGGGAAATTGCCGCGCGCGCAGGTCAATCACGTCGCTGATCCGCTTGACGGGGGCGGATCGCATGTCGGACGTGAATTGGCTGTCGCGATAAACCGTCAGCCCTTCCTTCAGGCATAGTTGGAACCAGTCGCGACAGGTGATCCGGTTGCCGGTCCAGTTGTGGAAATACTCATGCGCGATGATCGCCTCTATCCGTTCAAAGTTGGCGTCGGTCGACGTTTCGGGACTGGCCAATACGGCAGAGGAGTTGAAAATGTTCAGCCCCTTGTTTTCCATCGCGCCCATGTTGAAGTCATCGACCGCGACGATGTTGAAGATGTCGAGATCATATTCGCGGCCGTAAACGTCCTCGTCCCATTTCATCGACTTCTTCAGCGCTTCCATCCCGAAGGCGCATTTGTGCAGATCACCGGGACGGACCCAAATGTTCAGTTCCACGTCGCGGCCCGACATGGTGGTAAAACGATCAGGATGGTTGACCAGATCGCCTGCGACAAGTGCAAACAGATAGCTGGGCTTTTTCCACGGATCATGCCATTCGGCCCAACCCTCACCTTCAGCCACCGGGTTGCCGTTTGACAGCATCACCGGCAGATCGGCCTCGATCCGCACCGTGAATGGGGCCATCACGTCCGGCCGATCGGGATAATAGGTGATCTTGCGAAACCCTTCGGCCTCGCATTGAGTGCAATACATGCCGCTGGACATGTACAGCCCCTCAAGCGCGGTATTCGTCGCCGGGCTGATCTCGACCTCGGCCTCCCAGGTGAAAGGGCCGTCTGGGACGTCGCAACTCAGCCCCTCTTCCGTGATCGTGGGCGTGACCGCCACGCCGTCGATATGGCTGGAGATCAGCACCAGATCCTCGCCATGCAGAAAGAACGTCTGATCCACCCTGTCCGGATTGGGCGCAAAACGTATGCGGCTGATCACGCGCGTGGTTTTGGCGGCAAGCCGAAAGGTGAGATGCACATCCTCCACCAACCAAGCGGGCGGGGTGTAGTCCTTCAGATAAATCGTCTGAGGGGGGGAGTCTCTCATGCACACATCTCCGTGAGAACTGAATTTTCGCCGAACTTTTGCACCACCACGCTGTTGACCAAGTAGCGCGCGCAAAGCCGCGAAATGTTGACGCCAAATACAGGAGCATACGATGTCAGCCCCCAAAACGAATGTCGAGACCCAGGAAAAAAACCATCGCCCCGCTTTGGGCGGGATGAAATTCGCGGTTGGCGCAGCGTTGGTGCTGTTCACCGCGTTCGTTATCTGGGTGTTTGCCGCCGCTGACGATCCGGAAGGCGCAGAGACCCAGATTGACGGGCGGACCGGGGAGGCTGTCCAATCCGACTGATCGACAAGACGGACCCATGACGGGCTTGACCCGTCATCTTGTGGCCTCAGGCCTCTCAGAACGGATCTGATGCCCCAAGGCAGTTTGCGGACTTCCGGGCTCAGGGCTACGATCTACGGTGCGACCGCGCATCGGATGGATACCTCCATGTTGCCTAACGGAAATTTTTGTCCTACTCGTTTTTGCACAATTGCCGGGGCGCGTGCCTCGCGTAGGCCAAGAGGTTTTCCATGACACATCGCATCGACCGCAATGGTCTGCAAATCGACGAAGTTCTGTACAATTTCATTGAGGACCGCGCGCTGCCAGGAACGGGCATTGCCGCCGATGATTTCTGGGCGGGGCTGTCGGATCTGCTGCATGAGAAAGGCCCCGAGAACCGCGCACTTCTGGACAGACGTGACGAATTACAGGCCAAGATTGATGCTTGGCATATAGCGCAACGCGGGCAGACGCTTGACCTGCCGACCTACAAGGCGTTTCTGGAAGAGATCGGTTATCTTCTCCCGGAAGGCGGCGATTTTGAAATCGACACCGCAAATGTCGACCCAGAGATTGCGTCTGTGCCCGGTCCCCAACTTGTCGTCCCGATCACAAATGCGCGGTTTGCCCTGAATGCGGCGAATGCGCGTTGGGGTTCGCTGTACGATGCGTTCTACGGCACCGATGCGATGGGACATGCCGCGCCCAAAGGCCCCTATGACCGGGGGCGCGGTGCGCGGGTTGTCGCAAGGGCGCGGGTGTTTCTGGATGATGCTTTCCCGATCGAAGGTGGCTCACATGCAGATGCGCGGCGCTATCACATCAGTGATGGCGCGCTTCTGGTGGATGATATGCCGCTGGCGCAACCGGAAAAATTCGTCGGCTATCGCGGCCACCCCAAAGCACCGGAGGCGCTGCTGCTGCGCAATAACGGCTTGCATGTGGAACTGGTCTTCGACCGCACACATTTCATCGGTGCGCGTGATCAGGCAGGCTTGGCGGATGTCGTGATGGAATCCGCCGTGACCGCGATCATGGATTGCGAAGATTCCGTGGCCTGCGTCGATGCCGAGGATAAAGCACAAGCCTATGGCAACTGGCTTGGCCTGATGAAGGGCGATCTGGAGGCCAGCTTCACCAAGGGTGGCAAGACCCTGTCGCGCAGGCTGAACAAGGATCAAAGCTACACCGCGCCGGATGGCAGCGAGCTGGTCGTGAAGGGCCGCGCTTTGCTTTGGATCCGCAATGTCGGGCATCTGATGACCAACCCGGCCATTCTCGACAAGGATGGAAACGAGGTTTTCGAAGGCCTGATGGACGCGATGATCACGGTGCTGATCGCCATGCACGACCTGAACCGCGACGGTGGCAATTCGCTGAGCGGGTCTGTGTATGTGGTCAAACCCAAGATGCACGGGCCCGAGGAAGTCGCCTTTGCCAGCGAGACTTTCGATCATGTCGAAAAGGTGCTGGGCCTGCCCGCGAATACCGTGAAGATCGGCATCATGGACGAAGAGCGCCGCACCACGGTCAACCTCAAGGAGTGCATTCGCGCGGCACGCCATCGTGTCGCCTTCATCAATACCGGGTTTCTTGACCGCACGGGCGACGAGATCCACACCTCGATGGAGGCCGGGCCGTTCAGCCGCAAGGATTTTATCAAGCGCAAGGCATGGATCGGCGGGTACGAGAACCAGAACGTGGATATCGGGCTGGAATGCGGGCTTCAGGGCAAGGCGCAAATCGGCAAGGGCATGTGGGCGATGCCCGACGCCATGGCCGCGATGCTGGAAGCCAAGATCGAACACCCGAAATCCGGTGCCAACTGTGCCTGGGTGCCGTCGCCAACGGCGGCCACGCTTCACGCGTTGCATTACCACAAGGTCGATGTCTTCGCCGTGCAGGACAAGCTGAAGGCAGGCGGGCGGCGCGCCTATGTCGAAACGATCCTCGATATACCGCTGGCCAGCTACCGGATGTGGTCCGAGGCACAGATCCTGCAAGAGGTCGAAAACAACGCCCAAGGCATCCTTGGCTATGTTGTGCGCTGGATCGATCAGGGGATCGGATGCTCCAAGGTGCCCGACATCCATGACGTTGCCTTGATGGAGGACCGCGCCACGTGCCGGATTTCCGCCCAGCACATCGCCAACTGGTTGCACCACGATGTGATCAGCGCAGAGCAAGTGACCACGGCAATGGAAAAGATGGCCGCCGTGGTGGACCGGCAAAACGCAGAGGATCCTTCCTATGCCCCAATGGCGCCGGGTTTTGACGGTGTCGCCTATCAGGCCGCCTGTGATCTGGTGTTCAAGGGACGCGTGCAGCCTTCCGGCTATACCGAGCCGGTTCTGCACGCCCGCAGGCTGGAAAAGAAAGCAGCCGGTTGAGCCGGGCAACTCGGTCGAAGCTATTCAGTGATCGCGTCCAGGCCATTTCTTCTGCCGGATCGTGCCTCTGCGGGTGCAGGGACAATCCGGCAGGTAGATCCAATCTTTCCGTATTCGTTCGTTTCGGACCACGTTCCAGAACGTGCCCGCGTTGATCACCCGGTTGTCACGCTATCCCGAGAAGGTCGCGCGCGATCCGTTCGAATATCGCAGCGCCGATCGGAATAAGGTTGTCGTCAAAGTCATAATCGGGGTTGTGCAAGGCCGCGCAGTCTTTCCCTGTGCCAAGACAGAGCATTGCAGCCTTTGCATTCCAGCCGAACACGCCGAAATCCTCTGAGGCGCGCATCGGCAAACCGTCCTCGCCATTTGCCACGTCGATTGCGGTCATTGCGGCGACTGCGACAGCGGTTGCATCGGGGTCGTTGATCGAGGCGGCAAAGTCGTCGCAGATCTCGAACGAAATAGTCAGCCCATCACGTCCGGCGATTTTCTCGGCAACGATGCGTGCCTTTCCTGCCATGCTTTCCAGTGCATCATCACTCGCGCTGCGCAGGGTCACATGGATCACCGCGTCACCCGGGGCGACGCCAAAGGTCGGCTCGCCGACGCGGACATGTGTGACGGTGGCCAGTCTGAATGCATCGTTCAGCGCGCCTCCGGCGCCGAGGGCGCTTAAGGCAGGGATCAGTTCAGCGACGGCGCGTGCCGGTGACATGCCGTCCTCGGGGTTGGCCGCGTGGGCGGTCTTTCCCTTCAGCTTTATCGCAAGACCGCGAGAGGCGCAGTTGATCAGGCCGGCCCGCGTTGCAACATGGCCAAATTCGCGGCCGGGCTCGTTATGGATTGCGAAAGCCCAATCCGGCGCGATGTCAGCGAAGGTCGGGTCCGCAACTACGGCGCGGGCACCGCTCCCGTCCTCTTCGGCGGGTTGAAACATCAGGACGACCCGTCCTGACGCGACCGGTTTGCGTGCGATCAGCCGCCCCAGCGCCAGCAGCATGGTCATATGCCCGTCATGCCCGCACAGGTGGCCTTGGCCGGGGATCTGGGACACCCAGGCCTTGTCCGACTGCTCTTGTATCGGCAGGCCGTCCAGTTCTGCCCGGAACAGGACGGTCGGGCCGTCAACGGCACCTTCGAAGACCGCAGCGACCCCGTGCCTGCCCAGATTTTGCAGAATTCGGTCCGGGGAGAGCGATTGAAGCGCTGCGACGATGGAACGGGCCGTTTCGACCTCTTGCCCGGATAATTCCGGGCGTCTGTGAAGGTCTCGGCGGAAGCGCGTCAGTTCAACAAGGTCAGCGTTTGTCAGCATCGGTTCGCCTGCATTTATCATTACCAAGACAGTAGGCATGGTTTCAAAATTGGTCAAAGCGGTCCTTGGGTGGTGATGTTCAGGCGCGGCAGGCAACATCTCAACGGCGCGCCATTTTCTGCGCCGCAGAGGGGGCGTTGGTTACGGGTGCGTTAAAGGGCGACCGACTGCCTTGAAACCGGGCAGCGCGGCCCATCTTGGGTGTGTGTCCGCCTCAAACTGTAGCATCCGGGCTTTTCTCTTATCCCTGAGAGCATTAGATTGACGCAGAAGCGTTCCGGAGACCTGTCCAATATGACACGACCCATTGTCGGCATTATCGGCAACCAGCATTTGCTCAACGATGACTATCCGGCCCATGCCGGTGGGGCGATGAACTCTGAGGCGGTTGCCTGTGTTTCAGGGTGCATTCCGTTGCTGATCCCGGCCGATCCGCGTTTCGTGACGGTGGCGGAATTGATGCAGACATGCGACGGCTTTCTGCTGACAGGTGGGCGGCCCAACGTCCACCCCGAGGAATACGGCGAGACACCGACCGAAGCGCATGGCGCGTTCGACCGGGCGCGCGATGCCATCACCCTGCCGCTGGTGCGGGCTTGCGTCGAGGCGGGCCAGCCGTTTCTTGGTATCTGCCGTGGTTATCAAGAGGTGAACGTGGCGATGGGCGGGACGCTTTATCCCGAAATCCGCGACCTGCCGGGCCGGATGAACCACCGCATGCCGCCCGACGGCACGATCGAAGAGAAATTCGCGCTGCGCCACAAGGTCACTTTTACCGAAGGCGGCGTCTTTCATCGGTTGTTGGGCACGTCCGAGGTGATGACGAATACGCTGCACGGGCAGGGCGTCAAGACGCCCGGCGCGCGTTTCGTGATTGACGGGCTGGCCCCCGATGGCACGGCCGAGGCCGCCTATATCAAAGGTGCGGCGGGCTTTACCCTGTCGGTGCAGTGGCATCCTGAATGGGACGCGGCCAATGATCCGGTGTCGCGCCCGCTGTTCACCGCCTTTGGCGATGCGGTACGGGCATGGGCGAGCGGTGCGCGCGCCGCGCTGAGAACTGCCTGAGCCACCCGACTTGCAGCGCGTCGTGCCCGCGTTCAGGTCACGGCGGCGCGCTTGTGATATTCAGGCCGGTCCCAAAGCTTTTGGTCCAGAATCTCCGCAAGGATCGTTGCGGCGGCGCTGACATCGTCCTGCGATATATAAAGCGGCGTGATACCGAACCGCAAAATGTCAGGGGCACGGAAATCGCCGATCACGCCTCTGGCGATCAGGGCCTGCATGACCGCATAGCCCTGTGGGTGACGAAAGCTGATCTGAGAGCCGCGCATCGCATGTGCCTCGGGCGTGGCGAGCGTCAGGTCGGGGCAGCGGGCGCGCATTTCGGCGATGAACAGATCGCCAAGCACCAAGGAGGCCTTGCGCAGCGCCTGCATATCCACCCCGTCCCAGATATCGAGCGCGGTCTCCAGCGCGGCCATCTGTAATACGGCAGGCGTTCCGACACGCATCCGCTCGATCCCCTGACCGGGGCGGTAATCCGCGTCGAAGGCAAAGGGCGCTTCATGCCCAAGCCAGCCGGACAGGGCCGGTTGCGCCGTGTCTGCATGCTGTGGAGCCACATAGATGAAGGCAGGCGCGCCGGGGCCGCCATTCAGAAACTTGTAGGTGCAGCCACAGGCGAAATCGGCTTTGCCCGCCGTCAGATCCACCGGCACAGCGCCCGCCGAATGCGCCAGATCCCAGATCGCCAGCGCGCCTTTCTCGTGCGCCTTGGCAGTCAGCGCGGGCATGTCGTGGCGGCGACCTGTGCGATAGTCGACCTCTGTAATCATCAGTGCCGCGACCTCTTCGGTGATGGCGTCCGCCACCTCCTCTGGTGCAACAACCCGCAGCTCATGGCCCTTGTCCAGCCCGGCGATCAACCCCTGTGCCATATACAGATCCGAGGGGAAATTGCCGCTGTCCGACAGGATGACCTTGCGATTCGGGCGCATGTGCAAAGCAGCGGCGAGGGCCTGATAGATCTTGACCGACAGCGTGTCGCCCAGCACCACGCTTCCCGTTGGCGCGCCCAGCAACGTGCCGATGCGATCGCCCAGAACCGAGGGTTGCGCCATCCATCCGGCGCGGTTCCAGCCGGTGATAAGCATCTCGCCCCATTCGTCCTTCACCGTCCGCGCGACCCTTTCAGTGGCAGCTTTCGGCAGAGGGCCCAGTGAATTTCCGTCCAGATAGATCACGCCTTCGGGTAGGTCGAACATCGCGCGGGTTGCAGAAAAATCCATCACATTTCACCTCCGGCGATCTGGATTGCCTGTCCGTTGATACTGCCGGAATTGTCACCGCAGAGCCAAAGTGCGGCCTCGGCGATCTCTGCCGGGGCGATCAGGCGGCCATGCGGATTGGCACCGACCATGACCTTGCGGGCGTCATCCTCTGACATGCCGGTGCGGGCCATGATGCGGTCAATATTTTGCGGCACGATATTGGTGTCCACATAGGCCGGGCAAAGCGCGTTGAACGTGTAGGGTTTGCCAAGATAATCGGCGGCCAACGCGCGGATCAGCCCGATCATGGCGTGTTTCGAGGCGCTGTAGCAGGGCGCGCCTTTCAGGCCACGAACACCGGCAATTGACGACACCGCGATGACGCGCCCCCAGTCGGTCTGATGCATGGAGGCAAGACATTCGCGGATCGTCAGAAAGGCACCATCAAGATTGGTCGCCATCATATCGCGCCAGAACGTCATGTCCGTCTTGTGCAGGGCGCGACCCTCGGCAATGCCGGCATTGGGCACACAGATCTGGACAGGCCCATGGGCGGCAACGGCTCCTGCGATACCCTCCACGACCGATGCTTCGTCGCGGACGTCCATCTCCGCCGGATGCAGGATGCCGTCTGCAACCTTTTCCAGCACCGCGCGGCGACGGCCGGTAATCGTGACCACGGCACCCCGTTCTGCCAGCGCGCGGGCGATTGCAAGGCCAATCCCGGTGCCGCCGCCTGTGACGAGTGCGTGTTTTCCTGCGAGTGTCATGCGCGTCCTTTCTTTTCCGGGGCAGAGTAGCGCAGCCGGAGGCAGGAGCAAGGGGCCGCTTTACTTACGCATTCATTCCTGTGAATGTGACGGCGAAATTCGCAGGGAGAGTCGCATGAAAACCTTTTTGATCGGCGCGGTGGCCGCAGTATTAGCGCAGTCTGTTTGGGCCAGTGAGGATATTGCGGATCAATATCCGCAGTCGGAACTTTACTCCAAGCCGGTCGAGGTGATCCCGCATGTATTCTCGGCCATCGGGGCAACAGCACCGCCGACCTATGAGAATTCCGGCCATAACAACAACCTCAGCTTCGTGGTGACAGGCGATGGTGTTGTGGTGGTCAATGGTGGCGCCAGCGCGCGTCTGGCCGCCGCTTTGCATGATGAAATCCGCGCGGTGACGGACCAGCCTGTGCGGCTTGTCATCAACGAGAACGGCCAAGGCCATGCGATGTTGGGCAATTCCTATTGGGCCGATCAGGGCGTCGATATACTCGCCCATGTCGAAGCCATCGAAGAAATCGAGGAAAACGGCGACTTCATTCTGCAAGCCATGCAGGGCTACAACCGTGACAAGGCAGACGGCACGCGCGTGGCGGTGCCGAACATGTCGTTCGAGGACCGCAAAACCGTCGAGATGGGCGATGTGACGCTGGAAGTGCTTCACCTTGGCCCCGCACACGGGCCGGGCGACACGCAGGTGTGGATTCCGCAATGGAGCCTGATGATCGCCGGAGACATCGCCTTTCACGAACGGATGCCGCCGATCTTTGCCGATACCTGCACCTCTTGCTGGATCGAGACCTGGGAGACCGCGCTGGTGCCACTGAACCCGACCTATGTCATTCCGGGGCATGGGCATCCGACGAACCTTGCGCAGGTCACGCGTTACACGCACGATTATCTGGTGGATTTGCGCGCAAAGATCGGGGCGCATCTCGAAGAGGGGGGCGATCTGGCCGGGGCCTATTACGTCGATCAGACGAACTGGGCGCATCTGGATACGTTCGAGGAGTTGGCGACAAAGAATGCCGGCCGGGTCTTTGAGGAAATGGAATGGGAATAGGGGCAGCGGACGAGCGGGCACCGTCGCCTGCCGATGTCCGGAGTATGACATGAAATGGCTTGATCTACCGCCCGTCTGGTTGGTCGGTGCACTGGGTCTGGCCTGGGCGCAAAAGACATGGACACCGATGGCGCTGAGCTTTGGTCCGGTCTGGGCCGATCTGCTGGGCGGCATGCTGGTTGGCGGCGGGCTGTTGTTGATGGTGCTTGCCGTTTACGAGATGCGGTCGAAACGGACCACCGTCGTGCCGCACCGCATTCCGGACGCGCTGGTGACCACGGGCATTTTCAGCCGCACACGCAATCCGATCTATCTTGGCGATTCGATGATCTTGACCGGAATGATCCTGTATTGGGACGCCGTGCTGGCACTGCCTCTGGTCCCGATTTTCGTCTGGTTGATCGAAACGCGGTTCATTCTTCCGGAAGAGGCGCGTCTACGACGAAAGTTCGTTGCGCAATTCGCACGATACGCGCAACAAGTCAGAAGGTGGGTGTAACTTCTGCTCTTAATATGCTGTGTAGCAGCATTGAACGGCGGCATGGCTGCTTGTCGCGGGTAGGTCAGCACTGTAGACCGATCAAGATGCGGCATTGCCGCTAGGGAAATTGCCCGTTCTGACGCAAGGGGGACAGGAACTTGAAGATAGGAACGCCAAAGGAAGTGTTCGACGGCGAGAACCGGGTCGCGATGACTCCGGACTCGGCGCTTCAGCTGCAAAAGCTGGGGTATGATTGTGTAATTGAAACCGGGGCCGGACTGGCCGCAGGGTTTTCGGATGCGACCTATGAGGCCGCCGGAGTAAAGATCGCCGCGACCTCAGAGGAGTTGTGGCAAGAGGCCAACATCATCGCCAAGGTGCGGCCCCCCAGCGATGCAGAGGCCGAACGGCTGACTGCCGACAAAACCCTGATTTCGTTTTTCTATCCGGCCTCCAACAAGGAGCTGATGGATCTGTGCGCCTCCAAGGGTGCCAGCGTCATCGCGATGGACATGGTCCCGCGCATCAGCCGCGCCCAGAAGATGGATGCGCTGTCCTCCATGGCCAATATCGCGGGTTATCGCGCGGTGATCGAGGCAGGCAATAATTTCGGCCGCTTCTTCACCGGCCAGATCACGGCGGCGGGCAAGGTGCCCCCGGCCAAGGTTCTGGTTGTCGGTGCGGGTGTTGCCGGTCTGGCTGCCATCGGCACCTCGACTTCGCTGGGTGCGATCACTTATGCCTTCGACGTGCGCCCCGAAGTGGCCGAGCAGGTCGAATCGATGGGTGCCGAATTTGTCTACCTCGATTTCGAGGAAGAACAGCAGGACGGCGCGGCAACCGGTGGCTATGCTGCCGTATCCTCGCCCGAATTCGCAGCGGCCCAGCTTGCGAAGTTCCGCGAGCTTGCGCCCGACATCGACATTGTCATCACCACCGCCCTGATCCCCAACCGCGAAGCGCCAGAGCTTTGGACCGAGGATATGGTCAAGGCGATGAAGCCGGGATCTGTGATCGTGGACCTTGCCGCCGAACGCGGCGGCAACTGCAAACTGACCGTGCCGGACGAGAAGATCGTGACCGACAATGGCGTGACCATCATCGGCTACACCGATTTCCCCAGCCGGATGGCGACGCAATCCTCGACGCTTTATGCCACCAACATCCGTCACATGATGACCGACCTGACGCCTGAAAAGGACGGCAATCCGGTTCACAACATGGAGGATGACGTGATCCGCGGGGCAACCATCGCTCACGCATCCGAGGTGACCTTCCCGCCGCCACCGCCCAAGGTAAAGGCGATCGCGGCGCAGAAGAAAGACAAGCCCAAGGAACTGACGGCAGCAGAGAAGCGCGCCAACGAGGTCGCGGCCTTCAAGACACAGACCAAACAGCAGGTGACCCTGTTGGCGGTCGGTGGCGCCTTGGTGCTGGGTGTGGGGCTGATCGCGCCTGCCAGCTTCATGCAGCACTTCATCGTCTTTGTGCTGGCCGTGTTCGTCGGGTTCCAGGTGATCTGGGGGGTGGCGCACAGCCTGCACACGCCATTGATGGCCGTCACCAACGCCATCTCGTCGATCATCATTCTTGGCGCGCTGATGCAGATCGGTTCCGGGTCGTTCCTGGTGATCCTGCTGGCCGCGCTTTCGGTCTTCATGGCCGGTATCAACATTTTCGGCGGCTTCCTCGTGACACGGCGCATGCTCGCCATGTTCCAGAAGTCGTAAGGGGGCAGGGTTATGGAATTCGGATTTACAACAGCGGCCTATGTCGTCGCGGCTGTCCTTTTCATCCTCTCTCTGGGGGGGCTTTCAGGACAGGAAAGCGCAAAACGCGCTGTCTGGTACGGCATCGTCGGCATGGCGCTTGCTGTTTTTGCAACGCTGATCGGGCCGGGCTCGGGGTTGTGGCTATTGTCCCTGATCCTGATCGCGGCAGGCGGCACCATCGGCTGGATCATCGCCAAGCGCGTCGGAATGACCGAGATGCCGCAACTGGTGGCCGCGATGCACAGCCTTGTCGGTCTGGCGGCAGTCTTTGTGGGCTTCAACGCGCATTTCGAACTGGGTCGGGTGCTGGCCATGGACGAAACCGCGCGACTGGCTCTTGACGGCTTTGCGGCGCTGATCGCCAAGAAAGACGGCGTCGAGCAGGGCATCCTGCGGGTTGAGCTCTACCTTGGCATCCTGATCGGTGCGATCACCTTCACCGGGTCGATTGTGGCGTTCGGCAAACTGGCCGGCAAGGTCACCAGCGCGGCGAAGAAGCTGCCGGGTGGGCATCTGCTGAACATCGGGGCGGCGGTTCTGTCGCTGCTCTGCCTGATCTGGTACATGAATACGGGCGGTTTCTTCCCGCTGTTCTTGATGACCTTGGCGGCGCTGTTTGTCGGCTATCACCTGATCATGGGCATCGGCGGTGCCGACATGCCGGTGGTTGTCTCGATGCTGAACAGCTATTCCGGCTGGGCGGCGGCTGCGATCGGTTTCAGCCTTGGCAACGATCTTCTGATCGTGGTCGGCGCGCTGGTCGGCTCATCCGGTGCGATCCTGTCCTACATCATGTGCAAGGCGATGAACCGCTCTTTCGTTTCTGTCATCCTGGGCGGCTTTGGTGGCCCCGCGGGCGAGCAGATGGCGGTTGAGGGCGAGCAGATCGCGATTGACGCGGATGGCGTGGCCAACGCATTGGACGAGGCAGACAGCGTCATCATCATCCCGGGCTACGGGATGGCGGTCGCCCAGGCCCAGCAATCGGTGTCTGAACTGACCAAACGCCTGCGCGACAAGGGCAAGAACGTGCGTTTCGCCATTCACCCCGTTGCGGGCCGTCTGCCGGGTCATATGAACGTGCTGCTGGCCGAAGCCAAAGTGCCCTATGACATCGTGATGGAGATGGACGAGATCAACGACGACTTCCCCGATACGGACGTCGCCATCGTGATCGGGTCCAATGACATCGTGAACCCGGCCGCACAGGACGATCCCAACAGCCCCATCGCCGGCATGCCGGTGCTGGAATGCTGGAAGGCCAAGCAGGTCTTCGTGTCCAAACGCGGGCAGGGCACCGGCTATTCCGGCATCGAGAACCCGCTGTTCTTCAAGGACAACACGCGCATGTTCTACGGCGACGCCAAGGACAGCCTGAACGCGCTTCTCGCCAAGATTAGCTAAGCGCGCTCTTTCCAAACCTTCATCGTGAGGCCCCGCTTTGATCAGCGGGGCCTTATTGCGTTCTGGCGTTGCTTGCGACGCGGCTTTCGTTGCCGGAAACGCGCAATGATGTTAACCTTGGGTCACCGCCGTACAGTGCCTTTATAGCCCTGCTGCTGTCGTCCAGATTTTGGAGATCCACCGATGACCCGATATTTCCATGGTTTTTTATCTGCCGCCGGCGTGATGTTCGTGCTTGCCGGTGCGGCGCATGCGGAGGGCCATTCGGACGAAAGCGCCGATGATATTCAGCTGCTTGTCGAGGCGACAATCAAGGATGGGAAAGAGGAGGCGTTCCAGTCACTCATGGCCGATATGATCACCTCGACCCAGACCGAGGACGGAACGCTTCGCTACGAATTTCAACGCTCGGGTGATTTGGTGCATCTTCAGGATCGCTATGCTGACAATGCCGCAACTGTCGCCCATATGCAGACCTTTGGTCCAAATTTCGGCGCACGGTTTTCGGATGTGTTCACGTCCACGCGGCTGGTTGTCTACGGTCCCGCCAACGAAGCTGTGCGTGCCATCTTTGATCCGCTCGGCGCGGTCTACTTCGAACGCGTCGGTGGGTTTCGTCGCTGACGGCTTTGGTGTTCATGTGGGCACACTGGGCGGATCGGCGCGTTCCATGGCTGATATGATATTTTGGGGAAAACGATCATGCACAAGGTCAACGGCATCGGCGGAGTGTTCTTCCGGGCGAAAGATCCCGCAGCGCTGTCGCAATGGTATAGCCAGCATCTAGGCGTAGATCCGGTGACGGATGCGCCTTGGCGACAGCGCGAAGGCTATACGGTTTTTGCGCCGTTTCCGGCAGATACCGACTATTTCAGCCGCTCTGGCCAGCAGTGGATGCTGAATTACCGCGTCGATGATCTGGAGGGTATGATCGCGCAGCTGAAACGCGCAGGCATCGAAGTTGAGACCCGTGACGAATGGAACAGTCCCGAGGTCGGGCAATTTGCCCGCATCCACGACCCGGAGGGCAATCCGGTGGAGTTGTGGCAACCCGCCTGAGCGTTTGCGATGCTTTGGACCGCCTTGTGGAGCAGTCGCAAATCCGCGCCGCGTTGACTGATGCCGCTATCCCTTTGGAAAAGCGGTGGAATGCTGCGTTTCTGGGCCGCACAGGCGCTTTCGGTATACAGTTGTATTCCTGTAACTTGTGGAATTAATTGAATATTTCTGTTTACAGCGCCACGCGCTCTGCCTATGCGAGGGCAACTGACTTGATCTGGATCTGCTTCTCCGATGCCCATATCCGACCATGATTTGCGCTACCGTCTCGCCAATGAACTGCACGCCCGGCCGTTTCCGTTTTTGACCACGCCATGTCGTGCGGTGTTTCTGGCGGTCAAACGACCTGACGACGCCGCATCGCGGGACCGCGCCGCCGATCTGGCGCATCTGACGGATCTTCTGGATCGTCACGGTGCCGCGCATCCTCAGCCGGGGGCCACGCATTTCTCGGGTGAGATCGGCAAACACTCGATCAAATGGGAAAGTCATACGGAGTTCGTGACCTACACGGTGTTCCTGTCCGGGCTTGGGCAACGGCCATTCGATCCCACCGATTTTGACATCTTTCCCGACGACTGGTTGCAGGCGGCACCGGGGGTCCGGATGACCTCGGCGATGATCCAGGTGGAACGTCGCATTTCCGACGAAGATGTGGCGGCCAAGGTTAGTGACTGGTTTGTGCCGGAAAGCCTTGCCGTCAGTGACGTGCTGGACGGCGAGGTGGTTATCGCCGGCGATTTTCGCATCGACTCTGCGGGCCATTCCCGGTTCGCCGCCTTTGTGGGCGAACAGACCGGCGAGCGGCGGGTCGGGCGCGTGGTGCAGCGCCTGTGCGAGATCGAGACCTATAAGACGATGTCGATGCTGGGCTTCGCGCGGGTGCGCGAACTTGCGCCGCAAATGAGCGTGATCGACGCAGAACTTTCCGAGTTGATGGTTCAGATGACCTCTGGCGACGATCCCTCAGAGGCAACGCTGGGCGGGCTGCTGCGCGTCTCGGCAGAGCTGGAGTCCTTGTCGGCGCAATCGGCGTTCCGCTTTGGTGCCACCGGTGCCTATGAGGCGCTTGTCAGTCAGCGCGTCGAGGTGCTGCGCGAAGAGCGGTTCGGCGGCCGTCAGACTTTTGCCGAATTCATGATGCGCCGCTTCGATCCGGCCATGCGCACCGTCAAATCCAGCGAACGGCGGCTGGAGGCGATGGCCGACCGGGCGATCAGGGCGGGCGATCTGCTGCGCACGCGGGTCGAGGTCGAACGCTCTGCCCAGAACCAGAAGCTGCTGGAAAGCATGGACAAGCGTGCCGATATGCAATTGCGTCTGCAAGAGACAGTCGAGGGTCTGTCGGTCGTCGCGATCAGCTATTACGCCGTGTCGCTTGCAGGCTATCTGCTTTACCCGCTTGCAGAGCTTGTCGGGCTGAGCAAGGGGCTGCTTCAGGCGGCGGTCACTCTGCCGGTTGTTGTGCTGGTGTGGCTGGCAATCCGTCGGATACGCGCCCGGATGGAGTGACACCGCGCAGCGCGACATTGACCGCCAGCGCGCCGCCCGCAATCGACAGGATCGCGAGGATCGCGGCGAAGGACAGTGTGGGGACGCCCGACAGGCCTGCGCCCACGGTGCAGCCGCCTGCCAATACCCCGCCCACGCCCATCAGCGCCGCGCCCGTCAGGTAGCGGCCGGTCTGTGCGGCGCTTTCGAAACTTTGCCAGCGAAAGCTGCGGAAAACCAGCGAAGACGCCAATGCGCCCACCAGCACACCGCCCAGAAGGCCCACGCCGAACCCCGCAGGGATAGATGTCGAGGCGACCAGCCAGAACAGGCTGTCAGCAGAGGGCGAGGTAAAGGACAGGCTTTCCATCGCGATCGGGTCGAACTCGTCCAGCAGGATGAACCCGGTGCCCACCCAAGCGGCGGGTACAAGCAGACCCAGCAGCGCGGCCATCAACAGCGTCCCCGCGCCGTTGCCTGACCGCAAACCCACCGCCAGGGCTGCCAGACCGACAATAGCGGCCCAAAGCACTGCGCCGCCGGGCAGGGCCGCCAGGCTGACAGTTTCGCCCAGGGGCAGCGTCACTGCGCCAAGCGTCGTGCGGACAGGCGCCAGAACGCCTTTGAGCGTCGCATGGGCGACCACGCCAAACACCAGCAGGACCAGCAGGGCGCGCAGGTTGCCCGATCCGGTCAGCACCGTCAGCCGGGACACGCAGCCGCGCGTCAGGACCATGCCCGCGCCGAACATCGCACCGCCAGCGACGATGGCCAGCCATGGCAGGTCGGTGGCCATGAAACGATGTCCGTCAAAGTTGATCAATCCGTAGGCCACGGCGAGCTGCGTGCCGATCACGGCGACACCAAGCGCCGTCAGCCAGACACCAAGTGCAGCGCGACGGTCCTCGCCCACAAGCCCACGGCGAAAACAGAACTTCGTACGCTCGGCAAAGACGCCGAACAGCAGTCCGATGACCAGTGCCAGCACGACGCTGGCCTGTTTCGCGGTGGTTTCTTCAAAGCCGAATGATTCGAACATGGCGCGGCCCTTGTTTGGAAAACTGTCCGCATCTGGGCCAAATTTTTGCTGCAATCAAGCAAAAATTGGCCGTGTGGATGCGTGTGTTTGGAATGATGTTCTACATTGGCAGGCCGCGCGGTGTATTCGTCCGTGCCGAGCGAGCAGCACGAAACATGCGGACTGCAACGCTCGACTGTTGTGGGAAACTGGACCTTTCTGGCGTTGGCGCGCTTAACGCCCACGAATGCGCGGATCCAACGCATCGCGCAGCCCGTCGCCAAGGTAGTTCACGCTCAGCACCGTCAAGGAGATCGCCACGCCCGGCCAGATCACCCGCTCTGGATATTGCTGGAGGTAATCGACTGCGTCGAACAGCAACCGGCCCCAGGTGGGGAAGTCGGGCGGAAAGCCCAGCCCCAGAAAGGACAGCGCGCTTTCGGTGATGATCGCGTTGGCAATGCCCAATGTTGCGGACACCATGATCGGCGACATCACGTTGGGCAGTATGTGCCGGGTGATCATCTTGGTGTTGGTCGTCCCGATAGAGCGCGCGGCCAGCACGAATTCGCGTTCCTTCAGCGCCAGCACATCGCCGCGCACGATCCGGGCCGTGGGCATCCAGCTTGTGAGGCCAATGGCACCGACGATCAGGATGAAGATGCCGGTCTCGGGCCCGAAGGCCTCGTTGAGCGCGCCTCGGAACAGCATCACCATGACCAACAGCAGTGGCAGCAGCGGCAGGGCGAGGAAAAGATCCGTCAGTCGCATGAGCGGCCCGTCAAGTTTGCGGAAATACCCGGCGATGACCCCCACGAAGCTGCCCAGCACCAATGCCAGCGCCATCGCCGTGATGCCCACCGCGACAGAGGTTTGCCCACCCGCCATCATCCGCGCCATCGTGTCCCGGCCCAGTTGGTCGGTGCCGAACGGATGGGCGAGGCTCGGGCCCTGATTGCGGGCGCGTATGTCGATGTAGCTGGCGTCGATCGACCAGAAAAACGGGCCTAGGAAAACCGCCAGAACGATCAGCATAAAGATGATCCCGCCCAGCAAGGCACCTTTGTGGCGCTTGAACTGGTCCCAGACATCGCGCCAGTGGCTGCGCGGCGGTGTGACCGGGATCGGGTCGGGCAATGCCCCCGCCGGGGTTGCCCCGCCTGATCCGGGAATGACCTTGGAGGTGGGCTCAGTCATAGCGGATCCTGGGGTCAAGCACGCCGTAAAGCACGTCCGCGATCAGGTTGAACAACACGATGAGCACGGCAAAGATGAAGGTCAGGGTCTGCACCATCGGCAGGTCATTGGCCTGAATGGCGGTGATCAGCAACTGCCCGATCCCGTTCACCTTGAACACCTGTTCGGTGATGATCGCGCCGCCAAAGACCTGCGGCACGCCAAGCGCGATCACCGTGACCACCGGGATCATCGAGTTGCGCAGCACATGGACCAGCACGACGACCCGTTCGGACAGGCCCTTG
Organism: Primorskyibacter flagellatus; assembly: GCF_048268605.1. NCBI lineage: Bacteria > Pseudomonadati > Pseudomonadota > Alphaproteobacteria > Rhodobacterales > Roseobacteraceae > Primorskyibacter > Primorskyibacter flagellatus. The sequence goes on from NZ_JBLWVF010000001.1 coordinate 195,649, forward strand.
GCGCGTGCCGTGCGCACATAGTCCTGATTGAGGTTGTCCAGCATGGAGGCGCGCATGAACCGGCTGATCTGCGCGGCATTGAACAGCGCCAGCACAAAGACCGGCATCACCATCTGGCGCAGTTGCGCGACGAAGCTTTCCCATGAATTTACGACAAGCGTGGTATCGTAGATCGACGGGAACCAGCCCAGATGGACCGAGAAGATCACGATCAGTAGAACGCCGGTAAAGAAGGTCGGCACCGAAAAGCCCAGCATCGACACGAATGTGCCGATCTGGTCGAAAATGGAATATTGCCGGTAGGCGGAAAGAATGCCGATGGGCAGGGCGATCAAGACACCGACGATATAGCTCAGCCCCACCACCCACAGCGTTTGCGGCATGCGTTGGACCACAATGTCCATGATGGGCGAACGGGTTTGCCAGCTGATCAGCCGCTGCTTGCCTTCCGCGAAGGTGGTGCCGAACAGATGGTCAATCAGGACCTGCGGTTCGACCCAGAAGAATTGTACGATCCATTTCACAAAGCGCACATGCAGCGGCTCGCCCAGTCCCAACGCCTCGCGCAGACGCTCTCGGACTTCGGGCGGGATTGTCAGGGGTTGCGCAGCCGTGGGGTCGCCCGGTGCAAGTTCCAGCAGAAGAAAAATCACAAGGCTGATGAGCAAAAGCGTCGGGATTGACAGGACCAGTCGTCGGATCGTGAAGGTCAGCATGCACGGCGCCTTTGCGGGTCAGTCTTGCTGTCGGAGTGACTGAATTTGCGCCACAGGGTTGGGGCGTTGCGGCGGGTCAGTCATGGGGCGGGTTTTGGCCCGCCCCAAGGCATGAGATCACTTGATACGGTGCCAATCCGCAGCGTTCCAGATCTCGGAGTCCCATGTATTGAGCCGCACGCCGCCAAGGTCATTGGCATGTGCGGACACGCGACCACGGTCAACCAGTGGAACGATGGTGAAGGTCTCTTTGGTCAGCATGTCGTTCAGCTTCTTGGCCAGCTCCGACCGTTTAGCGATTTCTGCCGTTCTGGACAGCTCGTCGATCAACGTATCGTATTCGGGATCGCAATAGCGGTTGATGTTTTGTCCCTGCCACTGGTTGTCCGGCTGGGGTTCCTTGTCACAGCGATAGTTGGCCAGAAAAGCTTGCGGGTCGGTGCCGTCGAAATTGTTGGCGTACATTTCAACGTCGGCATAGAATTTCTGGAATGTGTCCGGGCTGCCCGGATCACCACCGAAAAACACCGAAGCGTCGATGTTGCGCAGCTCTGTCTCGACACCCAGTTCGGACCACCACTGCTTGATCAGCGCCTGAAAGTCCTGACGTACGGCATTGGTCGAGGTCTGGAACAGGATCGACAGTTCGACACCGTCCTTGTCGCGGATGCCATCGCCATTGCTGTCCACCCAGCCAGCCTCATCCAGCATCGCCTTGGCACCCTCGATGTCCTGGGTGAGACATCCGGTGTTGTCGGATGCATAGATCTCGGGGCCGGGGACCAGGTTGCATGTGGGCCGGCCAGCCTGACCATAGCCGATCTCGACCAGCAAATCACGGTCGATGGCCATCGACAGCGCCTCGCGCACGGCCTGATCCGTCAGGAACGGGTGCGGTGCCTCGCGTGTGGCGCGCATATCCGGATCCAGGTCGGGCGAGGGGTCGGTCAAGTTCATTTCCAGCCGTTCCACCAACGTGCCGAAGGCGGATACCAGCTTGCCCTTGCCGCCGTCCGCCATATCGGCCAGCACGTCTGGCGACAGTTGCAGATTCCATGCATAGTCGAATTCGCCGGTTTCCAGAACCGCCCGGCCCGCGGCCATGGCGTCGCCGCCGCCTTTGAAGGTCAGCGTTGCAAAGGCCGGTTTTTCGGGATCGCGGTAGTGGGGATTGGCCTTCATCTGGATAACGTCATTTGGCCGAAAGTCGGTGACAACGAAAGGGCCGGTGCCAATGGGCGCAAAATTTGCCTCGGTGCATTCCGGGGCCTTGGCACCCATGCAGCTTTCAAATTGCGCCTTCTGAATGATCGGCGACTGGTTGCCCATGAAGGCGGTGTAGGGGTAGGGCTTGGGTTCTTCGAAATTTACCTTGACGGTCAGCTCGTCGAGCACCTCGATATCCTTGATGCCGTCGAACTTGGCAAATTGCGAACAACCGCCTTCGGGATGCATGCAATATTCTGCGCTAAAGAGCACGTCCGCCGATGTGACCGGCGTCCCGTCAGACCATAGCAGGCCTTCTTTCAGCTTCCATGTGATCGACATCAGATCTTCGCTGACCCCGCCGTTATCCACCGTGGGAACAGTTTCCGCGAGAAAGGGAACCAGTTGCCCCGTTGGATCAAAACGCGCCATCGGTTCACTGACCAGTGATGCCGATTCGATGTCCTTTGTGCCGTTCGACAGATAGGCATTCAGGATCGACGGTGCCTGCCAGTAAATGATCCCGACATGGCCATCCGCGCCACGCTCGGCCATGGCCATCGGCGCAAAAACGGTCGTTGCCGCGGCACCGATAAGGAAGGTTTTCAGTGTCATTTCATAGCTCCGAGTTGAACTTTTGGAGAGAATGCCGCGGTGCGGTTGTAAAAAGCAGGACGGGTCGCATTTGCCGTTTTTCCAATCGTTGCAATCGGTTTCGATCCCTCATCTACCTATCGAAACAGACTTTCGCAAAAAATCAAGACTTGGCTGCGGGGAATACCTGTCCGGATTTGACACAACATGTTCTCTGTCGCTAGCGTCGGGCTCTGCGAAACCCGGAGACGTGTCATGCTCGACCACGCTATTGCCCGCATCGAGAATCTGCGGGTTACGTTCGAGACCAAGGGCGGTACCGTGGTCGGGGTGGAGGATATGTCATTCGACATCAACCCCGGAGAGACCGTCTGCGTCGTGGGAGAGTCGGGATCCGGCAAATCTGTGTCTTCGCTGTCGTTGATGCGGCTGGTGGAATACGGTGGCGGAACCATTGCCGGCGGGCACCTGCTGTTTGATCCCAAGGACGGGGACAAAATCGATCTGGCGCACGCCGATCAGGACCAAATGCGCGCGATCCGTGGCAATGAAATCGGGATGATCTTTCAGGAACCGATGACGGCGCTGAACCCTGTCTTCACCGTCGAGCGGCAACTGACAGAAGGGCTGCGCCTGCACAAGGACATGACAAAAAGCGAGGCCGTGGCAGAGGCACTGGATCTGATGCGGCAGGTCCGAATTCCGGAACCGGAAAGACGGCTGAAGCAGTATCCGCATGAATTGTCCGGGGGCATGCGCCAGCGCGTTGTCATTGCCATGGCGCTGGCCTGCAAGCCGCGCCTGCTGATCGCGGACGAGCCGACAACCGCGCTGGATGTGACCATTCAGGCCGAGATCCTTGCCCTGATGGACCGTCTGAAGCGTGAAACCGGCACGGCGGTGATGTTCATCACTCACGATATGGCGGTGGTGGCGCAGATGGCCGACCGGGTCGTGGTCATGTTTCGCGGCAACAAGGTTGAGGAAGGCACTGTCGAGGAAATTTTCGAGAACCCGCAGCACGCCTATACCAAGGCGTTGCTGGCGGCGGTTCCAAAACTGGGCGAAATGCGCGGGACGGCCTGTCCTGAACCGATGCGCCTGTTGGGCGATGACCGCTTTGCCGCCAAGCCGATCCATGGAAGCAACGAGGTGTTGTTGAAAGTGCGCGGCCTGACCACGCGTTTCCCGGTCAAGGGCGGCTTCTTTCGCCGCACCATCGCCAATGTGCATGCGGTCGAGGATCTGTCTTTCGACCTCAATCGCGGCCAGACGCTTAGTCTGGTGGGCGAAAGCGGGTGCGGCAAATCCACCGCCGGACGGTCGATCCTGCGGCTTGTCGAACCGCTGTCCGGCGAGATCGAGATTGACGGCAAGGACATCGTGGCGCTGAATGCGGGTGATCTGCGCAAGGCGCGGCTGGACATGCAGATGGTGTTTCAGGACCCGTTCGCTAGCCTGAACCCGCAGATGACGCTTGCGGATCAGGTGGCCGAACCGATGCGCAACTACACAACGCATTCCGGGCGCGCGCGGCAAGAGCGGGTCGAGATGCTGTTTGACAGGGTTGAATTGCCGCGCAGCTTCCTGCGCCGCTATCCGCACGAACTGTCAGGCGGGCAGCGCCAGCGCATCGCCATTGCCCGCGCGCTGGCGCTGAACCCCAAGCTGATCGTCGCGGACGAGGCTGTCTCGGCGCTGGATGTGTCAGTGCAGGCGCAGGTGCTGAACCTGATGATGGAGTTGCAGGCCGATCTTGGGCTGTCCTACCTGTTCATCAGCCACGATATGGCCGTGGTCGAGCGTGTCAGCCACCATGTCGGCGTCATGTATCTGGGCCGGATTGTCGAAATAGGCCCTCGCGCTGCGGTCTTTGAAAACCCGCAGCATCCGTATACACAGGCCTTGATGAACGCGGTGCCGATCGCCGATCCACGCCGCCGCAAATCCGAGCATGAGTTGAATTTCAAACCGATCCCGTCTCCGATCCACCCTGTCGGCCATGAACCCGGACCGTCGATCTATGCCGATCTGGGCGGAGGTCACAAGGTGCTGACATCGGATAGCGGGTATTGAGAGGGCAAATGACTGATATACTGTCACCACGCGCGATCATGGACAAATTGGTGGGGTTTCCCACCGTCAGCCGGGACAGCAACCTCGACCTGATTGACTGGGTTGAAACCTATCTGACCGGGCAGGGCATCACCTGCCATCGCCACTATAACGAGGATGGCAACAAGGCCGCGCTGTTTGCCCATGTCGGCCCGGAGGTCGAGGGCGGTCTGGTTCTGTCGGGGCATACCGATGTCGTGCCGGTCGATGGTCAGCCCTGGACGTCCGACCCCTGGACCGTGACGGAACGCGACGGGCGTCTTTACGGGCGCGGCTGCACCGATATGAAGGGCTTTGATGCGCTGGCGATCTGGGCGGTGGTCGAGGCGCATCAGGGCGGTGTCGCGCGGCCCTTGCAACTGGCGCTCAGCTATGACGAGGAAATCGGCTGCACGGGCGCGCCGCCACTGATCGAGGCGATGGCGGCCAAGCTGCCAAAAGCCAGCGCCGCGCTGATCGGCGAGCCGTCAACGCTTCGGGCCGTCACCGGGCACAAGGGCAGTCAGGGGTTTCACACCCGCGTGGTCGGGTTCGAGGTGCACAGTTCGCTGATGCATACCGGCGTGAATGCGATCATGGAGGCGGCGAAACTGATCGTCTGGGCGAATGAACGCAATGCCGAGAACCGCGCGCGCACACCATCGACTTTGGGCGCGATGTTCGATCCACCATGGACCACCTGCCATGTCGGAGAGATCGAAGGCGGCACTGCGCATAACATCACCGCCAAGCACTGTTGGCTGGGGATGGATTTTCGGGTGGTCCCCGGCGAGTCTCTGACGGATTGGAAGGACGCCTACCTGGCCCGTGTTCGTGAGATAGAGGCGGACATGCAGGCGGTCCGTCCCGAAACCCATATCGAGATCACCAAACGCTACGAAGTCCCCGGCCTTCAGCCCGAACAGGATGGTGAGGCCGAGGCACTGGCGCGCGCGCTGACAGGCGACAATGGCAACCACGTCGTCAGCTACGGCACCGAGGCCGGGCATTTCCAGAATGCCGGTTACTCGGCGGTTGTCTGCGGGCCGGGTGACATCGCACAGGCCCACCAGCCCGACGAATATATCACCGTTGAACAGTTCGAGGCGGGCCATGATTTCATGCGCCGTCTGTTGTCCCGCCTGAAGGAGGCCTGAGATGCCGTCAAGAACAGCATTCGCGATATAGTTGAAGATCAGCGAATGGTGCAGGATTTTCTATGCGCATCCCGGCTTTACGCATGACGTTCGCCGCGCGGTATGGACCATCGCCGGTACGCTGCGAACCGTTCAGCTGAGACGCGGTTCGCCCCCGTGCCGGCGTTGTTGAGATCATCAACGGCAAGTCCGATGGCTCTGGCAAGGTCATCGTGATTTGCCTGTGCAGCGGTGTCGCGCCTCTGGCATGCCGCATCGTTCCGGAGTAACACCCGCTGAAAGCCGCAGGAGGGTCCCAGCTTGGTCGCCAATATCATCTGTATCAAATGGGGCACGCTGTTCGGGCCGGAATACGTCAACCGCCTGTATTCAGGCGTGCGGCGCAACCTGTCCCAGCCGGTGCGGTTCTTTTGCATGACAGAAGAAACCGACGGACTGCACCCGGATATAGAGGTGCTGCCTCTGCCCGTCGAACCCTATGCAGAGCCGATGGCGGCAGCCCTCGCCGTGGCCAACCGGCAGGGTGCGATGCGCAAGGTCTCGCTGTTTCGGCCAGGTCTTGTGCCAGATCTGGATGGCCCATTCCTTGGGTTCGATCTGGATGTGGTCATCACCGGCGATCTGACGCCGATCTGGCAGATGCCCGCCGACAAGATCGCGATGCGCCATGACTGGACGGAAAAGCGCAAGGGCCGCCCGACCGGGCATGGCTCTGTTTTTCGTTTCGACCCGGCGCGGCACGGCTATCTGTATAATGACCTTGCCGCCAACCCCTATGCAGAGGTTGAAAAGGCGCGCGGATCGGAGCAGCGCTACACCTCGCACAAGGCGATGGACAACAGTGATTTTGCATATATCCTTGGCGAGCTGGTGGTCAGCTTCAAATATGATTGTCTTGGCCTGCCGCCGATCAACTACCTGCGCGATCCCATTCTGCCACCCGAGGCGCGCGTCGTCTGCTTTCACGGACGTCCAAAAATGTCAGAGGCTGTCACGGGGTATAACGGGTCGTGGATTCGCCATTCGCGGCCCTGCGCTTGGCTGAAAGACCATTGGATTGACCGCGCCAAGGCTGATCTGGGCCGGGACTGGGCCTGATCCTTTCAGCTTGTCGGACCGGATAGTGCTTTCAGATCACTGCCCGAAGCGCGTCTACGCTGAGCCCACCGCATACCATACCTGACTGGTGCCATGCCTCGCGACTCGCAAGGCGGCGTGTTCAGCCGCCGGTATGGCTCATATGGCGTGACATCTGGCCGTCCAGCGCCTGTCTGGAATAGTCAAAGTCGTGCCCTTTGGGCTTGTGCGCGATGGCGTCGCGGATCGCGTCCCGCAAGGCGGCGTTGCTGTCGGGATGGTTGCGCAGGGCGGATCGGAGGTCGGCATTGTCTTCCTGCCCCAGACACATGAACAACTCGCCCGTGCAGGTCAGCCGGACCCGGTTGCAGCTTTCGCAGAAATTATGGCTGAGCGGCGTGATGAACCCAATCTTCTGCCCGGTCTCTTCCAGCCGCACATAGCGCGCAGGCCCACCGGTGCGCTCCGGCAGATCGGTCAGCGTATAATGCTGGCCAAGCGTCTCGCGCAGGTCGGACAGTGCCCAATATTGCCCCAGACGGTTCTCATTGCCGATGTCACCCATCGGCATGACCTCAATCCAGGTCATGTCCATGTCTCGCTCGGCGCACCATTCTGCCAGTGGCAGCAATTCGTCCTCGTTGAAGCCTTTCAGCGCGACGGTATTGATCTTCACCCGCATGCCGACCTTCTGTGCCGCATCTATGCCCCGCAGAACCTGCGGCAGACGCCCCCAGCGGGTGATCTCGGCGAATTTGCCTTCGTCCAGCGTGTCGAGAGAGATATTCACCCGCCGCACGCCCGCATCCCAAAGCGGTTGGGCAAACCGTTCCAGCTGCGATCCATTGGTCGTCAGCGTCAATTCGCGCAGCGCGCCGCTTTCCAGATGCCGGGACATATCATTGAAGAAGGTCATAATGCCCTTGCGCACAAGAGGTTCGCCCCCGGTGATGCGCAGCTTTTCAACGCCCAGACCGATGAAGGTCGAACACATCCGGTCCAGCTCTTCCATCGTCAGAAGCTCTTTCTTGGGCAGAAAGGTCATGTTCTCCGACATGCAATAGACGCAGCGGAAATCGCACCGGTCGGTGACCGAAACCCGAAGGTAGGTGATCGGGCGCAGGAATGGGTCTATCAATGGCGTGTTCATGCAATCAAGGTAACGTCGCGGAGGTCCGCCTGCAAGGGCTGCGCGGTCTGGACGCGGGGCGACGTTGGTCCTATCTTCACGGCCATGAAAACACTCACGCTTCCAGTTTCCCTGCTTTGTGTCGTGGCCCTTGCAGGCTGCGTCGATGGCCTTACGGGCACGCCCGGAACATCCCGCGCGCCTGACGATGTTGCGCAGCGACCACAAGCGCGGCCCGCGCCGAAACCGCCTGCAAATGCGCGCACGGCCGAAGCCTTCGATACGGTCAGCCTTGAAGACCGCGCAGAAGCCGCGAAAGTCCCGTCGGGCGGCGAAAGCCGGTTGGGGACCACCGTTGCGTCGCTGGGCGATCCTTCGCAAAGCGGTTTGTGGATGAAGACGCCGCTTGTGAAGACCGCGCGCAAGGGCCGGGTGGTGTTTCCGGGGTCCGGAAAATCGGCGCAGGTGGATCTGATCCCGTTGGACGCGGCACCCGGATCAGGCAGTCAGCTTTCCTTGTCAGCCATGCAACTGATCGGCGCGCCCTTGACTGACCTGCCGACACTGGAAGTCTACGGGTCCTGACGTTTTGGCGTCCGCAGTTGCGGGCGAACTTTTCTTCAAGACTTGCCTGCCTCAGCCGTCAAAGAAGGCTGGATAGGCTTGCGTTTTTAGAGTGGCCAGCCAGCCTTCCGCTGTCATTCCACCGTCACCGATTTCGCCAGGTTGCGAGGTTGGTCAACATCCGTGCCCTTCGCGATGGCTGTATGGTAGGCCAGCTGCTGCGCGGGCAGGGCATAAAGGATCGGCGTCAGGATCGGGGCAACGCTCGGCAGGATGATCTGCTGCCACACACCATCGCCCGCGTCCCGAAGGCCCTCGGCATCTGTCACCAGAACGACCTTGCCGCCACGGGCCATGACCTCTTGCATATTCGATACCGTCTTGTCGAAGAGCGCATCGCGCGGTGCCATGACCACCACGGGAACGGTCTTGTCGATCAGCGCGATGGGGCCGTGCTTCAGTTCGCCTGATGCATAAGCTTCGGCATGTATATAGCTGATTTCCTTTAGTTTCAAAGCGCCTTCCAGAGCCAGTGGATACATCAGGCCACGACCCAGAAACAGCACGTCGCGGGCTTCTGCCAGCTTGCGGGCGACCTTGCGGACATCCTTGCCGCGATCGAGTGCGGCGTTCAGAGCGCCGGGCAATGCGCGCAGATCGGCCAGATGGGCGGCAAGCTCTTCGGCGGTTATCTCCTCCCGGTCCGATGCCGCCTTAAGCGCGAGCAACAAGAGCACCACCAGCTGACAGGTAAACGCCTTGGTCGAAGCCACGCCGACCTCTACGCCCGCGTGGATCGGCAGCGCCAGATCGCTTTCCCGCGCGATGGAGCTTTCGGGGACGTTGACCACCGAGACGATCCGCTCTGCCTTGCGCTGACAATAGCGCAGGGCGGCAAGCGTATCTGCGGTCTCGCCTGATTGGCTGACAAACAATGCAGTTGTGCGCGCGGGGATCGGCGGTTCGCGGTAGCGGAATTCCGACGCGATATCGACATCCACTGGGACGCGCGCATATTGCTCGAACCAGTATTTCGCGGTGAGGCACGCGTAGGACGCCGTGCCGCAAGCCACCATGGTCAGCCGGTCAACGGCGGTGAAATCAATCCCGTCGCCGGGTAGGGCGATGCCCTTGCCATCCGGTGTCAGGTAGGACCGGATCGCTTCGGCCAGAACCGTGGGTTGCTCGGCGATTTCTTTGGCCATGAAGTGCTTGTGGCCACCTTTGTCGACGCGCGCGGCGTCTATCCGGATTTTCTTGACGGGACGTTCGACCACTGCGCCCGTTTCGTCGCGGATCTCGATCTTGGAGCGCGTCAGAACGGCGCGGTCGCCTTCATCCAGATAGGTGATGCGGTCGGTCAGTGGCCCCAGCGCAATCGCGTCAGAGCCGACATAGACCTCGCCATCGCCATGCCCGATCGCAAGTGGAGAGCCTTTGCGGGTGGCAATCAGCAGATCATCCTCGCCCTCGAACAGAAACACCAATGCGAACGCGCCGTTCAGACGGTCCAGCGTTGCCATAGCCGCCTCAACCGGAGACTTGCCCTGGGCGATGTGGTGCTGCGTCAGAAGCGCCACGGTCTCCGTATCGGTTTCGGTGACAAACTTGATGCCCTGCTCGGCCAGTTCGGCGCGCAATTCACGGTAATTCTCGATAATGCCGTTATGCACCACAGCGACGGAGCCCGCGCGATGCGGGTGCGCGTTCACCTCTGTCGGGGCACCATGCGTGGCCCAGCGGGTATGGCCGATGCCGGCTTTGCCAACCAGTGGTTCATGCACAAGCAGATCCGACAGGTTGACCAGCTTGCCAACAGCGCGGCGACGCTCAAGTGCGCCTTCGTTGACTGTCGCAATGCCGGCGCTGTCATAGCCGCGATATTCCAGCCGTTTCAGGGCCTCCACTAACAGCGGGGCGGCCTCGTGTTTGCCTAGAACCCCAACGATACCACACATCTATGACGCCTCTTTTTTCTGCTTCGCCTTCTTGGCCTTGAGCATTTCAACCAGCTTTCGCGCCAAGCCCGGCTTGGTCTGCTGTTCGGCGCGCGCAATTGCCAGCGCCCCGTCCGGCACATCCTGCGTGATGACCGATCCGCTGCCGGTCATGGCCTCGTCGCCGACCGCGACAGGTGCCACCAGCATGGTGTTCGAGCCGATAAAGGCGCGCGCTCCGATCTTGGTCCGGTGTTTCATCACCCCGTCATAGTTGCAGGTGATCGTGCCCGCGCCAATATTTGCGGCGGCTCCCACTTCTGCATCGCCGATATAGCTGAGATGGTTGGCCTTGGCACCTTCGTGCAGATGCGCGTTCTTAACCTCGACAAAATTGCCGACGCGCACATTGTCGTCCAGTTCCGTGCCGGGGCGCAGGCGTGCATACGGCCCGACGATGGCCCCTTGGCTGACATGCGCGCCTTCGAGATGCGAAAAGGCGCGGATACGCGCCCCGGATTCCACGGTCACACCGGGGGCGAAGACCACATAGGGTTCGACCTCGGCGCCATTGCCGATCACGGTGTCGAAGGCAAAAATCACCGTGTCTGGGGCTTGCATGACCACGCCGTCCTCGATCAGTTCCGCACGGCGGCGGGTCTGAAAAGCGGCCTCTGCGGCGGCAAGTTCGAGGCGTGAATTGATGCCCAGTGTTTCGCCCTCGTCGCAGGTCACGGCGGTGGCATTCAGGCCGCGGTCGCGCGCGATGGCGACGATGTCGGTCAGGTAGTATTCCCCGCTCGCATTGTCATTGCCGACCGCGTCGATCAGATCAAACAGCGTGTCCGCATCGGCGCAGACCACGCCGGAGTTGCACAGGGTGATGGCGCGCTCTGCCTCGGTCGCGTCCTTGAACTCGACGATGCGGGTCAGGGTGGTGCCTTCCGTCACAAGGCGGCCGTAGCGGCCCGGATCGCTTGCCTCAAAGCCCAGTACCACGACATCGGCACGGGTGCGGGCCTCCAGCATCGCCAGCAGCGTGTCTTCCGAAATGAAGGGCGTATCCCCGTACAGGACGATCACGTCGCCGCCGAAGCCCTCAAGCGCCGTGCGCGCCTGCGCCACCGCATGTGCGGTGCCTAACTGTTCCGTCTGAAGAGCCACGCGGGCTTCGGGGTGTTGATCCTGTGCCGCGGCGGTGACGGCATCCCCACCGTGGCCTGCAACAACCACCGTATGCTCTGGGTCAAGGGCTGCCCCCGATTGCATGGCATGTGCCAAAAGCGGTGCGCCTGCCAGCTTGTGCAGCACCTTGGGAAGGTCGGATTGCATGCGGGTGCCCTTGCCTGCGGCAAGGATGACAAGTGCGATGCTCATGCGGTTTCTCTTTGTTATTTCTTGCGGCCCGTTTTATCGGTCTGGTGATGGACTGCAAGCAGCGTGGTATCACGTCTGATTGCGGGTTGTGACAGGTAATCGGGTAAGGGCAGGCAATGCGGACAGTGATTTTCGACCTTGATGGCACGTTGGCGGATACCAGCGCGGACCTGATCGCTTCGGCCAACCATTGCTTTCGGGCGATGGGGGCGGGCGATGTGCTGGATCCGGTGGCCGATGCCGCCACGGCTTTTCACGGCGGCCGGGCGATGCTGTCGCTGGGGCTGACGCGGCTGGAAAAACACTCGGACGGTGAGGTTGAGCGCTGGTATCCGGAACTTCTGGCGGCCTATGGCGCGGCGATTGACGTTCATACGACATTGTATCCCGGCGCGATGCAGGCTGTGACGGCCCTACGCGACGCGGGTGTGCGGGTGGGGATCTGTACCAACAAACCCGAAAGGCTGGCCGATACCTTGCTGACCCGGCTGGGGGTGCGCGACGCGTTCGCCTCGATGATCGGGGCCGATACCCTGCCGGTTCGCAAGCCTGATCCCGCGCCCTATGTCGCGGCGGTCGAGCGTGCAGGCGGGTCGGTGACGCAAAGCTGCCTGATTGGCGACACCACGACCGACCGGGAAACCGCCCGCGCCGCCGGGGTGCCTTGCGTGCTGGTGACCTTTGGACCCACGGGTGGGGATGTTGCTGCGCTGGAGCCGGAAGAGCTGCTTGCGCATTATGACGACCTGCCCGCGCTTGTCGCGCGTCTGCTGCCGGTCGTGGCGGCGTGACCTGCCGCCAGACTTTATCACCTGACCAACCGGCGCATTCCGTGATTGACCAATGCGCGCGCTGACGAGAGATTGCGGCATGAGCGAAATTTTCACCGGCAGTTTCACCCAGCAGGAACCGATCAGCGAAGAGGCCATCGCCGCCGCGCTGGAGGTGCTGCGCAGCGGGCGCCTGCACCGTTACAACGTGGCCGAGGGCGAGGCGGGCGAAACCGCGTTGTTGGAACAGGATTTCGCCCGCATGACCGGCGCGCGGTTTTGCCTTGCCGTCGCCTCGGGCGGCTATGCGCTGGCCACGGCGCTGCGTGCAGCAGGGGTGGCACCGGGCGACCGGGTGCTGACCAATGCCTTTACCTTGGCTCCTGTACCGGGGGCGATTGCCAGCGTCGGGGCGCGGCCGGTTTTCGTCGGCGTGACAGAGGATCTGGTGATCGACCTGGAGGATCTGCGCACCAAGCTGGACCGCGCCGATGTGCTGATGCTCAGCCATATGCGCGGGCATATCTGCGACATGGATGCGCTTATGGCGATCTGCAACGCGCACGGCGTGACCGTGATCGAGGATTGCGCGCATACGATGGGCGCGGACTGGGCGGGGGTGCCATCCGGTCGCCACGGTCTGATCGGCTGCTATTCCACGCAAACCTACAAGCATGTGAATTCCGGCGAGGGCGGCTTTCTGGTCTCCGATGATGCGGAGGTCATGGCGCGCGCGGTGATGCTGTCGGGGTCCTATATGCTGTTTGACAGGCACCTTGCCGGACCGCCGCCAGAGGCATTTGCCCAGGCGAAATACGACACGCCCAACATTTCGGGCCGAATGGACAATCTGCGCGCCGCGATCCTGCGGCCACAACTACAGCAGCTTGAGGCGCAGAAGAAACGTTGGAACGCGCGCTATGCGGTGGTCGAAGAAGGGCTTCGCGACACGGCGGGTCTGCGGCTGATCTTGCGGCCGGAACAAGAGGGCTTTGTCGCGTCGTCGTTCCAGTTCCTTCTGCTCGACTGGCCCGCAGAAAAGGTGACGGATATCTTGCGCCGCTGTGCCGCCCGCGGGGTAGAGATGAAGTGGTTCGGCGCGCCAGAACCCGCAGGCTATACCTCGCGCTATGACAGTTGGCGCTACGCGGATGCGGAAGCCATGCCCGCCACCGACCGCGTTCTGGCGGGGATCGTGGATCTGCGTCTGCCCTTGACCTTCAGTCTTGACGATTGCGCGCTGATCGCCCGTATCATCCGGGCCGAGGTCAGCGCGGTCTGGCAGGCTGCGTGACACTCTGCGCCTCATGCCACGCTTGTGCGCTACATCTCTCGCTGCTTTACTGAAGCGATGTTGAAAGAACTGGACCGGATTGACGTAGTCGTAAACGGCAAGACGCGCAGCATTGTTCTGGCGCAGGGCAATCTTGCACGCATTGATGCGGCGCAACGGGTTGATCTTCTGGTGATCTCGGCCTTTCCGGGCGATTATACGCCGACGCCGACCTCTATGGTCGGACAGTTGGCGCGCAACGGCGTGTCCGTGGCAGAGCTTGCCAGCATGAAAGCGATGGATCTGCGCGCCGAAAGCGGTGCGTGGCTGTCGCGCCCGGTGGAGGCTGCGGGCTTTGACCGGTTGGTCTGTTTCGAGCCACAAACGCTCGGCGCGCCGCCCGTCGTGGTCGGAGAGCTGTTCCGCGCATTGTTTCCGTTTCTCGAATCTTTGGGTGGTGACGAAAACCGCGATCACTCTGTTGCGATGCCGCTGCTTGCCACGGGGGATGCGGGCTGGAGCGACAGTCAGATGATGGCGCCGCTGCTGGAGGCCGCAACGCGCTGGCTGCAACTTGGGCTGCCGATCTCGACGCTGTATATCGTGGCGCATAACGCGCCAAAGGCAGCTGCTATGAAAGCGGCTTTTTCCGAGTTCAAGGAAGATGATCCGCCAGCCTCGGGGACGTTTGCGCCAGTCGCGTCGGAATTTGCGTTTGAAGACGATAACCTTAAGGAAGCCGACGTTCCGGTAAGCGGTCAGCAAGCCGGCTTCGACTCCGCCGTGTGGAGTTCGCATGGCCGCTCTCGCGGGTCAGTCAGCCTACAATTCGCGTTGTTGGTGGCGCTCGCGCTGTCTGGCTTGTCGTGGGTCCTGATCGGTGCCGATGCAGTTGACCTGCTGTCGTTGGGACTTCTCGGCGTGATGCTATTGGGTCTTTTGCCCGCATATCGACTGGAATTCCGCAGGAAGCGCGTATTCGGAATTGGGCAATCAAGAACCAAAACCCTTCTATTCGCGCTGATGACGATTGCTCCTTTTTTCCTCGTCGCAGTGATCGACCTGCAATACCGGTCCGTCTGGCCGCCATCCTGGACTGCGATCGTGTCGGCGGCGATCGGCGTAGGATTGGTGGTGTTTCTCTATGTCTGGTGGATCAGAGACAGTCTTTCCAGGCTCGGTCTGGTGCCGTCGTCGAACAGACAATTCGACAAGTTGGATGCGCACGAACTTATCGGGTCTGATAAAAAGATCTTTCTGAGTTATTCGTCAACGGACGCCAAAGCGGCAAGGCGGGTGCTTGATGGCTTCCGCGTGGCGTCGCCCGGCGTCAAGGTTTTCGAGTTCCGCCGCGACATTCCCATCGGCGTCTCCTATCAATCCCGCATCGATGAGGCGCTTGCCGAAAGCGACAGGGTCCTGTGCTTGCTCAGCCCCGAATATATCCAATCGCCGGAATGTCAGGAGGAGTTGATGGTGGCCCGCCTGCGCAACAAGCGCGCAGGGTTTGAGTTCCTCTGGCCGGTTTACTGGCGCGAGGTGCATGGCGGGTTGACGGACTGGCTGATGATCCTGAACCTCGCGGATTGCCGGGAATCCTCGGTGGCGCAGTTGGACCGGACAGTCACGCGGCTCGCCTCTGAACTGCTTAAAAACTGACGACGTTTCGCGCTGGCTGGCCGTGGTTGTCAGCCGTATGAGGGTAGGGTGCCAAACCAGCCCAGAACACCCTGGCGGTTCGCGCGAGGTCTGCGCATGACAAGGCAATTCGGGAAAAGACACAGAACTGTTCTTTTCCTTTAGGCCCTTTCCGGATGCAGTTTGCCGAACCTACTGGCCCGGTTGATACAGCGGCACGGTAGAGATCGCCACTTTTGCCGACCCGTCGGTCAACTCTGCTGCGTGGGCGACGTAGATCAATGTGCGGTTCGCCTCGTCATAGATCCGCTTGACCCGCAGGCTTTTCAGGATGATCGAGCGCGAGGTGCGGAACACGTCTTCGCCGCTCTCGTCACGATCAATGTCGCCCAGTGTGATCGGTCCGGTCTGGCGACACGCGATCGAGGCGTTTGACGGATCCTCAAACCAATTGCCCTTTGACAGACGATCAATCAACCCACGGTCGAAATAAGCGATGTGACATGTCACGCCCTCGACTTGCGGGTCGGCAACGGCCTCGATGATGATGTCATTGCCAACCCAGTCGACGCCGATCTCGCCCACCTGCTCTGCTTGGGCAAGCAGCGGCAGACAGGACAACAGGGCGGCAACGCGCAGGCGACCCATCAAAAGGTCACCGTGCCATGATCGCCCATATCGGGTTTCTCGTCGCTCATATGCGCTTTCGCAATCTCGTACAGGAAGCCTGCCGCGCCATCCGTGGCCCAGATCTCTGCCGTGGTGGGGGTCATTTTTATCAAGCGGACCTTATCATCGTCGCGGCCTTCTTCAAACCATGCCGCGACAACCGCGTTCCACAGCTCGTCAAGCTTCTGAGCGTCATCGACAATTTCCAGATGACCAATCACGCTGGCGTAGATATTCGCCTTTGGGTCCGCCACCAGAAACGTTGCCGAGCTTCCACGCACGGCGGCGTCCGCCACGTCTGTACCATGGGCGGTGATGAACCAGACGGCGTTATTGTCGCTGTCCGCCATGGGCGACATCGGAACCGCGCGACCGCCTTCAGCAGTCATCATGCCCGCCTGCACGTTCTCGATGCGGGTCCAGAAGTCGTTTTTCAGGTTCTTTTCCATCTGTGCCATTGCTGCTTACCTTTCATCATTCCCGTTTGGCATTCCAACGCGCCATGCAGCGTTGTGGTTCCTTTTGATCGACCAGAACGCTTGACCGGAAGACCCGGGGCGCGTAGTATTTGAACAAGTGTTCAATAAAGCGAGGGGAGGCGCCTGTGTACAACGCTGTCATGCAATACGATCTTGGTGAGGACGTGAATGCGCTGCGCGAGATGGTGCATCGCTGGGCGCAGGAGCGGGTCAAGCCGATCGCGGCCGAGGTCGACAGTTCCAACACCTTCCCGTCAGAGCTGTGGCGCGAGATGGGCGATCTGGGCCTTCTGGGGATCACCGTGCCGGAAGAATACGGCGGTGCAGGCATGGGCTACCTCGCGCATGTGATCGCGGTTGAAGAGATCGCCCGCGCCTCTGCCAGCGTCAGCCTGTCCTACGGCGCGCATTCCAACCTTTGCGTGAACCAGATCAAGCTGAACGGCACGGATGAGCAGCGGCGCAAATACCTGCCCGGCCTCATCTCGGGCGAGCATGTCGGCGCATTGGCCATGTCAGAGGCAGGGGCAGGGTCCGACGTTGTCAGCATGAAGCTGCGGGCCGAAAAGAAAAATGACCGGTTTGTGCTGAATGGCAATAAATACTGGATCACCAACGGCCCGGATGCCGAAACGCTGGTTGTCTATGCAAAGACCGATCCGGATGCCGGGTCGAAAGGCATCACCGCGTTCCTGATCGAAAAGTCGATGACGGGGTTCAGCACCTCGCCGCATTTCGACAAGCTGGGGATGCGTGGGTCCAACACGGCAGAGTTGATCTTTGATGGCGTCGAAGTGCCGTTCGAGAACATATTGGGCGAAGAAGGGCGCGGCGTGCGGGTTCTCATGTCCGGGCTGGACTATGAGCGCGTTGTTCTGGCCGGCATCGGCACCGGCATCATGGCCGCCTGTCTGGACGAGATCATGCCCTATATGGCAGAGCGCAAGCAGTTCGGCCAACCGATTGGCAGCTTTCAACTGATGCAGGGCAAGATCGCGGATATGTACACCGCGATGAACTCTGCCCGCGCGTATGTCTACGAGGTCGCGAAGGCCTGCGACCGGGGTGACGTGACCCGGCAGGATGCGGCGGCCTGCTGTCTTTACGCGTCCGAGCAAGCGATGGTTCAGTCGCATCAGGCCGTGCAGGCGATGGGCGGCGCGGGCTTTCTGCAAGACGCGCCCGTTGCACGGCTTTTCCGCGATGCCAAGCTGATGGAAATCGGCGCTGGCACGTCCGAGATTCGCCGCATGCTGGTGGGCCGCGAGATGATGGGGGCGATGGGGTGACCGGTGTCATGAATGATCGCGGGGGTGTCTCGAGTGCCGTCCATCAGTTCGCACCCCTGTCCGTAACGGAGACTGCACCATGAAGATTCAATCCCAAGCGATCCGGTCCTCGGACGCGTTCAAGGCCAACACAAGGGGCCATCTGGCGGCGCTGGAGGTTATCCGCGAGGCGGCGGAGCAGGCCGCCGCCGGCGGGGGAGAGAAGGCGCGGGAAAGGCACCTGTCGCGGGGCAAGATGCTGCCGCGGGACCGGGTCGCGAACCTGCTTGATCCCGGTTCGCCGTTTCTGGAAATCGGCGCGACGGCGGCGCATGGTCTGTATGATGGCGTGGCTCCGGCGGCAGGCGTGATCGCGGGGATCGGCCGGGTCGAGGGGTGCGAGGTCATGGTGGTGTGCAACGATGCCACCGTGAAGGGCGGCACCTATTATCCGATGACCGTCAAGAAGCACCTGCGCGCGCAGGAGATCGCCGAGGAAAACCATCTGCCCTGCATCTATCTTGTCGATAGCGGTGGCGCGAACCTGCCCAATCAGGACGAGGTGTTTCCGGATCGCGATCATTTTGGACGGATCTTCTACAATCAGGCGCGGATGAGCGCCAAGGGCATCGCGCAGATCGCTGTCGTCATGGGGTCCTGTACGGCGGGCGGGGCCTATGTGCCTGCCATATCGGATGTGACGATCATCGTGCGCGAGCAGGGCACGATTTTTCTGGCCGGTCCACCTTTGGTCAAGGCCGCGACCGGAGAGGTTGTCTCGGTCGAGGATCTGGGCGGCGGTGACGTGCACACGCGGCTGTCGGGCGTGGCGGATTATCTGGCCGAGGATGACGCGCATGCGCTGGCTTTGGCGCGTCGTGCCGTGCGCAGCCTTGCCGGACCCCAGAATGCGCCGTTTCTTGCGCTGCCGGGCGGGGCCGATCCGGCCTATGATCCGGCAGAGATTCTGGGTGTCGTGCCTGCTGACCTGCGAACACCCTATGACATCCGCGAGGTGATTGCGCGCGTCGTCGACGGGTCTTGGTTCGATGAATTCAAGCCGCGCTTCGGAGAAACGCTGGTTTGCGGGTTTGCCGAAGTCATGGGCGTTCAGGTCGGGATCATCGCCAATAATGGCGTGTTGTTTTCCGAGGCCGCGCAGAAGGGCGCGCATTTCATCGAGCTGTGTTCGAAGCGTCGTATCCCGCTGGTTTTCTTGCAGAATATTACCGGATTCATGGTCGGCCGGAAATACGAAAACGAGGGTATCGCGCGGCATGGCGCCAAGATGGTAACGGCGGTGGCCTCGACAAGCGTGCCCAAGATCACGCTGCTGGTCGGCGGATCCTTCGGCGCGGGCAATTACGGCATGGCCGGGCGCGCCTATCAGCCGCGCTTCCTGTGGAGTTGGCCCAACAGCCGGATCTCTGTCATGGGCGGGGAACAGGCGGCCGGCGTTCTTGCCACGGTCAAACGCGACGGGATCGAGCGGAAGGGCGGCACCTGGTCTGCCGAGGAGGAGGCGGAATTCAAGCGCCCGACAGTCGAGATGTTCGAGCGCCAGGCGCATCCGCTTTATGCCTCGGCGCGGCTTTGGGATGACGGCTGCATCGATCCGCGCAAGACGCGCGATATACTGGCGCTGTCGCTTTCGGCGGCGCTGAATGCACCGATCGAGGAGACGCGCTTTGGTGTCTTCCGGATGTGAGCGGTGGCACCCGTCGCCCCGGCACGGGCGCGCCCACCCGCCCACCCCGCGCCCGTGCCGGGGCTTTGCCCGGTCGGTCTGTGCCGCTCCTGTTGGGCAGAACGTTGCGGGACGGATCGCCGGGCGACGGTTGGGGGAACCTGTGTTCTGGCGGTATGAAAAGACAATTGCGTGAAGCGCGCGGAGGAAATGCGATGTTCGACACGATCCTGATTGCCAACCGGGGCGAGATTGCCTGCCGGGTGATACGCTCGGCGCAAGCGATGGGGCTTCGCTGCGTGGCGGTACATTCCGACGTGGATGCGGGCGCGGCGCATGTGGCACTGGCTGATACGGCCGTCAGCTTGGGCGGGGCTGCGCCTGCCGACAGTTATCTTCGCGGGGATGCGATCATTGCGGCGGCAAAGGCGACGGGCGCGCAGGCGATCCATCCGGGCTATGGCTTTCTGTCCGAGAACCCGGATTTCGTCGAGGCGGTAGAGGCGGCGGGGCTGGTCTTTATCGGTCCATCCGCAAAGGCGATCCGGGCGATGGGGCTGAAGGATGCGGCCAAGGCGCTGATGGAAAAGGCAGGCGTGCCCGTCGTTCCGGGCTATCACGGCGAGGATCAGAGGCCCGCGCGTTTGGTGCAAGAGGCGGAGCGGATCGGCTATCCGGTGATGATCAAGGCCGTGGCGGGCGGCGGCGGCAAAGGCATGCGCCTTGTCGAGCGGCCCAAGGACTTCGCCGATGCTTTGGCCAGTGCGCAATCCGAGGCGCGTGGCGCGTTCGGCAATGACGCGGTGCTGGTGGAAAAATTCGTGCAGCAGCCCCGGCATATTGAGGTGCAGGTCTTTGGCGACGGCAACCGCGCGGTGCATCTGTTCGAACGGGATTGTTCGTTGCAGCGCCGCCATCAGAAGGTGATCGAGGAGGCACCGGCCCCCGGCATGACACCAGAGATGCGCGCCGCGATGGGCGACGCGGCGGTGCGCGCGGCCGAGGCCATCGGCTATTCCGGGGCGGGTACGGTGGAGTTCATCGTGGACGGCTCGGGCGGGCTTCGGTCTGACGGGTTCTGGTTCATGGAGATGAACACGCGTCTTCAGGTCGAGCATCCGGTGACAGAGGCGATCACCGGTGTCGATCTGGTGGAATGGCAGATCCGTGTTGCCGCTGGCGAGCCACTGCCCGCCCGGCAAGAGGACTTGCGCATCAACGGCCACGCCTTCGAGGCACGGCTTTATGCTGAAGATGTCCCCAAGGGTTTCCTGCCCGCGACGGGACGTTTGTCGCATCTGAAATTTCCGGAAGGCGTGCGCGCTGACAGCGGTGTGCGGGCAGGGGACGAGATCAGCCCCTGGTATGATCCGATGATTGCAAAGCTGATCGTGCACGGTCCGACACGGGACGTGGCGCTGAAACGTCTGGCCCGCGCCATCGAGACTTGCGAAGTCGCCGGGACAGTGACCAACCTTGCGTTTCTGGGGCACCTGGCGCGTCATGCGGGATTTGCGGCCGGCGAGGTCGATACCGGGCTGATCGCGCGAGACATCGACGCGCTGACCGCCGTGCCCGAAGTGTCAGATGCCGTCGTGGCCGAAGCGGCGCTGGCCTTGCTTGGCTTGTTGGGGCCGGGCGATGCCGTCCAGGGTGTGCATCTTTGGACGCCGGTCGGCCGCAAGATCGACCTGGAGCAAGGCGAGACCGCGCATGCGGCGACAGTCGAGGTCCTGTCACGGGATCAACGCAGGGTGACGGTGAACGGATCCCAAATCCTTGCCACGCGCGTCGATGGGCAGTGGCGCTTTGACGGTCAGGCCGGGCATGGCAGTATCACCACCGGGCACGACGTCACCGTATTTGCCGATTATGGCCAGCGGTTTACGATGGTAGATCCGCTGGAGCGGGCGCAGGATGCGTCGGGTGGCAGTGATCTGGTCGAGGCGCCGATGCCGGGATTGGTCCGGATGGTTACGGCCCGTGTCGGCGAGGCGGTGACCAGAGGTGATCGTCTTGCTGTGCTGGAGGCGATGAAGATGGAACACGCCTTGCAGGCACCGCGCGACGGTATCGTTGCGGAGGTGCTGGTCGCCGAGGGGGATCAGGTCGCGGCAGGTGCCGCGGTGATCCGGCTTGAAGAGGAAACCGACGCGCCAGAAGTTTGACATTGCTTGCCGCGAGGTCGCGCAGGGCTGATTGACGCGATGCCAAGCGTCGGCACCGGCAATGGTGTGACCGGACAAACGCGTGGTTTACGTCTGGGCCAGCGCGTTGGTCAGCCCTGCGGGAATGTGCGTGCAGCCGGAGCAATGCGACCCCGACGCTGCGCGGCGATTTCGCGGTCTGGCTGACAATTTGCCGCAACCGATGTTGTCTGGCCGCGATTTCTTGGCCTAAGTCGATGAAATTCAAATTCGTTTCGGTGCCGTGAATATATGTGCCCGCGGTTGACCCTGACCGGTGCCGGGGCTAGAACCTGCTCTAGCCCATACCGTCTTGCGAAGGCGCGCTGCGGCGCGACCTGAAAGGAGCCTGTCACATGGAAGAGATGCTGAGGGAGTACCTCCCCATTCTCGTTTTTATGGCCATAGCGATCGGACTTGGCCTTGTGCTCATTCTTGCCGCGGTGGTTCTGGCCGTGCGCAATCCGGACCCCGAGAAGGTGTCGGCCTATGAATGTGGCTTCAACGCCTTCGATGACGCGCGGATGAAATTCGATGTCCGATTCTATCTTGTGGCCATTCTGTTCATCATCTTCGATCTGGAAATAGCCTTTCTCTTTCCCTGGGCCGTGGCCTTCAAGGATGTGAGCATGACAGGCTTCTGGTCGATGATGGTCTTTCTCGGCGTGTTGACCATCGGCTTTGCCTATGAATGGAAAAAGGGAGCCCTGGAATGGGAGTGACCGACGACAAGCCGCTTGTCACGGAGGTGCAGGGCGACGGCAAACAGGCGGACCGCATCAAATCCGGACCCTCCGCGCTGGCCCCTTACGGCAACAATACCGCCGGTGGCGATAACGAGGTCGCGACCCAGGCCCTGAACGCAGAGCTTCAGGATAAAGGGTTTCTGCTGACCTCGACCGAGGACATCATCAACTGGGCGCGTACCGGATCGCTGCACTGGATGACCTTCGGGCTGGCGTGCTGCGCTGTTGAAATGATGCATACGGCAATGCCGCGCTACGACCTTGAGCGTTTTGGCACCGCGCCACGCGCCTCTCCGCGCCAGTCGGACCTGATGATCGTTGCGGGCACGCTGACCAACAAGATGGCACCCGCGCTGCGCAAGGTTTACGACCAGATGCCGGAGCCGCGTTATGTGATCTCCATGGGGTCCTGCGCCAATGGCGGCGGCTATTATCACTACAGCTATTCCGTGGTGCGGGGCTGCGACCGGATCGTGCCGGTGGATGTCTATGTGCCCGGCTGCCCGCCAACCGCAGAGGCGCTGCTATATGGCGTGATGGCCTTGCAGAAAAAGATCCGCCGGACCGGGACGATCATGCGATGATTTCGACATCCGCATTCAGCGCCCGCTGCGGCAAATACCTTTCAGCACCGGAGGCATTCTGATGACCACCGCCCTGCAAGAGCTTGGCACCCATATCGAGATCAAGCGCCCCGATTGCGTGCTGTCCTGGAATGTGAGCTTTGATGAATTGACCGTGGATGTGGCCCGCGCCAACATCGTCGGCTTTGTCGAGTTTCTCAAAGCTGACCGGACGTGCCAGTTCTCGACCCTCGTTGATATCACCGCCGTTGATTATCCCGAGCGGGCGCAGCGGTTTGACGTGGTTTATCACTTCCTGTCGATGTATCAGAACCACCGCATTCGCCTGCGCGTCGCGGTGCGCGATGACGAGATGGTGCCGTCGATCACCGATGTGCATGCATCTGCCAACTGGTTCGAACGCGAAGTGTTCGACATGTTCGGCATTCTCTTTTCCGGTCATCCGGACCTGCGGCGCATCCTGACCGACTATGGGTTTCGGGGCTATCCGCTGCGCAAGGATTTTCCGACCACGGGCTATACCGAAGTGCGCTACGACGAGTCGAAGAAACGCGTCGTCTACGAGCCGGTCAGCCTTGTGCAGGAATATCGTCAGTTTGATTTCATGTCCCCCTGGGAAGGCGCGCATTACATTCTTCCGGGCGATGAAAAGCAGGAAGAGGCGAAGTAATGGGCGGTTTCTGGTGGCTTGTTCTGTCGGCATTGACGGCCATTCCGATGGTCAAGCTGCTGCCGTTCTTCGGCATAAACAAATACTGGGCAGCGGCCTGTCTTGTCCCCCTCGGCACGATTGCGCTGCTGTGGTGGATGGGCGTGAAGCTGCAAGAGTTGGAGAAGCGTTGAGATGATCCCGTTTCTGACCGAGATGATGCACTTGATCGCGGCCGGCCTTGTTCTAGCCAATGGTGCGATCGCCATGACCAAAGTTTCGCAACGACAGGCCGCCAAGACGCTTGTGATTGCACGGAGGACAGTTTGATGGACGGCTCCAAATTCGATGACGGCAGCACCGACGCGCAGTCGGGCGAGCAGAAGATCCGCAATTTCAACATCAACTTCGGGCCTCAGCACCCGGCGGCGCATGGCGTGTTGCGGCTGGTGCTGGAACTGGACGGTGAGATCGTCGAACGCTGCGACCCGCATATCGGCCTGCTGCACCGGGGCACCGAAAAGCTGATGGAAAGCAGGACCTACCTGCAAAACCTGCCATATTTCGACCGGCTCGACTATGTTGCGCCGATGAATCAGGAACATGCCTGGTGCCTGGCCATCGAACGGCTGACCGGGGTCGAGGTGCCGCGCCGCGCCAGTCTGATCCGGGTGCTCTATTCCGAGATCGGGCGCATTCTCAGCCACCTGCTGAACGTGACGACGCAGGCGATGGATGTGGGCGCGCTGACGCCGCCGCTCTGGGGCTTTGAGGAACGCGAAAAGCTGATGGTGTTCTACGAACGGGCTTGCGGGGCGCGCCTGCACGCGGCCTATTTCCGTCCCGGCGGCGTGCATCAGGATCTCCCACCACAACTGCTGGCCGACATTGACGAATGGGCCGATGAGTTCCCGAACGTTCTGGACGACATTGACGAACTGCTGACCGAGAACCGGGTTTTCAAGCAGCGCAATGCCGATATTGGCATCATTTCCGAGCAGGACATTCTGGATTGGGGATTCTCGGGCGTCATGGTGCGCGGGTCGGGCTTTGCCTGGGATCTGCGCCGCGCCCAGCCCTATGAATGCTACGACGAGTTCGACTTCCAGATCCCTGTCGGCAAGAATGGCGACTGCTTTGACCGTTATCTGGTGCGGATGGAAGAAATGCGCCAATCTCTGCGCATCATCAAACAGGCGATCGCAAAGCTGCAAGCCCCCGAAGGGCAGGGCGATATTCTGGCCCGCGGTAAGATCACGCCGCCCAAGCGCGGCGAGATGAAGACCTCGATGGAGGCGCTTATCCATCACTTCAAACTGTACACAGAGGGCTTTCACGTCCCCGCAGGCGAGGTTTATGCCGCCGTCGAAGCGCCCAAGGGCGAGTTTGGCGTGTATCTGGTGTCGGATGGCAGCAACAAACCCTATCGCTCCAAGATCCGTGCACCGGGCTTTCTGCATTTGCAGGCGATGGACTATGTGGCCAGCGGTCACCAACTGGCCGATGTGGCGGCGATCATCGGCACGATGGACGTGGTCTTCGGCGAGATTGATCGATGAAGGAATGACCATGACGCGACCGACGATCCTTTTGACCATTGCAGCGTTTGGCCTGACCGGCTGTCTTGCCCTGCCGCCCGACGGTGTGTCGGCCGAGCAGATTGCCGCATATGACGCGGCCGTAACCTCTATCGGCTGCGATATGGTGGCCGAAAGCGACTATCTGCCGGTGGAACTTCAGACCGGTTTGACGCGTGAGCAGGTGATTCAGGTCACCGAGTACAAGTTGGCCCGCGAAGAGGCGGTAAAACTGTCGGATGGCGGCGTGCGGCTGACCACGGGGGCCTGCGCGGCATGATCCGCATCGGCTGCATACTGGCTCTGTGTGCCGCGCCCGCGCTTGCCACGGAGGCCGGCAAAAGCGATTTTGTCTATGTGTCGGATCTGGCCGCGCAAGGCTTTGAACCTTTTGCTACAAGCAGCACCGGCGGCGCGACCTTCGGAATGCAGAAGGGCACGGATCTCTACCTGTGCTTCATCGCTGACAACATGACCGACTCTGCCATTCGCCAGCAAGCGCTGGTGGCCGAGCTGAACGGAGAAAACCCCGACCGGACTGTGCCAAACATTCCCGTCGCCTGCGTGCTGACGCAATAGGAACGACCATGCTGAGACGCCTGTATCACGACCAACCGCAAAGTTTCGCCTTCACAGATGCAAATCTGGCCTGGGCCGAAGCCCAGATCACCAAATACCCCGAGGGCCGACAGGCCAGCGCGGTCATCGCGCTTCTGTGGCGCGCGCAGGAACAAGAAGGCTGGTTGACCCGCCCTGCGATCGAGGCTGTCGCCGAGATGCTGGGCATGGCCTATATGCGGGTTATGGAAGTGGCGTCGTTCTACTTCATGTTTCAGCTGCAACCTGTTGGAACTGTGGCACATATTCAGATTTGCGGCACCACGTCCTGCATGATTTGCGGGGCGGAGGATCTGATGGCCGTGTGCCGCGAAAAGATTGCCGATAAGCCGCACGAGCTTTCTGCTGACGGCAAGTTCAGCTGGGAAGAGGTCGAATGCGCCGGGGCATGTGCCAACGCGCCGATGGCGCAGATCGGCAAGGATTACTACGAGGATCTGACGACCGAACGTCTGGCCGAAATTCTGGACGAACTGGCCGCGGGCAAGGTGCCGGTGCCGGGACCGCAGAATGGCCGTTTTGCCTCGGAACCGAAATCGGGGCTGACCAGCCTGAAGGAATATGACAGCGGCCATACCAAATATAACGCGAGCGCCCAGCTTGCGACGGATATCGGCGATACGATCAAACGTATCGACGGCACCGAAGTGCCCTTGCTGGCACCTTGGCAGAACAAGGTGGATAGACCGGTCCGGGATTCGGCTGGCCCTGCCAAGCAACCGAAACCCGGCGCGGATGAGACGATCGACGAGACGGGAATAGACAAGCGCGAGGCCGAAGCAAAGACCGTGGCCAAGCCCGTTGCCAGTGCGAAGGCGGCGGACTCGACCAAGACCAGACCCGCCGCAGAAAAAGGAACCGCGGATACGGACGGCCAGCCCGAGAAATCTGACACATCCGGCAAAGCGGCCTCCTCCGGGACAACCGACAGCAGTGATGCGCCAGCCAAGAAAGCGCCATCTGACGAGGCTGCGGCGACAGCGGATACGTCTTCCACCTCCGGCTCCCGGCCGGAAGCGTTGGAGGGGCCGCGTGACGGCAAGGCCGACGACCTCAAGCAGATCAAGGGCATCGGTCCAAAGCTTGAAGAAATGTGCAATTCGCTCGGATTTTATCATTTTGACCAGATCGCAAACTGGTCCGAGGCGGAAATCGCCTGGGTCGATGAGAACCTCGAAGGCTTCAAAGGGCGTGTGACCCGTGACGAATGGGTGTCGCAGGCAAGAACCCTGGCCGAGGGGGGAGAGACGGAATTTTCGGCGCGTGTTCAGAAAGGTGGCAAAGACGAAACGTAACCACCGCATAAGATTTTTCAGGGAGAGTCACGATGACCCAATCCGGTTCTGGATATAGCTGTCAGACCAAATGCTGGGCCTTGGCCGCGGCACTTGGTGTTGTCACACTGATACTGGCGCTCAGCGTCGGAGGATACGGGTGGGGCACATCGATCTTCCTTGGGGTGCTTGTGGTGGCTTTGTTGGGGCTTCTGCTGACTTGGCTGATGTGTCCAGACGTTCCCAAGTTGGGGCAGAGCATGCGTGCCAAAGGCATATCAAATGGACCGGGAACTGCCGGTGCTGGTAGCGGTTCCGACATTCCTATGTCCGTGGCGGGCGTGACCGGAACGGGATCTGCACGCCCGGCGGCCAAGTCGTCGACAACCGATGCCGGAGCGTCCAAGGCACCTGAACCAGCGCCAGCTGAAACGAAGGTGGTAAGCCAAACCGCCACCGATGCGTCAAGCGATGCCAACGCCGGAAACACGCAGGCTGAGGCAGCGAAAGCAGATAAAGCGCAGGCCAAAGCAAAAGACGATGCCACAGCCAAAGCCGAGAACGCAGATGTCACGACGCCGAAGACGGCCGCCGGTGATAAGACGGCGAACGGGTCCGTCGTGAAACCCTCTGCTGTCCTTTCGGGTGAGGCGGAGCTGTCCAGCCGCAAGGGCAGCTGGAAATATGAGGCCGCCAAGCCGGATGACGCAGGCAACCCGGCCAAGACTGAGCCGACATCGGCCGATAGCGGTGGTGATCATGACGGCGAAGACGCGCTTGAAGGCTCCAAGCCCGAGACGCTGACAAAGGCGCGCGATGGCGGTGCTGATAACCTGAAAGAAATCAAAGGCGTGGGGCCAAAGCTGGAAACCCTGCTGAATGAAATGGGCTTTTACCACTTCGATCAGGTTGCCAATTGGACGGCGGACGAGGTGGCGTGGGTGGATGCCAACCTGTCAGGCTTCAAGGGGCGCGTCAGCCGAGACGATTGGGTCGAACAGGCCAAAATCCTCGCTGCCGGCGGGGATACCGAATTTTCCAAACGCGTCGACAAGGGCGACGTGTACTGACGGATACTGAATACGATGGGACGTGACCAAGATCAGCAAACGGCGCGGCAGGGACGGTTTGTCGCCCTTGTCATTGCTGGCTCTATGCTGTTTTGGATTGCGGCCCAATGGGTGGGACCGATGTTGGGTTTGCCGGGACGGTATGCCCTGCTCATAGATCTCGCCGTACTGGCCGCGCTCTTCTGGGCGATGGTCGTGACATACCAGATCTGGCGGAAACGCCGGGACAATGAAGGATAGGCACGCGATGTTGCAGGATCAGGACCGGATCTTTACCAACCTCTACGGGATGCATGACCGCACGCTGAAGGGCGCGCAGGCGCGGGGCCATTGGGATGGCACGGCCGACATCATCAAGAAGGGGGCACCCTGGATCGTCGACACGATGAAGGCTTCTGGCCTGCGTGGTCGCGGCGGTGCGGGCTTTCCCACCGGATTGAAATGGTCCTTCATGCCCAAGGAAAGCGACGGGCGGCCGTCCTATCTGGTGGTGAATGCCGACGAATCCGAACCCGGCACCTGCAAGGACCGCGAGATCATGCGCCACGATCCGCATACACTGATCGAGGGCTGCCTGATTGCCTCTTTCGCGATGCAGGCGCATGCGTGCTATATCTACATCCGCGGCGAGTATATCCGCGAGAAGGAGGCGCTTCAGGCCGCGATTGACGAGGCCTATGACGCCGGTCTGGTCGGCAAGAACGCGGCCGGGTCGGGATGGGATTTCGACATCTACGTCGCGCATGGTGCCGGTGCCTATATCTGCGGCGAGGAAACAGCCCTGCTGGAATCGCTTGAGGGCAAGAAAGGCATGCCGCGCATGAAGCCGCCTTTCCCGGCGGGCGCGGGTCTGTATGGCTGCCCGACGACGGTGAACAACGTCGAATCCATCGCCGTTGTGCCGACGATCCTGCGGCGCGGCGCGGAATGGTTCGCGGGCTTCGGGCGTCCGAACAATGCGGGCACGAAGCTGTTTGCGATCTCTGGCCATGTCAACAACCCCTGCGTGGTTGAAGAGGCGATGTCGATTTCCTTCGAGGAACTGATCGAGACGCATTGCGGCGGCATCCGTGGCGGCTGGGACAACCTCAAGGCCGTCATCCCCGGCGGATCGTCCGTGCCCTGTGTGCGCGGCGAAAAGATGAAAGACGCCATCATGGATTTCGACTACCTGCGCGGCGAGCTTGGCTCTGGCCTTGGCACGGCGGCGGTGATCGTGATGGACAAGGACACCGACATCATCAAGGCGATCTGGCGTCTGGCGAAATTCTATAAGCACGAGTCCTGCGGACAGTGTACGCCCTGCCGCGAAGGCACGGGGTGGATGATGCGGGTCATGGAACGTCTGGTGCGGGGCGAGGCGGAGGTCGAGGAAATCGACATGCTGTTTGACGTCACCAAGCAGGTCGAAGGCCACACGATCTGCGCCCTCGGCGACGCGGCGGCCTGGCCCATTCAGGGCCTCATCCGCAACTTCCGCGACGAGATCGAGGACCGGATCAAGGCGAAACGCACAGGCCGCGTCAGCGCCGTGGCGGCGGAGTAGGCCAATGCGGACAATTCTGATCCTGACCTGTGTCGCGCTGACCTTGGGCGGATGCTCCAAGCTGCGCTCAAACCAAAGCGTGATCGACGGCCAGTATTTCTCGGGCAAGGCGCGCGGTTCGGGTGATGACAAGCACGACTTCACGGCGACGGCGCGTCCGGTCTCCAGCGGGTTGGACGCGGCGCGCGAAGCCGGGCGTCATCAGGGGACGAAATACTGTATCCGGTATTACGGCACGTCCAACATCGACTGGGCGATCGGCCCGGATACCCCGGCCGATCAGCTACGCGTATCCGACGATACGCTGACCTTTGTCGGACGTTGTGTTGAATGATAAAAGGGTATGTCATATCAGGTGGTTGCGGGGTCTGTTATTGTATAACAGGCAGCTGTGACCCCATGTCGCCAAGTGGTGGAGTCCGCGTTTCGCGCGGGCTTTCCAGGACATGGAAAGGAATAATGATATGGCACTGAAATTGCCCCTGATCCTCGCGCTGCTGGCGGCGGGAACGGCCTCTGCGGCCCAGCCGCCGCTGAGCTCGGTGAAGTTTGTGAATGACGGGTTGCGCAACATTGCGATCGCGGATGAGATCCGCAGCAATTGCGGGTCCATCGGGCCCCGGATGATTGCGGCGCTGCAATTCATCAACAAGCTGGAAAACCATGCGCAGGCGCAGGGCTACAGCAAGGACGAGATCGAGGACTTCGTGAAAAGCAAGGCGGATCGCAAACGTCTTGAGGCCGAAGCAAAGGCCTTTCTGGTGGCCAACGGGGCCACAAACGAGAGCGGATATTGCGCGCTGGGGCGCAAGGAAATCGCAAGGAACAGCCAGGTTGGCGCCTTGCTCAGAGCAAAGTGAGACCGATGTCGGACCTACGCAAGATCATCATCGACGAGCAGGAAGTTGAAGTGGACGGGGCAATGACCCTGATCCAGGCATGCGAGCAGGCGGGCGTGGAAATTCCGCGTTTCTGCTACCATGAGCGTCTGTCGATCGCGGGAAACTGCCGGATGTGCCTTGTCGAGGTCGTGGGCGGCCCGCCCAAGCCTGCGGCCTCCTGCGCGATGCAGGTCCGCGATCTGCGGCCCGGCCCGGAAGGCGCGCCGCCGGTGGTCAAGACCAACTCGCCTATGGTCAAGAAGGCCCGCGAAGGCGTGATGGAGTTTCTGCTCATCAACCACCCGCTGGATTGTCCGATCTGCGACCAGGGTGGTGAATGTGACCTTCAGGATCAGGCGATGGCCTACGGTGTCGATTTCAGCCGCTTCCGCGAGCCCAAGCGCGCGGTGGATGATCTGAACCTTGGTCCGCTTGTCGAGACACATATGACGCGCTGCATTTCCTGCACCCGCTGCGTGCGCTTCACGACAGAGGTCGCGGGCATCACCCAGATGGGCCAGACCGGCCGGGGCGAAGACAGCGAGATCACCTCCTATCTGGGCGAGACGCTGGATTCGAACCTGCAAGGCAACATCATTGATCTGTGCCCGGTGGGCGCGCTGGTGTCGAAACCCTATGCGTTTACCGCGCGGCCCTGGGAATTGACCAAGACCGAGACCATCGACGTGATGGATGCGTTGGGGTCGAACATCCGTGTGGATACCAAGGGGCGCGAAGTCATGCGCATCCTGCCGCGCAACCATGACGGCGTGAACGAGGAATGGATTTCCGACAAGACGCGCTTTGTCTGGGACGGGCTGCGGCGTCAGCGTCTGGACAAGCCCTATATCCGCGTGGACGGCAAGTTGAAGCCCGCGACATGGCCAGAGGCGCTGTCGGCGGCGGCAGAGGCGATGAAGGGAAAGAAGGTTGCCGGGCTGATCGGCGATCTGGCCCCGGTCGAGGCGACCTACGCATTGAAGCAGCTGATCGAAGGGCTGGGCGGCAGCGTGGAATGCCGGACGGATGGCGCAAAGCTGCCCGCCGACAACCGCTCTGCCTATGTCGGAACGGCCGCGATCGAGGACATCGACAGCGCCGATGCGATCATGCTGATCGGCACCAACCCCGAGATCGAGGCGCCGGTGCTGAACGCGCGTATCCGGATGGCGTGGCTGCGCGGCGCGAAGGTTGGCGTTGTCGGACCCAAGCTGGATCTGTCATACGAATACTGGCACGCGGGCGATGATCGCGCGGCACTTGAGAAAATGACAAACGACCATGAGGGCGAGGCGAAGGACAAGAACACGCTGGTGATTGTCGGGCAGGGTGCCTTGCAGGAAGCTGACGGTGCTGCGGTTCTGGCGCAGGCGATGAAATTCGCCGATGTCACCGGATCCGGCTTTCTGATCCTGCACACGGCGGCCGGGCGTGCCGGCGCGCTGGATGTGGGGGCTGTGACCGAAGGTGGCATGGACGCACTGAAAGACGCCGAACTGGTCTATAACCTTGGCGCGGATGAGGTCGACATCGCCCCCGGTGCCTTCGTGATCTATCAGGGCAGCCACGGCGATCGCGGCGCGCACCGCGCCGACATCATCCTGCCGGGTGCCGCCTATACCGAGGAAAGCGGGTTGTTCGTGAACACCGAAGGCCGCCCGCAATTGGCGCTTCGCGCAGGGTTCGCCCCCGGCGAGGCCAAGGAAAACTGGGCCATTCTGCGCGCCCTGTCAGCGGAACTGGACGCAAAGCTGCCCTTCGACAGCCTGGCGCAACTGCGCAGCGCGCTGGTCGAGGCGGTGCCGCATCTGGCAGAGATCGACTCTGTGCCGGAAAACGCGTGGACTCCGCTGGATCTGGGCGAATTGGGCGAGGCGACATTCCGTCACGCGCTTGGTGATTTCTACCTGACCAACCCGATCGCGCGGTCCAGCCAGTTGATGGCCGAACTGTCCGCAAACGCGGCGGCGCGTGCGAAAAAACCAATGGCAGCGGAATGAGCCGTCGTCGCTTGATACCCTTTTGCGCGCTGACGCTGGCCGGGACAGTCTCGGCCTGCGCCGCCACGGATACGGCCGATCTGGCCGAGCCTGCAGTCGCGCCTGAATATGTGGGAATTAAGACCGAGGCGCTGGATGATGATCTGGTGAATGTATTTGTCGCGCTGAAGGGCGGGCAGGGGCCGAAAGACATCGAGCGCTACGCCGAATGTGCCGTGTCGCGCTACACCCTTGACCGGGACTACGGTTTTGCGCGTCATTTGCGCACGAATGTGACAGAAGAGGGTGGCCTCTGGCGGGGAGATGCGGTTTACACCATCTCGCCAACGCTGCCGCGCGGGCTGATGACGATCGACGCCGAAGTCGTCGCCGAAGCCTGCGCTCAGAACGGAATACCGATGGTGTGAGGACCTGATGGCTGAATTCTTTTCCACCCCGCTGGGGATCCTGCTGATCATCGCCGCGCAATGCCTGGCGATGACCGGTTTCGTGATGATTTCGCTGCTGTTCCTCGTTTATGGCGACCGAAAGATCTGGGCTGCGGTCCAGATGCGCCGGGGTCCGAACGTAGTGGGCACGTTCGGCATTCTGCAATCGGTGGCCGACGCGCTGAAATACGTTCTCAAGGAAGTTGTCGTGCCTGCGGGTGCCGACAAGACCGTGTTCATTCTGGCACCGATGACCAGTTTCGTGCTGGCAATCATCGCCTGGGCGGTGATCCCGTTCAACGACAACTGGGTGCTGTCGGATATCAACGTCGCCGTGCTGTATGTTTTCGCTGTCTCCTCGCTGGAGGTTTACGGCGTCATCATGGGCGGCTGGGCCTCGAACTCCAAATACCCGTTCCTCGGCTCGTTGCGGTCGGCCGCGCAGATGATTTCCTATGAGGTCTCGATTGGCCTCATCATCATCGGGGTAATCATTTCGACCGGATCGCTGAACTTTGGTGACATTGTCCGGGCACAGGACGGCGATTTGGGCTTGTTCAACTGGTACTGGATCCCGCATTTCCCGATGGTGTTCCTGTTCTTCATCTCGGCGCTGGCAGAAACCAACCGCCCGCCATTCGACCTGCCAGAGGCGGAATCGGAACTGGTTGCGGGCTACCAGGTGGAATATTCCGCGACGCCCTTCCTGCTGTTCATGGCCGGCGAATATATCGCTATCTTCCTGATGTGCGCACTGACCTCGCTGCTGTTCTTCGGCGGTTGGCTGTCACCCATTCCGGGCCTGCCGGACGGGGCGCTGTGGATGGTCGGCAAGATGGCGTTCTTCTTCTTCCTCTTCGCGATGGTCAAGGCGATCACCCCGCGCTACCGCTATGACCAGCTGATGCGCCTTGGCTGGAAAGTGTTCCTGCCGTTCAGCCTGTTCTGGGTGGTCTTCGTCTCCTTCGCCGCAAAGTTCGGCTGGTTCTGGGGCATCTTCGCCCGCTGGTCGACGGGGGTCTAAGATGAACACGCTGGCAAACTGTTATAAAGCTGACCCAGAGGTGGTGCTATGACCCAGATCGACTACAGGCGGACCGCGAAATACTTTCTTCTTTGGGATTTCGTGATCGGCATGAAGCTGGGGCTGCGGTATTTCTTCGCTCCGAAGGCGACGCTGAACTACCCGCATGAAAAAGGCCCGCTCAGCCCGCGTTTCCGTGGCGAACATGCGCTGCGCCGCTATCCCAACGGTGAAGAGCGTTGCATCGCCTGCAAACTGTGCGAGGCGATCTGCCCGGCGCAAGCCATCACGATTGACGCGGAACCCCGTGACGACGGCAGCCGCCGCACGACACGTTACGACATCGACATGACCAAGTGCATCTATTGCGGCTTCTGCCAGGAGGCGTGCCCGGTGGATGCGATTGTCGAAGGCCCGAATTTTGAATTTTCGACGGAAACCCGCGAAGAGCTGTTCTACGATAAGGAAAAGCTGCTTGCGAATGGCGACCGGTGGGAATCAGAGATTGCCCGCAATCTCGAACTGGACGCGCCCTACCGCTAACGCCGGGAGAAACGACATGGGTGCCTGGGGCATCGGAATATTCGACAATGACGACGCGGCGGACTTCC
This sequence comes from Primorskyibacter flagellatus, assembly GCF_048268605.1. Lineage (NCBI taxonomy): Bacteria > Pseudomonadati > Pseudomonadota > Alphaproteobacteria > Rhodobacterales > Roseobacteraceae > Primorskyibacter > Primorskyibacter flagellatus. The sequence goes on from NZ_JBLWVF010000001.1 coordinate 230,478, forward strand.
TGGGGGAGTACGAGGCCGGGGGCGTCGGTGCCGTGATTGAGGCGTTTGAAGACGTGATCGCGTCTGCCTCGGCGGGCTATGTCGATGCCGATGTCGGAGCCATCGGTCTAGCGGCGGCCGAGATCGTCGGCACCAGCCTCGGGCAACCCTCGGATGACCTGGGTGAGGATGAGCGTAATGTGATCCGCCTGCACGAAGCGGATGTGGCGGGTTCGGCGGATGCGCGAGGTCTGGCACCCCGCACGGTTGATATTGTCGTGACGGATGACGGTACGTCAGAGCTTTACGATATGTGGACGGAGTCGGATTCGCTGGCCGAATGGCTTGGCGTTGTGAACGGGCTCAGGGAACGGTTGAATGGAGGCACGCTATGACGGATGCAAAGACCCCTTTCGAACTGATGATGGCTCAGGCGCAGGAAATGGCCAAGGCCTTCAATCCGGCGATGGAGACGTTCAATCCCAAGGGCTTCGAGAAGCTTTGGCCGACCATGCCCAAGGACAGCATGGAAATGTGGTTCGGGCGGGGCCTTAGCAAGGAAGGGCTGGACGCCAAGACGCGGCTTTTGTTGACGCTGGCAGGTCTGACCATGCAGGGCGCGCAGGCAGAAACCCCATTGCGCATGACCGTCCGACACGCCATGGAAGCCGGCGCAACCAATGACGAGATTGCCGAGACCATCGCCCAGATGTCGATGTTCGCGGGAATTCCGGCCATGACCCGCGCGATGGATCTTGCGCGCGCGGTGATGGAAGATAACAAGGATAACGAAACATGATGGTGTTCGCTTTCTATCTGTTCGCACTGTGCACGATTGCCGGTGGACTGTTCACCGTTGTCAGCCGAAACCCGGTGCATTCTGTGCTGTGGCTTATCCTGGCTTTCCTCAGCTCGGCCGGGCTTTTCGTTTTGCTCGGGGCAGAATTCGTCGCGATGCTGCTGGTCATCGTCTATGTCGGCGCGGTTGCGGTGCTTTTCCTCTTCGTCGTGATGATGCTGGACGTGGATTTTGCCGAACTTCGGGCCGAAATGGCGGGCTATATGCCACTGGCACTGCTGTTCGGGGTGATCATCCTGATGCAGCTTGGCATGGCGCTCGGGGTCTGGCAGACCTCCGAGGCTGCCGAAGGTATGCGCGCGGCAGTGATGCCCGACGGGCGGCACAACACCGAGGCTTTGGGCTTGCTGCTTTACGATCAGTATTTCCTGCTGTTCCAACTGGCCGGGCTGATCCTGCTGGTCGCCATGATCGGTGCCATCGTGCTGACTCTGCGCCACCGCAAGGATGTAAAGCGCCAGGATATTATCGCGCAGATGATGCGTGATCCGGCCAAGGCGATGGAACTGCGTGACGTGAAACCGGGGCAGGGGTTGTGATCTCGCGATCGCGCCCTGTCTGGAAACGAAAGGACATGTAATGTCGACAAATACAATAATCATTGTGGTGGTCGTTCTGATCATCGTGTTGGGCGGCTACTCCTTTCTGGGCTGACCGCCGGACGCCGAAACGACCCGGAAAACCGGGCAAGACTTCTTGAGGGACAAGATGATCGGACTTGAACATTACCTGACGGTCGCGGCGACGCTGTTTGTCATCGGCATCTTCGGGCTTTTCCTGAACCGCAAGAACGTGATCATCCTGCTGATGAGCATCGAACTGATGCTCTTGGCGGTGAACATCAATCTTGTGGCCTTTTCGTCCTTTCTGGGCGATCTGGTGGGGCAGATATTCACGCTGTTCGTCCTGACCGTCGCCGCGGCCGAGGCGGCCATCGGCCTTGCCATCCTCGTCTGCTTCTTCCGGAACCGCGGCACCATCGCCGTGGAAGACGTCAACGTCATGAAAGGCTGACCGACATGGAAACGATCATCCTCTTCGCGCCCTTGGTCGGTGCCCTGATCGCTGGTTTCGGCTGGCGTCTGATCGGCGAGCGTGGGGCCATGTGGATCACCACCGGTCTGCTGTTCGTGGCCTGTTTCTTTTCGTGGATCGTCTTTCTGACCCATGGCCCGGAAACACAACACATTCAGATCCTGCGCTGGGTCGAATCCGGGTCGCTGTCGACGGATTGGTCGATCCGTCTGGACCGTCTGACCTCGATCATGCTGATCGTTGTGACAACCGTTTCCGCGCTGGTTCATCTCTACAGCTTCGGCTACATGGATCATGATCCGCAATGGAAAGAGGGTGAAGTCTACAAGCCGCGTTTCTTCGCCTACCTGTCCTTCTTTACCTTTGCCATGCTGGCGCTGGTCACGTCCGACAACCTTGTACAGATGTTCTTTGGCTGGGAAGGCGTCGGTGTCGCCTCATACCTGCTGATCGGTTTCTACTACCGCAAGCCAAGCGCCAATGCCGCCGCGATCAAGGCCTTCGTGGTCAACCGGGTCGGTGATTTCGGCTTTTTGCTGGGGATCTTGGGGCTGTTCTACCTGACGGACTCGATCAGGCTTGACGACGTGTTTGCCGCCTCTGCCGGTCTGGCCGATACGCAACTGACCTTTCTGTGGACCGAGTGGAACGCGGCAAACCTGATTGCCTTCCTGCTCTTCGTCGGCGCGATGGGGAAATCGGCGCAGCTGTTCCTGCACACATGGCTTCCCGACGCGATGGAAGGTCCGACCCCTGTGTCGGCTCTGATCCACGCCGCGACGATGGTAACGGCCGGTGTCTTCCTTGTCTGCCGCATGTCGCCCTTGATGGAATACGCGCCCGAAACCTTGACCTTCATCACCTTCATGGGGGCGTCTACCGCCTTTGTCGCGGCGACGATCGGTCTGGTACAGAACGACATCAAGCGTGTGATCGCCTATTCGACCATGTCGCAGCTTGGCTATATGTTTGTGGCCGCCGGTGTCGGCGTCTATTCGGTGGCGATGTTCCACCTGCTGACACACGCGTTCTTCAAGGCGATGCTGTTTCTGGGGGCCGGTTCGGTGATCCACGCCATGCATCACGAACAGGACATGCGGAACTACGGCAACCTGCGCAAAAAGATCCCCTATACGTTCGGGGCGATGCTGATCGGCACGCTGGCCATCACCGGTGTCGGGATACCGCTGACCCATATCGGCTTTGCCGGATTCCTGTCCAAAGACGCCGTGATCGAGAGCGCCTGGGCCGGTACGCAAGGCGGCTATGCCTTCTGGATGCTGGTGGTCGCGGCACTTTTCACCAGTTTCTATAGCTGGCGGCTGATGTTCCTGACCTTTTACGGCAAGGCACGCGGCGACCGTCATACGCATGAACATGCGCATGAGTCTCCCAAAGTGATGCTGATTCCGCTGGGTGTGCTGGCGGTCGGTTCGGTGCTGGCCGGGATGGTCTGGTATAACAGTTTCTTCGGCGACCATAATACCGTTAACCGTTTCTTCGGTGTCCCGGCCCATGCCGAGGCGTCCGAGGGGCACGGCGAAACCGCCGCGACCGAAGATCATGCCGCCGATGCCGGTGCTGACGGATCGGTTGCAGGGGCAGAGGCCGACGAAGCGGCGTCCGATAACCAGGACGTCGCCGCCGACACCGCAAATTCCGAAGCCCCAACTGCTGATCAGGGCGTTGTTGCAGATGCCGGTGATGCTGAACCCGCGGCCGATGGCGAAACTGTTGCGGCGGAGGCTGCGCAAGGGGACGCTTTGGGTGATGAAGCGCATGGTGAGGCAGACGCGGATCATGCGCCCGTTGTTTCCGGGATGGCGCCGCAAGGCGCGATCTTCACCGGACCGGACAACCATGTCATGGACGACGCGCATCACGCACCCGTCTGGGTCAAGGTCAGCCCGTTCATCGCCATGCTGATCGGCTTTGTCGTGGCCTACTGGTTCTACATCGTGAACCCCGCCATGCCGCGCAAGTTGGCAGAGCAGCAACGTCCGTTGTACCTGTTCCTGCTGAACAAGTGGTATTTCGACGAGCTGTACGATGTGATCTTCATCCGCGCTGCAAAATCGCTTGGCCGCCTGTTGTGGAAGGGCGGTGACGGCAAGGCCATCGACGGGTCGCTGAATGGTGTCGCAATGGGGATTGTGCCCTTCTTCACACGGCTCGCGGGGCGCGCTCAGTCCGGCTACATCTTTACCTATGCCTTCGCCATGGTGATCGGGGTTGCGATCTTCATCACCTGGATGACGCTCAGCGGAGGAGCGCACTGATGGACAACCTTCTTTCGATTGTCACCTTCCTGCCCGCGCTGGCAGCGCTGATCCTCGCCGTGTTCCTGCGTGGCGGAGACGAGGCGGCGGATCGCAATGCCAAATGGCTGGCGCTGTTTGCGACTGGGGCGACCTTCCTGATTTCGCTGTTCATCCTGTTTCAGTTCAACCCCGCCGACACCGGCTTTCAGATGGTGGAAGAGGGTGCCTGGCTGCTTGGGCTGAAATACAAGATGGGCGTGGACGGGATTTCCGTGCTCTTCGTGCTGTTGACCACCTTCATGATGCCGCTGACCATCGCGGCAAGCTGGGGCGTCAAGACGCGCGTCAAGGAATACATGATCGCATTCCTGCTGCTTGAGACGCTGATGCTCGGCGTGTTCATGGCGCTGGATCTGGTCCTCTTCTATGTCTTTTTCGAGGCCGGCCTGATCCCGATGTTCCTGATCATCGGTATCTGGGGTGGCAAGGAACGCATTTACGCGAGCTTCAAGTTCTTCCTTTACACCTTCCTCGGGTCGGTCCTGATGCTGGTCGCCATGGTGGCGATGTTCGCAGAGGCCGGAACCACCGACATCCCGACGCTGATGACGCATCAGTTCTCGTCTGCGGGTTTCTCTGTTCTTGGGATCCATGTCGTCGGCGGGATGCAGACGCTGATGTTCCTGGCCTTCTTTGCCAGCTTCGCGGTCAAGATGCCGATGTGGCCGGTCCACACATGGTTGCCCGATGCGCACGTTCAGGCCCCGACGGCAGGTTCGGTCGTGCTGGCGGCGATCCTGCTGAAGATGGGCGGCTATGGCTTCCTGCGGTTCAGCCTTCCGATGTTCCCGGTGGGGGCCGATGTGCTGACCCCGCTGGTCCTGTGGATGAGCGCGATTGCCATCGTCTATACCAGCCTCGTTGCGCTGGTTCAGGAAGACATGAAAAAGCTGATTGCCTATTCGTCGGTCGCCCATATGGGCTATGTGACGATGGGGATTTTTGCGGCCAACCAGCAGGGCGTTGACGGGGCGATCTTCCAGATGCTCAGCCATGGCTTCATCTCGGGCGCGCTGTTTCTGTGTGTCGGCGTGATCTATGACCGGATGCACACCCGCGACATCGACGCCTATGGCGGGTTGGTGAACCGGATGCCGTCCTATGCGCTGATCTTCATGTTCTTCACCATGGCCAATGTCGGCTTGCCCGGTACGTCCGGCTTTGTTGGTGAATTCCTGACATTGATGGGCGTATTCCAGGTCAACACCTGGGTGGCTGTGGTCGCGACGTCAGGGGTGATCCTGTCGGCCTCTTACGCGCTGTGGCTCTATCGCCGGGTCGTGATGGGTGATCTGATCAAGGAAAGCCTGCGTTCGATCTCCGACATGACGCGCCGCGAGAAGTGGATCTTTGCGCCGCTCGTGACCATGACGCTTCTGCTGGGGGTCTATCCCAGCCTGGTAACAGACATCATCGGCCCCTCGGTAGAGGCGCTGGTTTCAAACTACGACACCGCACTGGCCGCGTCTTCCGACGCCGTCCAGGTGGCGTCGCACTGAGGGATCTTGGACATGCTACAGGCTGACCTGACAATCATCCTTCCCGAAATCGTGCTTTCGGTCTACGCGATGCTCGCGCTGCTCGGTGCGGTCTACACGGGCAAGGATGCGCTGGCCCCGATGCTGACCTGGGCCACGGCAGGCGTCTTTGTCCTGCTGGCCGCGTGGATCGGCACCAGTGGCGAGGGCATTCGTCCGGCCTTTGGCGGGATGTTCATCGACGACGGATTCGCGCGCTTTGCCAAGGTGACCTTGCTTCTATCGGCGGCGGCCGTTCTGGTGATGAGCCAGGACTACCTGTCGCGCCGCGGTCTGCTGCGGTTTGAATTCCCGTTGCTGATTGCCCTTGCGGTTGTCGGCATGATGATGATGGTGTCCGCGGGCGATCTGATGGCGCTGTATATGGGGCTGGAGCTGCAATCGCTGGCGCTTTACGTCGTTGCGGCCATTCGTCGTGACAGCGCAAAATCAACAGAGGCCGGGTTGAAATATTTCGTGCTGGGCGCGCTGTCCTCGGGCCTGCTGCTTTACGGCGCGTCGCTGACCTACGGCTTTGCGGGGACCACGCTGTTTTCCGGCATCGTGCAGACCGCGACCGAAGGCCATGTCTCGCTTGGCCTACTGTTCGGCCTGGTCCTGATCGCCTGCGGTCTGGCCTTCAAGGTCTCTGCCGTGCCGTTCCATATGTGGACGCCGGATGTCTACGAAGGCTCGCCCACACCGGTTACGGCCTTCTTCGCAACGGCCCCGAAGGTCGCGGCGATGGCCCTGTTCGCGCGGGTGCTGCATGATGCATTCGGCGGCGCTGTAGGGGACTGGCAACAGGTGATCGCCTTCCTGTCGCTTCTGTCGATGTTTCTTGGTGCGGTTGCGGCGATCGGACAGACCAATATCAAACGCCTTATGGCCTATTCCTCGATCGCCCATATGGGCTATGCGCTGATGGGTCTGGCCGCAGGCACAGCCTTTGGTGTGCAGGCGCTGCTGATCTACATGGCGATCTATGTGACGATGAATGTCGGCACGTTTGCGTTTATCCTGTCGATGGAACGCGATGGCCAGCCGGTCACCGACATCAGAAGCCTGAACATGTATTCGAAGAAAGAGCCAGCCAAGGCATTGGCCGTGCTGATCCTGATGTTCAGCCTTGCAGGCGTGCCGCCGCTGGTCGGTTTCTTCGGCAAGCTTTATGTTCTGCGCGCCGCCTATGAGGGCGGGTTGGCCTGGTTGGCGGTTGCCGGTGTGGTGGCCTCGGTCATCGGTGCATTCTATTATCTTCGGATCGTGTTCTACATGTATTTCGGAGAAGAGACCGACGATGCGCTGGATGGCGGACAATCAGCGATTCTTTCGGGTTTCCTGATGGTCTCTGCGGCGATCATGTTGCTGGGTGTCGTGAACCTTTTCGGAATAGAAGGGGCGGCTGCGGCAGCGGCTGCGACGCTTGTCAACTAAGCGACCCGCCCATACGGTTTTCGAACGTGGCGCGCCAAGGGCGCGTCGCTTTCGTTTTCCGGACGCGGTGAAGGTTCTGACTAGCCACGAGTTTCGCACGAGGCGCTGCCAATGAGCTGGCCCGCCGGATACGGACGACGCATTCTGCCAGAGCTTGACAGCACCAATGCCGAAGCGGTGCGGATCGCCGCAACTCTTGCGGGGCCAGAATGGATCTGCGCGCTGCGTCAAACCGCTGGCAAGGGACGTCGCGGCCGGGCATGGTCCGATCCACAGGGCAACCTTGCAGCGACGTTGGTGCTGCGTGTGGATGACGCGCCCGACGTCACCGCCCTGCGCAGTTTCGTGGCCGCATTGGCGCTGTTTGATGCCTTTGTGGTGTTGACCGGTCGGGTCGCACCGTTCTCGCTGAAATGGCCCAATGACGTGCTGCTGAACGGCGGTAAGGTCGCGGGGATATTGCTTGAAAGCTTTGAGGTCGGAGGCGTGCGGCATTTGGCAATCGGCACTGGTGTCAACCTTCGCAATGCCCCTGAGGCGGCGCAGGTCGAAGCACATGCCCTGCGGCCCGTCAGCCTTCAGGGAGAAACCGGGCTGGATGTGGCACCCGAGATTTTCCTTGATGCGCTTGCCACGTCTTATGCCGAACTGGAAGAACAGTTCGTAACACATGGGTTTGCCCCGATCCGCCGGGCTTGGCTGGACCGTGCGGCGCGCCTAGGTGAAACCATCACCGCGCGCACCGGAACAACCGAGACGACCGGCGTGTTCGAGACTGTAGACCAGGCGGGAAATCTGGTTCTGACCACGTCGCAGGGCAGAGTGGCCATCCCCGCCGCTGATGTCTTTTTCAAGGAGAGTTGAGATGCTTCTGGCGATTGATTGCGGTAACACCAACACGGTCTTCTCGCTCTGGGATGGCGCGCGTTTCATTGCCACCTGGCGGACCTCGACCGAGACCCAGCGCACGGCAGACCAATATTACGTCTGGCTGTCGACCTTGATGAAATTTCAGAAGATCGACGCCCAGATCACCGACATGATCATCAGCTCGACCGTGCCGCGCGTCGTGTTCAACCTGCGCGTTCTGGCGGATCGCTATTTCAACACCCGTCCGCTGGTGGTGGGCAAACCCGACTGCGCGCTGCCAGTGGGTGTGCGTGTTGATGCAGGCACCCAGGTTGGGCCGGACCGGCTGGTCAATACCGTGGCCGGGCATGATCTGTACGGCGGCGATCTTATCGTCGTGGATTTCGGCACGGCGACGACATTCGATGTGGTGGATGAAGACGGTGCCTATGTCGGCGGAGTGATTGCACCGGGGGTGAACCTGTCCCTCATGGCATTGCATCAGGCCGCCGCCGCCCTGCCGCATGTGGATATTACCAAGCCGCAGCAGGTGGTGGGCACCAATACCGTCACCTGTATGCAGTCAGGCGTTTTCTGGGGCTATGTCGGCCTCGTCCGCGAAATCTGTTCGCGCATCAAGCAAGAGCGCGAACGCCCAATGAAGATCATAGCGACCGGCGGGCTGGCGCCGTTGTTCCAGCAGACCGACGAGCTGTTCGATGCCGTCGAGGACACACTCACGATGCACGGGCTGACCGTCATCCATAAATTCAATCAACACGAGGACTAACTCATATGGTAGCGCAACGCGCCATCTACCTTCCCCTTGGCGGGGCTGGCGAAATCGGAATGAACGCCTATGTCTATGGCTACGGAAAGCCGGATCAGGAACGTCTGATCCTGGTGGATCTGGGCGTCACCTTCCCGGATATGGACGGCACTCCAGGTGTGAACCTGATCCTGCCGGATATCACTTGGCTGAAAGAACGCCGCGATCGGCTGGAGGCGATTTTCATCACCCACGCGCATGAGGACCATGTCGGCGCGGTCGGGCATTTTTATGAACAGTTGGGCGTGCCCATCTATGCGCGTGCCTTCACGTCAAACATCGCGCGCCGCAAGCTGGAAGAATATGGCATTGGTGCCGATGCGGTCAAAACGGTGGGGGCGTGGCCCGAAAAGGTGAAGGCCGGGCCGTTTGAGGTCTCGTTCCTGCCGATTTCGCATTCCATACCCGAAAGCTCTGCGCTGGTTCTGGATTGTCCGGACGGGCGGATCGTGCACACGGGTGACTTCAAGCTGGACCAGACCCCGCTTGTGGGCGAGGCATATGACCCGGCGCTTTGGGCTGAGGTTGCCAAACCGGGCGTCAAGGCGCTGGTCTGCGATTCCACCAACGTCTTTTCGCCCCATGCCGGACGGTCCGAAGCCACGCTTGGCCCCGATATTGAAAAGCTGGTCAGCGACGCGACAGGCATGGTGGTTGCCACCACATTCGCGTCCAACGTCGCGCGCGTCAAAACGCTGGCCGAGGCGGGCGACCGGGCTGGCCGCTCGATCTGTCTGTTGGGACGCGCGATGCGCCGGATGATCGAAGCCTCCATCGAAACCGGTGTTCTGACCAATTTTCCCAACGTGATCGGCCCCGAAGACGCGGTGCAGATGCCGCGTGAAAACGTGATGCTGCTGGTCACGGGCAGTCAGGGCGAACGGCGTGCGGCTTCGGCCCAGCTGGCGCGCGGAAAATATAACGGGTTGGTGTTGAAAGAGGGCGATACGTTCCTCTTTTCGTCCAAGACCATTCCGGGCAATGAACGGGGCGTGATCCGAATTATCAACCAGTTCTCTGAGTTGGGCGTTGATGTGATCGACGATTCAAATGGGCTTTATCACGTTTCGGGCCATGCCAACCGGCCGGATCTGGCGGCAATGCATGACATCGTCAATCCGCAGATGGTTATCCCGATGCATGGTGAGCATCGCCACTTGCGCGAACACGCCAAGCTTGCCGAATCCAAGGGGCGCGCAGGCATCGTGGCGGTCAACGGCATGATGCTGAACCTGTCGGGCAATGCGCCGACGGTTGCCGAATATGTCGAGACCGGGCGCACCTATCTTGACGGTTCCGTGCAGATCGGCGCGATGGACGGGGTCGTGCGTGACCGTATCCGGATGGCGCTGAACGGGCATGTGATCGTCACAGTCATCCTGGATGAAGAGGATGAACCGTTGGGCGACCCCTGGTGCGATGTCATGGGCCTGCCCGCGCAGGGGCGTGGAAACGCGCCTTTGGTCGATGTGCTGGAGGCGGATCTGAGCCAGTTCCTGGGCCGCGCAGGTGCCAAGACGCTGACCGATGACAGCAAGTTGGAAGAGGGGCTGCGTCGCACCGCGCGCCAGACCACCAATGACGAGGTCGGCAAAAAGCCAGAGGTCACCGTGATTGTCAGCAGGCTAGGGTAAGTCTGTCGGCGCCGTTTGTGAGGGATCACAAGCGGCGCCCCGCGCCTGCCTCGTCACTGTCGCGATGGAGTCCAACAAAAAAGGGCCGGTGAAAACCGGCCCTTTTTTCAAATTCAGTGTCGACCTTAGCTGGCGCGGCGTTCTTCAAAGCTGAGCGCGATAAAGCTGGGCAGGTGATCGCCCATGCCCACAACCTTGTTGTCCGAGCGTTTTTCTGGCCGCTTGTCAGACCGTTTGTCAGAACTGCGCGACGATCTGGACCGGCTGTTGCGGTCATTCCTATCGGCACTTTCCGCCTTCTCGGCAGGCTTTTCAGCAGGTTTTTCCACCGTCTCGACCACTTTCAGATCGGCCTGCACGGCAGGCGTTTCGGTGGCTTCGGTCGGTGCTGGCGTGGCCGATTTGGACGACCGGGACCGGCTGCGTGTGCGCGCGGGCTTTTTCTCGGTGGTGTCATCGGATGGAGGCGATGCGTCGCTCGGCTCGGACTTTTTCAGCGGATTGTCCAGGCGCGGGATGGCTTTCTGAAGCAGCTTTTCAATCGCGTCGAGGTTCTTCTCATCGCGCGGCGCACAGATCATCATCGCTTTGCCGTCGCGCCCGGCACGGCCGGTGCGGCCAATGCGATGCACGTAATCCTCGGCATGGCTGGGCACATCGAAGTTGAACACATGGCTGACCGAGGGCACGTCCAGACCGCGGGCCGCAACGTCCGAGGCGACAAGGATCTTCAGGTCGCCCGCGCGGAAACCGTCAAGGGTCTTGGTGCGCTGCGACTGGTCCAGATCGCCATGGATCGGAGCTGCGTCATAGCCGTTCTTCTTCAGTGACTTCGACACGATATCGACGTCCACCTTGCGGTTGCAGAAGACGATGGCATTGGTGCATTTTTCACCTTCGCCGTCGATCAGCGCCCGCAAAACTTCACGTTTTTCGGTGGCCTCGCGTTCACGGCGCGAGCCTTTGAACATGACCACACCCTGTTCGATGGTTTCAGAGGCCGAGGCTTGCCGTGCAACCTCGATCCGGGCCGGGTTCGACAGGAAGGTGTTGGTGATACGCTCAATCTCGGGGGCCATTGTGGCACTGAAAAACAGCGTCTGCCGGGTGAAGGGTGTCAGCGAGAAAATCCGCTCGATATCCGGAATGAAGCCCATGTCGAGCATCCGGTCAGCCTCATCCACCACCATGACCTGCACGCCGGTGAGCAGCAGCTTGCCACGCTCGAAATGGTCCAGAAGGCGGCCGGGGGTGGCGATCAGAACGTCAACGCCCTTGTCGATCAGGACGTCCTGTTCCTTGAAGGACACACCACCGATCAGCAAAGCTTTGGTCAGCTTTACATGCTTGGCATAGGTGTCGAAGTTTTCGGCCACCTGTGCGGCCAGTTCCCGGGTCGGGCACAGCACAAGGCTGCGCGGCATGCGTGCACGCGCACGGCCACGGGCCAGCATGGTGATCATCGGCAATACGAAACCGGCGGTCTTGCCGGTGCCTGTCTGGGCTATGCCCAGCACGTCACGGCCTTCAAGCGCCGGGGGGATGGCCCCGGCCTGAATTGGCGTGGGCGTTTCGTAGCCAGTTTCGATTACGGCTTTTAAAACCTTGGGGTTCAGGTTCAGGTCAGAGAATTTTGTCATCTGTATCCGATTATAACGGACACTGTCTGGCCCGTACTTCTGGTGAGGATCAGGCCCGTATGGCCCAGTGGTTTTCCACATGCGCGATCCACGCGCGGTATGTACCCGAAAAGCAGCTTTGGGGTCAATGCGGATGCGTTTCAGCAACAGTCATGCGCAGAAAGTTAGTCAGTTTGGGCGATAAGGCAACACAAATGCGGTTCGTTTTGCGCTAACAGTGGTTGATTGACCGGAAATCGGACAGCTACGGCGCGAATTCGATATGATGGGACAGGTGATCGTGGCCGGTGCCGCGATGGTTCTGGTCGTGCGTCGTAAACAATCTGTGGGTCAGGGGGAGTTTGGCGCACGTCAATGGCTCGGAAAATGCCGAGCGCGCTTTGTTGCCAAATCAAGACGCGCGCGCCGCAGCAAGCCTTCGCTTTGCAGGCGCTGGCACAAGGGTGCATTCGCGGTGCAGACCTCGTCGTAAAAGGCGCGCAGGCCTGCCGTGCCCGCGGTTGCTTCGATCTGGGTGAAAAGGTCATGCAGGTTGGGCGTTTGCGTGCCGGTGCGCACCTGCGGTTTCAGCTCTGCCCGGTAAGAGCCGCGTTTAAGTCGGAACCGGTAGGTGCGTTGCCAGTCTTCCCAGCTTTGGGCGTGCAAATGCAGCAGGTCCGTATCCGGCAAGGGCTGTTCTGCGGGGTTCTGGACGCCATCCACGATGACATTGTGGATTTTGATCTGGGGATCGTGAAGCGAGGAGCGGATGAACAGCTTGCCGGCAACATGGCTGAGGAACCCGCCCGACAGGTAGCGCCCCCAGGTCGGAAAGCACCGCTCGGACGCCGCTTGGCGCGCCTTCTGGTCAATGTGGAACGCCTTGAACGCGGTTTCGCCATCGGCGGTGCCAGTCCCCGGCGCCAATGCCTCGACCGGGCGGAGGCGGGCAACCATACACTCGGCGGGGAGGGCGTTGAGTTGCTCTGCCAAAGGCGTTGCGGGGTGCAGAAGTTCGTCCACGTCGATATGGGCCAGCCAGTCGACTTGGGTCTTGCGGTTGAACGCGTGGCGGGCATTGCGCGACTGGCGTGCCTGATGTTTGCCGGGACGCTGCGGCCCCTTTGCCCAGTACGCGGCATCGCAGGCCGTCACGCGAAGTTTCGGATGCGCGTTCAGGGTGGCAAACACTTGCGGCTCTGGATCGTCGAGATACAGAAACAGCCGATGCGCGCCCAGATCCAGATGCCAGGCGGCAAAATCGAGGATCTGCTCCAACGGCGCCTTGACGGTCGAAACGATGCCCCAGCGCATATCAGCCATCCGGCAACTCGCCGAAGACGCGGTCCACAGCGGCGTCGAGGTCAAGGTTGTGGGTCAGCAGCATGTTGTGGCTGGCCAGTCGGGCGCGCAGGTCCGCCGTGTCCAGGCAAAGCTCGTCGAACATCCGCCGCACCCCGTCTTCGCCGCTTTCATCGCGCAGGAAGTCAAGCAGCGGCGCCATGCCCAGACGGTTCGAATCGGGGCGCTCACGGTACGATCCTTTGGCGCGCCGAAACTCCAGATGCGCTCGGAAATGCGCCCAATCCGGTGCGTGAAGATGCCCCGCGAAGATGCCGGGAAGCAGGCCGGTACTGGCAAGGCGCGCGCCTTTGATCTTGAGGGAATGCACCCCCAACCGGGCGTCGTCGATGCCGGTGCGGGCAAAGACCTTGCCAGTCGTGTGGCTGATGAATCCATCGCGCAGATGCATGCCGAATGTCGGGTAAATCTCTTCGGCTGCCGCGACGGGTTGTCCTGCGGCTTCGCGCGTCAGTTTGAAGTGGCGGATGACGCCGTCGGGCGAGGACAGGACTTCGGCCGGCAGCATGCGAACCTGGCCGAACGTCTTGTGCGCGTCGCCAAGAGTGGTGGCAACCGGCGCGTTGGTCAGCAGAAACTCGTCCATGTCGATATGGCCCAGCCAGTCAAGATCGCTTGCCCGGTAGCTGAGCGTCGCATTATGGGCCTGGCGCAGCTGATGTTGCGGGGGGCGTTCCTTGCCGGTGGCTTGCCACCAGGCGTCATCGCAGGCGGTGATGTTCAGGCGGGGATGGGACAGCGCCGCAATCGTGGCAGGATCCGGGGCGTCGAGGTAAAGGTCGATCCGGTCTGCGCCCAGTTCGATGTGATGTGCCGCAAACCGGGCGATCTGGCGTAGCGGACCTTTCACCGTTGACACCAGGCCCCAGCGCGGGGTGTCGGCCGAAAGGCCCCGGCTCTGGGCCGGGGCGGGGGGTGGCGCTGACTTGGCCTCTGCTTTTTGGCGGCGACGGCGGTCCAGGCGGTGACGCATCATCGCAAGTCGCCGAAAGACGGTGCGTTCATCCGCGATCAACTGGTCCAGCAGGTGATGCGCCAGCGGGCGGATGACGGCGTCCCGGTCCGCATCCTGCCAGATTCGCCCCAGCATGTTCACATCCAGCCCGCCATAGGCCATGGAATAGGCATCCATTTGCATCGGCAGCGCCTCGGACGTCCTGGCCGCCAGTTTGAAGGGCCGGCCGGGCGCAAACCCGGAATACAGCCGCTCCGTCTCGTAGAGTTTCATCGTGCCGAACAGCACGGTCATCGCTTGCCCGGTTTGGCGTTGCGTATCCGTCAGCCCGTGATCGCCGAATGTCGTGATGGATGATACCAGCCAACGCAGATCGAGCCCCGCCAGCAGGTGATCGGCATGCTCGGCCCAGAGCCGGTGGAACAGCGCTGCGGTATGGCCGGGTTGCGCGCGTTTGCGCAGATGCGCGATCAGCAAGCCGTTCAGGGCGCAAAGCTCTGACGCTCCTGCAAGCTCTGCCCGGATCTCGCGGCGTTTGCGCTGATGCGACGAATTGAGCGGCGTTTGCTCGTCCGGGTCGCTTGCAGGGTCCAGAACCACGCGGTCCAACAGCACGGTAAGGTCGGTATCCAACGGCGGCAGCGCCTCGTTGCGACCGAAGGCCAAGGGCTTGCGCCGCCCATCCATCTGCCGAAGGATCGCCGGGAATCCGCCCGGATAGGTGCCGTTGTCCTGCTCGCTCATGGGCGCGAAGATGCCGCGCCGCGGAGCAACGCGCAAGCGTTGCGGGAGCACCACCCGCCTCGACCGGTCGTCGCGCCGATCAGACCATCATTTCCTTGGTGGCCGACAGGGTCACATCCGGATGGTCGCGGCCAATCCGGTCAATGTCCCATTGCAGGCGGGTCAGGTACACGATGTCGCCATCATTGTCATGGGCGATGTGCTGCTTGTTCGCGTCTATGAACTTGTCCAGCGCCTGTTTCGGACCCGACGCCCAGCGAGCAGAGGTGAATTGCGACGGCTCGAACCGCACGGGCAGGCCGTATTCCAGCTCGATCCGGCTGGCCAGAACCTCGAATTGCAGCGCGCCCACGACACCGACGATGAAGCCTGACCCGATCTCGGGTTTGAAGACCTTCGCGGCGCCTTCTTCGGCGAATTGCATCAGCGCCTTTTCCAGGTGCTTTGATTTCAGCGGATCGCCCGCGCGGCATGATTGCAGCAGTTCCGGCGCAAAGCTGGGAATGCCCGAGACGCGGATCGGCTCGCCTTCGGTCAGCGTATCGCCGATACGCAACTGCCCGTGGTTGGGAATGCCGATGATGTCGCCGGCCCAGGCCTCTTCCGCGAGTTCCCGGTCAGAGGCCAGAAACAGCACCGGGTTGGTGATTGACATTGATTTCTTTGATCGCACATGGGTCAGTTTCATACCGCGATGAAAGTGACCCGAGGCGAGCCGGACAAAGGCCACACGGTCGCGATGCTTGGGGTCCATATTGGCCTGCACCTTGAAGACAAAGCCGGTGACCTTCTTCTCATCCGGAGAGATCTGGCGCGGTTCGGCCCTCTGTACCTGCGGTTCTGGCCCGTAGGTGCCGATACCGTCCATCAGCTCCTTGACGCCGAAACTGTTGATGGCAGAGCCGAACCAGATCGGGGTCATATGCCCTTCAAGCACCGCCTGCGGGTCCAGTTTTGGCAGCAATTCTCGGGCCATCTCGACCTCTTCGCGCAACTGGTCAAGCAGATGCGCGGGTATGTGTTCGGCCAGCTTGGGATCCTCCAGCCCGTCAATCTCGATCGATTCCGCGACGCGGTTGCGGTCGGCGCGGTCCATCAGCTCCAGCCGGTCGCGCAGCATGTCATAGCAGCCCATGAAATCGCGGCCCACGCCGATGGGCCAGCTTGCGGGTGTCACGTCAATGGCCAGATTTTCCTGAATCTCGTCGACGATATCGAACGTATCGCGGCTTTCGCGGTCCATCTTGTTACAGAAGGTCAGGATCGGCAAATCGCGCAGGCGGCAAACCTCGAACAGCTTCTGGGTCTGGCTTTCCACGCCCTTGGCACCGTCGATCACCATCACGGCTGCATCCACCGCCGTCAGGGTTCGGTAGGTATCCTCGGAGAAATCCGAGTGGCCGGGCGTGTCCACCAGATTGAAGCGGAACTCGCGGAAATCGAAGGACATGGCAGAGGCGGACACGGAAATCCCGCGATCCTTCTCCATCTGCATGAAGTCGGACCGCGTGCGCCGCGCCTCGCCCTTGGCGCGCACTTGTCCCGCCATCTGAATGGCCCCGCCAAACAGCAGGAATTTTTCGGTCAGCGTGGTCTTGCCGGCGTCGGGATGCGAAATGATCGCAAAGGTCCGGCGGCGGGCAATCTCGGCGGGCAGGTCGGGGCGGTTTGGCAGGGCGTCTAGCATGTCCGCGCGTATAGGTCGGGGCCGGGGGCTTGGCAAGCTTGGGTCGTATCGACCTATGCGCGGTATTTTGCGGCGTTGTGCTGGCGTGCCGCGCGGCCCGGTGTTACGGATTTGCCTGAAAAGACAAAGGGAGACTGTCATGGATCTGGGAATCAAGGGCAAGCGCGCGCTGGTTTGTGCCTCAAGCAAGGGCTTGGGCCGGGGATGTGCC
The DNA here is from genome assembly GCF_048268605.1 of Primorskyibacter flagellatus. Lineage (NCBI taxonomy): Bacteria > Pseudomonadati > Pseudomonadota > Alphaproteobacteria > Rhodobacterales > Roseobacteraceae > Primorskyibacter > Primorskyibacter flagellatus. The sequence goes on from NZ_JBLWVF010000001.1 coordinate 247,516, forward strand.
GAGGCGCTGGCAGAGGCTGGCGTCGATCTGATCATCAACGCCCGCAGCGAAGGACCGTTGGAGGAAACAGCGCAGGCGTTGCGCGATACTTACGGGGTCGAGGTGACGGCAGTGGCCGCCGACATCACCACCGAAGAGGGGCGCGCGCAGGTGCTGAAGGCCGCAGGCGCGGTGGATATTCTGGTCAACAATGCGGGCGGCCCGCCTCCGGGCATGTGGACAGATTGGGAGCGCGAAGATTTCATCAAGGCGCTGGATGCCAACATGTTGACGCCGATTGCGCTGATCAAGGCGCTGGTGCCGGGCATGATGGATCGCGGCTGGGGCCGGGTGGTCAACATCACTTCGCAATCGGTGAAATCCCCCATCGCGGTGCTGGGACTGTCCAATTCGGCGCGCGCGGGCCTGACCGGTTATGTCGCGGGCACGTCGCGTCAGGTGGCGGGCAAGGGCGTGGTTATGAACAACCTGCTGCCGGGTATCCATGCCACGGATCGCGCGAAGTCTTTGGACACTGGCGTCGCGGAAAAGGCAGGCATCACGCTGGAGGAGGCCGCAGCACAGCGGGCATCGGGAATCCCCGCCGGGCGTTATGGCACGGCGCAGGAATTCGGCGCGACCTGCGCGTTCCTGTGTTCGCAATATGCGGGCTACATGATCGGGCAGAACGTGCTGCTGGATGGCGGCGCGCTGAACGCGACGATGTAGGTCCGTGGCACGCGGACCGGATGGCAAGGGCGGCGGTGCGGGGTTCTCGCTCGCCGACCAGCTTTTCAACGCCGGATCCATCGGGGATCTGGCGTCTGAACTTGCGACAGGCATTCCGGGTTTCGACGCCGCGCGTTTTTCATCAGAGGTCATGGGCGGGCTGGCGGACCGCACGCTGCTGGCCCGCTTGGATTGGATCGCAGATTGCGCTGAGGCGCAATTGCCACAAGATTTCAATGCAATGGCGGACTGTCTTGAGGCATCCTTGCCGCCGCCATTGGACCCGGATCTGACCGACGATGATTTCGGGCGCTTCATCCACGGCATCTACGGCGTGTTGGCTGTGCGGCACGGATTGGAGGCGCATCACGAGCGCGCACTGGATCTGTTGCATGCCGCAACGCGCCGTTTTTCAATGGAATTCTATATCCGCCCCTTTCTGAACCGCTGGCCGGATGACACCCTGGCGCGGCTTGACCGGTGGGCGAAAGATGACAATTATCATGTACGGCGGTTGGTCAGCGAGGGGACGCGATCAAAGCTGCCTTGGGCGCGGGCGATCACGCTGGACCCGCTTGTGCCATTGCGTTTTCTTGATCTGTTGCACGCCGACCCGACCCGCTATGTGACAAGATCAGTCTCCAACCACTTGAACGACATTGCAAAAACCGCGCCAGAGGTTGTGGTGGATCGCTTGTCGCGCTGGCAGGCCGAGGGGCGGCAAGACAAGGCAGAGATGGCCTGGATGACGCGCCACGCGTTGCGCAGTCTCGTCAAGCAGGGGCATCCCGGCGCGTTGCAGTTGCTTGGCTACCGGACAAATGTGCCGGTACAGGCAACACTGAGGGTAACGCAGCCTGCGAAGATTGGCGGCGTGTTGTCGTTGGAGGCAGAAGTGAGTTGTGCCACCGACCTCCCGGTGATGGTCGATTATGTGCTGCATTTTCACCGCCCCAACGGCAAACCGGGCCGCAAGGTGTTCAAACTGAAGCAGGCAGAGGTGACGGCTGGAACGCCGCTTGTCTTGCTGCGTCGGCATCCGTTGAAAGGCGATGCCACGACCTTTCGCCTTCATCCCGGCCCGCACCGGGCAGAGCTTCAGGTCAATGGCCGCATCATTGCTGAAACGCCGTTCGATCTGGAGCAGGCAGAGTGACAGAGCTGATGCAAAGCCGCGCAGGCGCAGGGTTGCGATGCTTCGCGCGGGCTGATACGGCTCGCGCCAATTCCGATGCTTTTCATCGGGTTCCGTGAGAGGCAGAGGTGAGCGAACAGGCCCCCCCCCGACTTGAGGTTCGGCATCTGGTCCGTCGTTATGACGGCAAAGCTGTGGTGAACGACGTCTCCCTGTCCATTCAGCCGGGTCATGTGACCTGTCTGCTGGGGCCGTCGGGCTGCGGGAAATCGACAACTTTGCGGATGATCGCCGGCGTCGATATGCAGGATGCGGGCGAGATCTATGTCGATGGCAAGCTGGTCTGCGATACGGTCTTTCGTGTCCCGCCGGAACGCCGTGGCATCGGGCTGATGTTTCAGGATTTTGCGCTGTTTCCGCATCTCAGCGTCGGCGAAAACGTCGCCTTCGGGCTCAGCGGCAGCGGTGCTGCCAAACGCGAGCGGGTCAGGACGTTGCTTGATCGTGTCGGGCTGGTCCATTTCATCGACGAGTACCCGCATCAGCTTTCGGGGGGCGAACAGCAGCGCGTGGCCCTGTCCCGCGCCTTGGCACCGAAACCCCGGATCATGCTGATGGACGAGCCGTTTTCGGGGTTGGACAACCGCTTGCGCGACGGCATCCGCGACGAGACGCTGGCCTTGCTGAAAGACGAGGACGCCTCGGTCCTGCTGGTCACGCATGAGCCGGAAGAGGCGATGCGCATGGCCGACGAGATTGCCTTGATGCGCGACGGCCAGATCGTGCAACAGGGAGCCCCCTACAACATCTACAATGCGCCGGCAGACAAGGCGGCGGTCGCTTTTTTCAGTGACATCAACGCCCTGCGCGGCACGGTACAGGGCGCGCTGGCGCAAACCGCCTTTGGGCAGTTCCTGTGCCCCGGCGTGCCGGACGGCGCAGAGGTGGATATAGTCTTTCGCCCGCAGCATGTCGGCATCGACTTTGACCGCGATGGCCGTGGCCCCAACCCGACACCGCGCGAAGGAACGCCAGCCCGTGGATTTGTCGAACGGGCGCGGTTCATGGGATCCGAAAGCCTGATCGAGTTTCGCATGGCGCATGACGGATCCTTGTTGCGTGCGACCGTCCCGAACGTCTTTCTTCCCAAAAAGGGCCAGCCGCTTTGGCTGACCATTCGCCGGGACCGCTGTTTCGTGTTTTCCGCGAAGGATTGATCCGGTCCTCGCGCTGGTTTGCGTCGGATCGTTGGTCAGGTGTCTCTGGCTTCGAAATCGCTTAGGCGTTTGCCGGGTTCATCGACAAACAGGCCGGGCAGGGGCTGCAAGGTCTCAATCCGGTCGATCCGGCAGGTCATGAAATCGGACAGATCTTCGTTCCATGCAACGCAGGTCCAGACGCGGCCCCAGTAATCGAGTTTCAGCGGGCGAATGGTTTCCGGCGCGGCTGCATCGTCCCGTTTGATCCGAAGTTTTTGCCGCGCGCGTATCGCTGCGCGAAAGCCCGGCATGTGACGAAAGCCGCGCGCTGCGTCTGCGAACGGTCCGGTGGCAAAGCCAAAGCTTTGCGGCGCGCTGGACAGATCGGCCGGAAGCACCGCGTCGATCTTTTCCGACAGAGCCTTTGCCGCACCTCGCAATGTCTCGTCGCCCCCCTCGCCAACCACCGCCAGCCCAAGGTGCAGCGCTTCAAGCTCTGCCTCGGTCAGGTTCAGCGGCGGCAGGGTGATCGCGGCGCGTGCGGTATAGCCCAGACCGCGCTCACCCTCGATGGGGATGCCGGACGCGGCCAGCACGTCCATGTCGCGGTAGATCGTGCGGATGGACACGTCCAGACGTTTGGCCATGTCTTCGGCCCTGTGCAGCCTGCCATCCTTTAGAATCTCAATCAGCGCGTAAAGTCTGTCACTGCGTTTCATGCGGCCCTTTCCGACGTGCCTGCCTGTCCGGCGAGACCCGTATTCTGACAAAATTCTGACAACTGACAAGATGCTGACATAAAATGCATCAAACCGCGCAGCAAATCGGCTGATGGTGCTGTTTTGGCACTTTCAACTGGTCCCATGACTGTCGTAGACAACGATCAAAGTTGAGGGGGCGTTGTATGGACTGCGTGGCCTCGAAAGACGGGAGAATTGAAAGATGCTGAACAACATCGGTCTGCCAGGCCTGCTGCTGATCGCCGTTGTCGTGCTGGTGCTTTTCGGGCGCGGCAAGATTTCCTCGCTCATGGGCGAGGTTGGCAAGGGCATTACGGCCTTCAAGAAAGGTGTCAGCGATGGCACACAAGAGCTTGAGGACGAACGCTCCGAAGAGGCCAAGGACGTGACGCCTGAAAACGCTGAAGACCACAAAGACAAGGTCTGAACCATGTTCGGGATGGGCTGGACTGAAATTCTGGTCATCGGTGTTGTTGCGCTGATCGTGGTGGGTCCGAAGGACCTGCCTGTTCTGTTTCGCAATGTCGGTCGCTTTGCTGGCAAGGCGCGTGGCATGGCGCGCGAATTCAGCCGTGCGATGGAAGACGCGGCTGACGAGGCTGGGGTGAAGGACATTCAGAAATCCATCCGCACGGCGACCAACCCTGTCGGCAGCGCGCTGGACGGTGTCAAGGACGCCGCGCGGTCGATGACCGATTTGAAACTCGATCCGGAAAGCGAGACTGGAAAGCTGGCTGAAGAACGCGCCGAGGCCGCCCGCAAGATCAAGGCTGGTACGGCCCGCAAGGCCGCCGAACGCAAGGCCCGCGAGGCAGAAGACGCGCTTAAGGCCGCCGAGTTGGCAGAGGCCGAGCTTGCAACGTCCGAGGCTCCCAAGCCCGCGCCGGATGACACCCCGGCCAAACCGGCAGGTGACGCATGACCCAAATCGATCACGACGAGATCGAGGACAGCTCTGCCCCGCTGATCGAACATCTGGCAGAACTGCGCACCCGGCTGATGCATTCGGCCCTTGCCTTCGTTCTGGGCATGATCATCTGTTTCACCGTCTGGAACCCGATCTTCAACTTTCTGACGCATCCGCTGTGTGATGCGATGGCGGCGCGCGGCACGGCCGATTGCGGGCTGATCCTGATCAAGCTGCAAGAGGGCTTCTTTGTTGCGATTTCGATCTCGCTTATGGGCGGGCTGATGCTGTCTTTTCCGTATATCTCCTATCAGATGTGGCGGTTTGTGGCGCCAGGATTGTATAAATCCGAGCAGGGGGCGTTCCTGCCGTTCCTGATCGCCTCGCCCTTCATGTTCTTTCTGGGCGCGTCTTTTGCGTTCTACATCGTCACTCCGCTGGCCTTCGACTTCTTTCTGGGCTTCCAGCAACCGGGCACGGTGCTGAACGAAGAGGTGACCAATGGCACCGCAGGCATCGCCTTTCAGGGGTCCGCGCAGGAATACCTGAACCTGACGATCAAGTTCATCGTGGCGTTCGGGCTGTGTTTCCAGCTGCCTGTCCTGCTGACGCTGATGGGCAAGGCGGGGCTGGTCTCGGCCGAAGGCCTGGGCAATGTACGCAAATATGCCGTGGTTGCCATTCTGGTTCTGGCAGCCCTTGTCACGCCGCCCGATGTTATCACGCAGGTGATCCTGTTCGTCGTGGTCTACGGGCTTTACGAGATCTCGATCTGGCTGGTCCGCCGGGTAGAGACCAAGCGCGAGGCGCGTCTGCGCGCCGAAGGCTACTATGATGACGAGGACATCGAAGATCCGCTGATGAAGGACTTCGACGATAAATGAGAAAATCCAAGTCGCTGAAACGTATCGCCCAGGCGCTGGAGCGTATGGCACCTGCACCGCTGGATGCCCCGGATTTCGATCAGGCCGATGCGTTTGTCTGGCATGTCGCGCCTGATCGGTTGCAACCCGTCCCACGGGTCAACCGGGTGGATCTGTCGCTGCTGATCGGTGTTGACCGGTCGCGTGACACGTTGCTGGCTAACACGCTGCAATTCGCCCGCGGATTGTCCGCCAATAATGCGTTGCTTTGGGGCGCGCGCGGGATGGGGAAATCCTCGCTGGTCAAGGCGGTTCACGCGTCGGTTCTGGCAGACGGGCTGCCGCTGAAGATCGTCGAATTGCAACGTGAGGATCTGCCGTCGGTGGGGCGCCTTCTGGCGCTGCTGCGCGGCTCTGACCACCGGTTCCTGCTGTTCTGCGATGATCTGTCCTTCAGCCATGACGACCAGCATTACAAATCGCTCAAGGCGGTGCTGGACGGTGGCATCGAAGGACGCCCGGACAATGTGGTGTTCTACGCCACGTCAAACCGCCGCCACCTGATGCCGCGCGACATGATCGAGAATGAGCGTTCGTCCGGGATCAACCCGTCCGAGGCGGTCGAGGAGAAGGTTTCGCTTTCGGACCGTTTCGGGCTTTGGCTGGGCTTCCATCCGTGCAGTCAGGACGAATATCTCGCAATGATCCGGGGCTATTGTGACGCTTATGGCGTTGAGATCGACGACGAGACATTGCGTGCCGAAGCGATCGAGTGGCAAGCCACGCGAGGGGCCCGGTCGGGCCGCGTCGCCTGGCAATATTTCACGGATCTGGCTGGGCGCAGGGGCGTCGCTTACAGCTAATCCGGCCAGCTGTGCGGATTATAGACGCGGCACCAAAAGATCTGCCGCCTCGGTACCGTTTTTCTGAGAATGACCTTCGTTGCATGGCCTTTCATTCCTGAAATGCCATGCAGAAACTGGTTTAGCGGATCAATCTTAGCGCAGATACGGCGTCGGATCGACGCTTTCAAAGCCTTCGCGCACCTCAAAATGCACATAGGACGGGTTCCCCGACCGGATTTTGCCGATTGACTGACCACGGCTGACATTATCGCCCTTGGAGACGCTGATATCGTCCACCCGGATGTAAACCGTCATCAGGTTGTCTGGGTGTTTGACAACCACGATGGGGATATTGTTCTCGTCGGTGGTGATCGCCGCAACCTTGCCGCTTGCAGCCGCTTTGACCGGGGTGCCGGGGTTGGCAGAGATGTCGATGCCTTCGTATTTACCCTTGCTGTATTCGCGGATGATAGAGCCGTCGACCGGCATGCTCATCTTCGCATTCGACGTGGGCTGGGTGGTCTGCGCCGCAAGGTTTGGCGAGGCCGGAGCGGGTGTCGGCTTTGACGCCGCTGCCGGTGTTTCAGCCGGCAGCGGTTTGGAGGCGCTTGGCGGCGTTGGCGTCGGACTGCCGGTACCAGGAGCTTCGGTCGTTCGGATTGCCTGGCTGGAGGACGCGGATGCGGCAGAGCTTGGCGCTTGTGTGACGGGTGGGATCAGCAGGTATTGACCTTCCCGTATCGTGAATTCCCCATCGAGCCCGTTCCATTCCGACAGGGCGCGTACCGACACACCGTAAAGCCGCGATATGGTGAATGCGGTCTCGCCGCGTGCGACCTTGTGGCGGATCGGTTCCAGCCCGCTCTGGCCAGAGGCAGGCGAGGCGGTGGGACGCGCGGGCGTCGCGGGCGTGCTGTCGATTGCGGCACCTGCCAGTTCGGTCACACTGATTTGTCCGGCCGCGCTTGTCCCGGTGGCGGATGAGGGTTCCGCAACGCGGCGGGGCAGGGCGATGACTTCCCCACTACGCAGCGAGTCGCCGGGTTGGATGCCGTTGTGACGCGCCAGTTCGTCGGCAGGCAGGCCGATCCGGTTTGCGACGCTTTGCAGGGTGTCGCCGCGCCGGGCGATGGCAACCTGATAATTCGGATAAGAAATGATGCCGCGATCATCCGGCTTCGGCCTTGATGCGGTGGCCGATTGCGCGGCGTCCGATGTATCGAACGCGCCGCCGATCCTGCCGCGCAGGTCCAGATCCAAGGGGCGTTCGCAGGCGGTCAGCAGCACAAGGGCGCTGCTGGCAAGCAGTGCGGCGGGAAAGCGTCGGGTCGCGTAAAGCGTCATCTCGATATCCTCAATGCGCCCCTTGTTGGACCGGGGCGTCATGGCAATTAACTCAAGGGCTGGTCAGCCGTCCTTGCCCAGACCTTCAACCAGCGGCACAAACCGTACGGAGCGCAATTCATCATAGTCATACCCGTCTTCGTGGCGCGTCACCCTGATCAGGCTTTGCACCGTGTCAGACTGCCCCACCGGCAGCACCATGATACCGCCAATCTTGAGCTGCGCCAAGAGCGGTCCGGGGGGGTCCTCGGCCGCGGCAGTGACCAGAATCCGGTCAAACGGTGCCTGATCGGGCAGACCGAAGCTGCCATCCGCTGTCAATGTGGTGATATTGGACAGGGCGAGGCTTTCGAAAATCGCGCGGGCCTCTTGCACAAGTCGTCGGTGGCGGTCGATCGTATAGACCCTGCGGGCAAGCTGGCTGAGGATCGCGGCCTGGTAGCCAGAGCCGGTGCCGATCTCCAGCACCTTGTCGCGAGGACCAAGGTCGAGCGCCTGTGTCATCAACCCCACCACCGAGGGCTGGCTGATGGTTTGTCCGCAGGCGATGGGAAGTGGCATGTCCTCATAGGCGCGTTCGGAGAAATAGCCGCGAATGAAAGGTCCGCGGTCGATCTTTTCCATCGCGGTCAGAACCCGCGAGTTGGTCACGCCCTTGGAGCGCAGCGCGTAGAGGAACTGCATTTTCTGCGTGGCCTCTGCTGTCATGCGAAGACGTCTTTGAGCGGATCCAGAAGATCATGCGCCGTCAGATCCGCGCGCATTGGTGTTACCGAGATATAGCCGTCAAGATTGACGGCGGCATCCGCGCCCGCATCGGTTTGCGCCCGCTGGTCACCGCCCTTGATCCAGAGAAAACGACGGCCCGAAGGGCTGTCATGCGGTTCGACAGAGAAGGACGTATCGCGGCGCAGACCTTGTGGGGCGATGCGTGTGCCTTTGACATTTGCGGCGGGGACCGGCGGAAAGTTGACGTTGTAGAACGTCTGGTAGCCGGGCGTATTGGATGGTTTCGAATTGAGGATGCGGCGGATGGTGTCCGCGCCATGTTTTGCTGCGGCCTCGAATGGATTATCGAGCATATTGTTCTCGGGGCCGTAATATTGCGACAGTGCAATGGCGGGCAGGCCTTGCAGGGAGGCTTCGAGCGCGCCGCCGATTGTGCCCGAGTACAGCGTGTTTTCCGCCGAGTTGTTGCCCCGGTTCACCCCGGACAGCACGAGGTCGGGGCGGGTATCCTTCATCACTTCGTGCAGGCCGGCCAGCACGCAATCGGCCGGGCTGCCTTCGGCGGCAAAGCGGCGATCCTCCATCTGGATGACCATGAACGGGTGGGTGTAGCTGATGCAATGGCCAACGCCGGATTGCTCGAAGGCCGGGGCGACCGTCCAGACCTCGCCGTCGCCTCCTGCGATGTCTCTGGCGATGTCATGCAGAACTTTCAGACCCGGCGCGTTGATGCCGTCGTCATTGGTGATGAGAATACGCATGTTTTGCCCCCTGGTGCCTTTGGCACTCAATAGTAGAGGGGCGCGCGCGGGGCAAGCGGCGGAACGCCTTGCTCGGACAGCGCCCTCCCACCCTCCCTGCTGCCCTCGCAAGGCGTGCGCCCATTCGGGCGCGGCGTTGCGAAATCGGAGTTGCCAGGCATGAGGGGTGACAATGTGGTTTTTGGCGCGTTCGAATGTCTGACCGTTTACCGGATCTGCGCCAGTAGTCTGTCGGCTTCGTTTCGGGGACGCGCGAGGGGCGTTCGGTCCTCTCCGGGGAAAAACCGTGCCCGTGTTGCGGTGGGCATAGGTTGCGGGGTCAAAACGTGGACCTGTGGTCCGGTATTGACCGACTCCGCCGCCCAGGACCGGACAAGGGCCATCTGTGCCGCCTTGGTCGCGCCATAGGCTCCGAAGAATTTGCGCCCGGCTTGCGGATCGTCGAAGAACATCGCTTGCCCGTCACTGCCCAGCAGTGGTGCGATAAACGGGATCAGCGTCCCCATAACGGTCACATTCACGTCGACGGATTTGCCCCAATCCTTTGCATCCATATGCGAGGCCGGTGACAGGGGGGCGGCGTGGATCGCCGTGTGCGCCCAAAGTGCCACGGGACCCGCCCCGGCCTCCGAGCCGGGGCCCCACCGATCATAGATCGACCGGCACAGTTGGGCCATGGCATCGACATTGGTCACATCCATCGGTGCCAAGGTGGCACTGCCTCCCTTGGCCTGAATGCGGTCGTCCAGCTCTTCCAGCGCGCCGGTCGTCCGGGCAACCGCAACGATGTGATGCGTCTGGCAAAGCGCTTCGGCAAGAGCCGCGCCAAGTCCTCGAGAGGCACCGGTGATGAGGGCGATTTTCTGATCCATGGCTGCGTCTTGCGACAAGAGCACAGCGCGGTCAAGGGGGAGGCCCGCGCCCGTCCTGGCGATCAGGGCACCGCCAGCCAGTTGGTCTTGCCATTTTGCGCGAGGGCCAGCTTGCCTTCGTCAATGGCCAGCACCTTGGCACCGCCGATCTTGTCGCCGATGGCGACGCGCGCAACCCGTCCACTGGACAGTCGCAGCAATGCCTTGGGATTGTTTGCCGGCCCGAAGGTGCCGAGCAGGATCAACTTTCGCAGGTTGCTCTTGCTCTGCTCGGTCGCCTTGTCGAAGACAAATTGCGGCGTGGAGGTCGTTTCTGATTGAGCCATGTTCTTTGCTTGTGCTGATTGTGACTGACGGGATCTATGCTGCAACGCAGCATAATTAAACCCCGTTGGCTCAACCCGGCATCCGGATGGCGGGAAACCGCCGTCCGGTAAGGCAAAGCGTCCGGTTTCAGCCTTCGCTGGCCTCCATCCGCACGCGTTCGCGCGGTTTCGGGTCATCGCCCGTGGCGGGCCAACCTTCGCGCTGTTTTGCGCGGTCGCCGTCTGTTTCCTCGGTCTGATCGTGGAACAGATGCACCTGGGTCGGGTAGGGCATATCGATGCCAGCCTCGTCGAGCGCGATATAGACCGCTTGCAGCACCTCGCCAAATGTGTGGATCTGGGACGCGCGGTCGGATTTGGTCCACCAGCGCAGACGGACGACATTGGCCGAATCGCCCAGTTCCACGGGGATGGTTTCGGGCATTGGGTCGTCCAGCACCCCCTCGACGCCGCTTGCGGCACTGACCATCAGCTTGCGGGCCTCGTTCCAGTCATCATTACAGCCGATCCCGATATCATATTCGGAACGGCGCGTTTCGAAGGCCGTGTTGACGATCACGCTGGCGGTGTAGATCTCGGCATTGGGGATCACCACGCGGCGTCCGTCATAGGTCTTGATCAGGGTGGCGCGGGTTTCGATCCGTTCGACCGTGCCCTCATGCCCGCCGGAAACGATCTGGTCGCCGACTTCGAAGGGCTGACGCAGAAGAATAAGGATACCTGCCAGCATGTTCTGGAGGATGTCCTTGAAGGCAAAACCGATGGCGACCGAACTGACGCCAAGCCCCGCGATCAGGTCGCCGGGGGTCAGGCTGGGGGCCACGATGGTGACGGCGAGCATCAAACCGATGATTGTGACGGTCCAGCGTAGCAGGCTGCCACCGACATCGCCAAGACTGGGGCGGTCACGCTTGCGCGCGAACCGACGGAGCAGACCTCCAAGCCCAAGCGCTATTAAATAGAAGAGGACAAAGACCACGATGGCGACGGCAATGTTCGGCAGCAGGCGAAACAACCCGTCCAGCCACGCATCCAGTTTGTCGAAAATCAGTCCGGGGTTGGCGTCAACTTCTTCCAAAAACACTCTCCTGCTGTAAAGGCAGGAGTAAACGCGCCTGGTATCGGCAAAGTTCCGCCGGAAGCGCGCCGAGATGCGGGCGCGGCAGGTTCATCCGTGGCCAGAGCCCTGCCTTATTCGGCGGCCGTTTTCATCTTGAAGCCTTTTTCGATCATATCCGCAGGTTCGACCGGATATTCGCCCGAGAAACACGCATCGCAATATTGCGGTTGTTTGCGATCGCGGCCTTCGGCTTCGCCCACGGCGCGGTACAACCCGTCAAGCGAGATGAAGCGCAGCGAGTTGACCTGAAGATGTGCGCACATCTCGTCTTCGGACATGGTGGCGGCCAGCAGTTTTTCGCGCTGTGGCGTATCGACCCCGTAAAAGCATGGCCAAGCCGTGGGGGGCGAAGCGATGCGGAAATGCACCTCGGCGGCACCGGCATCAAGGATCATCTCCTTGATCTTGCGGCTGGTGGTGCCGCGGACAACCGAATCGTCGACCAGAATGACGCGCTTGCCCTTGATCAGCGCACGGTTCACGTTCAGCTTCAGCCGGACGCCCATGTTGCGGATCTGCTCGGTCGGTTCAATGAAGGTCCGGCCCATATATTGGTTGCGAATGATACCCATCGCATAGGGAATGCCCGTTTCCTGACTATAGCCAATGGCCGCCGGTGTGCCGCTGTCGGGCACGGGGCAGACAAGATCGGCGTCCACTGGTGCCTCGCGGGCCAGTTCCACACCGATCTGGCGACGCGTCTCATAGACAGATCTGCCACCGATGATCGAATCGGGGCGGCTGAAATAGACATGCTCGAAGATGCAAAAGCGGGGCTTGCGCGCGCGGAAGGGGCGAATGCTTTCGACCTTGTCGCCGGTGATCACGACCATTTCGCCCGGTTCGATCTCGCGCACATATTCCGCGCCGATGATGTCAAGCGCGCAGGTCTCCGAGCTTAGCGCCCAGCCGTCCCCGATCCTGCCCAGCACCAGCGGACGCACGCCCAGCGGATCGCGTACGCCGATCAGTTTCGTTCGGGTCATGGCGATCACGGAAAACGCACCTTCGACACGGCGCAGCGCATCTTCCATCCGCTCGGGGATGTTGCGTTGCAAGGACCGCGCCATAAGATGAATGATGCATTCGCTGTCGCTTGAGGACTGAAAGATCGAGCCGCGTTCGATCAGCTCGCGGCGCAGCGCGTCGGCATTGGTGATATTGCCGTTATGCGCGATCGCGGCACCACCCATCGAGAACTCGCCAAAGAAGGGTTGCACGTCGCGGATCTGCGCCGGCCCCTTCGATCCGGCGGTGGAATAACGGACATGCCCGATGGCCAGCGGTCCGGGAAGGGTTTCCATCAGCGATTGCGAGGTGAAATTATCGCGGACATAGCCGAAACGCCGGGCGGAATTGAACCCTTGCTCGGCGTCATGGCTGACGATGCCGCCTGCCTCTTGCCCGCGATGTTGCAGCGCGTGCAGGCCAAGCGTTACGAAGTTGGCCGCATCGGTGACGCCGACAACGCCAAAGATACCGCATTCCTCGCGAAGTTTGTCATCATCGAAAGGGTCAGTTGTGGGCATGATCTTGGACAAGACAGAAGGCTCCGAATCCCAGGTCAGATCTTGTGCCCCGTCTTAGAGGGTGATCTGCCGAGTGTCACGAAAGGATCACAAATAGATACGCCTAGCGGCGAATTAGCGGTAACATTGGCGCGAGAAGCGGTATTCATGTGTCTGGCGGCAATCTGGCGCAACCTGAGGGAGTTTGCGCCATGAAGGTCATTCCCAGCAGCTGACCAGGACCGTCATGCCGCTGGCCAGGCGGGTCAGATCTTCGGGTGCCATTGGTGTGGCGGCTGCCGCCGGGTCTACCGTAACGCCGAGCGTGCCGAAAAACTCGCGCAGGGCGTTGGCATCGGCGGCGAAGCTGACCTCATCGGGCAATTGTTTGCCACCTCCGGCACGCGGCAGAAGCATGCCCAGAACCGCACCGCCCGTGTCATAGACCGGGCCGCCTGCATCGCCGGGATGGGCGTTCACCGCCAGGCGCTCCAGCCGCTCGTCTCCGGACAGGCCGCGCAGATCCTGAAGCGTTCCATAGGTCAGGGTCGGCGCGCTGAGAACGCCGCCGAAACTGTAGCCGGAAATTGCCACTTCGGATTGCAACCGGGGAGGGGTCTGGCGGAAGGATGCCACCGAGATTGGTGCCAGCTGCGACGCAGGACGCAGCACGGCAATCCCAAGATCGGGGTCGCTGGCAATCACGGTGGCCTCATGTTCGCCATCCAGCGTGATGCGTGCGCATTGCTGCGTGGCCTCGCTGGTGGTGGCGACCGATCCATCGCGGCTGATATAGAAGCCCGAGCGCGAAATCTTCGGCCGACGTACGTTTAACCCTGCGACCAGATCAATGTTCTGCGCGTCATCCTTGAATTGAGCAGGGTCCAGCACGGCGGGGGTGGTGGCAAATGATTTCTGCATCTCGGCCAAGACGCGCGTGCGGCGTTCTTCGTCGCCTGCGGGCCAGACCAGGGTGAAGCCCTTGATGGTGCCATTCACGACGCGTGCTTCGGTATGGCTGGTGATGCGGGCGTTGCTGCCCGTCAGGGTAAAGCTGTTGCGCTGCCGTTCACGCGGGCCTTCCAGCGGCACGATCTCCAACGTCTGCATGATTTCGTACAGGCCATAAAGCGTGTCGCGGTCGCCGGGCTGCGAGATCAGGATGACGCGCGCGTCAAAGTCTGTCGTCGGTGCGTAATGGACGAACGGCGCTTCGTAATGATCGAATGCGACAATGCCCATTGGCATCTGCATGGTGATGCCCGCCTTGGATTCGGTCACTTGTCGCAAGCCCATCCCGTCCAGCACCGCATTATACTGTTTCAGCAGGTCGGCGCGCTGGCGCGTGGTCAGAATGCCGGTCGCCTCGAACCCGTTGTCACGTTGCCACTGCGCCATGGACCCACGGGTTCCGCGCCCGAAAGCACCGTCGATGCCTGCGTTGTAAACGCCGGCCCACCGCAAGGCGATCTGTAGCTCTTCACGCTCTGCGCGGGTCAGTTGCGCCTCGCTGGCGCGGGCCTGACGCGGGGTTTCGTCCACCACCGCCGGTGCCGTGGGTGTCTGCACGGTCTCTTGTGGTTGCTCTGGCGTTTCGACCTGCGGAACCGGCTGGGGGCGCGGCGCGTTCAGGGCGGCACCCACCGGCCAGAACTGACGTCCGTATTGGCCCGGCTCCTCGATATAGGAATCGCGCGGCACCTGACCATTCCCGCGCAGCTGCCGCAGCAATGCCTCGGCCTCTGCGCGCGGATAGGGACCAAGAGCCAACCCGTACCAGCCGCCTCCAAGCGAAAAGCCGTTCACATCATTCAGCACCGACGCGTAGTCGCGCGCGCGATCCTCGGCGCGTGTCAGGCTGGGTTGTGCTTCGATCTGGATATAGGCCATGTCCTGCGCGATAGCGGCCTGCGCCATGAAAAATGCTGCTACCAGCGAAAATATGAACTTTGGCATATGAATGGTAATTCCTGCTCTTCGTCTTTTTGGGTTTGGGCCTTTTTGGCAGTTTTATCAAATAGGACGGTGAGCGCACTACAAATTATGGTCAGACCCGTGATTGACGCTTGACGCACCTGAGAATAGGTAGGCCGTGGATCACAAAGGGGCAGGTCATGGACGCACGCTCAGGCAAACCGCGCAGTTTTCAAGAGATTATCCTGCGGCTTCAAAGTTATTGGGCCAGCAAGGGCTGCGCCATGCTGCAACCCTACGATATGGAAGTGGGCGCGGGCACGTTTCACCCGGCCACGACGTTGCGCGCTTTGGGGCCAACCCAATGGGCTGCGGCCTATGTCCAGCCCTCGCGCCGTCCGACCGACGGGCGCTATGGCGACAGCCCCAATCGTTGGCAGCACTATTATCAGTATCAGGTCATTATCAAACCCAGCCCGCCGGATCTGCAAGATCTGTATCTCGGCTCGCTGGAGGCGATCGGCATCGACATGGCACTGCATGACATCCGCTTTGTCGAGGATGATTGGGAAAGCCCCACTCTGGGTGCCTGGGGTCTGGGCTGGGAGGTTTGGTGCGACGGGATGGAAGTCAGCCAGTTCACCTATTTCCAGCAGGTTGGCGGGCATGATTGCCACCCCGTCTCGGGTGAGTTGACCTATGGGCTGGAGCGGCTGGCGATGTATGTTCTGGGCTTTGATGATGGCAACGTGATGCCGTTCAACGACCCGGATGCGCCGATCCCGCTGACCTATGGCGACGTGTTCCGCGAGGCAGAGGCACAATATGCGCGCTGGAATTTCGACGTGGCCGATACCGATGTCCTGATGCAGCATTTCAAGGATGCCGAGGCCGAATGTAACCGCATTCTGGCCCAGCCCGAGGACGACCCCAAGACCGGGCGGCGGATCGTGATGGCGCAGCCAGCCTATGATCAGTGCATCAAGGCCAGCCATCTGTTCAACCTGCTGGACGCGCGCGGCGTGATCTCCGTGACCGAACGTCAGGCCTATATCGGCCGGGTCCGCGCGCTGGCCAAGCAATGTGCCGATGCGTTCGTGCAGACCGACGCCGGGGGCTGGGCGGCCTGACGTCCCGGCAAGCCTGATGCCGTCCATGTCGAGTGGCGCGCGCCGCCAATCGAACCGGGGCACGCCGATGGGCGGACAATCCGCGAAACCAGGCATTCATTGCCTCAGAAGAGAGGACACGATTCGATGATGGGCAAGATTCTCGGCGCGGTCATCCTGCTGTCGGCACTCGCGGCCGGCATCGCAATCTACTATTTTCAGGTCTACGGCTTTTATACAGAGGTGGAGCCACGCGGCGCTGATGACGTGATGCTGACCTCCATGGCCTCTGGCGAGCGGGAGCCGATCCCGTACGACGCGTTCCGCGCGATCGACGCTGACAGTTCGCCAATCCGCTACCGCGCGTGTTTCTCGACCCGGCAAAGCCTTGACGAGTTGGACGGTGCCTTTGCCACCTATGAAGGCGCTGCCCCGCGCGTGGCACCGGGATGGTTTGACTGTTTCGATGCCGAGGAAATCGGCGATGCGCTGGCCGATGGCAGCGCGCTGGCCTTTCTGGGCCAGCGCAACATCGAATACGGCATCGACCGGGTGGTTGCGGTCTTTGACGATGGTCGCGGCTTTGTCTGGCACGAGATCAACGATTGCGGCGACAAGGCCTATGACGGCAGCCCGGTCGATGAAACCTGCCCTGACCGCCCGAACTGATGGCGAGGTGTGCGGGGCTTGCGCGGATGCGCATTGTCTGTGCGATTTTCTGCGCTTGCACTGGACCCTCGCCAGCCTTGCCGTTATCCAAACCGCGAATGAGGCGTCCTGCCGTGGGCAGGGGGCGATGACGCAAGGGTGCCACCGATGCCGGATCTTCTGATCGAACTGTTCTCCGAGGAAATTCCAGCGCGCATGCAGGCGCGTGCGGCAGAGGATCTGAAGACGCGGATGACGGATGGGCTGGTCGAGGCCGGCCTGACCTATGCAGGCGCGGCCGGATTTGCCACGCCGCGCCGTCTGACGCTGGCTGTCGAAGGCCTGACCGACCGCTCGCCCACACTGCGCGAGGAACGTCGCGGGCCGCGTGTCGATGCGCCCGAAAAGGCTGTCGAGGGGTTCTTGCGCGGTGCCGGCCTGACCCGCGACCAGCTGGAACAGCGCCAGGAGAAGAAAGGCACGTTCTTCTTTGCCGTGGTTGAAAAACCGGGCCGGGACGCGCCCGCGATTGTGGCGGAGGTACTGGAAAGTGTCGTGCGCAACTTCCCGTGGCCCAAGTCGATGCGCTGGGGCGATGGCAGCCTGCGCTGGGTGCGGCCGCTGCACCGGATCCTGTGCATCCTGACCACCGAGGCAGGCGCGGAAGTTGTCCCGCTGGAGATTGACGGGATCAAGGCGGCAGACGTGACAGAGGGCCATCGCTTCATGGCGCCGGGCGCGTTTTCCGTAACGTCGTTCGAGGATTACGCGGCGAAGTTGAAGCGCGCCAAGGTGATCCTGACGCCAGATGAGCGCGCCGAGCATATCTGGCAGGAGGCCAGCAACATGGCCTTTGCATCGGGGCTGGAAGTGGTCGAGGATCGCGGCTTGCTGGCCGAGGTTGCGGGGCTGGTCGAATGGCCGGTCGTGCTGATGGGCGCGATTGACGAGGCTTTTCTTGATCTGCCGCCCGAAGTGCTGCAAACCTCGATGAAAGAGCATCAGAAGTTCTTTTCGGTCAGGAACCCCAAGACCGGGCGGATCGAGCAATTCGTGACCGTCGCCAACCGCGAAACCGCCGATCACGGCGCGACCATCCTTGCGGGCAACCGGAAGGTTCTGTCGGCACGGCTGGCGGATGCGAAATTCTTCTGGGAGAATGACCTGCGCACGGTAAAGCGCGAGGGCATGACCGCTTGGACGGACCGTCTGGCGGATGTGACCTTCCATGCCAAGCTGGGCAGTCAGGCCGACCGGATCAGCCGCATCGCGGCGCTGGCGCGCGAGATTGCGCCGATGGTGGGTGCCGATGCCGATCTGGCCGAACAGGCGGCAAAGGTCGCCAAGGCCGATTTGTCGTCGGAGATGGTTTATGAATTTCCGGAACTTCAGGGACTTATGGGGCGCTATTATAGTGATGCCGCAGGCCTGCCGCCCGAAGTCGGTGCGGCCTGTCAGGAACACTACTCTCCCCTCGGCCCGTCCGACGACGTGCCAACCGCCCCGGTATCCGTCGCCGTATCGCTGGCCGACAAGCTGGACACGCTGGCCGGGTTCTGGGCGATCGACGAAAAGCCCACCGGTTCGAAAGACCCCTATGCCCTGCGGCGCGCGGCGTTGGGTGTTATTCGGTTGGTCTTGGTCAATGAATTGAGGATAAATTTAGAGGCGTTATTGCTGTCGGGCTTTGGTGCTTATGCTCCACACTTCAAGCGCCTCTCTTACGTTCTTGAAGATCAACTCTGGTATGAACTTTCTAGCGGTTTGGCAGCAGGTGCAAAACACGAAGTGCGCAACTTGATGGAATTCCTTTGGCAGCGGTTGTCAGTTGCTTTGGATGAAGAGCGGTTGGGTGAGGGAGTTATTCAAGCAGCGTCGACTAATACTGAGAAAGTGAGCGTGGACTATCTCCGTCGAGTTCACGAAGAGGCCAACCATAGGGGTGCTCGGTTGGGCTTGCCTCCGATGGAGTCGCCTTCCTACGACACAAATTTTGTCACTAGATCCGTCCCGCGCGCTGACAGCGACGACCTGACGCTATTGGTCAAACGGGCGCGGGCCTTGTCGGATGTTCTCAAGACCGAAGACGGGGCCAATCTGGTGCAGGGGTTCAAACGGGCGAATAACATCCTGACTCAGGCCGAGGAAAAGGACGGGGTCGAATACTCCTTTGGCGCGGACGTGAAATTCGCCGAGAGTGACGAGGAAAAGGCGCTGTTTGCCGCGTTGGATGCCGCCGATGCCCGGATCGGACCTGCGATGGCCGAGGAAGACTTTGCCGAGGCGATGGCCGCGATGGCCGATCTGCGCGCACCGATTGATGCCTTCTTCGAGGCCGTGCAGGTCAATGACGACAACGCGGTGCTGCGGCGCAACCGTCTGAACCTGCTCAGCCGGATCCGGCAGACCTGTCTGGCCGTCGCAGACCTTACGTCAATCGAAGGCTGAGCGTCTGCGATGACCGTAACACTTGGCATATGCCACTGGCGGCGTATGCTGCGCAGCAGATACAAGGATGCTGCATGTGCACAATGATGATCCTGCCGTCACCCTGATCACGCCGACCGCTCCGGTTTCGGCACCCACCCATGGCGGCCGCGCAAAATGCCTGCAACGGCTGGTGCGGCTTGATTTGCCGGTGCCCCGGACCGTGGCGCTGTCCTTCGATACCGTGCAGAAGATCGCGCAGGGCACTATGCCGGACGTGCCCGCCATTCTGGAAGAATTTCCCGAAGGCGCGCTGCTATGCGTGCGCCCGTCATCCGAAGACCCCGATTGGGGCGGGCCGGGGGCGGTGCTGAATATCGGCATGAATGACGCCCGCTTTGCCGATCTGACCGACAAGATCGGCCAGGATGCGGCGGCGCACCTGTATATGCGGTTCATTCAGGCCTATGCGGCGCATGTGGCGCGGCTTGATCCGGATATGTTTGACGGGATCGACGGGGCCGGGCCGCGCAGGCTGGCCCAGGCGCTGGCAGCCTATGAGGAAGAGGCCGAAGAGGCGTTCCCTCAATCGACCGCCGTGCAACTGGCCGAGGTGTTGCGATCCATGGCACGGGCCTGGGGCGGGACCACGGCGCGTTTGCTGCGCGAGGCCAAGGGCGCGCCGGTCGATGCCGGGCTGGGGTTGGTGGTGCAGGAAATGGCGCTTGGCGTGGGGCAGGCCGAATGCGGGTCGGGCGTGCTGCAAATGGTCAATTCCGATACCGGGCTGCCGCAGATCACCGGCCGTTATCTGAGCCAGAGCCAGGGACGCGAAGCCCTCTCCGGCCCCGAAGCGATTTTTCTGGAGAGGGACGGGCGCGGGCCGTCGCTGGAAGAGCTCGCACCCGAGGCATTTGCCGCGCTGAAGGTGAACGGGGCGTTGATGCGGCAGAGACTGCGCGAAGAAATGCAGATCGAGTTCACCATCGACAATGGCGCATTGTTCATCCTTGACGGGGTGCGGGTGCGGCGTTCGCCCCGCGCAGCGCTGCGGATCGCTGTCTCGTTGGCCAATGATGGCATCATCTCGCGCCAGGAAGCGCTGATGCGGGTCGAGCCGCGCGCGCTGAGCGAGTTGCTGCACCGTCAGGTTGATACAGCGGCCGCGCGTGACAGGCTGGGCAGGGGGATCAATGCCAGCCCCGGCGCGGCCACTGGAAAGATCGTGTTTTCAGCAAATGCCGCCCAGGCGAGTGCCGCGCGGGGCGAGGACTGCGTGTTGGTGCGCCGCGAAACCTCGCCCGAGGATATTCGCGGCATGCATGCGGCCAGCGCGGTGCTGACCGAACGGGGCGGCATCACCAGCCATGCCGCGGTGATCGGCCGGGGGATCGGGCTGCCTTGTGTCGTGGGCGCGGCGCGGATGCGGTTTCAGATCCGGCGCGGCATTCTGACGGCAGAGGACGGGCGCACCTTCCGCGAAGGCGATGTCATCACCATAGACGGCACCAATGGCGAAGTGCTTGCCGGGGCACCACCGATGATCGAGGCGGCCCTTGGCGAAAGCTTCAAGACCTTCATGGCCTGGGCCGACGCAGAGCGCGACATCGGCATCCGCGCCAATGCCGATACGCCCATGGATGCGCAGACAGCACGGAATTTCAACGCGCAAGGCATCGGGCTGTGCCGCACCGAACACATGTTCTTCGAGGCGGACCGCCTGACGGTGATGCGCGAGATGATCTTTGCCGATGCGCCTGACGACCGGCGCTCTGCGCTGGAGCAGTTGTTGCCGATGCAGCGTGCGGATTTCACCGAGCTGTTCCGCATC
This sequence comes from Primorskyibacter flagellatus, assembly GCF_048268605.1. Classification (NCBI taxonomy): domain Bacteria; kingdom Pseudomonadati; phylum Pseudomonadota; class Alphaproteobacteria; order Rhodobacterales; family Roseobacteraceae; genus Primorskyibacter; species Primorskyibacter flagellatus. Next base: position 268,502 of record NZ_JBLWVF010000001.1, read on the forward strand.
ATGCAGGGTCAGCCGGTCTGCATCCGACTGTTCGATCCCCCCCTGCACGAATTTCTGCCGTCCGACCGTGCGGGCCTGCGCGATCTGGCCGAAGCGCTGGATCTGCCGGTCAGCGATGTAACGCGCCGGGTCGAGTCGATGGGCGAATATAACCCGATGCTGGGCATGCGCGGCGTCCGTCTGGGCGTCACCGTGCCGGAAATCTACGATATGCAGGTTCGCGCCATTTTCGAGGCCACGATCGAGGCAAGCCGCGACGGCGACCCGGTCGTGCCAGAGGTGATGATCCCGCTGGTGTCCGCCAGCCGGGAGGTCGAGCTGGTGCGCAAGCGGATAGATGCGGTCGCCGCCGCGGTGAAAGCCGAGCAGCAGACAGAGTTCGACTACCGGCTGGGCGTGATGGTTGAAACGCCGCGCGCCTGTTTGCGCGCTGCCGATATTGCGGCCCATGCGCAATTCCTGTCCTTCGGAACAAACGACCTGACGCAGATGACTTACGGGCTGTCGCGCGACGATGCCGGGCGCTTCATGTCGGAATATGTCCGTCAACAGGTATTCCCCGAGGATCCGTTCCACATTCTTGACATCGAAGGTGTGGGAGAGCTGTTGCGTCTGGGGGTTGAACGCGGCCGGAAAAGCCGGGCCGACATCACCTTGTCGGTTTGCGGCGAACATGGCGGCAACCCCGAATCGATAGCATATTGCCGTCAGCTTGGTGTGGATTATGTCAGTTGCTCATCATTTCGCGTGCCGGGTGCTCGGCTGGCTGCGGCACAACTGGCAATCCGGGATGCCATGAAGGCATCAAATATGCCGATTCCATAGGTTTTTGCGCAGCATTATTTCCGTCGGGCGGATAATTGCTGGTTCCCGTGCGTAAGCTGGACGGATCTAGACAAAATCTTTAGGCACACATCGTTTGATCGCGGCAGCGCCCGTGATCACCTGCTGCCCTGCCTGAGGACCTGACCGATGTTTCGCTGCCTGACAATTGCCTTTACCGCTGCATTTCTGACAACTCAACCCGCATTTGCTGAATTGAGTTCCAACGCTGCACATGAATTGATCCGGCTGGAAAAAACCAGCCTTCAGGGTGTAAACCGCGCCCGGTTGAAGTGGATGGTCACGCCGACACCGGCATCTGTGACCGAGACCTACAAGCCTGCGCCAAACGAGATCAGCTACAGCAGCAAATGGCTTGCCGGCCAACCGTCGACCCAGGGCGGTCCGCAATGGCGCTGCCTGGCCGAGGCGCTTTACTTCGAGGCGCGGGGCGAGACGCTGAAAGGACAGTTCGCTGTGGCCGAGGTGATCATGAACCGGGTCGACAGTGCGCGTTATCCCGATTCGGTCTGCGGTGTGATCAAGCAGGGCACAGGCCGTAAATTTGGCTGCCAATTCACCTATACCTGTGATGGCGTCGCTGAACATATCGGCGAACCAGCCGCGTTCCGCCGCGTCGGCAAGGTCGCGCGCGCGATGTTGGACGGCGCACCGCGGGATCTGACCGATGGTGCCACATTCTATCACACCTCTGCCGTCAGCCCGAAATGGGCGCGCAAATTTGCCCGGACCGCCACGATTGGCGTGCATCATTTCTACCGCCGGGGTACGCAGATCTCCAGCAACTGATCGCGGAGGCGGCCGCTTTGGGCGGCTGATCCGCCATCCGGTATTCGCGCTTGCCCGTCTGCTCTGTTCATGTGACACAACTTTATTGCTACACCGGAGCGTCTCGCGCATGTCAAACGAAGTCCGTCTTGCCTTTGCACATCCACAGGAACGCGCAGAGGAGAGTTCTGATCACGCTCCGCTGGACCGCATTTCGCTGCGCGACCATATTGCCGAGATCGAGATCGGTGCCTTTCAGGCAGAACGCGGCACCACGCAGCGCATCTGTTTCAATGTCGTGGTCGAGGTTCAGCCGCTGACCGGCGATGTCGATGACGACGTGGACCGCATTCTATCTTATGACCGCGTCACCGAGGCGATCGCACACGAGCTGGGTGCTGAACGCCTCAATCTTCTGGAAACTCTGGCAGAACGCATTGCCGAGCGGATCCTTCTGGAACCTCAGGCCATCCGCGTCTTTGTTCGCATCGAGAAGCTGGACCGTGGTCCCGGTGCCTTGGGGGTGGAAATCGTCCGCGCCCGGCGTGAGAGTTCGGCAAGACGGCCCTTGCCGGATGATATTCCGCATCCGCGCGTTGTCTATCTGTCCAACGCGGCGATGGCCGATCCGGATCTTGGCAAGATGATCGACAAATTGGTGGCGTCTGACGCCCCGCTGATCTTCTGTGTCGGTGTCCCGGATCAGGCCGGACCGGTTGCGCGCGTGCCTCTCGCGCAACGCCGAATCGATCTGCTCGCTATCGAGCAGAATGGCTGGGTGCTTGCAGGGCGTGATCGACGCTGCGTCGTGGTGGAAACCCGGACAGAGCTCGACTGGGCGATGAAAAATGGCCAGATCTGTGTATGGGCACCGTCGAAAATCGTTTTGGACGCGGTGGAAGGCCCAGTCACACAGCACAGCGAAGGCATTGCGCTTGCAGCATGGTTCTCGGGGCTGCTAGGCGCCTGCGAAATGCTGGTGATCGGCGAGACCCCGCCCAGCGACGCCCCCGTGCCGGTGCGCGCGCTCACCAATGGGGCAGAGCTTTTCTGATCCCTTGCCAAGCCCGTGAGTGTGACGCATTCAAGACCCATGAACGCATATTATCGACCGCTGATCTGCCGTAACGGCCCACGCCCTGACACTGCGCTTGATGTGGCGGGCGGCCCCTATTGGTTCTGCGAGGCCGAGATGCGGCTGCGCGACGGAACGCGGAAACGTGTGCCGTTGTCCGCGATGCCAGCGGCTTGGCAAACCGCAATCTCCGCGCCGCGTGCTGATGTGGCCGGGCTGGCCCTGGACAGGCCACGCCTGATGGGCATTCTCAACGTCACACCCGACAGCTTTTCCGACGGCGGACGACATGACGGTTACGATGCCGCGATCTGCCATGCGACCGCCATGCAGCAGGCGGGTGCCGATCTGATCGACATCGGCGGAGAATCCACGCGCCCCGGTGCCAAACCCGTTCCGATCGAAGAAGAAATCGCCCGCACCGCGCCTGTGATCGCTGCGCTGACAAAGGCAAGTATCGGCCCGATCTCCATCGATACACGCAAGGTGCCCGTTGCCGAGCAGGCCGTTGCGTCTGGTGCCGGGCTGGTCAACGATGTCTCGGGTCTGGACCATGATGCCGCTATGGCGGGGTATGTCGCGCGCACGAAGCTGCCGGTGTGCGTGATGCACAGCCAGGGCGACCCAGAGGTCATGCAGGACGATCCGCGCTACAGCGATGTGTTGCTGGATGTGTATGATTTTCTTGCCGCCCGCGTGGCGCGATTGGAACAACTCGGTGTGCCGCGGGGACGTATCGTCGTCGATCCGGGGATCGGATTTGGCAAAACCCAAGCCCACAATCTGGCGCTGCTGAACGGCATCGCATTGTTTCACGGGCTGGGCTGCGCCATTCTTCTGGGCGCATCGCGCAAGAAATTCATTGGCACGATTGGCGGCACGGCAGAGGCGGGCGCGCGGGTCGCGGGCTCGGTCGCGGTGGCGCTGGCAGGGGCGGCGCAAGGCGTGCAGATCCTGCGCATACATGACGTGGATGAGACACGGCAGGCACTGGCGCTCTGGTCGGCAATAGAACAAGGAGAGCAGCATGGGGCGTAAGCTATTCGGCACGGACGGTGTCCGGGGCAGGGCCAACAGCCATCCGATGACCGCAGAAATGGCGCTGGCCATCGGGGCCGCCGCCGGGCGCTATTTTCGCCGTGACAGGGATGGCGTTCACCGCGTGGTGATCGGCAAGGACACACGGTTGTCGGGCTACATGTTCGAAAACGCGCTGACGGCCGGGCTGACCTCGACCGGAATGAGCGTGCTGCTGCTGGGGCCGGTGCCAACGCCTGCGGTGGGCCTCCTGACGCCGTCGATGCGCGCCGATCTGGGGATCATGATCTCTGCCAGCCACAATCCCAGCCAGGATAACGGCATCAAGTTCTTCGGGCCGGACGGTTTCAAACTGTCGGATGACGCCGAAGCACAGATCGAGGCGATGGTCGCGTCGGGCGTCGATGTCGCCCCCGCGGACGAAATCGGCCGCGCGCGCCGGATCGACGATGGCCGCTTCCGCTATCAGGAACGCGTGAAATCGACGTTGCCGCAAGGATTGTCGCTGGACCGGATGAAAGTCGTTGTGGATTGTGCCAACGGCGCTGCCTACCGGGCAGCCCCTGAAGTCCTGTGGGAACTGGGTGCCACCGTGATTCCGGTCGGCGTGTCACCCAATGGCGAGAACATCAATCACGATTGCGGATCGACCAAGCCGCGCATCGCTGCGGAAACCGTGGTCGCACATGGGGCGGATGTCGGCATCTGCCTTGACGGTGATGCCGACCGGGTGATGATCATTGACGAGACCGGCACGGTCGCCGATGGCGACCAGATCATGGCGCTGATGGCCGCTCGCTGGGCCGAGGAACAGCGGTTGCGCGATGGCGTTCTGGTCGCAACGGTCATGTCCAATCTGGGGCTGGAACGGTTCCTCGACGCGCGCGGGCTAAGGCTGGAACGCACCGCCGTGGGCGACCGTTATGTGGTCGAGGCGATGCGCCGTGGCGGCTGGAACCTGGGCGGCGAACAGTCGGGCCATATTGTGATGACGGATTATGCCACGACAGGGGACGGTCTGATGGCAGGCCTGCAATTCCTTGCGGCGATGGTAAAATCCGGCAAACCCGCCAGCGAACTTGCACGGAATTTCGAACCGGTGCCGCAAATGCTCAAGAATGTGCGCTTCGCCGCGGACCGCGCCCCGCTTGAGGCTGCCAGTGTCCAAAAGGCCATCGCCGCGGCCGAAGCGGACCTGAAAGGCAATGGTCGGCTCTTGATCCGCAAATCGGGAACCGAGCCGTTGATCCGGGTGATGGCCGAATCCGAAGACGAGGGACTGCTGGACCGGGTGGTGAACGACGTCGTCGCCTCGGTCGAAGCCGTTATCTAAGGCCTGCGCGACATATCGAAACCTCGCCGTAACGCTCCTTCCCCCTTCTTCTTGGTCAAAATACTCCGGGGAGCGCGAGGGGCTGGCCCCTCGCTTCCATCGTGTCGCCAAAACACTGCCCCAAGAACAAGTACCCCCCAGCGCCTCAGCCGGATTTTTCGCCGGCGCGCCGGAACATGCGACGTAACGCACCGTATTGGCTCAGCGCGACGCCTGTCAGGATCAGCACAAGCGCCAGAAGCAGGGATCGGTGCAGCGGCTCTCCCAGAAGCAGGGCACCAAGCGTGACCGAACAAAGCGGCACGATGTAGTTCGTCAGGCTCATGAAGACCGGTCCGGCGCTGCGAATCACCAGGACCCGTAACAGGTTGGCACCTGCCGTGGGGATCAGGCCCAGCAAGGCAAGCAACATCAGGGTCCGGCCATCGGGCAGTGGCGGCGGCCCTTCGGCGATCCATGCCATGGGCACAACAAAGAGGCTTCCGAAGATCAGGGGCATCGCGGCCAGCCCGATACCGTCTATTGGTGGCAGCCGTCGCATCATGACAGAACTGATCGCGTAGCAAGCGGCGGCCCCAAGGCAGGCGACACGGCCCCAAGGCTCCAATGCCGCGCCGGTCGTGGCCAGTGCCTGTCCGCCGATCAACACGGCGACGCCAGCAAAGCCGATCAGAAAACCGATCGTGCGGCGCAGCGTCATCCGTTCTCCGGGCACAAGAAAATGCGCGAGTGGCAAAACCATCAGCGCCACCGCCGCCATCGACACGCCCGCAAATGCTGACGTGACGAATTGCTGCCCCCAGCTTAGCAGGGCGAAAGGAATGGCGGCGCTGAACGCACCGGCAAAGGCAAGGGCGGGCCAGTCTTTCTGTTCGGTCAGGAATAAAGGAAAGCCGCGCAAGCCCCAGACGGCCACCGTCAGAGTGGCGGCAAAAGCGATCCGCGCGGCGGCCAGCCAAAAGGGGGTGATGCCTTGCAACGCCAGTTCGATGACAAGGAAGGTCGCCCCCCAGACCACGCCCAGGGCCAGCACCATGAACCAACTTCTCGAAGTGATCTCGGCAGGTTGCGTCATGCGATGACCTTGTGGGCTTTTCGTGGGCTCCAAAATCTCAGCCAGTGAACCGAGGCATTGGCGCGGCGGAACGAAAAAGGGGCACCCGACAAGGGGCGCCCCTTCGCGCTGATCTTGTGGATCAGATCAGTTCTTTGCTTTGTCGACCATCTTGCCGGCAGAGATCCAGGGCATCATGCCGCGCAGCTTTTCGCCGGTGGCTTCGATCTGGTGCTCGTCATTGATGCGGCGCGTCGCCTTGAACGACGGCTGGCCAACGGCGTTTTCCAACATGAAGTCACGCACGAATTTGCCGGTTTGAATGTCGGTCAGAACCTCTTTCATCCGTGCCTTTGTTTCGGCATAGGGCAGGATGCGCGGGCCGGAAACATATTCGCCGTACTCGGCCGTGTTGGAGATCGAGTAGTTCATGTTCGCGATGCCGCCTTCGTAGATCAGGTCCACGATCAGCTTCACTTCGTGCAGGCACTCGAAATAGGCCATTTCGGGTTCGTAGCCGGCCTCGACCAGTGTTTCGAAACCCATGCGGATCAGCTCGACCAGACCGCCACACAGAACGGCCTGCTCGCCGAACAAGTCGGTTTCGCATTCCTCGCGGAAGTTGGTTTCGATGATGCCGGAGCGACCGCCACCGATGGCGGAACAATAGGACAGGCCGATTTCCAACGCCTTTCCGGTGGCGTCATTGTCAACGGCAACGAGGCAGGGCACGCCGCCGCCCTTGGTGTATTCGCCGCGCACGGTGTGCCCGGGGCCTTTGGGGGCCATCATGATGACGTCAACGCCGGGCTTGGGCTCGATCAGGCCGAAATGCACGTTCAGGCCGTGGGCAAAGGCAATGGCAGAGCCTTCTTTCAGGTTGTCATGGACGTATTTCTTGTAAGTATCGGCCTGAAGCTCATCGGGCATGGTGAACATGATCAGATCACACCAGGCGGCTGCTTCGGCGATGCCCATGACCTTGAGGCCTTCGCCTTCGGCCTTCGCGGCAGAGGGAGAGCCTTCGCGCAGGGCGACGACGACATTCTTTGCACCCGAATCGCGCAGGTTCAGCGCGTGGGCATGGCCTTGCGAGCCGTAGCCCAGAATGGCCACTTTCTTGTCCTTGATGAGATTGATGTCGCAATCGCGGTCATAGTAAACGCGCATGAGGAATCCTTCCTTGGAGTTGTTCTTGTGCGCACTCTACCCATCCTTCCGCGATAGTGTTTGCGTTATTCGCGATATTTTGCGAATTGTAGGAGGTTCCATTCGTCAATCTGGGTAAGTGCGAAAAAATCATGCTCGACGATATTGATAGACGCATTCTGCGGCACTTTCAGGCCGCGCCGGAAACGGCCGCGGCCGATCTGGCTGATCGGGCAGGGGTCACGTCCAGCACATTGGCGCGCCGGTTGGAGAGGATGCGCGCACGCGGGGTGCTGCGCGGCGCGCGGGCAGAGATCAACTGGCCGGTGCTGGGCTACACGGTCGAGGTCAGCTTGCGCGTGACGTTGGACAAGACACAGCCCCGCGCTTTTGACGATTTTATCGAGGCGGCGCGCGAGGTTCCCGAAGTGATCGAGATCCAGACCTTTCTGGGGCAGGTCGATGTGCGCCTCTCGGTGATCGCGCGCGACATGGGGCATTATCAGGACGTCTATCGCAGCCGCATCCTGACCTTGCCGCATATCTCGGATCTGGATGCGCTGATGCATGTGGCGCGGCTGAAAACGGATAAAACGCTGCCCTTATGATGGAGCTGGACGAGATTGATCGCGGGTTGATCCGCGCCCTTGCGCAAGATGCGCAGGCCAGTGCAGGTGCCCTTGGCCGGCAATTCGGCTTGTCGCAGCCTGCCGCGTGGCGGCGGATCAAGCGATTGCGCGAGGCGGGTGTGTTTCGCGGCGTGCGGCTGGATCTGGACAAGGCGGCACTTGGATTCAGTGTGACGGTGTTTCTGGGGGTCAAGCTGGCGACCAAGGGCCGCGTCAGCCTTGAGGATTTCGAACGCGCTGTCGCGGCCATCCCCGAGGTGCAGACGGTCGAACATGTGTTGGGCATGTATGATTATCGCTTGCGGGTGGTGGCGCGCGACATTCCTGATTTCGAGCGCGTGTTGCGACGGCGGCTGATGACCTTGCCGGGGGTGGGCAGTGTCGATGCCAATGTGTTGCTGAGTGAGGAAAGACGGCCCGGCCCGCTGGGTTGACGGTGTAGCCGCACGCAAGGCGCAGGTAGGCTTTGCCATTCCGGGCGCGACTTGCTAGCGCTAGTGGTAACGCTATGGAGGTCCAAAAATGGCTGCTTTGCTAGATACCGTCGATCCCGACGGGTTGCTTGAATTCTCGGTTGTCTTCACCGATCGGTCGCTCAACCATATGTCGAAAGTGTTCCAGCAGGTGATGCGGGACATCTCGGAGATGCTGCGCGAGGTGTATAATGCCGATGGCGTGGCGCTGGTGCCCGGTGGCGGCACTTTCGGGATGGAGGCCGTGGCGCGCCAGTTCGGGCAGGACGCCAAGGTACTGGTGGTGCGCAATGGCTGGTTTTCGTTCCGCTGGAGCCAGATTTTCGACGCGTCCGGCATTGCCAATGACACGACCGTGATGAAGGCGCGTCGCATGGGCAACGAAACACAGGCCCCGTTTGCACCCGCGCCGATCGACGAAGTAGTTGCCCGCATCCGTGCTGACCGGCCGGATATTGTCTTTGCACCGCATGTCGAGACATCCTCGGGTGTGATCCTACCTGACGATTATATTCGGCAGATGGCGAAAGCGGCACATGAGGTCGGCGCGCTGATGGTGCTGGATTGCATCGCGTCGGGTTGCATCTGGGTCGATATGAAGGCGACGGGCGTGGACGTGCTGATCTCGGCACCGCAAAAGGGTTGGTCCTCGACGCCTTGCGCGGGGCTGGTGATGCTGTCGGAACGGGCCGAGGCGCGGATGGCCGAGACCACGTCGGACAGCTTTGCCATTGATCTGAAAAAATGGCGGCAGATCATGCAGGCCTATGAGGGCGGCGGTCATGCCTATCACGCGACATTGCCCACCGATGGTCTGCGCGCCTTCCGTGACACGATGACAGAGACCAAACGACTGGGTTTCGCGAAGATGCGGGACGCGCAATGGGATCTGGGGACAAAGGTTCGAGCGGCGCTGGCTGCGCGCGGGATTGCCTCGGTTGCGGCGGACGGTTTTGCCGCGCCGGGTGTTGTGGTCAGCTACACCGGGTCGCCGGACATCCAGTCGGGCAAGGCCTTTGTCGCCGAGGGCGTGCAGATCGCGGCAGGCGTGCCGTTACAATGCGACGAGCCTGAGGGGTTTTCGACCTTCCGTCTGGGGCTTTTCGGACTGGATAAGCTGGCGGATGTCGATGCCACCGTCGCACGGCTGGAAACGGCGCTGGACGCAGTTCTGGCGAAGACCTGAGGCTGCCGGGTTTGACCGCAAGGTGCGCCCCTTGGCGGGGCGCGCCGGAAAGTTCGCGTTCGCACGCAGCAGGGGCTTGCGCCCCCGGTCGCCAAGGCGACCTCCCCCGGCGCAGGACCGTGAACGGGGCGCTTAACCCTGACGGGCACCCAGGCCCAGTTGCATCACGGATTGCCGGAGCGGTTTGAGATCGTAAAGCGCGCCAAGCCCGGCGGCCCGTGCGTTGCGCAGAAGCGGATTCGCCAGCATGGACGTGCGGTTGAGCAGCGTGATCCCGGCGACGCGGGCGCGAATGTCGCCGATGCGGGCGTTATGATAGCTGTCCAGCATCGTTGAACTGCCCAGCGATTCTGGTGCTGCTTCGGCCAGATCAAGCAGGGTGCTGATGTCGGTCAGGCTCATGTTCAGGCCCTGCGCACCGATGGGTGGCACGACATGCGCGGCTTCGGCCACCAGTGCCAGCCGTTCCGAGGCCAGCCGTTCGGCCTTTTGACTGATGATCGGCCAGATCGTCCGGCGTGAATTCAGCTTCAGCGGTCCGAACAGGTGGCACGATCGTGCGCTCATCTCTTCTTCGAAAGCCTGGTTGTCCAATTCCATCAGCGCCTTGGCTTTCGGGCCTTCCTCCATCCAGACAATGGCGGAAGAGGGGCGGCCTTCCCAATCGGGCAGGGGGACCAGCGTGAAAGGCCCGCCGGTGCGGTGGATTTCGGTGGAGACATTGCCATGCGGGATCGGGTGCGTGACGGCGAAGGCCAGTGCTTTTTGGCCGAAACGGGTGGTGTGTGACCGGATACCCGCCGCCGCGCGCATCGGAGAATTGCGTCCGTCGGCGGCAATCACCAACCGGGTGCGGATGCGATTGCCATCGCTGAGCGTGACGCGTGCCTCTGCCATCCGGGTGAACAGGACAGTGGCGCCGATGCCGGGACGAAATTCGACATTGGGCAGATCTTTCAGCGTCGCAAGGATTTCGCGGCGCAGCAGCCAGTTTGGCAGGTTCCATCCAAAGGGCTTGTCGGAAATATCTGCGGCGTCAAATTCCTTGATGAGGCGCGGCTCTGGTGCTGGGCCGCCTGCATCGACGATGCGCATTACCTGCAAGGGCGTGGCATGGGGCGCGAGCCTGTCCCAAAGCCCGATCCGGTCCAGAAAGGTCTGGGCCGGTTGCAAAAATGCGGTGCTGCGCAGGTCCGATCCGGCGGCATCGCGGTCAGTTATCGGCGCTGCGGGATCAACGCATAGCACAGAAAATCCGGCTTGCCCGAATCCGGCAGCCGCCACAAGGCCGGCAATTCCGCCGCCGCTGATAACAATATCGTAGTCCATATGCGCCTCCGTCTTGCCGTGTGCGAACCTAGCGCGGAGGGAAGGGGCCATCCATGCGACAGATCAGGCTTTTGGTCGCGCGGCGCTAGGTCAGCCGTGCCAGAAATGCGGCCAGATCCCCGGTGTGATGCTGGATATGTGGTGCCTCCAGCCGCTCCGGCGCGACATGAACCGTCCGCATGCCCATCGCATGAGGTTCGGCAAGGTTGCGCGGGTCGTCTTCGAACATCGCGGCGGCGCTTGGGGTGATGCCATCCATCGCGAACACGGCCTCGAAGGCGGCGCGTTCGGGCTTGGGCAGAAATCCGGCCTCTTCGACGCCATAGATCGCATCGAACGCGGCCTCCAGACCGCGGGCCTTGAGCACCTGTGCGGCATAGGGTGCGGTGCCATTGGTATAGACGATCTTGCGGCCGGGCAGGCGCGCAATGGTTTCGCAAAGATATGGATCAGGCTGAAGGCTGTCGAAGGAAATGTCGTGAACCTGTGTCAGATAGGGGCCGGGATCGACCTGATGTTCACGCATCAACCCGGCCAGCGTCGTGCCATATGTTGCCCAGTAATGTTTGCGCAGATGGTTGGCGCGGTCCTGCTCGACTCCAAGTGCCGACATCACGAAAGACGTCATCCGCGTTTCGATCTGCTCGAAAAGTCGGGCGGCGGGCGGATACAGGGTGTTGTCCAGATCGAACACCCATTGGCGGATATGAGAGAAGGCGGCGCGTGTCATCGGGCAAATGTAATGGTCCGCACTGAGGCGCGCAATGGGTGGCCTTGCTTGCGGCGAGCGGTTATCCTGACGCGCATTCCCGGAGGATAAGATCGCGCCATGAACCAGATTAAACCGCCGCAAAAGGATGCCTATTCGTTGATCCTCGATGCGATCGACGTTGGCGTGTTTCGCCCAGGCGACCGGTTGGTGGAAAGCGATCTGGCAGATCGGTTCGGCGTTTCCCGGACGCCGATTCGCGAAGCGTTGCAGCGGCTTGAAACGCAATCCCTGTTGGCGCGCGATGGGCGCAGCCTGATCGTGGCGTCACTCGATCATAACCAGATGGCAGAACTTTATGTCGTGCGCACAGAGCTTGAAGGGCTGGCCGCGCGGCTGGCTGCGCGACATGCAACCGAAGAAGAAGTGCAGGTCCTGCGCGATATGGTGATCGAAGATCGCGCGCTGCTGTCGGATCCGGCGGCACTGGCGCGCACCAATCGGCGCTTCCACAAGCAGATCCACCTGACTTCTCATAACCGTTATCTGGTTCAGCAGCTTGATCTGGTCTACCGGTCGATGGCGCTGATGGCGACGACCTCGTTGGCGGCACAGGGCCGGGGCGCGAATGCGCTTGAAGAGCATCTGGCGATTGTCGATGCGATTGCCCGGCGCGATGAGGACGCGGCCTACGCGGCGTTACGCGACCATATTTCAGCGGCTTTCGTGACACGGCTGAAACAGGACAGTCAGGGGTTGGCAGACGAGTAACCGATTGACGAGTCGCCCCGGTGCCGACAGCGTGGAAAGACCGTTGGTTTCGACAATTACATGCGTTTCCGTCTTGGTCAATTCAGCGTGCCGCGCCTGTTTTTTGGGCTGACCTGGACGGGGTATCTTGGCCGGCATCGGGGGGGGAATGACCATGGGCGGTCTTGTCCCAGTAAAAAGGCCGGACAAGCAGCTCATAGGCGGCCTTCGTCGCGGCAAGCCAGCCCATCATGTAGTAGATCAACAAAGTAGGCACCCACATCCACAACCCGCGATGTCGCGTTCGCGCAACTGCGGCAAGTCCGATGACAATCGCCAATGCCTCGGATGCCAGAAAAATGCCGGTGAGTACCCGCAATCCCGCATTGTCCAGAAGCGCGGACATCGGATGCGGCATGCCGAAGAGCACCAGCCAGAAGGACCACATGATCGGTGCCAGCAGAAACTGGCTGATCGTGGTCAGGAAAAACACCTGAAAACCGGCGAACTTCCACGGTCCCAACGTCCGCCAGAGTTTGCGGGGAGAGCGCATATGCGTGAGATATGTGATCATGTATCCCTTGAGCCAGCGCGAGCGTTGTTTGACCCAGGGCCAGAACCGGTTGTTGGCTTCCTCGCGTGTGACCGAGGCCAAAAGTTCGGTTTGATAGCCGTAGCGCGCCAGCCGGAAACCAAGATCGGCATCTTCGGTGACGTTATGGGCATCCCATCCGCCGACATGTTCCAATGCCTTGCGGCGGAAGAACACTGTTGTGCCGCCCAAGGGAATCGCGAAGCCCAGACGTGCGAAGCCGGGGAGCAGGATACGGAACCAGCTTGCATATTCGATGGAAAAGCAGCGCGACAGCCAGTTGGCGCGCGGGTTGTAGAAATCGAGAATGCCCTGAAGGCAGGCGGTCTTTGCGGGGGCACGGTTGAAATGCGCCACCACCCGATCAAGTTGGTCAGGGGCGGGGGCATCCTCGGCATCGTATATGCCGACAATCTCGCCCCGACAGAATCCCAGCGCGTAGTTCAGCGCGCGCGGTTTGGTGGTGACACTGCCGTCGGGGACTTCGATTACCCGCATCCAGGGTGGCAGCAGCGCCGGAACCAGTGCCTTGCGCGTGCGGTCATCCTTGGCTTCCAGCACCAGTACCACATCCAGCAATGCGCGCGGATAGGTTAGTCGTGACAGCCGCTTGACCAGCGTTCCGGCAATATCATCCTCATGATATAATGGCACCATTACTGAAACGGTCGGCCATGGGAATGGTGGTGGGTCGTGACGATGAACCGGCCTGTGGCGGAACTGCGCGACAAACGCTGCGCCTTTCAACAAGCCCGACAGGATCAATGCGACGATCGCCCAGCTTGCGAGACAGGCGAAAAACAGCCCCGGCATGAGTGCAAGCAACGAAAGCGCCCCAAGCCCCAGTAGACCGGCAAGAATGGCCCTGGGACATGTCATCAGGGCAAGGTCCCGGCAGCTTTCGTCGGCACGGACGCGCGTTTCGGCCGCGTGCATCAGGGCAGCGCCATGACGCGCGGCAATCTCCGCATGGATGTCGGCCTCGTGGGTCACAGCCATTTGGACCGAGCCGATACCGTCGGGAAGACGCGTGCGCAGGGTTTCGAACGCATCGGGGCGGGCGGTGGCAATCACCAATGTCTTGCCGATGCGCAGCCAAGGCAGGACCAGATGTTCCAGACAGAATTCAGCGCTGAGCATGTCACGTAAGTCGGGATCGGGCGGCTGATCGTCCCGGTCAAGCGCCATGACGCCCCAGTGACGCGCTTGCGCGGCCACGATCTGCGACGGATCCGCCAAGGCATCAGCCTCGCAGATGCGCGCAATCCTTGCGCCGCTGCGACCTTTTTCTGCAAGCGCATTCAACAGGTCGCCGGTTTCCAGCGCGCCTGCCTCCAGCAGCATTTGCCCCACTGGGCGACCGTGCTGAACCGGAAGCTCCGCGCGTGAAAGGTCTAGCTTCGGTTCACTCATCGCTGAGCCGCCACCCTGGTTTCTACCGTCCAAGTTTTGGCGGTAGAAACTTAAGGGAGGCTTAACCGGCCTTTAGAGAATGGCTTTCACCGGGCGGACATGTAGTCCGTAAACCGTTCGAAAAGGTAAAAACTGTCCTGCGGTCCGGGGCTGGCCTCGGGGTGATGCTGAACAGAGAACACCGGACGGTCCTTTACACGCAAACCGCAATTGGACCCGTCAAACAACGAAACATGCGTCTCTTCCACACCTTCCGGGAAGGTCTGGCTGTCGACGGCAAATCCGTGGTTCATCGAGGTGATCTCGACCTTGTCAGTGGTGTAATCCTTCACGGGGTGGTTGGCACCGTGATGGCCGTGGTTCATCTTGACGGTCTGTGCGCCAAGCGCCAGTGCCAGCATCTGGTGGCCCAGACAGATGCCAAAGATCGGCAGATCAGGCTGCTCCAGCAGGGATTTGATCATCGGCACGGCATATTCCCCGGTCGCTGCCGGATCGCCGGGACCGTTGGACAGGAACACACCGTCCGGTTCATGCGCCATGATCTCCTCGGCGGTGGCGGTGGCGGGCAGGACGGTCACATCGCAGCCCGCAGAGGCGAGACAGCGCAGGATATTGCGCTTGGCACCGTAATCCACCGCAACAACCTTGTGGCGCGGTGACTCTTGTTTGGCATAGCCATCGGGCCATGCCCACCGCATCTCATCCCAGCGATAACTTTGTGCGCAGGTCACATCACGGGCCAGGTCAACACCTTCAAGCCCGGCAAACCCGCGCGCCTGGGCGACCAGCGCCTCGGTGTCGAAATTGCCGTCCGGATCATGCGCCAGTGCGACATGCGGCGCGCCTTGCTGGCGGATCGCACGGGTCAGCCGCCGCGTATCAACGCCGCCGATCGCAATGCGTCCGCGCGCTGCCAGCCAATCGCCCAGTTCTTGAACAGCGCGCCAGTTGGAGGATTGCGTGGGCATCCATTTCACAACCATGCCAGCGGCGACCGGATCCGCAGTTTCGTCATCGTCAGGGTTGACCCCGACATTGCCGACATGCGGGAAGGTGAAGGTGACGACCTGCCCGGCATAGGAGGGATCGGTCATGATTTCCTGATAGCCGGTCATGGCGGTGTTGAAGCACAGCTCTGCCACCGTGACGCCGGTCGCGCCAAAGCCTTGACCGTAAAAAACCGTTCCATCCGCAAGCGCGAGGCAGGCGGTGGGCTTGGCATGGGACGAGGAGACCATGGCGCGACTCTTTCTCTGGCGTGGATTTGCGCGAACCTACGGGGGCTGGCGACGGTGGTCAAGTGGCAAGAGGCAAGATGATATTGTTTTAATTCAGTAGGTTATAAGAAATAACGAGCGGTTGCGCCTTGGGCGTCGATTAGGTATCTTCAGATTTCGCGTAAACCATGGGGATGGGATCGACAATGGAACTTCGTACGCGGGTCAACTCCGCCATGAAACAAGCGATGCGGGACAAGGCGACCATGCGACTTTCGACCCTGCGCCTGGTCAATGCGGCAATCAAGGACAAGGACATTGCGGCCCGAAGCGAAGGCGGAGATGACGGGGTGCCTGATTCCGAAGTGCTTGCGATCCTTGGAAAAATGGTAAAGCAACGGCAGGAAAGCGCACGCACCTACGAAGAGGGTGGCCGCGTGGATCTGGCAGAGCGGGAACTGGCCGAGATAGAAGTGATCGAGGAATTTCTGCCACGCAAACTGTCCGACAAAGACGTCGAGAAGGCCGTCAACGATGCAATGTCGGAAGTTGGCGCAGATTCAATCCGTGATATGGGCCGGGTCATGGCCGTGCTGAAAAGCAAGTATACTGGACAAATGGATTTTGGTGCCGTCGGCCCGATGGTCAAGCAACGCCTGTCAGCCTAGCGGCGCTGCGCAGGCTGATCTGGTGCCCTTATGATTAGAGGGCGGGGAAATCGGCCTTGATCGCTGCCAGTTCGGTGGGATCGTCTATTTGAAAACGGACAACGAAACGGGTCTTGAACCCGACACGCCCTCTGCGGGCACCGAAGTTTTCGCCGTGGTTCAGCACATAAAGCACCGAAGGTCGCGATAGCGGCTGCAATCTTTGTCCGGCCAAACGGGCAAGGTAGGGAAACATGCGATGTTCGTGCTGGGTCATCTCGCGCAGAAAGTCCACCATGCCGGGCAAAGACAGATCGAACCGCAACGCGGCGCAGGATCCGCAGAGCTTCCAGAACGGTTTGCGCAAGGGTTGCCTTAGATCCGGTGCATCTGCCAGCCCCACCGCGCCCGTTCTGGCATCCATCACATAGCCGGCTTGCACGAGATAGCCGCCTTTGACGTTCCGGCTCAGCATTTCTGCCACGGTGCCCTGGCGCAACAGATCGTCCGCATCAAAGCTCATGGCATAGCCCGAGTTGATGTCGAGGCTTGGCAAGTGATCGTACAGACAGGCGAGCTTGCGCCATTTGTCATTACCGGGTGCCGGGTCGTCGAAGGGCAGGTAGCTTATGCGCGGATCGTCGGGCAGGGCGGGGCGTTGCTGACAGCAGATCACAGCGCACCAGTTTGGATTGTCCTGCGCGATCAGACTGCTTAGCGTAAGGCGGAGCCGCAGCACCACAGCTTGCCAATCTCCGACATGATCCTGTCCGACCAGCGGGATCAGGAACACCACCTGTTGCGGAGCGGCCCATTCGTGTCCTTGTGCCGGTGCCCTGAGACGCAGCGCAGCACGTTCGGACGCGGCCTGCGCCTCGCCTCCACCGGCCCGCTTTGGACCCACGACCGCCGCCGCCGCCAGCAGAGCCGCGCGTTTCAATTTCGGAGAGGCCGGGGCCTGCGCCATGACTAATCTTTCTGAGACGACGTGATGCGTCGCATCCGGTCTGTGAGTTCGGAGTAAAGCGCCATTCTTTCGTTTTCGCTTAGAAACGCGCCGATTTCAACCTCGCGTCCCGCACCGGAGAGGGTGATGTAATGCGGCACCGGGCCATTTTGGGGATGCATGGTCAACTTTGCCCAGTACGGATTGCACTGCCATTCCTGCTCTGCGCCGCGCGGATTTTTCCGTACCAGGTGCATGCTGTCCGCGCCGATCGTCAAGGTTTCGAGAATCTCGCGATCAGCCTCGTTGCGACGCAGGGCGTACCACAAACCCGCAAGGGCAAGCATGCCAAAAGGCAGAAGGCCCCAAAGCAGAACCGTCCCCAAAAGACCGAAGAGTGGCATGCTGATCAGCAAAAAGGTTGCGAGGATGAACGCCGCGAATCCTTTGCGCGGAAGCGAGTTGTGCGGCCAGAGACGCAGTACGGTCTCGGCTGTGGGGCGCGGATTTTCTGACCAAGAATAGGGCATGGAGCCAAGAATAATACGTTTGAGCGTG
Source organism: Primorskyibacter flagellatus (assembly GCF_048268605.1). Classification (NCBI taxonomy): domain Bacteria; kingdom Pseudomonadati; phylum Pseudomonadota; class Alphaproteobacteria; order Rhodobacterales; family Roseobacteraceae; genus Primorskyibacter; species Primorskyibacter flagellatus. The sequence goes on from NZ_JBLWVF010000001.1 coordinate 286,214, forward strand.
ATGTTAAGTGTCGCAAAGTCGATGGGCATTCTGCCGCACCCGTTGGCCTGGACTGCTGGCGGCGCGCAGTGAGGGTGTAGGCTCGACGCGTCCGGCGCAGGGCGGGCGGTGCCCTGATGTCCTGAAATATCAGGGGGTGCAGGATTGAGACTCAAAACGCAAAAGGCCCCGGATCAAGTCCGGGGCCCTTCGATTGCCTCAGTCGGGCGCTGCCACTAATGCGCGTGGCCCTTGTCCCAGTCTTCCTGCTTCGGAAGGATCTCGAACGTATGCTCGGGCGGCGGGCTGGGCAGGGTCCATTCCAGCGTATCGGCATATTCGTTCCAGGGATTCGCTGCGGTGCATTTCGGTCCAGAACGCAGAGAGTAGACCATGACACCGATGAAGAACACGAAGGACGCGAAGGACAGGAAGGCACCCCAGCTCGACACTGCGTTCCATGTGGCGAACGCCTCTGGATAGTCGATATAGCGGCGCGGCATGCCCTGACGGCCCAGGAAGTGCTGCGGGAAGAAGGTCAGGTTCGCGCCGATGAAGAAGGCCCAGAAGTGCAGCTTGCCTGCCCATTCAGGATACATCTTGCCGGTGAATTTGGGGAAGTAGAAATAGATCCCCGCAAAGATCGCGAACACGGCACCCAGGCTCATCACATAGTGGAAATGCGCCACAACGTAGTAGGTGTCATGATAGGCGCGGTCGACGCCTGCCTGGCTGAGAACAATGCCTGTCACGCCACCGACGGTGAACAGGAACAGGAAGCCGAACGCCCAGAGCATCGGTGTCTTGAAGTCGATCGACCCGCCCCACATGGTTGCGATCCACGAGAAGATCTTGACCCCTGTCGGCACCGCGATGACCATCGTCGCCAGCATAAAGTAGCTTTGCTGGGTCAGCGACATGCCGACGGTATACATGTGGTGGGCCCAGACAACGAAGCCCAGTGCGCCAATCGCGATAAGTGCCCAGACCATCGGCAGGTAGCCGAAGATCGGCTTGCGGGCGAAGGTCGCGATGACGTGGCTGATGATACCGAAACCGGGCAGGATCACGATGTACACTTCAGGGTGACCGAAGAACCACAGGATGTGCTGGTAGAGGATCGGGTCGCCGCCGCCCGCAGGATCAAAGAAGGTGGTCCCGAAGTTGCGGTCTGTCAGCAGCATGGTGATGGCACCGGCCAGAACCGGCAGCGCCAGAAGAATCAGCCAGGCGGTGACGAAGATTGACCACGAGAACAGCGGCACCTTGAAGAGGGTCATGCCGGGGGCACGCATGTTCAGGAAGGTGGTGATCATGTTGATGGCACCCAGGATCGAGCTTGCACCCGACACGTGAACCGCAAAAATCGCCAGATCCATCGACATGCCGCCTTCGCGGACCGACAGGGGCGGGTAAAGCACCCAGCCGACGCCGGAACCGGCCTGACCGTTGCCACCAGGGGCCAGCAGCGAACAGACTGCCAGCGAGGTGCCCGCGACATAAAGCCAGAAGGACAGGTTGTTGAGACGCGGGAACGCCATGTCGGGCGCCCCGATCTGCAACGGCATCAGATAGTTGCCGAAACCGCCGAACAGGGCCGGAATAACCACGAAGAACATCATCAGGATGCCGTGGCCGGTGATCAGCACGTTCCACAAATGTCCGTTGGGCGTACATTCGCCGGCTGCCGCAGCAATCAGCCGCGCGCCTTCCATGCACATGTATTGCACGCCCGGATCCATAAGCTCCAACCGCATGTAGACGGTGAATGCCACCGAGATGAATCCCGCAAGGCCGGAAACGATCAGGTAGAGTATCCCGATATCCTTGTGGTTCGTCGACATGAACCAACGCGTGAAAAAACCGCGCTCGTCCTCGTGTTCGTGGCCGTGAATGGCGGCGTCAGCCATGTCTTGCCTCCTGCTGGTATGGTGACAGGGGCGCGCACAGCCCGCACTCGCCCCGATAATCTATGCACGTTTTAGAATGCGGTGGCGGCATGGGCAATGTCAGACTTTGACGCAGATCAAACATTTTTGTCGCAGGCGGGTCTGGCGAAGGGCATGGATTCCCTTGCGCCAGTACATGCGACAGTCAGGAATACCTGACTGTCGGTTAATGCGGGCACTTGTTATTGTAATGTTAACGCAGGTTGCTGCCACAACCTCCGGGTCCGGACCAAACCGGGCCTGACCCAAGGGAGAAGAATGACGATGACGTATCAGGACAGTCTGAAGCCGGTATCGCGGCCCTTCTCCATATGGATGCCTGCTCGATTGGTTGGTTTTCTTCACGCCCTGCGATTTTCTTTGAGAACGCCGTTTGACGAACGCCACGATGCCCTCAGGACCGAAGTCGAACGGTTGCGGGCACTGGACGATGACGCATTGGCGCGGCTTGGCCTGCGACGCGCTGACATTCTTTGGCACGTTTTTGCCTGAAAGACATTTCGACAACAGATTTATCCTGTTCCCGATCTTACAACCAAGACCTTTTCAAGCACCCTTTGAACGTTTCTGATTTCACATGAAGGTAAAAGGCGCATCGCGGGATGCGCCTTTTCTTTTTCTGCCGGTGCGGGCCGTTCAAATGCGGTGCTGACCTTGGCGGCCGGGGATCTCGCCCACCACGGTGTCAAAACTGTGCTGAAGGGCGACGTCGAGATCTGCCATGGTCACCGGCAAGCCCAGATCAACCAGGCTGGTCACGCCATGTTCGGTGATGCCGCAGGGCACGATGCCACTGAAATCATCAAGCTCGGGCTCTACATTGATCGAAATGCCGTGAAAGCTGACCCATTTGCGCAAGCGGATGCCGATGGCGGCGATCTTGTCTTCCTGTTTGGCACCGGTGGCAGTCAACGGTTTGTCGTCGCGCTCGATCCAGACGCCGACCCGACCGTTGCGGATGTGGCCGCGCAGGTTGAATTCGTCCAATGTTGCGATAACCCAGTTTTCCAGCGTCTTGACGAATTGGCGCACGTCCCGTCCGCGGCGTCCGACATCTAGCATGACATACGCCACACGCTGGCCTGGTCCGTGATAGGTATACTGTCCGCCGCGTTTGGACTGGTAGACGGGGAAGCGGTCCGGATCGGTCAGGTCTTCGGGTTTGGCCGATGTCCCCGCTGTGTAAAGCGGTGGATGCTCCAGCAGCCAGACGCATTCGTCGGCAATCCCCGCCGCAATGGCTGCGACGCGGGCTTCCATGAAGGCGACCGCCTCTTCGTAATCAGTCAGCCCATCGGTGGTGATCCAGTCGACCATTTGTTGCGCTCCGCTGTGGCGACCTGCCGAAATTGCCGATCAACTCTTATTGAAGGCCAGAACAAAAAGGAACCCATAACGCTCCGTGGCGTTGGATGTACAGCATGGCAGGAGAGCACCGGTGTCAACGCATGAGGCGACAATGAAAATGGGACCGGACGGCAAGCCTGCCGCAGACGTCTGTGTCCTCCTTAATGCGTCGTCTGGACGAGGGGAAACCGATGCCACGATGGCGGCGTTGAAAACCGCCTTTGCGCGCCATCCCGGCATGTTTGAACTTCGCAAGATGGACGGCGGCAATCTGCTTGCCGATACCTGTCGCCGGGCCATGAAGGACGGGTTTCGTACAATTGTTGCTGCGGGCGGGGATGGCACGATCTCGGGCATTGCCGGACAGCTGGCCGGGTCCGGACGCACGATGGGCATCATTCCGCAAGGGACGTTTAACTTTGTTGCGCGGGGGCTGGGTATCCCGGAACAGATCGATGAAGCGATAGATCTGATTGCGGACGGGCAGTCGCGTGCTTTCACGCTTGGCGAGGTGAATGGTCGGCCTTTCGTCAACAATGCCAGTCTTGGGGTTTATCCCGAGGTGTTGAAGGAGCGCGAAGGCACCTACAGACGCTGGGGCAGATCGCAACTGGCGGCACATTGGTCGGTGCTGCGTGCCTTTGCCACGTTCCATTCCCCCCTGAGGATGAAAGTCACCGTGGATGGCAAGGTCCACCGCGCCAAGACTCCGCTGGCCTTTGTGGCACGGAGCGCATTCCAACTGGAACATTTTGGGCTGGACGGGGCCGAATGTATCCGGGACGGTGGGTTCGCGCTGTTTTTGGCACCTGACAGTACGCGTATGCAACTGTTGATCGGCGCGTTGAAGCTTGCACGCAGGGGGATGGACCCACAGCGTGACTTCGAGCTGATCTGCGGACATGACATCCAGATTGAAACGCTGCAACCGAGCCATGTGATCGCCATGGACGGCGAACGCTTTCCGATGAGCGGACCGTTCAATTTTCGGCTGCGGGATGATGCGTTGCGGGTGATCGCTCCGGCATGACGCGCATCGTTCATATCTCGGACCTGCATTTCGGCAAGGACCGGCCAGAACTTCTGGATCCCTTGGTGCGCTTCATCAACGGGTCAGGGGCGGCCCTTGTTCTGCTGTCCGGCGATTTGACGCAGCGTGCCCGCCATAGCCAGTTCAAGGACGCGCGGGCCTTTATTGACCGCTTGTCACCGCAAGTGCTGTCGGTGCCGGGCAATCACGACACGCCGCTTGATAACCTTCTTGTACGTTTTTTGTGGCCGTGGTCGCGCTTTCGCAAGCACATCGCCCGCGATCTGGAGCCTTGTTGGCAATCGGACGATGTTCTTGTTAACGGCATCAATACCGCCGATTCCCGTGCATGGCAGCGTGGCAAGCTGCGTCGGACCAGCCTGCGCCGGGTCTGCAATCATCTGCTGTGCGGCCCTGATGGACGCCGCGACGACCGCTTGGGCATCGTGATGATGCACCATCCGCCCGAACATCAACCGGACACCCATAAACGCCCGATGCGCAATGCCGAAGTCGGCTTGCGAGAGCTGAACAGCTGTGGTGCGGATATCGTTCTGTGCGGACACCTGCACACATGGAGCACGCGGATTCTGCGCGACGCCGAGGGCATCTTGCTGCTTCAGGCAGGCACTGGTCTGTCCAGTCGTGTAAGAGGCGAGCCGAACGACCTCAACCTACTGGAAATAGACGGAAAGCGTCTAACGGTGGAACGTCACACCGCAGACCTTGGTGTGCAGGATTTCAGTCGAATTTCACGCCAGATATATGAGAAAACTGACGGAACCTGGCAGCTTTGCAGATGATCGGTGGATTTTGCGCAAAAATGCCCTTCACATCGCGCGCGGGCTTGGATATACGGCGCGTCACTACCTGATCATGTGCGGTCGTGGCGGAATGGTAGACGCGCAGCGTTGAGGTCGCTGTGGGGTAACACCCGTGGAAGTTCGAGTCTTCTCGACCGCACCATCACCACCCAGGTAAGGTGGTGCCTTCCGGCAAGATCATTCTGGTCCGACGAGGTTGGGCGAAGATCGAGCGACAAGCCCCAATGAAAATGTGTAATATACGCTTTATCGCGTGTGACTTGAGCGTAAGGAATGATCGCGAAGTTACAAACGGGTCAGACGTATGAAATTTTCGGCCAATCTGGGATTTCTCTGGCGACGCCCATTAATTGAAAAAAGTGATTTTGTATCCCGAGCGGGACGTGCGGGGTGGCGCGGCAGCGATTTTCTATCGGGGCCAGGTCCGGGACGAGACTGCCATCTTAACCAATGATGCGACCGGGAAGCGCCGACAAACAGTCCCGTCTCGCGTCAGGCCGCCATTTCCAGAATCGCGAGGCCCTCCGCATCGTCGATGCGCTGCGCAAATTCCCGCGCGTCCCGCAGCATCGTTTCAATCACGGGTCGATAAGACGGATAATGGGTGTAGCGGTCGAAACCTGGATCGGAACGCGGCGTGATGAAAAGGTTCAGCTCTTCCTCGGGGTCGGCATGTCGGTTGTAAAGCTCGTGGTTGCCATCATCCGATGCGATGAGTTTCCATCCTTCAGACAGCCAGGCGCGTTGGTGCAGTGCGCTGACATGGGTGATGTTCTGAACGTAAAAACCGCGCCGCCAGTCCGGGGCAGGTATGCCATCGAGCAAGGGTTTGAGACTGTGCCCGTGGCATTGGTCCAGCGGTGGCGCGCCGGCAAAATCCAGTAAGGTTGGCGTTAGATCCTGCAACCCCACCAGGTCCGACCGCACGGCACCGGCGGCAATCGTGCCGGGCCATGAGATCAGCATCGGGATGCGGATTGAATCGTCGGTGCAGACGAATTTATGCTCGCCCTCGGCCCGGTAGCGGAAGGTCTCGCCGTGGTCGGAGTAATACAGGACAACGGTGTTTTCGCGCAGCCCTGTGGCCTCCAGCGTGTCCAGAATCCGCCCGATCTCATGGTCGAGTGCGGTGACGGCGGCATAATAGCCCGCGAAGGGCACGCCCTTATGGCGATAGGGTTCGTAGAAACGCGCGGGCGCAGTGAATGGGTCATGGGGCGGGTAGTAGCTTTGGACCATGACGAAGGGTTGGTCACTGTCCGCCTGTGCCTGATCTCGCAGAAAACCGATACAGGCATCGGTCTGCAAGGTGGGCCGGTATTGTCCGTCCAGCCGTCCGCCAACCCAATGTCCGACACGGCTGTTAAAGCTTTCTTCCCAGATGTCGAAGAACGGCGGGTGGCCTTCGCCCAGATGCCATTTGCCGAAATGCGCGGTCAGGTAGCCCGCATCCTGTAACTGGTCGAAGACTGTTCGTTTGACCGCGCCGACGCTCTGAAACGCGTTGTCGATGCCGTAGACATTGTCGATGATCTGATGCGCATGCGGGTAGACGCCGGTCCACATGGTCGCGCGGGCGGGGGTGCAGACGGGCCAGGGGGTATAGGCGTTCTGAAACCTGACGCCCTCTGCCGCCAGTCGGTCTAGGTTGGGTGTCTGAACGAACGCGCTGCCTGCGCAGCCCATTGCATCGGCGCGGTGCTGGTCGGAGAAGATCACGACGATATTGGGCGGTTTGGTCATGCGGTCTGTCCTTTTGCGGCGGGCAGGGCTTGGGCCAGCAGGTGGCAGTTGGCGCTGTGGTCCGGGCCAACAGTCGTTCGCGCGGGGGGCGTGCTTCGGCATATCCCCATCACATGCGGGCAGCGGGTGTGAAAGCGGCAGCCCGACGGCGGGTCGATGGGGCTGGGAATGTCGCCCTTGATGGCAAGTTCGGGGCGTTCATGGACACGGGCGCGCGGTACGGATTTCAGCAAAGCCTGGGTGTAGGGATGGGCGGGGTGTGCAAAAAGTTGCGCCTTGGGCGCGATCTCGACAATCTCGCCCAGATACATCACGGCAACATGGTCGGCGATGTGGCGGACGATCGCCATGTCATGGCTGATGAACAGATAGGTCAATTGGCGCTCGTGCTTGAGCTTTTGCAACAGGTTGACGATTTGCGCCTGTACGCTGACATCAAGGGCCGAAACGGCTTCGTCGCAGATCAGCAGATCGGTTTCCAAGGCAAGCGCGCGGGCAATGCCAACGCGCTGGCGCTGACCGCCCGATAGCTGGTGGGGGAAGCGCGCGGCGAAACTCTGGGGCAGGCCGACAAGGTCAAGCAGTTCGGCAAGACGCGCCCGCCGCGCTTTGGCGGTGCCGACAGAATGAATGTCCAGCGGTTCCATGATCGCCTGTCCGATCAGCATACGCGGGTTGAGCGAGCCGAAGGGATCCTGAATGACGATCTGCACGCGGCGGCGGAATTCTTGCATGGCTCGATGATCCAGGCCGCGAATCTCGGTTCCCGCAATCTCTATCTGTCCGGAGTCAGCCTCGATCAGGCGCAGCACCAGACGGCCGAGGGTGGTCTTGCCGCAGCCGGATTCCCCGACCACGGCCAGCGTCTCGCCGCGCGCTATTGAAAAAGATACGTTATCCACCGCCCGCACGACCGGACGTTTGCGCCCAAGCAGCCCGCCACGCCCGACCTGAAAGTGCTTTGTCAGGTTGCTGACACGCAGAAAGGGTATGGCGCGATCATCCATCACTAACCTCCAGCGGACCGTCAAAGAGGTAGTCTTTGGGCCGTATGCAGGCGGCGCGATGGCGGGCCTCAAAGCCCATCAGGCGCGGATCAGTCTGGTCGCAGATCTGACGAAAATGCGCGCAACGCGGACCAAACCGGCAGCCATTGGGCCGTTCATGCGGTTGCGGTACGGTGCCGGGGATGGTTGGCAATTCGTCCACATCACGATCCACCGGCGGATGGCTGCGCAAGAGGCCTTGTGTATAAGGGTGCAGCGCGTGTTCGAAGATCTGTGACGTTGTCCCGGACTCGATGATCCGGCCAGCATACATCACCGAGACATTATCGGCATAGCCTGCAACCACGCCCAGATCATGTGTGATCAGCAGGATGCCCATTCCCAACTCGCGTTGCAACTCGTGCAGCAATTCAAGGATCTGCGCCTGGATGGTCACATCCAGTGCCGTCGTCGGCTCATCCGCGATCAACAGTTTGGGCTGGCAGGCGATGGCGATGGCGATCATCACACGCTGCCGCATCCCACCGGATAGCTGATGAGGGTATTCGTCGATCCGCCTGTCGGCTGCGGGGATGCGGACCCATTCCAGCATTTCCAGTGCTCGTTTCCGGGCCGTGGCGCGATCCAGCTTCTGATGCACGCGCAAGGTTTCCACGATTTGTTCGCCCACCGGCAGCACCGGGTTCAGCGCGGTCATGGGCTCCTGAAAGATCATCGAGATTTCTGCCCCGCGCACGCGGCGCATCTCATGTGTGCCAAGTGAGGGCAACTCGCGCCCGTCAAAGGTGATGCGCTGTGCCTCTACGCGGAATTGCTTGGGCTCAAGCAGGCGCATGATCGCCATTGCCGAGACTGATTTTCCACTGCCTGACTCTCCGACCAGCCCGTGGGTCTTGCCCATCATCAGGTCCAGTTCGACTCCCTCAACCAGCGCCGCGCCGCCATAGCTGACACTTAGTCCGCGGACCGAAAGCAAAGGCGCGACCGCCATGTCGGATCTCCGAATCTGCATGTCGGCCATTATGCACATAGCCGCAAGAAAAGACGCGTTACAAAATAGCAGCTTGCGATCTTCGTATACGTTTATACAATCCGAAAAATGCGAGTCAACGTGTGCGATCCCTGCACAAGCGGCGGCGTTTTTCGGTCATTGATCCGGAAAGCTGCCGACATGGCGCGGATGGGCCTGCTGGGGCAAACAAAGATATTGGAGCCAGGAATGAAAATTACCGACGTTACCGCGATTTACCTCCGGCTCCCAGAGATCGAGGCGCGCACTGACAGTTCACAAGATGCGTTGCTGGTGCGGATTGACACCGATGCGGGTGTGACGGGTTGGGGGGAAGTGGACGGCTGCCCATGGGTGGTGAAGGCGATCATCGACGCGCCGATGTCCCACACCATCGTGACCGGCTTGCGCAACCTGCTGATCGGTGAGGACCCGATGGATGTCGCCCGGTTGTGGACAAAGATGTATGAGGGCACGCTGTATTACGGGCGCGAGGGCGCGGTCATTCAGGCGATGGCAGGCTGTGATCTGGCACTGTGGGACATCAAGGGCAAAGCGCTGGACCAACCGGTGTGGAAGCTTCTGGGCGGGCGCTACCGTGACAAGCTGCGGGTCTATTCCTCCAACATGTTCCAGTTCACGCCCGAGGACACGGCAGACCGGCTGCGGGCGGCCAAGGATGAAGGGTTCAGCGCCGCCAAATTCGGATGGGAGCCGTTCGGCAAGGACCCGGCCACCGATTGCGCCTATCTCGATGCTCTGCGCAAGGCTGCGGGCGACGATTTCGAGATCATGCTGGATGTCGGTCTGATCTGGGACGCGACCACCACGATCCAGCGCGCCAAGCTGTTCGAGCCGTATAACCTCGCATGGATCGAAGAGCCGGTGCATCCCGACGACCTGAATGGCTATCGCCGGATTTCCGAAAACATCACCCAGCGGCTGGCGGCAGGCGAGGAAGAATGTACCCTGCGCGGGTTTCAGCGGCTGATAGACGAAGGCGGCATCGGTCTGGCGCAGATTGATTTGACGCGCTGCGGTCTGACGCAGGCGATGAAGATCGCGCAATATGCCGCCGACAAAGGAGTGCTGGTCGCCAACCACAATTTCACCACGGATCTGAACACCGCCGCGTCGCTGACTTTTCTGGCGGCCGTGCCCAACGCCTATGTGCTGGAATATTGTGTTGAACCATCCGAGATTTCTCGCAATCTTGCGCGCGATCCGTTTGTACAGAAAGACGGGTTCATGGATGTGCCAGATGCGCCGGGGCTTGGCTTTGAGCCCAACTACGAGGTGATAGAGAAATTTGCCGTCAGCAGCCTCTGACATGAGCGGGCCTGCGCCGAATATCGTGGTGGTGCTGGTGGATCAGCTTCGCCGCGACGCGCTGGGCTTTTACGGCGACACGAATCTGCGCACGCCCGTCATCGACCGCATGGCCGCAGAGGGGTTGGTGTTTGATGCCATGTCCTCGACCTTTCCGGCCTGTGTGCCGTTCCGGTTTTCGTTCCTGACCGGAGAATATGCGCATAGCCGGATGGTGCCCGCGCTGGGCTACCGCATGTCACCGGCAGAACGCACGCTGGGCGAGGCCATGCAGGAATGCGGCTATCACACCGGTTATCTTGGCAAATGGCATCTGTATTCGCTTTACGGCATTGCCGGCGGGCAATCCCTGCAAGAGGCCAACCGGACGCCAATCCCGGCCAGCCACCGGCGTGGTTTTGCCGATTGGCAGGGATTCGAGCTGCGCAACGATTTCTACGACACCCATCTGTTCGAAGGAGAGGCGGATCAGTCTGTCCCGTTGGAGGGCTACCAGACCGACGCGCTGTTTCAGCGGGCGCGTGACTGGCTGTCCGTGCCGCGTGATGATCCGTCTTTTCTGATCCTTTCCGTGGAGGCACCGCACCCGCCCTTCACGGCACCAGAGGAGGCCATCCGGAGGGTGGCCTCCCGCGGGGGGTATGCCAGACGACCGAATGTCGATGTGCAGGCAATCCGCACCTTCCCGCCGGAATGGCAAAAAATGGCGAAGGAGGGATCCACGATCGATGCGGCCGGGGGCGCGGAACGCGATGCGATCTTTGTCGCAAACATGCAGATCTATTACGCGATGATCGAGGAGATTGACCGTAACATGAACGCGCTGCTGGAGACCGTGCAGGCGATGCCATCGGACCGGGAAACCATCGTCGTTTTCCTGTCCGATCACGGCGAGTTGGGCGGCAGTCATGGCATGCTGGGCAAGGGAGAGCCGTTCGAGGAATCCATCGGTGTGCCGCTTATCCTGTGGTCCACGGATGCAGGTCTGGTCGCGTCTGGACGCCGCAGCGACCTACCGCTGTGTACCGAGGATCTTTTTCCGACCTTGGTGGGCCTTGGCGGCGGGGCGCCGCCAAACCTGCCGGGGCTGGATGTCTCTGGCTTTGTGACCGGGCAGGGGGCGTTACCGGATCGCGATGGCGTTCTGTTGGAATTCACCGCAGAACTGCGCCCGAACCGGCGCTACCATGACGAGACGTGGCGCGGCATTCGCACGCGGGATACAAAATACACCGTGTTGGGTAACGCCACAAATGGGGTCCGGCCGTGGATGCTGCATGATCTTGCTACCGATCCGTTCGAGCAGCGCAACCTGATCGAGCAAGACCCCGAACGCGTCCGCGATATGCACCAAAAGCTGATCCGACTTCTGGCCGAGGCCGGGGATGATTACCCGATCACGGATCTTGCTTTTTGACGTTGTCGCGATTGGCGCGAAGTCGTTCGTAATTTACCGCATCGGGCACTTCGAGGATATGGGTTTGCATATTGCGTTCCAGCTCTTCGGGGGTGCCACTCTGTAGAATCCCCAGCAATTCTTCATGTTCCTCGACGATATTGACCAGTGTGGGTTGAAGAAAAGTCGAAAGCCCGATCACGATGGTCAGTTGTTGCGCCAGCGGTTCCCATGCCTGCATCAACGCGCGATTGCCCGGCACCTGACAGAGACGGCGATGAAATTCTATGTCGTGGATGGCGACGCGGTAATAATCCTTGGCACGGGAGGCATCGCGAAGCGATTGCACGCATTCGGCCAGTGGATTCAGAAGTTCGGGTTCCTTCTGCGCGCGGTTCTGAATCTCGGTCGCAGCCAGCATTTCCAGTGTCAGGCGAACTTTGCGCAGGCTGCGCATGCTGTCTTTGGAGACTTCCATGAGACGCATGCCACGATAGGGCGTGTTTTCCACCACGCCGCGGCTTTCCAACAGGCGCAGTGCCTCGCGCACCGGCACCCGGCTGACATTCAACTGGCGGGCAAGATCGGCTTCGATGATGCGGTCGCCGGGCAGGAATTGGCCCTTGGCCGCAGCCTCGACAATCGCATCGACAATGGTTTCTGCAAGCATCCTGGGCGCGATCGGAGCAAGCTGAGTCTTTATTATCGGCCGTGATGGCGGTTTCATTTTATCTTGATCCTCGTCGGTCTGCACATGGCCCGGGGCCAGCCTCGGGCCGGGTCTTGCCATGACATGCGCGCAATTGAAATCTATTCTCAAATATGGATTGCATCAAGCCCTCTATCGTATACGATAATACGAAAAATAAGGGCCGCTGCACTTTAAGGCCGCTGCACTTTTACGTTGCATGCTGATCGGGCTGAGCCGTGTTCAATCAGGGGAGAAAGCTATGCGTAAAAAGAGATGGATCACCAACAAGGCCAGGCTGCGCAAAGTGCTGGCGATTCCCGCTTTGGTGCTGGGCATCGCGGCCTCTCCGGTCGTGGGCCAGGTTGAGGGCGGCGAGCTTGTCTTGGCGCAAAGCGCAAACCCGCCCAGCCTTGACGCCATGACCTCTTCTTCGGAAACGGCGCGCAACATCAACATGAACATTTACGAGCCGCTGGTCGCCATAGATGAAAACGTCAATCCGATCCCGATGCTGGCCAAAAGCATCGAGCCCTCCGAGGATCTGCTGACCTATGTCTTTCCGCTGCGACAGGGGGTTCTGTTCCATAACGGCAAGGAAATGACGGCCGAGGATGTCAAAGCCTCGCTTGAACGCTACCGCGAGGTCGGGGCGACGCGCGGCATGCTGGACAAGGTCAAAGAGATCGAGATCACCGGCGATTACGAGGTGACGTTCCATATGTCAGAGGCGACGCCCACCTTTATCGAAGGGTTCTCCTCGCCTCGGGCACCTGCCGTCATCATCCCCGCCGAAGAGGCCACGAAACCCGCCAATGAGATTGAGATCATCGGAACCGGTCCCTTCAAATTCGTTGAATTTGTCCCCGACGATCATGTGACGTTGGAAAAGTTTGCCGACTATGTCCCGAACGAGGATTTCGACGGCCCCACTGGCTTTGGCGGCAAGAAAACCGCCTATCTGGACAGCGCCGTTTACCGGATTATCCCCGAGGCCGGCGCCCGCATCGCGGCGCTTGAGGCCGGAGAGGTGCAATGGGCCGACCAGATCCCGGTGCCCGCTGCCAAGCGGATGAGCGCAGATGAAAATCTGAACGTCTACGAGGCGCGGCAATGGGCCTTCATGACCTTCATCATGAACTGGAACCTGCCACCGACGGATGATGTGAATTTTCGGCGCGCGGTGCTGTATGCGATAGAGCCGGAAGAGGTGATGGCGATCGCCACCGAAGGCTTCTACGACCTCAATCATGGCTGGCAATATCCGGGCCGGACCTACAACGCGGGCGACATCGGCAAGGAAATCTACGAGAGCGCGCATATCGACAAGGCCAAGGAGTTTCTGGCGATGTCAGATTATGACGGCGAAGAATTCCTGATCCTCACCGATCCCAATTATGGCGAACACAGCCGTGCGGCTGTGGTGCTGGCAGAACAGTTGAAACCCATCGGCATCAATGCGGTGGTCAAACAACTGGACTGGGCGACTGTGCTGAAGATCCGCCTGACAGACGAGGGCTGGAATGGCTGGACGCTGATGCAGGGGCTGGAGCCGTTCCTGGGACCATATGGCATTGCCGCCAAGATGCGGGGCGACCAGACCCATATGCGCGGCACGGCGGATGTGTTCGAAGAAAGCTATAACCGCCTGATTACCGGCAAGACGGTAGAGGACCGGCAGACAGCCTTTGCCGAAATCCAGACCGCGATTTACGATCTGGTCCCGCAGATCAAGATCGGCGATGTTGGCCGGATGCAGGCAGGCTCGGCTCGGCTGAAAGGGTTCAAGCCGTTCCGTGCGCCGCGTCTGAACGACATCTGGCTGGAGGACTAGACCAGCATGATCATGCGCCCGCCGGAACCTCTGGCGCGTCTTGAAACGCCCGGACCGACAAGCGCGCGGCTGGCCGGGAAAGGAAACAGGCCCAGGAGACGCCTTTAGTGACGAGATACATTCTCTCCCGCGTGCTGTCAGCGGTCCCGGTGCTTTTCGTGGTGTCGCTTGTGACCTTTCTTCTGATGTGGCTTGTGCCCGGTGATGTCGCCTCTCAGATCGCCGGTCCGGACGCCACGGCAGCCGAGCTGGAGGCGATACGCCAACGTCTCCAGCTCGATCAACCTATCCATATTCAGGCTTTCCGCTGGTACGGGAACCTGTTGCAGGGCGATCTGGGCCAAAGTTACCTGTTGCACCGCTCGGTTGTGGACGCGGTGTTCGAGCGCCTGCCGGTCACGCTGTCGCTGGCCTTCATGTCGCTTGTGCTGGCCGTCATTTTCGGGGTTCTGCTGGGCGTGCTGGCGGCGACAAACCACAACAACTGGATTGATCAGGTCACCATGGCGGGGGCGCTGCTGGGCCTGTCGCTGCCGGATTTCTGGTTCGGTCTGGTGCTGATCTTCTTTTTCGCGGTCGGCATGGGGTGGTTCCCGACCGGTGGCTACACGCCGTTCACCGAAAGCCCGCTTGGCTGGCTGCGCAGCATGACCCTGCCGGCCTGCACGCTGGCCTTCACCCAGATGGGGGTGATCGCACGCATGGTCCGATCCAGCATGCTGGAGCAAATGGGCCAGGACTATATCCGCACCGCCAAGGCAAAGGGTTTGCCGCGCGGACTGGTGCTGTTCAAGCATGCGCTGCGCAATGCGCTGATCCCGGTGATCACGCTGGTGGGGATCATGACCGGGTTGCTGCTTGGCGGCACTGTGGTGATCGAGGTTGTCTATTCGCTGCCCGGCGTCGGGCGGTTGATCATCGGCGCGATCCAGAACCGTGATTACCCCATCGTGCAGGGAGGGTTGCTGATGACGGCGGGCATCTTTGTCTTCGTCAATATCGCGGTGGATATTCTGTACACAATCGTCGATCCGCGGGTGCGCAATGACCGCTGAAGCCGGGGTTCCCGACATAAGCGCGACGCGTGCCTGGGTGGCGCGTCTGAAGCTGGGCCTTGGAACAGCCGCGCGCCACCGGTCCATCCAGGTCGGCGGGGTGCTGTTCGGCTTCATCGTGCTGCTGGCGATCCTCGCCGACCTGATTGCGCCGTTCGATCCCAACAAGAACAACTTTCGTGCCTTGCTGAGCGCGCCTGATGCCGTGAACATCTTTGGCACCGACGCTTTCGGGCGCGACATCCTCAGCCGGGTGATTCATGGCACGCGCCTGTCGCTGCTGGTCGGGCTGCTTGTGGTTGTCGCCACGGGTATTCTGGGCGTCATCGTCGGGACATTTACCGGCTATGTCAGGTGGCTTGATGGCCCGGTCATGCGGGTGATGGACGGGTTGATGGCCTTTCCGGGGATCCTTTTGGCGATTGCCTTGGCGGCGGTTCTGGGGCCGTCGGTGAGCAACGCGGCCCTTGCGCTGACCATCACATTCACGCCGCGCACCGCCCGTATCGTGCGTGGGTCCGTGCTGGTCCTGCGCGAAATGCCCTATGTCGAGGCGGCAAAGGCCTGCGGTGCCAGCCATGCCCGCATCGTGCTGAAACACATACTGCCCAACGCCCTGCCACCGCTGATCGTGCAACTGACCTTCGTGTTCTCGGTCTCGATCCTGGCCGAAGCGGTGCTGAGCTTCATGGGCGTCGGTCCGCCGCCGCCGACGCCGAGCCTTGGCAATATCATCGCCGAGGGACGGTCCTATATTCAGGAAGCGCCCTGGGTTGCGTTGATGCCCGGCATTGCCATCGCGATGACCGTGCTGGGGTTGAATATCATTGGCGACGGGCTGCGCGATACGCTCGACCCGCGCTTGCGCAACCTTTGATATAGCCACGATGGCGATGGATATGTGCGCGGGCCGCCGGACGACGAGAACTGATGCGGCTTTGACAGGCCGCCCCGTGCCCCATAGCCTTGTCGCATGACAAATGCCGATCCCGCCTTTCAGACGCCGTCAGTCGCAGCCGCATTTGCTGCGTTTCCCGACGCGGCGCGCCCACATCTGCTGGATTTGCGTCGGCTGATATTGGAAACGGCGGCCCAGACGCCGGGCGTGGGGGCGTTGCAGGAAGTGCTGAAATGGGGCCAGCCTGCCTATCTGACGGCACAGAGCAAGTCCGGTTCCACCATCCGGCTTGGGGTGCCGAAAACGGGCGGGGTGGCGCTTTATACCCATTGCCAAACGACACTGATTTCGGATTTCCGCGCCATCCTGCCCGATGCGTTCCGATATGAGGGCAATCGCGCCATTCTTCTCGACACAGGCGAAGCTCTGCAAGAGGATCGGTTGCGCATGTTCATCGCCAGCGCGCTGACCTATCACCTGCGCAAGCGGCTCAGCGGAAAATCTCTATCTCCGGTGTGAATGTGTCGATGGGATCGAGCGGATACACCGGCCGCTGACACAGCTTGTGCCCCAGTGTCTCGACCCGAGCAGAGGTCGCGCCTTGCGCATCCACGGACACAACCGTATCGGCCCATGCGTCGAAATAACGGTGCTGGCAATGCGGGGACTTGACCACCGTGATGTCAAAATCGCGGGGGTCTTCGCCATGGCCGAAAAACAGCGACCGGTCGAAAAGCTGCACAGGGCGGGTCGAGGCGATCACGGTCAGATTGCCGCTGCGCAGCTTGGCACAGGGGCCGGCACTGTCCCACGTCCCCCAAGTCTCCATCCGGTACTGACCGTCCGAGAGCATCGCGACCTTGGCCTTCACCTTGACCGGCGCGAACCGTCTGTCGCAGCTTCCGCCGAGATGGAAACAGGCGGTCACACCGACGCCCAGTTCGAATGCGCGCGCGACGGTGGGAGCGTCGACAATGGGGGCGAGGATCGTAGCGGTCACATCGGCGTCCAGAAGCGCGTGGATCAGTTCAGCGCTGTCGCCCGATGCGCCGGAACTGGGGGCGTCAGCGGCGTCTTTCAATATCAGCGGAAATCGGCCGGCGCGGGCCAGCGCCACCGCGTCATTCAGCGAGACCAGATCGGCCTGCATGGTCGCGCGGTGATCGAAGAACCCGTCGGCAATGTCGCGCACCGCAGCCTCGGCTTTCTCCGCATCGCCGTCGCTGATGGCCAATACCTGACAGCACAGTTCCGGCACATCGGTGAAAGGATTGCCGATCATCACGGTGGCTGCAAGCAGCCCGTCCGAGCCGATACACGCCACCGCGCGGGCCATGTAGTGACCGTATAAGCCGGTCTCGGTGATGCACGCGTCGCCGCGCACCAGCATCGGAATGCGCAGCCGTGCCACGACAGGCGACAGGTCTTCGCGCAGCAGACGCAGCATCATCCGCGCCGCCCGCGCGCCGGTATCGGCAAAATCCACATGCGGATAGGTGCGCAACGTCTCGAATGCGGGGCAGGCGGAGATCATCCGCGCGGTCAGAATGCCGTGCAGATCCAATGACATGGCAAAGGCGGGCTTCGGGCCGACAAGCGCGCGCATGGCTTCCAGAATATCGCCCTCGGGGTCGGTCTCTGCGGTGGTGGCCATCGCGCCGTGCAGCAGGAACAGAATACCGTCGATGCCGTCAGCCAGTTGTGCGCGAACGGCGTCAAGCAGGGCCGCTTTCAGGGCGAGAAAGTCGTCATGCTGCAATGTCCCGGCGCTGCACGCGGTTGCGGAGTAGACGCAGACAGACGTCACATCCGCTGCACCATCCAGCACTTCCAGCGCGCCCCCCGCATAGGTGTCTGTGCCTGCAAAAGTCTGCCGCATGTTCTGGCCCAGATGCTCTTCGAAATCGGCGCGGGTGCCGCGCACCGGGTTGAAGCTGGAAACCTCCTGTTGCAGCGCGACGATCAGAATGCGTTTCATCGGCAACCCTTTCGGCAGTTATTTCACGACCGGCGGTTCCAGCCAGCTTTCGGCGGGATCAAGGCGCCGGACATGACGTTGGTCCGGCCGGGTTTGGCTGGCCCATTCGTGCAGGATGGCCTTCTCGCGTTCGCGGTTGCGGACCTCTTGCGCGATCTTGACGGGATCCCAGTCCTCCAGCACTTCGGCAGTCAGATGTGAGCGGATATCGGCAAGCTCTGGCACACCCGCCAAATCGTTGGCCTCTTCGGGGTCGGTTTCCAGATCGAACAGCATCGGTTCATAGCCATCAATGAAGATCAGCTTGTAACGCCCTTTGCGGATCATCCGCTGGCGCGTCGGTTCGGACCCGCACCAGTTGGCGGTTGCATCGGTGACATATTCCGAGAAGGTGACGTTGTCCCACCTTGGCGCGGGTGTCTTGCATATGCGCAGCAGGCTGCGCCCGTGCGAGGCGGGCAGGGCGGGCGCACCAGCCGCGTCGATCAGCGTCGCGCCGATATCCATCAGGTTCGTGACCTGGCCACGCGCGGCAGCTTCCGGCACCCTACCGGGCCAGGACAGGATCAACGGGACGGCGACCGAGTCTTCGTAGAAGGTGTTCTTCCACCAATGGCCGTGTTCGCCGATCTGTTCGCCGTGATCGGAGCAATAGACAATCAATGTGTTGTCACCGAGCCCTGCTTTTGCAAGCGCATCCAGAACCTGCCCGATCAGCCGATCCATCCGCATGACCAGCGCGTAATAAGCCGTGCGGGCGCGGGCCATATCCTCGACAGCGGTCTTTTCAAGGCCGCAATCCTTGCGCCATCTGGCCAGCCAGGGATGTTCCGGATCGGGGGCAGGCTGCGACGGTGGTGGCACCTTGCCGTCAAAGACCGCGTAATCCCTGGGGTCGGCGACGAAGGGGCAATGTGGCAACAGAAACCCGACCATCAGGCAGAACGGGTTACGGGTCTCGGCACCCTCATCCCCCTTGGCGGCAAGCCAGTCACAGGCAAGCGCCGCCGTTTCCTCGTCAACCGTCTGATAGCCAGACCGGCCGGCACCCGACCGCTGCAAGGATGTGGGCCCCGGCCCCTGCGCCCATGCCAACGGGCCAAGGCTTTGCGTCGGAGCGCCGGGCCAATTCGGTCCTGCGTCGCCGCCCAGTCGTTCGCAGAACCCGTGCATCTGGTCTGGACCGACAGAGTGCATGCGGCCGATCAGGGTGGGTCGGTATCCTGCCGCGCCAAGCGCATGCATCCAGGTCGGGCGGTCACTGCCCAGATGGTCCTGAAGCGTCCAGCAGCGCTGCTCATACGGGTACTGCCCGGTAAAAGCCGACATTCGGCTGGGGACGCAGATCGGGGACGGGCAGTAGGCGTTGTCGAAGCGCACACCGCGCGCGGCCAGCCGGTCCAGATTGGGCGTCCGGGCGACGGGATCGCCATAGCATCCGGCCACACGGCGGGAATGTTGGTCGGACATGATATACAGGATATTTGGTCGCTCGGACGCGACACTGCCAAGTTTGGTGGCCATGTTACGGCCAGTCATCGCGGAAATCTTCCATGAGGACCGCAACCGGATCACCGCGCGTCACGCGGCCCGGGCCCGCCCCCATCCAGATCACGCCCGAGCTTGGGTAATGCAGGACTTGGGCGGGCGTGTCGATATCTTCGGGGAAATGCAGATATCCCGCAATCTGCCCCGCAAACACCGTGGCACCATGATAATGTGTGGGTTCGAATATGCCGTTGCGTGGCGCGGTCAGATACGCATCGGTACCGCGCACCATCATGTGGCGCGTGACCGGGGTGCCGTCTTTATGCGTTACATTCGGAGTGCCCTCCAGAACGTTGAAGTGTTTCAGGATATTCCGGATGCCGCAGGAGCCGACCCGCACGCCGTCGATACTGACCCGGCCCCAGCCGCCCAGTTCCGTTCCCAACGACACCAGCCCGCGTGCCTCCACGCAGGAGGTGAAGGTCGCGCCCTCGTCAACGCCCGCGAAGACCACGTTGTATGGCGCGCCAAAGGCTTCGGCCGCCCTCAGGGTCTTGCGCAGCATTTCCGCGTCTTTCGAGTGATGCATGTTGGTCGATAAGGCGGAATCGCAGCTGTGGCCAGCAGTGTGCATATCAATGGACACATCGGCGTAGGGGAGCACGACGCTGTCCAGAAAATGCGCCAGCATCGGGCTGAATGTGCCGCGTGGATCGCCTGGAAAACACCGGTTGATGTCAAACCCGTCTATCGGAGAAAGCCGTGTGTCCGCCAATGCCGCAGGAACGTTTACGCAAGGCAGCATGATGACACGGCCCTGAACCTCGCCGGGGTCCAATGTCTGCGCGAGACGGGAAATCGCGATCTGGCCCTCATATTCGTCGCCATGCACGCCGCCGGTCAACAGAATTGTTGGTCCCGTGCCATTCTTGATGCTGATTATCGGTATCTCGATCACGCCCCAACCTGCTGTGTTGCGTGACAGCGGGGCGCGCGCATATCCTGCCTGCCGTCCATCCTTGTCAAAGTCGATCGGACAGCTAATTCGGCTGATGGTCGGTACGGCCAATCGAATGATCCTCTTATTAATTTCGTATGATTGTATACTATCTTTTCCGAGTCAATCGTGACGCATTACGGATGTCCATGAACGCGCGCTGTTAGGACGCGGGAACAATTGCATAAATCGCGCGTTTTATCCGCTTCATTCGAATGTTACTTTCAAATACGGGATTTGTCCGCATGTCCATTGGACATGCTGCCGGTGCGACCGTCTCAGAGAGCAAGTATGCCAAACGATCACAATCACGATCATTCCTCAGGTGACCACCATCATGCACCCAAGGTGCGTTCGGAAAACGAAAAGGTGGTGCTGGTCGCATTTCTGCTGACCTTCAGTTTCATGCTGGCGGAACTGATTGGTGGGCTGCTGTCCGGCTCGCTGGCGCTGATCGCCGATGCCGGGCACATGCTGACCGATGCGGGGGCGCTGGCTTTGGCCTGGGCAGGGTTCCGCTTTGGTCGCCGCAAGAGCGATGATCGCCGGACGTTCGGCTATATGCGGTTTGAGATTCTGGCCGGCTTCGTCAACGCGGTGACGTTGATTTTGCTCGTCGGCTGGATCGCGTGGGAGGCGGTGATGCGCCTGATAGCCCCCAGCCCGGTACTGGCCGGGCCAATGCTGGTGATTGCGGTGCTGGGCCTGGTGGTCAATATCGGCGTCTATTGGATGCTCCGCCGCGGCGACCGCGATCATGTCAATATCCGCGGCGCGATGGTGCATGTCCTGGGCGACCTTCTGGGCTCGGTTGCGGCAATTGTGGCGGCGATCACGATCTGGCTGACGGGTTGGACGCCGATTGACCCTATCCTGTCGGTGCTGCTGTCGGTGATTGTGCTGCGCAGCGCGTGGATGTTGCTCAAGGCGTCGATGAATGTGCTGATGGAGGGCGCGCCGAACAATCTCGTCGTGTCGGACATGCAGCAGACGCTGGTGGCCGACGTGCCGGGTGTCGAAGATGTTCAGCATGTGCATGTGTGGTCGATCACCTCCGGGCAGCCCGTCGCCACGATGGAGGTGCGCCTAAGCGACAGCGCTGATCCGGCCGCTACTACAGCCGCGATCAAGCACTGCCTGTCCACCACGTTCGGCATTGCACATGCGACGGTGGAAATTGATTGGGAACATCGCGAAGATGATTGCGTGCTGATACCGGATTGAAGCTACAGAGAAGGTCACAAGGCTGATTGCTGATCTTCGAAAGGGTCGCGACCGCGTTCACCGCACCCGAAAGATGTTTCTTAACCGTATCTTCAATATTTACAAATGGGTCGTTGCCCTGAATAAGCGGGCACTCGTGCGACGCTTGCCTTAGCAAGCACAGGTCGCGTTGAGGTTGCAAAATTCGCTGGGGTGGATCTTTGTCAAAACTTAGCTCATTTGGTCCAGCAGTCGCGGGCACATCTCCACTTGAAGCTGCGCGGGCGGGTCTTGGTGCCTTTGTCGGACTTGCGATCTGTGGGCTGTTGGTCCTGTCGTCCTCGGTTGATTTCAACCTGGGTCTGTTCCTCGTGGCACCATTCGGGGCAAGCTCTGTCCTTCTGTTTGCCGTTCCGAACAGCCCCTTGGCACAGCCCTGGTCGGCGATTGTCGGCAATTCGGTTGCCGCCGTCGTGGCCGTCGCTGTGTGTCTGATCGTCGCGGAACCGATGCTTCGTATCGCATTGTCCGTAGGGCTTGCCATCGCTGCCACAATTCTGTGCCGGGCGTTGCATCCCCCGGCGGGTGCAGTCGCGATGACCGTCGCAATGAGCCCCGACGCGGTTGATGAACTCGGCTTCATGTTCGCATTGACGCCGATTGCCCTGGGCACGGTTCTGCTTGTTCTGATTGCAATCGCATATGGAAGATTGACGGGTCGGCATTACCCGTTCCGGCAATTCGACGACCCGAACACGCACGGCACCTCTGACCCCGAACCGATGGAACGTCTGGGACTGTCCGAAGAAGAACTGACCAACCTTCTCAACCGGTATCGGCAGTCGTTCAACCTGGGCGTCGAGGATCTGGCCCGGCTGATCGGGGCCGCGGAAATTCAGGCGGCCACGCATCGGACGAACCCGATGGCAGCGGCCGACATCATGTCCCGCAATCTGGTGACGGTCCGCAGTAATACAAAATTGGCGGAGATTGCGGAGTTGTTCCGGCAGCACAGATTTACCTGTTTGCCGGTCATCGGCGCGGGCGATTATTATCTGGGTGTCATTTTCCAGATGCATCTGATCGACCGCGCCAGCCGGGAAACGAACCTGAGCCGACGCACCTTTCGGTCTGCCATGCGACGTTTGATGGACAGAACCGGAGATGCGCCGCTGACAGCATCCGACATCATGGCGGCTGACGGTCCCTGCGCGCGCCCATCGACATCTCTGGCGGCGCTTCTGCCGTTGATGGCGGATGGCGAGGTAGATGCCGTGCCGGTGCTGGAAGCTGACCGCATCATCGGGATCGTGACCCGCACGGACTTGATCAGCGCCCTCGCGCGAAGCACATTGAACGCACCGGCACCGTCGGACCAAAAAACCGTGGCTGCACAAGAGGGGTGAACATGGAAGATGACGGCGACAGCGGTGGGTCGGACCCATGCATGGCGCATCTTCTGGTTGATGGAAACCCCGTGGACCCGGCGACGATGCGGGATGTGGCCCGCTTTCGCAGCGCAGAGCGCGCTCGGCTGATGGACGCCCGGCGGAGCATTTCGACGCCGCAGCGCGCGGCGATGACCACAAAACTATCCCAGACGCTTGAGACCATTGTCGCGCCGGAACAAGGTATGCGCATCGCAGCCTATTGGCCCATTCGGGGCGAACCGGATCTTCGTGACTGGATGGGGCGGGCGCATGATGCCGGTGCCAATGTGCTTCTTCCGGTCGTGGTCAAAAAGAATGCACCGCTGATCTTCCGCGACTGGTCGCCGGGCTGTGCAATGGAACGCGGTGTGTGGAACATCCCGGTGCCTGCCAAAGGCGAGGCCATGAGGCCGGATGTCGTGATTTCACCATTGCTGGGCGCGGATGAGGCATGTTTTCGGCTTGGCAATGGTGGCGGTTATTACGACCGCACCTTGGCGCGGATCGACCCGATGCCAAAGGTGATCGGTGTCGGATTTGTCGATTGCATCATTTCGACGATTTTTCCGATGCCGTGGGATGTTCCAATGGATACTGTCGTTCTTGCTGACGGTTCCGTTTGTCACCGTTCCTGACATGACGCGGCCCAAGGCGGCAACAACAGATGCGCCAAACGCAATGACGGGCTGGCAGCTTTTCAGCGAGCCTGCCCGCAGCGCAGCGTCTCGATGTCTCGTCGGCCGGTTGAGACAGGTCGTGATTGGAACCTGAACCCTGCTGACGCCGTTCTTCAATCAGACAATAAAGGAGAACGGACATGACTCAAATCTGGTTGAGACGCGCCTATGACGAGGTCGGTGACGCAGACGGGCAGCGGATTCTGGTGGATCGGATCTGGCCACGCGGCGTTTCCAAGGAGGACTTGGAACTGGACGACTGGATGAAAGAGATCGCCCCAAGCGACGACCTGCGCGACTGGTTCGATCACGACCCGAACAAATGGGACGGGTTCAAGACGAAATATGCAAAGGAACTGGACGCCAACAAAGAGGACGTCGACGCCCTGCGCAAACGTGTTGATGCCGGGCGCGTCACGCTGATCTTCGCCGCGAAGGACGAAGAACACAACAATGCCGTTGCCTTGAAAGCGTATCTGGAAGCTGACTAGAGCGCACTTCAATTGCAGTTCCAAAGTATCACTCGCCCATTGCAGACTGTTATAATCAGCTGCGGGCAGGGTGGGCACACATGATGAAACGGACATCCACGGACCTTCAGGAAACACTCGGCAGCGTCTATTGCATATAAAGCTGCCGAGTTTTCCCGTTAATCAGGCCTGAAAAGCGGAATAGACCTGTTCGCCCGCACTCCGGTTCAGAGCAGCCGGACATTTGTATCAACCTTGCTGAAATGCACAGACTGGTCCGCCCATTTCGCTTTATGTGACGCTTGCTGCGATCACATCTACTGCGCGCAGCGATAGGGCAGCAATCGTAAGACTTGGGTTGGCGGTGGCAGACGTGGGAAACGTGCCTGACCCCAACACGAACAGGTTGCGATGGTCAAAGCTGCGCAAATCCGCATCCACCACTGCAGTTTTGGCGTCCGTGCCCATGCGTACCGTTCCGATGATGTGCCCCGATCCCTGGGCATCCGGAGAATGATTGATATTGGTCGCGCCCATTGCCGCAAACACTTCGTCATGCGCCTTTTGCGCGGCGTCCAGACCAGCACGGGTGTAATCGGAATAGTCATAGTTGATACGGGGCAGCGGCATCCCGTTGGCATCGCGTTTTTCAGGGTCGAGCGTCACCCGGTTCTCTGCGTCGGGCGATTGCTCGACCAGCGATGCCAGACGAACCTGGCGCGATGTTGCGTCCTTGATCGCCGCGTCCAGCTCGGCACCGCGCAGGCCGGATTTTGCCAGATCGTCAGCCGTCGACTGTGGCGCACCGGTGGGCCAGGCGTGGCCGTCATTGCCAAGCTCTATGCGGAAAGCCGCATAATCCTTCCGGAACTCTCCGTCGCGCAGATTTTCGATACCGGATGTTGAGAGAGGCCCGCGATATGGCCAGACCGGCTCTGGGGTTTCTGCCCAGCTGAGTTTGCTGGGATGGTCCATCAGGTTGCGGCCAACCTGGTCAGAACTGTTTGCGACACCGTTCGGGGCACCTTCCTGAGCGGAGTTCAGAAGAAGACGCGGGGTTTCAATCCCATGTGCGGCAACCACGACCACCTTGCCCGTGGCCGTTCCGGTGCTGCCATCGGCACGTTTGAAATCAACCGACTTGATGACACCGTCATCGCCCAGATTAAGATTTGTGGCTGTTGTTTCGTCGTAGACGACGGCACCGGCCTCTTCGGCTTGGAGCACATGAACCGTTGCATCATATTTCGCTTGGATAGGACAGATCGGGATGCACGACGCGTTACCGCAGCATTCCGGACGGTCTGCGTGAAAGGTCGAATTTCGTCCCTGAGGTGTCGCGCGCAGTTGAAATTTTGTGCCTTCAAGTGCCTTGCCAACCTGCTTGTCCAGATATGTTACCGGGATCATCTCCATTGGGAAATCGCCGGACCGTGGAGATCCCAGATCTTCGCTGCTGTCACCAGAGACACCGATTTCCTGCTCGGCTGCCAAATAGAACGGCTCCAGCGCGTCATAGTCGAAGGGCCAATCGACGCCGTGTCCGTAAAGCGAGTTGAGTTTGAAATCACCGGGCACGTTGCGCAGCGTCGTTCCCAGCCAATGCCACGTCGTGCCGCCGACGACCTTGATGTAGGTCGACTTGAAATCTTCCGGTCCCATCTGCTGGTAATAATCGCTGATGCGGTGGGTCAAAGGATGCGGCGCGGTGGGATCATTGGGGTAAGCCGATTCCGGCACCTTGATCTTCGCATTCCAGAAGGTCTCTACCGCATCAAATCTGTCAATACGCTTGCCGCTTTCCAGAAAAGCGACCTTCAGCCCCTTTTGCGCCAGTTTCGCACCAGCAATCGCGCCAGCGATGCCAGTGCCGATAATCAGAATATCTGCCGTGATGTCGTTTGCCATTTCTGGAATTCCTCGGGTCGTGAATTGGATCTAGGAGACAAGCGTTAGGGACAAGCGTTATGCGCTGGGTGGATCCGCCCAATAGCCCACTTCGCCGCCGCAATAGGCCATGGGTTTGGTGTAATCCATCGCCTGCCAGATCAACGCATCCGTATAGGTCAGCACCTGTAGATCGTCCTGATCGGGCGAAACGCCGCTATACCAGGATGCCACGACTGCATTTGCCAATGCCTCATCGGCTTCATCCTCGGCCAAAGCGGCAAGATCCTCTGCTTGACCTGTTGCGGAAAATGCCGCCAGCATGTCGGCTGCGATATCGGCGGACAGATCATCCTGCTGTGTCAATTTCTGCGATAGTGCAAGAAAGGCATCAACATCCAGATCCGCAGCGAATGCGCGACCGGGCCATTGAGAAAGAGACAGGACCGACATGGCAGAAACAGCAGACAAAAGCGTTCTGCGGGTAACGGTATTCGATGCTTTGGGATTGGCGGGGGGCATCAGGTTCTCTCCTTTGCGGTGTGTCTGTTTCTTCTCGGAAAGGGCCGATTGTGAATGACCAACGCGCGACGTCGAGCAAGGGTTCCATGAGCGTTCCCGAAAATGGCCCAAGGTTTATACTGCCCTGCAACCAACAAGGCTGCCAGGGCGTTGTCCTGAACGCATGTCACTAGGCACCGCGACGGTAACGTGAACGCGGTTGATGACCGGGCAAGCGAGAAGGCTGCCTATCCGGCACAGGAGAGATACGGCCAGCCGGTGCCTCGCACAGCGGCTTATGGGGGTCAGTCAGAGTTCCTGCACCCAAGCTTGAAGCCGCCATTGCAATGGGCGGCCAGTCTTGCGCTGTCAGCCTCGGACCAATTCTCGGGATTGGTGACGGCGACCCATGGGCGCACATAATCCGGCCCATAATAACTGTGTCCGTGTCCAGCAGGAGCGGTTGTCGCCAGCGCCATATCGACGGCCAACTGAAATTGCGTGACCACAGGCATGAATGTCATATGCGACGACACATCTTCGGCCGCAGGCTCGCGCATCCATTCAGGGCGACGAAACAACGAAGCAGGTTCGTAAAACACGATCGGGTCGCTTGAATATTGCAGATAGACAATCCGTATCGTACCCCAGCCATCGGGACCGCCCGCATCCTCTGTGTGAGAGGCGAAACGCACGATGCGCCCGTCTCCGATGGTTGGCCGCACATAGGGGCTGTCGGGATCCCTGTCGGCATAGACCCTGATCCACCGGTCCGACGGAAATGGCGGCCCGGCCCACAACGCGCCGTTGATCGGATCGTCCAGCAGGGCGAACAAGCCCGTTCCGTGCATCGACGACCATGCACCGAGGCTGAGACCATGTATATATAGCTTCGGGCGCGCGTCCTCGGGCAGGGTTTTCCAGTAGCTGTGCACGGCTGAAATCAGCGCGA
Source organism: Primorskyibacter flagellatus (assembly GCF_048268605.1). Taxonomy (NCBI): domain Bacteria; kingdom Pseudomonadati; phylum Pseudomonadota; class Alphaproteobacteria; order Rhodobacterales; family Roseobacteraceae; genus Primorskyibacter; species Primorskyibacter flagellatus. The sequence continues at coordinate 313,885 of NZ_JBLWVF010000001.1, forward strand.
CCGCCTGATCCAGACCAGAGCGCGTTTCAAGGATAAGCGCCAGCGGCGATTGCAGATAGGAATATTGTACGGCAATCGTGGCGATGTCGCCGCCATGCATATATTCCACGGTATCGACCGCGCCGGGATCGAGCCATCCGGTGCCCGTCGGCAATGCGACGATCAGCACCTTCCGATCAAACCCACCAAGCCGCTTGAGTTCCCCCAACGCGATGTCCGCGCGCAACTGCGGCGTATCGGCTTGGGCCAGGCCCGCATAGACGCGGATTGGTTGCAAGGCATCCCGGCCCGTGAACCGTGCGATGTCAGCTGCGCTGGGGCCTCGTGTCACATAATCACGGCCGGGCTTGCCCATCGCATCCCAGTCTATCAGTGACGCTTTTCCTCCGACTGCTTCTTCATCGGTGGGGGCGGGCGGGGCGGTGTCGAACAGATCCTGCGCAATGGTTACCGATTCATCAAGATTGGCAATGACCCTGTCCAATATGCCGTCACGGGTGACGATTACCACAAGGATCGCCATCAGCGCGAGGCCAATGATATTGGCGGTGCGTGCGGGCATGAACAGATACAATCGACGTTGCAAAACGTTAAACGTGATGCGCATCAAAAAACCAAGCAGGAAGAGTGCGCCAAATACGGTCGCTGCGACCAATACCATCTGGACGGTTTGACTGCTGTCGGCCAGTTCCATACCCATGCGCGACCGAATGTCGTTCTGCCAAATATTGGATTGCCTCAGGCAGATGAACAGAAGGATCAGCACGGGAAGGGTGAGCACTGCATGGAAGATCGTCGCGGCTCGCCCTTTGAGCGTTGGCAATTCCATCACCCACCAGGCACCCATGATGATCCGCCCGATCAGATAGCCCAGTGCCGTGACCAAGCCACCAAGCACGCCCTGCACAACCCATTCGCGTGGGATAAGGGACGGGGTCAGCGATGCCGCGAAAAATAGCAGACCCAGCAGGAAAGGCAGTATTTTCAGGCCGGATCTATCGAAAATGCGCATCTCTTGCTTTCTGCTATTCTTGCGGTGCCGGCTCTCGCAAAGCAGACAGCCCGCCGTCCTGTTTTTCCGCCGTCCTGTTTTCTGTGACGCACCATGCCAACCGGCAAACTAAACGGGTCTTGGCTCAAGACAAAACAAGCGGTTCAGATCTGCGCTTCGTTGACGTCGCGGATTCTTTCGACCATTGCGCGCAAACCGTTCGAACGCTGTGCGGACAGATGATCGTTAAGCCCCAATCGGCCCAGTTCTGCGCGAGCGTCGACCTTCAGAACCTCTGCCGGCGACAGGCCGTTGTAGAGCGTACGCAATACCGCGATCAGGCCACGCACAATCATCGCGTCGCTGTCGCCGTCAAAGTGAAAGGTCTTTCCCTGCCAGTTGGGGAACAGCCAGACTTGGCTGGCACAGCCCTCGACCTTTGTGGCGGGGACTTTCAGTTCCTCGGCCAGCGGATCCATATCGCGGCCAAGTTCGATCACCATGCGATAGCGATCTTCCCAATCGTCGAGAAACTCGAAGTCTTCGGCGATATCCTCAAATGCGGTTTGCGCCATGGCGGACACCCTTTTTGCCTGTCTGTTTGTGACCTAAGTCGCGCATAGCCAAAGGTCCAGCCCGCCTTCACGCTTTTCAAGCGCTGCGCAATGCGGTAACCGGGTTGAGGACGGTAATAAAGGCAGGCAGCGCATGCAAAAGGCACTTTCGGCTCTGGTGGTTTCGGCTTTGGTTCTGACAAGCTGCGGCACGATCCGCGAGTCTCGTCTCAACCCGTTCAATTGGTTCGGGCGCAGTCAAGCCACGGTGGTGACGGATGGCACCGGTGCGGTCAATCCGCTGATCCCGCGCCGGCGCGCCTCTATCTTTCGGCCGGAGGCCGCGGCCTATTCCGGTCAACTGATCGGCGAGGTCTCGGAACTGTTGATTGAAAGGCGTCCCGGCGGTGCCGTGATCCGGGCCACGGGCGTGTCCGATCGGTTGGGGCCGTTCGAGGCGAAGCTGGTCAAGAATGACGATGAGACGGACGCAGATACGCTGACCTATGATATGCGCGCCTACCAGCCAGCAAATCCCACTACTCAAAGCGATTGGCCCCGGACCGTCACTGTCGCTGTTTACCTCACCGATCAGGAACTGCGCGACATTCGCGAGATCCGGGTGAAATCTGCCCGCAAAATTCAGACCAGCCGCCGATAGCGGGGCAGGTCTTTCCAAAGCCTGACCGTTTCTGATCTGGAATGGTTCGCATGTGTTGCAGGCAGTGTTGTCTTGCGACCGCCTGCGCAAGCGGGGTCCGAAACCCACGTCTCAGCTGCTGGCGTTGGGGGTTGCCGCACTGCCTGCCAGCAGGCCGCCGTCGATGTTCAATTCGGCACCTGTCATGTAGGCAGCCTCGTCAGATGCAAGCAGGACCGCGAGTGCAGCCACCTCCGCCGGATCGCCGAAACGGCGCAGCGGCGTGTCGGCGACAAAGGCGGCCATGCGCGCTTCGCGGTCCGGGCCGTCACCTAGCATCGGCTCCCACATCGGGGTCAGGACCGCCGCAGGATGGATTGAGTTGCAGCGGATGTTCAGCCCCTGTTCGGCACAGTACAGCGCCACGGATTTCGTATGATTGCGCACCGCCGCCTTGGAAGAGGCATAAGCAGCGGCTGCTGGAATGCCCACCAGACCAGACCGCGACGAGATATTGACGATCGATCCCGCGCCCTTGTCGCGCATCGCCCCGATTGCGTAGCGGCAGCCCAGAAATGTGCCGTCCAGATTCACGGCATGGACGGCGCGCCAGTCTTCAAGCGTGGCGTTTTCTGGATCATGCGGGCGCATTGCATCCTCGAACCCGGTGACGCCTGCGTTATTGACCAGCACATCGCAATGTGGAAACCCCGCCTTCAGCGCGTCCCAATCGGCCTCGGACGACACGTCGAGCCGCAGGAAGTGGCAGCCCAGTTCAGAGGCGACGGCTTTGGCGCTTTCGGCATGTCGGTCGGTGACAACCACCTTTGCGCCCTCGTTTGCGAAGGCGCGCGCGATGGCTGCACCAATGCCACGGCCACTGCCGGTCACGATGCAGATTTTTCCAGTCAGTCGGTTCATATGCGATCCGTTTTAAAAGCAGAATGTAGGTTCAGTCTGTGGCGGCCGATGCGCGGCGGGCAGTGCTGGCCCGTTTTCGAAGAATATTTCCTCGATTGTAGCCCATTGAGCATCGGCAAAACCAGCCTTGATCCGGTGATGCAAAGGCGCGCGTTGGCAATGCTGGCGCTGCTTTCGGACGGAAAGCCTCTGTCACCACGTGCGGGAAGGAGTCGGCCGACTGATACCAGCAGTTGCATGCCGCTTGCATGGCTTCATCGGCAAGACGAATGGCTATGACCGTTCAGGTCTCAGTGTGCGCAGGACCGTACGGGTGGCCGCGACCAAGGGGGCGTGCGTATCCGCCAGTATCGCATTCCTGTCAAACCGGGACGGGTCTGCGTTCACGGCCGACCGCAACGCTTCGCCAAAGGCCATGCGCAACACGGTGCCGATGTTGAACTTGCAGATCGCGGACGCACGCGCCAGTGCCTGCCGTTGCGCGACCGGCACGCCAGAGCCGCCATGGATCACCAATGGCACCTGCGTTACAGCCTCGATCGCGCGGATGCGCACCTCGTCCAGTCCGGCACCGGTTCTGTCCTGTTGCAAATGCACGTTGCCGACCGAGATTGCCAGCGCGTCCACACCGGTTTCGCGGGCAAAACGTTCCGCTTCTTCCGGGTCCGTTCCGGCAGAAGCTTCGCCATCCGCATAGCCGACAAATCCGATCTCGCCCTCGCAGGAAATTCCTGCCGCATGGGCCATCTGTGCAATCGCGGCGGTCTCGTCGATATTCTGCCGAAGCGGCTTGCGCGACCCGTCGTACATGACCGAGGTAAAGCCGCATTCCAGCGCCTGTCTGCACTCCTCCAGCGTATATCCGTGGTCGAGATGCGCGACGACAGGCACCGACGCGCCCTCGGCCAGATGACGGAACATTGCGGCCAGAACGGGCAGGGGGGTGTGCGCGCGGCATCCCGGACCGGCTTGAAGGATCACCGGCAGGCCCTCGGCCTCGGCCGCCGCCACGAAAGCGCGCATGTCCTCCCACCCCAACGTCACCAGCCCGGCCACGGCATAGCCACCTTTGAGTGCGGGCTGAAGAACATCGGCGAGCGTCACGAGTGTCATTTGAACTTCGCTATCATGTCCTTGATGCCGGGGATGGTTTCCAGCTGTGCCGCATGGGTCGGCTGAAAATACTGCACCAGCGACCGCTGGCTCAGCCCGCCAAGGATGGTGAAATAATACATTTCATAGCCCGGCAGAACCGCGCAAGGGTGATAGCCCTTGTCGATGCAGACCGTCGATCCGTCCATGATATGGTAGGCGTCGCCGGGCGTGTTGTCCTCGCGCTGGAGCATTTGCAAACCTGACCCGTAATTGGGCCGGAAACGGAAATTATAGGTCTCGTCATGCCGGGTCTCGGTGGGCAGGCGGTCCGTGTCATGCTTGTGGCTGGGGAAGCCCGACCAACCGCCCTGACCGACGGTATAAAGCTCGCTGACCAAAAGACGGCCCACCTTGTCATGCTGGTTGGCACCAAGGATATGCTTGATCTTGCGATGCGTCTTGGTGTCGTCCGATCCGTATTGCACAAGGTCGATGCCATCGGCGCGCACATCGAACGGGTCGAGTACCTTGTCGTATTTCGCGCCCGCGACAAACACCTCTGTCTCGTTCGAAACGCAGTTGAACGTCACCTTTGCGCCGGACGGCACATAGACCCCCTCGGGCTCGCCGTCCCAAACATCCACGCCGCGTTTGCCAAGGCTGGCGAATTTGACGCCTTCGACTTCCACATCCACGGAGCCTGTGGCCGGCACGATGCAGGTCTCGTATCCGGGGACCTGATATTCGAAAGCCTCGCCCTTCTTTAGTTTAACGATGTTGAAATAATTCAGCGGAACCAGCGCGTTGTCCACATCGACGATGGGCACATTCCGGTTGTCATGGGGGGCGATATGCATGTCTGTGATCCTATTCAGGGCGTTGTCCGGCCGGGATGCGAAGACAGGAACGCCTCCAGCTCGGCAGGGGTGGGCATGGCAGGCGCGCAGCCGACGCGGCCAACGACAATTGCGGCGCAGGCAGAGCCGCGCAGCACCGCGTCTTGCAGCGGCAGGCCGGCGGCAAGTGCGGCAATGAACCCGCCCATGAAGCTGTCACCGGCCCCGGTGGGTTTGAGCGCCTGAACCGGATAGATCCCGGTTCGAAATTCATCGTCTCGGGTGATGGTGATCGCGCCTTCTTCGCCCATCTTGTAGATGACGATCTGCGCGGACGTGGCCGCAAGTTCGCGCGCCTTGTCCAGACCCTTGTGGTAATCCCCGGCCATGAAGCCGAATTCCACATCGTTGCCGATGATGATGTCGCACATGGCCGCAGCGCGAGAATATGTTTCCGAGGCTATTTTGGCGGTGGGCCAGGAATAGGGACGGTAATCCACATCGAAGATCAGCGGCAGGCCGGCGGCACGGGCGAGGTCAAACGCGTGGAATGTTGCACTACGCGACGGCTCTGCCGCAAAGACGGTGCCGGTGGTGATAAGCGCCGCGTATCGCGCGTAGTCGACGGCAGCGACATCCTCTGCCGTCATCTCGAAATCAGCGGCGCCGTTGCGGTAGATCACTGATTGCGTGTCCTCCAGCCGGGTTTCCACAACGGCCAGCGAATTGCGCGCCTCGCCGCCCACGGGCCGGACATGGCTGCGGTCAATCCCGTAGCGGTCAAGCTGGTTCAGCGCAAAACGGCCAATCGCGTCATCGGACACACAAGTGACCAGCGCCGCCTGTCCGCCATGCCGCGTAATGGCCACGCTGATATTGGCCGAAGAGCCGCCAAGCGCAGTCGTAAACTGCGCCGCATCTTCGACCTTTGCGCCGGGCGGATCGGCATACATGTCCATCCCGGCACGGCCGAGAACGACAAAGCTGTTACCGCCGATGCGCTCAAGATCAGCCATCTTTCGTCCTTCATCCTTGGGTGGCACGGCTCGGAAAATCATGCAGCGAACCGATTGCCGCTTGCAGTGCGTCAACGTCCACGATACCGTTTTTGCAACCGGTTGCAAATGGAAAGCGGTGGGAGAGGGCGAATGCGGGACATCGGGATAGGGATTATCGGCGGCGGCTACATGGGCAAGGCACATGCGGTGGCGATGTCCTGCGTCGGGGCGGTGTTCGCAACGGCCCTGCGCCCGCGACTTGAATTGGTTTGCGCCACCAGTGAACAGAGCGCCGAACGCTACAGGCGAGCCTACGGATTTGCGCGGGCGACCGCTGACTGGCGGGTATTGGTCGCCGATCCGAAGGTCGAGGCCATTATCATCGCCTCGCCGCAGGGCACTCATCGGGCGGCGGCTGAGGCTGCGTTCGAACTGGGCAAGCCGGTGTTTTGCGAAAAACCACTTGGCGCGACGCTGGACGACAGCCGGACGATGGTGGCCGCGGCAGAGGCCAGTGGCGCGGTCAATATGGTGGGATTCAACTATATCCGCACGCCGGCAAGCCAATTCGCGCGCCAGTTGATCGCTGAAGGTGCCATCGGAGACATCACCTGGTTCCGGGGCGAACATACTGAAGATTTCTACGCCGATCCGCAGATGCCCGCGACGTGGCGCGCACAGGGCATGTCGAACGGGACGATGGGGGATCTTGCCCCGCATATGATCAATGGCGCGCTGGCGCTTGTCGGGCCGATCAGCCGGCTGATTGCCGAAATAGAGACCGTGCATGCCGAACGCCCCGGCGGACGCGTGACGAATGACGATCACGGCCAGATGATGTGCCGGTTTGAAAACGGTGCCATGGGGCAGGTGTATTTCAGCCGTGTCGCGACCGGGCGCAAGATGGGCTATGCTTATGAGATCTCGGGAACGAAAGGCGCGATCCGCTTCGATCAGGAGGATCAGAACGCGCTTTGGCTTTACCAGATGGAGGGGCCCGAGGCGACGCGTGGTTTCACAAAGATCCTGACCGGACCGGCACATCCCGATTATGAACCCTTCTGTCAGGGGCCGGGACATGGCACCGGCTATCAGGATCAGATCATCATCGAGGCGAAGGATTTTCTGACCGCCATCGACACGGGCAAGGCGATCTGGCCGACATTTCGCGACGGTATGGAGGTCAACCGTGTCATTGCCACGGCGCTTGCGTCGTCGGAGTTGAAAACCTGGCAGGACGTCTCGGCGTTCTGAACCTGTAAAGGGCTTTTTCACATGACCATTCGTATCGGCAATGCGCCCTGTTCCTGGGGCATTGAGTTTCCCAGCGATCCGTCTTATCCCAGCTGGCCGTCGGTCTCGGATCAATGCGCGGGGGCGGGCTATAGGGGGATAGAGCTTGGGCCCATCGGCTATATGCCCGAGGACCCCGCGATCCTTGCGCCCGCATTGGCAGAGCGTGATCTGGAAATCATCGGTGGCGTTGTCTTTCAGCCATTCCATGATCCGGCGAAATGGGACGCCGCGCAGGATGCCAGCCAGCGCACCTGCAAGGCGCTGGTCGCACATGGCGCGGAACATCTGGTGCTGATCGACAGCATCTCGCCGCGCCGTGCGCCCACGGCTGGCCGCGCGAATGAGGCGGAACAGATGGGCGCGACAGAGTGGGTCGCGTTCCGCGATCGCATCGCCTCAATCGCGAAACTGGGCACCGAGGAATACGGCCTGACCGTTGCCATCCACGCCCACGCGGCCGGTTTCATCGATTTCGAACCAGAGTTGGAGCGTCTGCTGGACGAGGTTGATGACAGCATCCTGAAGATCTGTTTTGACACGGGCCATCATTCCTATGCGGGGTTCGATCCCATTGCCTTTATGGACCGCCATATGGACCGTATTTCCTACATGCATTTCAAGGATATAGATCCGGTTGTGAAGGCAGATGTCGTCGCCAGACGCACTGATTTCTACACCGCCTGCGGGCAGGGGATCTTTTGCAATCTTGGGCACGGCGATGTGGATTTCCCAGCCGTCCACCAGCGCCTTCTGGACGCCGGTTTCAGCGGCTGGTGCACGGTGGAGCAGGACTGCGACCCTTCGCTGCCGGGCACGCCGCTTGAAGATGCGCGCGCCAATCGAGAATATCTGCAATCCATCGGATTTTAGCCGCAACACCGGGGCATAAGGCCTTGGCAATGTGCGAGGAAAGGCAAAGACATGGCAAAACTGAAATGGGGCATGATCGGCGGTGGCGAAGGCAGCCAGATCGGACCAGCGCATCGCTTGGGTGCACAGGCGGATGGTTTTTTCGAGTTCACGGCCAGCGCGCTGGATCACCGTGCGGATGTCGGCAGGGAATACGCTCGGCGGTTGGGTGTGGCCGCTGACCGTGCCTATGGCGACTGGACAGAAATGCTGGAGCGCGAACGGATCCGCGATGATCGGGTGGATCTGGTCACGGTCGCGACGCCGAATTCCACGCATTTCGAGATCACCAAGGCATTTCTTGAGGCCGGGTTCAACGTGCTGTGCGAAAAGCCGATGACGATGCAGGTCGACGAGGGCGAAGAGATTGTCCGTATCGCCGAAGCGACCGGCAAGATCTGTGCCGTGAACTACTGCTATTCGGCCTACCCGATGGTGCGGCAAGCGCGGGCGATGGTCGCGGCGGGCGAAATTGGCAAGGTGCGGCTGGTCGTGGCCAATTTCAGCCACGGCCATCACGGTGATGCCACGGATGCCGATAACCCTCGCGTGCGGTGGCGCTACGATCCGGCGATGGCCGGTGTCTCTGGCCAGTTTGCCGATTGCGGTATTCATGCGCTGCACATGGCCAGCTTCATATGCGATGACGCGGTGGAAAAACTCTCGGCCGATTTCGCATCGACCATTGCCAGCCGGGAACTGGAAGACGATGCGATGGTCAATTTCCGCATGTCGCGCGGCACGGTCGGGCGGCTTTGGACGTCATCGGTTGCCATCGGGCGTCAGCACGGGTTCGACATTCAGGTCTTTGGCGAGACGGGCGGGCTGCGCTGGCATTCCGAACAGCCCAACCAGTTGATCTACACGCCCGTTGGCGGGCGCACCCAGATCATCGAAAAGGGTGAAGTCGGCTTGCACGAGGATGCGCAGCGGTTATCGCGCGTGTCGATCGCGCATCCCGAGGGCTTCCCGCTGGCGGTGGCAAACATCTATTGCGATCTTGCCGATGCGATCCGGGGGCAGGTGCGCGACGGGCTGCCCGGTGCGACCGATGGGCTGCGATCCATGGCGGCAGTACACGCCGCCGTCGCCTCTGCCAAAGCGGACGGCGCCTGGGTGGACGCCCGCCCGCCGATGTTTCGCTGAAGCCAGCCGCAAGAAACCGGGTCTTCGCCCGGTTTAGGCAGGCATAGCGCGCAATGTTCCGCGCTCGATGATGTCGCAGGCAAAGATCCGGGCCTCCGGTGTCAGGTCCGGATCCGTCAACATGCCCACGATCAGCTCTATCGACGACGCTACGATTTTTTCAACGGGCATGTGGATTGTCGTCAGGTTGATGTTCTGCCAGCCGGCCATCGCCATGTCGTTCAATCCGATGATGCCAATATCACCGGGCACGGACAGCCCGCTTCCGCTGATCGCTGACAAGGCACCGATGGACAGCACATCGTCACCGCAGAAATAGGCCTGTGCGGCAGGACCCTTCAACAGGCGCAGCATCTCGTCGCGGCCTGCGGCAAATGAATAGGCCGCTGCAAAGGAATGGCTGGCGCTGATCCGGGGGTGCCGGGCAATTTCGGACATGAAGCCTTCGAGCCGGTCCTGGGTCGAGGTCGCGCTTTCCGGCCCTCCGAGAAAGCCAACCTGAGCGTAGCCGCGCGCGATCAGCGTCTGCGCTGCCATGCGCCCGCAGGCGATATTGTCGATACCAACGACATGCACCGCCGGCGTTCCGGATGGGCGGCCAAAGGCATGCACCACGGGCACACCCGCATCCCGGAACGCCCTTGAAAAGCCCGGCGGCAAGGTCGAGGACGCGACGACAACACCATCTACAGAATATTGCCGCAGCATCCTGACAGAGCTTTGCGGATCGGTCTCGTCCGAGAGATTAACCAGAAGCGGACGTAGCCCCTGATCCTGAAGGGCGCGGGTGAAAAGGTCAAAAACTTCCAGAAAAATGGGGTTCTTGAAGTTGTTGGATACCAGCCCAATCAGCTTTGTACGCCCGGTCGTCAGGCTGGAGGCCAGCGCGTTGGGGCTATAGCCAAGTTCCGTCGCGGCCTTTTCGACGCGGCTGCGCATCTTGGCGGAGACCGAGGCCCCATCGGTGAATGTCCGCGACACCGCCGAACGGGACACGCCCGCGCGTTCGGCGACGTCTTTGAGGGTCGCTGCCATGGCTGGCGGTGCTCCGGAACAGTTTCGCGAAGGGTATATTAGAAGACGTGAAGCCTATTGCAACGTGTTGCAATGGCTCAAAAAGCGCGGACCCGATGTTGTGTTGGCTCGGAACGCATCGACGTATCGGGATCTGTAGCGTAGCAGATCAAGGAAAGCCGACGTCGAAGCATCGGGCCTGCCGCACGGCAATGGGGCGTAGCCATTCACACATGCGGCGGCTGAAAGATGGGAATGTCCTGATCGAACACTGGTCGCGTTTCAGTGGGGCTGATACCAGACAGGACGCAGTCCGATAATCGACGGGCTTGTCCGGCCAGATGACAGGGGTTTACGCATGGACGCAACGACAGCGCTTCTGGGGTTTTCAGCCGCCGCGGCATTGATCACCATCACGCCGGGGCTGGATACGGCGCTGGTTTTGCGGACCGCAGCGGTAGACGGTCAGCGACGCGCCTTGTCGGCCAGTGCCGGAATTGTCACCGGGTTGCTGATCTGGGGGCTGGTTGTGGCGCTTGGGTTGGGTGCGCTGATCGCAGTTTCCGAATTGGGATACCGTTTGGTACAGATACTGGGCGCGGTCTACCTGATCTGGCTTGGCGGACAGATGCTATGGGCGGCACGCAAACCGGCGGCGCGCAAGGCCGGGCGGATTGACCGTGTTCCGAACTGGTTTTTGCGCGGTCTGCTGACCAACCTGCTCAACCCCAAGATTGGTGTCTTCTACGTCAGTTTCCTGCCACAATTTGTGCCCGCAAGTGCACCGGTCGCGGGCTTCACCATGTTATTGGCGTGCCTGCATGTCGCCATGAGTCTTCTCTGGTTTGGCGGGCTGACCTTGGCGACGCGCCCCTTCGCGCGGGCGCTGCAAGGGCCGGTCGTGCCGCGTTTCCTGGATGCTGTGACCGGTCTTGTGCTGATCGGGCTGGCGATAAAGCTGCTGCTGGAAAAGCGCGCGTTTTAAGCTTGAAATCAAATTCCCGAACGTCAGATCTAACATATAGCATCAAATGGCGTAGTCGTATCCCAACCCGCTTTCCATCACGGTATCGAGACAGGACAGCATGAATGCGCGATCCCCCGCGCTCATCCGGTTTGGCAGATCGGGGCGCGACGGGACCGCAGGTTTGAAGCGCGAACCCAGACGCTTGTTGACCGGTCGGAAGGGTGCGTCAGGCACAGGCAGGTGCAGCCCTGCGCACAGATCGGACAGGAACGCTTCGGGTGCGGCTTGCGCAGATTCCAGCCGTACGAAAACCACGCAACACTCGCGCTCTGCGAGCCCCAGAAGCCCCTCAAGTTTATGCCGCCGCAGGTCAAAAATATTGGCGAACCTGCGTCCGGTCAGCGGGTGCCGGTCCAGTTGCAGCGGAGCGCCCGCGCCGCCAAGCGCCTGGACCTGCGGGAAATAGCGCGGACGGTCGGCAATCGTGTCCCATTCAGCGCGGATGAATGCGTCAAAGGGCAGGGATTGCATCGCGGGGGTACAGTGCCAGGGTTTGGCGAACATCGACCGCGCCCAATCCACCGCATTGCGCACCACGCAGATCACCGCCACGTCGCGCGGAATGGCCGTCATATGCGGAAATCCATGCTTCCAGCCAAGATCCTCGATCGGTGTCAGGCCGGTATGGCGCCCGATCAGCCGATTGACGAAATTCGTGCCGGAGGATCGCTCTCCGAACACCTGAAACCGGGTGATCGGGGCGTCAAACCTGCGGATTTGCCATCCGGTCTGTCGAAATGTGTCGTCGATCACTGCCGTTTGCCTTGTTTCACACGCCGTCAAGCCTTTGGTGTCACGATAGCCGCACGGGCAGCAATTTGCGATTCTCTTATACAGCGTAATCCGTTAGGTTCTTGCAAAACGTCGCCTCAGCAGGCGGGCAGCGGAAGGCAGGGCAAAATGCAGACAGTGGCAGCCGCCGTGACGATGGTGCGGGACGACGCGTTTTTTCTAAAGGCGTGGCTGCGCCACTACGGCGAGGCGTTGGGGCGCGAAAATTGCTATATCGTCAACCATGGTCGCGGCGCAGAGGTGGCAGAGCTTGCCCATGGCTGCAATCTGATCGGCATCCCCGGCGACGCGCACAAGAACTTCGATATGAAACGCTGGCGGCTGCTGAACAACCTCGTGCACGGGCTGCGCAGCTATTACGATCATGTCATCATTGGCGATGTCGATGAATTGGTGGTGGTCGATCCACAAACCGGGCTGGGGCTGCTGGATTATCTGCGCGATCAGCCGATCCGGCGGGTGTTGACGCCGGTCGGGCTGGAAGTGATCCACCGCATAGATAAAGAGGATGCGCCCGTCACCGACCATATCCTTGGCCCGCGTCGGCATGTCCGGCTGGCACCGCATTATTCAAAGCCCTGTATCGTCAGCGTCGGCACGAAGATTGCGCGCGGCGGACATTTTACACAGGCCAGCAAGCTGTTCACGCCTGATCCGCTGTATCTGATGCATCTGAAATTCTGCGATTTCGGCAATTACGTGACGACGATGAATGCCCGGAATGCCGTCACGGCGCAGATCGGGGCGAGTGTGCAGGATGCCTCTATCGGCAGGCACTGGTTTGCCGAGGCGCGGGGCGAGGATCGCGCGGTTTTCGAGGCGTTCGCCGATCTGCCGATGGAGGAGGGGTTCGACCTTGGCTGGGTCCGCAAGCGCATGCACCGGACATGGAAAGAGCGTGGTGAGACGGGCTATTGGCAATTCGACCGGCCGGATATTGCCAGACAATACCTGTTGCCGGATCGGTTCAACGGTCTGATCTGAGCATTGGCCGCGATCCCCGGCAAGAACGTCCGGCAGGGGCCCTGATGTGCCCCTGCCGCATTGGTTCAGGCCTTTTTGGCCAGCGCATCCAGAATGCGTGCCCAACTGCGCGTGCCTTTGTGAAAGCTCTCAAGGTCGTATTTCTCGTTGGGTGAATGGATCTGGTCATTGTCCTTGGCAAAGCCGATCAGCATCGCATCCGTCCCGAGGATCTGCTTGAAATATCCCGCAATCGGGATCGACCCACCGCAGCCGGTATAGGCCGCGTCCTCTGGCCATTCGTCGGACAGCGCGCCACGCGCGGCTTCGAATGCGGGATGGTCTGTCGACATTTGCGAGGCGGGTGAGGCACCGTGGCCGTGGAAATCAGCCGTGCAATCGGGCGGAAGCATCGACTGCACATAGGCGCGGAAACTCTCGCGGATGGCATGCGGATCCTGCGTACCGACCAGACGAAAGCTGATCTTGGCCGAGGCTTGCGATGGCAGGACCGTCTTGAAACCCTCGCCGGTATAGCCGCCGATGATGCCGTTGACCTCGCAGGTGGGGCGCGACCAGATCATCTCAAGCGCGCTGCGGTCCTGCTCGCCCGCTGGCTGGGACAGGCCGACATCGCCCAGAAAACCCGCATGGTCGAAATTCAGCCCGCGCCACTGTTCCATGATCTCGTCGGGCAAGTCGGGTACACCGTCATAGAACCCCGGCACGGTCACGCGCCCCTGATCGTCGTGCAAGCCCGCAATGATGCGCGACAGCACGCGGATCGGGTTGATCGACGCCCCGCCATACATGCCGGAATGCAGGTCCTTGTCGGGGCCGGTGATCGTCAACTGCTCGCCCAGAAGCCCGCGCAGCATGGTCACGATTGACGGCGTTTTGGACTGAAACAGCCCGGTGTCGCAGATCAGCGCCACGTCGGATTTCAGCTCTTCGGCATTCTCTTTCATAAACGGCACAAGGCTGGGGGAACCCGATTCCTCTTCGCCTTCAAAGAAGAAGGTGATGCGGCAGGGCAATTTGCCTGTGACTTCATGATAGGCGCGGCAGGCCTCGACAAATGTCATCAACTGGCCCTTGTCATCGGAGGAACCGCGTCCACGGATGACCTTGCCTGCGGGCGTATCTTCGATCGCGGGATCAAACGGGTCACGATTCCACAGATTCAGCGGATCGACGGGCTGCACATCATAATGGCCGTAGAACAGCACATGCGGGCCGTCGCCCTCGACATGGCCCACGACCATCGGATGGCCAGGGGTGGGGCGCTTTTCCGCCTTTACGCCGATCGAGGCGAGATCGGCCACCAGCCAGTCCGCCGCGCGATCACACTCGGCCTTGTAAGCAGGATCGGTCGAGATCGAAGGGATTCGCAACAATTCAAGCAGGCGGTCTGTCGCGCCGTCGAGATCGGCGTCGATACGGGCCAGGACATCATCAAGTGACATGGGGGACGCTCCGTTCAAGTGAGGTTTTGCCGCAACGTATCAGCGACATACCCACTGTCCAGTGCATCAAAGCGAAATCGCCACCAATCCGCCCAGCACCATCGTTGCGCCAAACGCTTGCCGAAGGTTCAGCCCTTCGCCAATCCATGACGCATAAGCGAGGATCAGCAGCGTCTCGGCCGCCACGATGATGATATAGATCACCGACAGGTCGGCCCGGCGAAGCAGCACAATCTCGGCCAGGAACGCTATGGAAAACCCGATGATTCCCAAGCTGATACCGACCGGGGTAAACCCGTCTGATGCGGCTTTCATGCCGACCGTCGCGACCGCGTATCCGACAGCGGCCCCAACCACCAGAAGCGTCGCCGTCAGCGGGTGGATAAGGATCTGGGACATTGTAAAGTCCTTATGGATTTACCGAAAAGTCTTGGTGGTCAAATGGTGTTAGAGTTCGCAGAATAGGGTTTCAGTATATCTTGATGGGAGAAGCCCGGAAAGTAATGGATACCTTGCCTTTGACGGCGATTCCGGCGGCGCTTGATCTAAATCAAGGCTGCGACACCGGGTCATGGGTGAAAAGGTTGTCAGATGGACGCGCGCCCTATATCCATTCACTAACTTGAATGCGGAGCCTCTCTGCAAGCTATGCCGCTGACCGCGCCAGCGACCGAATGATGGAGGAGCCGGTGGACTACACCGCGAAGCTAGACGAAGCCCTGAATCACCTGCATGCCGAGGGCCGTTATCGTACCTTCATTGATATCGAGCGTAAGAACGGTCAGTTCCCGCACGCGACTTGGCGCAGGCCGGATGGGTCAGAGACCCCCGTGACGGTGTGGTGCGGCAACGATTATCTGGGGATGGGCCAGCATCCGGTTGTTCTGGCAGCGATGCATGAAGCGCTGGACGCGACGGGTGCCGGATCGGGTGGCACACGCAACATTTCCGGCACGACGGTTTACCACAAGGCGCTGGAGGCCGAACTGGCCGATCTGCATGGCAAGGAATCGGCGCTGCTGTTCACCTCTGCCTATATTGCGAACGACGCGACGCTTTCGACGCTGCCAAAACTGTTCCCCGGCCTGATCATCTATTCCGATGCGCTTAACCACGCCTCGATGATCGAAGGCGTGCGCCGCAACGGCGGTGCCAAGCGTATTTTCCGCCACAACGATGTGGAGCATCTGCGCGAGCTTATGGCGGCGGACGACCCGGATGCGCCAAAGCTGGTCGCGTTCGAGTCGATCTACTCGATGGACGGCGATTTCGGCCCGATTGAGGCGATTTGCGACGCGGCCGACGAATTCGGTGCGTTGACCTATATCGACGAGGTGCATGCGGTGGGCATGTACGGACCGCGCGGGGCAGGCGTTGCAGAGCGCGACCGTCTCATGCACCGGCTCGACATTATCAATGGCACGCTGGCCAAGGCCTATGGCGTGATGGGCGGGTATATTGCCGCATCGCATAAAATGTGTGATGCCATAAGGTCTTACGCGCCGGGGTTCATCTTTACCACGTCGCTGCCGCCCGCGGTTGCTGCGGGTGCCGCAGCTTCTGTCGCGCATTTGAAGCGTGATCACGGGCTGCGTGAGCAACAGCAGACACAAGCGAAAATCCTCAAGACACGGCTGAAGGCGATGGGACTTCCGATCATCGACCACGGTAGCCATATTGTGCCGGTGATCGTCGGTGATCCGGTTCATACAAAGAAATTGTCGGATCTTCTGCTGGAAGGTTACGGCATCTATGTGCAGCCGATCAATTTTCCGACAGTTCCCCGTGGCACAGAACGTCTGCGCTTTACGCCGTCGCCGGTTCATGGGCCGCGCGAAATGGACGCGCTGGTTTCCGCGATGGACGCCCTGTGGTCGCATTGTGCGCTGAATCGTGCCGAACTCAGCGCCTGAATCGTTCATCGGTGTAAATTTACTTGTGATATGCTATCTTGCCTCAAATAAAGTGCGCGAGACGAATCGAGTTTTGACGCGCTAAGATATGACAAGAACCACGAACCGTGGATTGGGGCAGCTGGGCATGATCGGAAGGAAATCACCTCCGGAACCAAAGCCGTTAGTAAGCGGCCCACGCAGTTTCGATGATTTCGATCTGCGTCTTGGCGATCTCATGCGTGGTGAACGCGCGACTCTCGGCAAATCACTTTTGGATGTGCAGCGCGAATTGCGTATCAAGGCCAGCTACATCGCCGCCATCGAAAACTGCGATCCTTCCGCGTTTGATACGCCCGGTTTCATTGCGGGTTATGTGCGTTCTTACGCGCGTTATCTGAACATGGACCCCGACGATACCTTTGTGGCTTTCTGTCAGGAAAGCGGGTTCGAGACCGCACATGGCATGTCCGACCGCGCTTCCAGCATCAAGAAGCAGGAAAAACCATCGCGTATCGGCAAGGACCCGTTTACCGAACCTGCGATGCCCTTTGCGCCGGTCGGTGCATCCGTGCTGTCGCAGATTGAGCCGCGCGCAATCGGCTCGACCTTTGTGTTATTGGCGCTGGTCAGCGGTATCGGTTACGGCGCATGGAGCGTTCTGCAAGAAGTACAGCGCGTGCAGCTTGCCCCGGTTGACCAGACACCCGTTGTCTTGTCCGATCTCGATCCGATCAGTGTGGCTGCGGCCCCCACATCTGACGATCCCGCCGTGGCGGGCGTTTTTGATCCGCCTCGCAACGATGCGCTTGACCGTCTTTACCGGCCCGAGGCACTGGATGTGCCGGTGCTGGTTGCCCGGGACGCACCCATCTCGACACTTGATCCTTCGACCGTGGGGGCCTATGCGCACCGGCTCCGGAAAGACGAGGTCGAGATCCGCGAGCAGGTCGATTTCGCAATGGCCGCACCGGATGTGGAATTGGCACCGAACGGCCCTAAAGTTCTTGAAGACGCGGTTCCAGGTGTGATGATGGTCGCCGTGCGTCCGGCATGGGTGCGGGTGCGTGCCGCTGACGGATCGGTGATTTTCGAAGGCATAATGAACGCGGGTGACACCTATGACGTGCCCAGCACGCAGAACCCCGCCTCGCTGCGCGTGGGCGATTCCGGCGCGGTCTATTTCGCCGTCAACGGGCAAACCTACGGTCCGGCAGGCCCGAATGGATCTGTTACGTCAAAGGTGGCGCTTTCGATTGACCACCTGACACAGACCTATGCCGTGGCAGCGCCGAATGCCGATTCCGATCTTGCGCGTGTCGTGGCAGAGCTTAACGCGGCTGAGGTCAATCCGCTGCAACCATCCCAGTAACATCAGCCCGCAAGGGTGGCAAACCGCCTGGTGCCGGACTACATAGGCTCAAGGACCGTCCACAACCCGGAATCACAGTGACATGAGCCTCAACCACATCCGCCCGTGGCGTAATATCTATCGCCGCAAATCCCGTCAGATCATGGTTGGCAATGTGCCTGTGGGCGGCGACGCGCCGATCTCGGTGCAGACCATGACCAACACCGACACAACCGATGTGGCCGCCACGGTGGCGCAGGTGCAGGCTGCGGCAGAGGCGGGGGCGGATATTGTCCGCATCTCGGTCCCGGACGAGGCGTCGTCGAAAGCCTTGGCAGACATCACGCGCGAAAGCCCGGTGCCGATCGTGGCCGACATCCATTTCCACTATAAGCGTGGCATCGAATCTGCACTTGCAGGGGCTGCCTGCCTGCGGATCAACCCCGGCAATATCGGCAGCGCCGACCGCGTTCGCGAAGTAATTGCCGCCGCGCGCGACAATGGCTGCTCCATACGGATCGGCGTCAATGCCGGTAGCCTTGAAAAACATCTGCTGGAAAAATACGGCGAACCCTGTCCCGATGCGATGGTGGAATCTGGCCTTGATCACATCCGTATCCTGGAAGACAATAACTTCCAGGACTACAAGATCAGCGTCAAGGCCAGCGATGTATTTATGGCCGCGGCCGCCTATCAGGGCATCGCCGAAGCCACCGACGCGCCTATCCACCTTGGGATTACCGAAGCGGGCGGGCTGGTGTCCGGCACGATCAAATCGGCCATCGGATTGGGCAACCTGTTGTGGATGGGCATCGGCGATACGATCCGCGTGTCGCTCTCGGCCGATCCGGTCGAAGAGGTCAAGGTCGGCTTCGAAATTCTCAAGTCGCTGGGCCTGCGCCACCGCGGCGTGAACATCATCTCCTGCCCCAGCTGCGCGCGCCAGGGCTTTGACGTCATTGCCACCGTGGCCGAGCTGGAAAAACGTCTCGAACATATCAAGACACCGATGAGCCTGTCGATCATCGGTTGTGTCGTCAATGGCCCGGGCGAGGCGTTGATGACCGATGTGGGCTTTACCGGCGGCGGGAACGGTGCAGGAATGGTTTATCTTGCAGGTAAGCAAAGTCACAAACTCTCGAACGCTCAAATGATCGACCATATCGTCGAGCAGGTCGAAGCGCGTGCCGCCCAGCTCGACGCCGCCGAAGAAAACGCCCACGCCGCCGAATAAAAAGACTGCGCTCTTACCCCAAACCGTCCATCTTCTTCTTGGCCAAAATACTCCGGGGAGCGCGAGGGGCTGGCCCCTCGCTCCGACCTCAGCCAAGGTCGCAATAGCCCGAAAGAATTCGCGCTATCTGTCGAAATAGCGTTCCAGAACGAAGACCGGCATCTGTCCGCGGATCATCATATCGGGCAAGACATAGCTTGGCGTTTTGTCCAACCCCATGCGCTCAAACATTGCCAGATCGGCATCTGCCTCAGCACTGTCCGGCTTCACTTCAATCGCAAGACCGCCAACAATCTCCGCAGCCGTGATTTCTGGTCGCTCCATGATTGTGTTCAGCGCGAGCAGAGCGGACCCATCCTGACGACGCGCAAGCGCGCGCAAAAGTCCTGGCCGTGTGTCTTCTGGTCCCGCCGGCAAAAGCAACAGATTGATCCGCAGATCGCGTCTTTCGACAAGCGCCTTCAGATCCGCCAGCACATCCGTGCAGCTTTCACAGCCCGGCTTCAGAAACACGGCCCAGACCGTACCAGCCTCCACCGAGCCCAAACCCGGCGCGTCGCGCGCAAACAGTTGCTGTGCGTAGCCGCCGATCATGGCAAGGTCGGCGGCTTTTTCAGCGGCATACGGATCAACCGGTGGCGGAGCGCTCAGGGCCGTCTCGACAATTTCAGGATGATCGGCAAGCACTGCCCGAAGCTCAGCGCCCAACGCTATTTGCGCGGCAGGCGTCTCGAACAAGCGCTCTGCTGCGCCGACGGATCCGGGCAGGCTGGCCAGCAGTGCAATGACCGCCAGCGATGTCTCAGCCATTTTCGCGAAGCGTCTCGACCACCTGTCGCATCCCGTCAATCGGAACATAGCCGCGCAGCATTTCGTCCTGCATGACAAAGGTCGGCGTGCCGTTGATTTGCAACCGCTGTGCCAGCGCGCGTGTTTCTTCGATCACCTTGCTTACCTCGTCGGCCTGCATCTGCGCGATGATCGGGTCGGCCTCCAGGTCCAATGTATCGGCGATACGGCGCAGGGCGGTTTCCGTCACTTCGCCCTTGAAATTCATCAGCGTGTCGTAGACCGCAGCATAGGCCTCGTCGCCGGCGATTTGCTTGGTCGCAATGGCAAAGCGCGACGACGTCACGGATTCTTCGCCAAGGATCGGGAGTTCCTTCACAATGTAGCGGATATTGCCGTCGCTGCTGACCAGTTCCTTGACCTCTTCATGCGCCTTGCGGCAGTAGCCGCAGCGGTAGTCCAGAAACTCGACCAGCGTCACATCGCCTTCGGGATTGCCACCCTCCCACGAAAATCCGTCATTGAAGAGCGCTTCGGCATTGACCTCGACCATCGTGCGATCGTCCATCGCGGCCTGTTCTGCCTGACGCGCTTCAAGCGTGTTGACCGCCTCGATGATGATTTCCGGGTTTTCCAGAAGATAGCTGCGCACTTCCTGGCGAAAGGTGTCGCGCTCGGCCTCGCTCATCGAGGTGATGTCAAAGGCCATCGCGGGGGCAGCCAGCGCAATCCCAAGGGCAAGGGTGGAAGCGGCGAGGGGTCGTTTCATGTCATTCTCCGATCGGTATGTCTGGGGTCGGGGCTACCGTTTCGTGGCGCGTTCCGCAGTCAATAGCACATCCTGTGCGCGTTGCCATGGGCCGGAACCACGCGGCAACAGGTCTACGGCACGTTTGGCATGTAGCCCTGCGTCTTTCATCCGGCCCTGAAGGGCATAGCGTTCCGCCGTAACCACCGAGGCCATGCCGGTCTGGCCGGTCTTGGCGTAGGCCACGGACAGGTCGCGCAGCACCCGCGCGTCGCGCCAGTCGCGGTCGCGGGCCTTTTCCAGCGCCGACAGGGCATCGCGGGGACGCTCAGCCGCCAGCAGGGAGCGGCCCAACCCGCCAAGGATCAACGCATTGCGCGGGGCAAGTTTCGAGGCCTGCGCATAGGTGTTGACGGCGGCACCCGCCTGCCGGCTTTCCAGCAGGATCTGGCCCTTGAGATCCATGTAGAACGGATCGCGCGGGCGCAGCTTCAACGCACCGTCGATGCTGGCCAGTGCGTTTTTCAGATCTGACTGGCGGTGATGGGCTGCGGCCTGACGCATAAGCGCGATATCCTGCGTGGCGCTGTCCTTTGCGCGGCGCAGCGTCCATCCCGGCGCGCGGGTAAAGGCCGACAACTTGCCCTGCGCGCGGGCAAACCAGTACAGCGCAGCATTGCTGTCGGGAAGGTCCTTGCCGTACGCCGCAACAAACCCCTGCATGGCCCGCATCCGGTCTCGGTTCAGCGGATGCGACAGCATGTAAGGATCCTGACGGCTGACGCTTAGCGCCTCTTGTCCCTTGAACATCTCGTGTACTTCGACAGCGCCTTGTGGGTTCACGCCCGCGCGCACCATATACCGGACAGAGCTTTGATCGGCAGAGGCTTCCTCGGCGCGACTATGGCCCAGCAGAACGCGGAGCGCCGAGGATTGCGTGCCTATGGCGACACCGGCTGCGGCCTGACCGCCACCTGCCGCAGCCGCAGCCGCGGCAAGGATCATGCCAAGGCCCGCAGCCGTCCGGGCGCTGGCGACGTTGCCGGCCCGGCGTGTCAGATGTCCGTTGGTGATATGGGCTGCCTCATGCGCGATGACTGCTTGCAGGGACCGTGCGTTGGGTAGCTTCAGTAGAAGGCCAGTGTGGA
Organism: Primorskyibacter flagellatus; assembly: GCF_048268605.1. Taxonomy (NCBI): domain Bacteria; kingdom Pseudomonadati; phylum Pseudomonadota; class Alphaproteobacteria; order Rhodobacterales; family Roseobacteraceae; genus Primorskyibacter; species Primorskyibacter flagellatus. The sequence goes on from NZ_JBLWVF010000001.1 coordinate 335,695, forward strand.
TGAAAATATGCTGCGTGTCCGCCACAAAGGCATTCAGCGACGAATCATTGACCAATAACACCCGCACCTGCGCCGGGCTCAGCCCCGCTGCGCGTAGGATCGGATCGGCAAGTTGCGCCAAAGCGTATTCAATATCGGCATCGCGGATCAGCGACGCCGCCCGCGCAGGAACCGCTGCCAGCGCCATGACACCGATCGCGAGGCAAAGAGTTTTTATCAGATGCATTGACGCCCCGGTGTTTCGCTCGAATAAGAGCCTTTGGATACACAGTTTAGGGAGGTTGCGATGCAGAACTCAAGGCGTGGAGCGGTCGATCCCTTCATTGTGATGGACGTGATGGAGGCCGCGCGGGCCGCGGAGGCTGCCGGGCGCAGCGTGATCCACATGGAGGTCGGCCAGCCCGGAACGCCTGCGCCGGAAGGCGCGCGGCGCGCATTGGCGAAGGCACTGGAAGAGGATGCGTTGGGCTACACGGTGGCTTTGGGGCTGCCAGCATTGCGCGCGCGGATCGCGAAGCTCTATGGCGAGTGGTACAATGTCGATCTTGATCCGGCGCGGGTCGTGGTGACGCCGGGATCTTCAGGTGCCTTCCTTCTGGCGTTTACGGCGCTCTTCGATGCGGGCGACCGTGTGGCGCTTGGCAAGCCGGGATATCCGTCCTATCGGCAGATCCTGCGTGCGCTGGACCTGGAGCCGGTGGAGATCGAGACCAAGCCGGAAAATCGTTTGCAACCCGTGCCTGCCGAATTGCGCGACACGGCATTTGACGGGTTGCTGGTGGCCTCACCGTCAAACCCGACCGGGACCATGCTGAACAAGGACGCAATGGAAGCGTTGATCGGGCTTTGCGCCGACAAGGGCGCGGCCTTCATCTCGGACGAGATTTACCACGGCGTCGAATATGAGGCGAAGGCGGTCACGGCGCTGGAAGTGTCCGATGATGTCGTCGTCATCAACTCTTTCTCGAAATATTTCAGCATGACCGGATGGCGGGCGGGATGGATGGTCGTGCCCCCCGGCATGGTCCGGCAGATCGAAAGATTGGCGCAGAACCTGTTTATCTGCGCGCCGCATGCCTCGCAGGTGACGGCCTTGGCTGCGATGGATTGCGAGGACGAGTTGCAAGGCAATCTCGCGGTTTATGCCGCCAATCGAAAGCTGATGCTTGAGGGGCTGCCACAGGCCGGGTTCGACCGGATCGCACCGCCGGACGGGGCATTCTATATCTACGCGGATGTCTCGCATCTGACGGATGACAGCCGTGCATTCGCGGCAGAAATACTGGACGGGGCAGGGGTGGCCGTGACGCCGGGGCTGGATTTCGACCCGGCCCGAGGGACGGGAACGCTGCGCTTTTCCTATGCCCGTTCGACCGCCGACATCACCGAAGGGCTGGCGCGGCTGCAAAACTACATGGCCACGCGTCAGCAGAAACCGTAGCGGCTCCCGCCAAAGGGCAGAAAATCTCGCTTCTGGCGGCGTGGAAACTGCAAAAATTATTGCTTCGGTGTAGTGGCCAAAGCAACCCAACCGGGCGTATGGGTGTGTTTCAACCGGACGGGAAGAGACGGATGAGCAGTTTGAGAACATGGACCGCGGCGCTGGTACTGGCGGTGCTGGCACAGGTGGGATTCGCTCAGGATCTGCCGGGCCCTGTCCGGCTGGATCCGCGCAACAGCGTGATACAGAATCGGCTATTTGGCGGGGCCAATGTTGACCTGACGCTCAGCAAGGGCGTGCCGTACCGGGTCTACACGCTGGGTCAGCCAAACCGATTGGTGATTGATTTCGAAGATGTCGATTTGGGCGGTGTCGATCCCGACGCATTGTTGGATTCCGGCAGGTTTTCAAACCTTCATTTGGGGGCACCACGGCCGGGCTGGTCGCGCCTGACGGCCCGGATGGCGCGGCCGATGATCGTGGCACAATCGGCCATGACAATCGACGCGGGCACCGGCAAGGCGCGGCTGCATGTTCGGTTGGACAATGCCGATCAGACGGATTTCGATGCGCGGGCAGGCGATGTGCAAGACCCGAACCGGGATCTGCCGGTCGCGAACGGCGCTCAACAGTCACAAACCGGCAGCGGCACCCGTTTGCTTCGGGTAGTGCTTGATCCCGGCCATGGCGGGCTTGATCCGGGGGCCGAGGCGGATGGCACGACCGAGGCGCGACTGATGCTCACGCTTGCGCGCGAAGTGAAGGAAACGCTTCAGCGCGCGGGCGGATTCGAGGTGATCCTGACGCGCGATTCGGATGTTTTCATCTCGCTTGAGGCCCGCGTGGACATCGCGCATGACGAAGGCGCTGATGTTTTCATCTCGCTGCATGCCGACGCGCTGGAAGAGGGGGTGGCAACGGGTGCGTCGGTCTACACGCTGGCCGAGACAGCCTCGGACGCGGCCAGTGCCGCGCTGGCACAGCGTCACGACCGTGACAATCTTCTGTCCGGGCTAGACCTGACCGAGGCGGATGACCGGCTGACAAATGTCCTGATAGAGCTTGCTCGGCTGGACAATGCGCCGCGTTCTCGGGCGCTGTCGGGCCATTTGGTGACAGGCATCCGCAACGCTGTGGGCGAGGTTTACAAACACCCGCAGCGGCAGGCCGGGTTTTCGGTGCTGAAGGCCGCCGATATTCCCTCTGTCCTGATCGAGGTGGCGTTCCTGTCCACCTCGGGAGAGCTACGGAAACTTCGCGATCCGATGTGGCGGGCCAACATGGCGGCGGGGATCCGCGACGGGCTGAGCGCTTGGGCGGCAGAAGATGCCGCAACGTCACAGCTGCGCCGTCGCTGACGCCCGCCGCATTTGGGGGAAAGGCGCGCATCTTCAGGTGGATGTGTTTTGACCCTTTGCAGGGCTATGTATAGATAGGCACAACAATCAGACAGGGGGCCGCTCGCGTGCTCAGGTTCATCCTATCCTTTTTTGGCGGTATCTTCAGCGTTCTGACGCTGGGTGCGATGATTATCGCGCTGAGCCTTGGTGCGATTTTCTGGATTTACGGCCGCGATTTGCCCAGCCACGAATCCCTCGCGCAATACCGCCCGCCCACGATCAGCCGGATCTATTCGACCGAAGGGCGTATCATCGATGAATTTGCCAAGGAGCGCCGCCTGTTTGCCCCCGCTGAAGAGATTCCGGATCTGGTCAAGCAGGCGTTCATCTCGGCCGAGGACAAGAATTTCTACGAACATCAGGGCTATGACCTGCGCGGCATCGCCTCGGCCGCCTATGACGCCGTGCGCACCCGTGGCCGCGACGTGCGCGGTGCCTCGACCATCACCCAGCAGGTGATGAAGAACTTCCTTCTATCTGGCGACCGCCAGTTGGAGCGCAAGATCAAGGAAATCATCCTCGCCACCCGTCTGGAAGCGACGCTGAGCAAGGAAGAGATCCTCGAACTCTACATGAACGAGATTTACCTCGGGCAGAACTCCTACGGTGTGGCCGCTGCCAGCCAGACATATTTCAACAAGCCGCTCAGCGATCTTGCGCCGCACGAAGCGGCGTTTCTGGCGTCATTGCCCAAGGCGCCATCGGATTACCATCCGGTGCGCCGCAAGGAGCGGCTGACCCAGCGCCGCGATTTTGTGCTGAAAGAGATGTTCGAAAACGGTTACCTGACGGACGCTGTTTACAAGCAGGAAGTCGCGCAACCGTTGCGCTCTGTCCAGAATGGTGATTTCGAGAGCTTTCAGGCACAACTGCCGCCGCGCGACTATTTCACCGACGAGATCCGCCGCCAGTTGCAGGATGATTTCGGCGAGGGCGAGTTCTTTTCCGGTGGCCTGACCATTCGCGCCACGCTTGACCCGGAGATGCAGGTCGAAGCCGCCGAGGCGCTGCGACAGCAGTTGGAACAGTATGACCGGGGGCTTGGACGCTGGCGCGGGTCTGGCAAGAAGATCGCTGCCGACAATCTGAACAGCGAAGAAGCGTGGCGTGCCGCACTTGCCGATGTGCGGGTCGCGCGCGACATTGATCTGGAATCGGTCTGGCATCCGGCGGTGGTTCTGGGGATCGAGGATCAACAACTGCGCCTTGGCATCGAGGGTGTCACGGAAACGGCGGAAGAACCCTTTGTGGTGCCCCGCAACGACATCTCCTGGATCAAGGGCAACTTCTTCGACAATTTCGAAGTCGGCGATGTGGTGCATGTGCGCCGCATGGTCGAGGACGGCTCTGGTGCCTTCATCCGCTGGACGCTGCGGCAGGTGCCGCAAGTGCAGGGCGGGTTCATGGCGATGGACGTCAACACAGGCCGCGTTCTGGCGATGCAGGGGGGCTTCAGCTACCAGCATTCGGTGTTCAACCGCGCGACACAGGCCAAACGCCAACCGGGTTCGAGCTTCAAGCCCTTCGTCTATGCCTCGGCGCTGGATTCAGGTTATACGCCGGCCACGATCATCGTGGACGCGCCGATTGAGATCAACACGCCTCAGGGGGTCTGGCGGCCCAAGAACGCGTCGAACCAGTTTTACGGGCCGACACCCCTGCGCACTGGCATTGAACGCTCGCGGAACCTGATGACCGTTCGTCTGGCGCAAGAGGTCGGTATGAACGTGGTGGCAAGCTATGCCGAGCGGTTTGGCGTATACGATCATCTGCAACATGTTCTGGCCAATGCGTTGGGCAGTCAGGAAACGACGCTGTTCCAGATGGTCGCGGCCTATGCGATGTTCGCCAATGGCGGAGAGCGGGTCGAACCCACGCTGGTTGACCGGGTGCAGGACCGCTATGGCGAGACGCTCTACCGCCATGACCAGCGCGTCTGCGAGGATTGCGCCGATCCCTCCATCGCCGCAAATCGCAGCCCGCGCATCACCTCCAACCGCGAACGGGTCATGAATGCCGTGACGGCCTATCAGCTGACCTCGATGATGGAAGGCGTGGTGCAGCGCGGGACGGCCTCCAGGGTGGTCAATCTATCCGTTCCCACGGCGGGCAAGACCGGGACCACCAATGACGCTAAGGACGTCTGGTTCATCGGGTTTACCTCCAACATCGTCGCGGGTTGCTATATCGGATATGATCAGCCGCGCAGCCTGGGGCGCGGGGCGTCGGGCGGCGGCTTCTGCGGCCCGGTATTCCAGCGGTTCATGACAAAGGCCGTGGAAAAATACGGCGGTGCCGCGTTCAAGGTTCCCGATGCGTGTCAGTTCATCAATATCGACCGCACTACCGGTGCGCGCCTGTCGGATAGCGCACGCGGCGAGAATGTGGTTTCGGAGTGTTTCCGCCAAGGCGAAGAGCCGATCTTCGGCATCCAGTTCGACGGCGGCTTTGCGATGGGGTCAAACTTTGACCTGATCAGCCCGACCGGCGGCAGTGCGTCGCGTGAAGTTACCACCTCGACCGGCAAGAAGGCGATTGTCGGCCCCAAGGCGACCTTCGGCTCGATGAGCTCGGGCGGGCTGTATTAATAGACAGATGTTGCGGGCGACGGGTGGTCCCGTTTGCCTGCGGTGCCTGAGGCGCTGAACGGGCGGGCGCGTGTGCGGCCCGTCTTGTCCCGCCTCGCAACGCTTGCTATCACGCAGATCTGACACAGACAGGCAAGGGTCCCTCATGCGCGCAGACGTTCAGAATTCCGTCGAGAAGATCGAGAAGTCGCTCGAACTTTTGCGGCAGCGAATGAATTGGGAAACCGCGCCGCACCGGTTGGAAGAATTCAATGCGCGGGTTGAAGACCCGGACTTGTGGAATGATCCCGATGCTGCACAAAAACTGATGCGTGACCGTCAGATGCTGGTCGATGCCTTTGACACCCACAATGCCATCCAGCAGGATATGCGCGACAATATCGAGATGATCGAACTGGGCGAGATGGAAGACGATCAGGAGGTCATCACCGACGCCGAGGACGCGCTGCGCAGCCTTGAAAAGCGGGCTGCCCAGAAAGAGCTGGAGGCGCTTCTGGACGGCGAGGCCGACGGCAACGACACGTTTCTGGAGATCAACGCAGGGGCGGGTGGCACGGAATCCTGCGACTGGGCCTCGATGCTGGCGCGGATGTTTGTCCGCTGGGCCGAAAAGCATGGCTACAAGGTCGAGTTGCAATCGGAATCTTCTGGCGATGAAGCGGGGATCAAATCCGCGTCCTACAAGATTTCCGGCACCAATGCCTATGGCTGGCTGAAATCGGAATCCGGTGTGCACCGCTTGGTGCGGATCTCGCCATTTGATTCCGCTGCCAAACGGCATACTTCGTTTTGTTCGGTCTGGGTCTATCCGGTCGTCGATGACAATATTGATATCGAGGTCAACCCGGCTGACATTCGCGTCGATACCTACAGGTCGTCCGGCGCAGGCGGACAGCACGTCAACACCACCGATTCCGCGGTGCGGATCACACACACACCCACGGGCATTGTGGTGACGAGTTCGGAAAAATCTCAACACCAGAACCGCGATATAGCGATGAAAGCCCTGAAATCACGGCTCTACCAGATGGAACTGGACCGCCGGAACGCCGCCATAAACGAGGCGCATGAGGCCAAGGGAGATGCTGGCTGGGGCAATCAGATCCGGTCATATGTGCTGCACCCCTACCAGATGGTGAAAGATCTGCGCACGCAGGTCGAAACTTCGGACACCAAGGGGGTGCTGGACGGCGATCTGGATCAGTTCATGGCGGCGACGCTTGCGCAGAAGGTATCGGGCAAGAGCCGGTCAGAGGCGCAGGGCGAATAAATTGCGAGGGTTGTCTGCGCGACCGACGTCGTGCAGTTGAGTATTTGGACCAAGAAGACGCATAGGGCGTGTGGATGGGGCGATCCTGGGTGGGGCCAGCCGATGCCTCTTGATCCTCGCGTGATTTGACGCTCCAATAGATGTGGAAACAGCGCGCGCACCTATTGGGGGATGGTCTTATGCCAGAGACGCCACAATTGGGCTTGCCGCCCTTTGGTCCGATCGAATTTTCCATGTTGAGAGAGGCGCTGAGGCGCGGGTTTTCCGATATACTTCGGGCGCCGGGCTTTGCGCTGGTCTTCGCGGGGTTCTATGTGTTGGGCGGCTTGACAATGGCCTGGATCACCTGGACGACCGGGACCACGTTTTGGCTTGTGCTGGCAACGATCGCCTTTCCACTGCTTGGTCCTTTCGCGGCCGTTGCATTTTATGACGTCAGTCGCCGTTTGGAGCAGGGGCAACCGCTGGACTGGATGCAGATCGTCAGCGTCATCTTGCGGCAGTCACGCCGTCAATTGCCGTCGATATGCGCCATCATCGTGATGGTTTTCCTGTTCTGGTTCTTTCTTGCGCATATGATCTTTGCGCTGTTTCTGGGACTGAGCACGATGACCAATGTCTCAAGTTCGGTTGAGGTGTTTCTGACGACTCGCGGGCTTGCGATGCTGGCCGTCGGCACGTTGGTGGGGGCCGGCTTTGCCTTGTTGCTTTACATGATCACCGTGATGGCGTTGCCATTGTTGCTGGACCGGGAAGTCGATTTTGTGACGGCAATGATCACGAGCTTTCAGGTGGTCGCCCAGAACCCGGTGCCGATGCTGTGCTGGGGCGGGTTCATCGCGGCACTGACCTTTGTCGCGATGTTGCCGGCGTTTCTGGGCCTGTTCTTGGTGCTGCCCTTGTTGGGACATGCCACCTGGCATCTATATCGGCTGATGGTCGAGCGCGGAATAGCGGCTGAGGAAGGGACGGGCGCGCTAGTGTCTGCATGACGCCGATTGCATCGTGGCCCGCCCTGCGCCCCTGACATTACCTGAACGGATCGTTCACACGCAGATGGGTGCGGTGATAGGTCAGCAGATCTTCAGCGCGCACGAAGCCCGAGCCTCGCGCGGCTTTCAATACATCACGCAGATCCTGACCGAGATGTTCATAGACCTGACGCGCAACGCGGCGGCCGGACATCGATTCGCGCACTGTTCTTGTTGCGTAACCGATCCAGAAATTATTCTCGAAGGAGGGTTCGCGCGCGAGGAAGTTGAACGAAAAGGTAAGCGAGTTGCGGCGGCTGATCAGTGACGCGACGCCGCCTTCCTGGGGCACCATGAAACCACGAAATTCTCGGGTCCGTGCATCGGTGCTGAGACCCTGCTGGCGCATTGCCTCTTTTGCTTCGTAGCCACGGATAAACGTGTAATCGTCCTCGCGGTAGACATAGACCAAGCCTTGCACGAACATCTCGTCATCCGTGAAGCTGCGCCGGGTGAACCGATAGAAACCCGGCGGAAACATGGCTTCGTCAACCCTTGTGCTGCCCGCGCCGACAAAATCCGCGATCTCGGGATGGTTCAAAAGGTCGTGCTTCACAGTGCTGATCTGGCAGACGGGTTCCAGCAGGATGCGCGCGTCGACCCTGAAGAAGCTGCAAATCCTGTGCAGGACATCCGGTCGGGGAAAGCTTTCGCCGGTGAGGTATCTGTTGAATTGTGTCCGGTTGATCCCCAGATCCCTGCAAAGACCTGAAATCGACGCGGCTTCTTTGGTCAGCTGACGCAGGTTGGCACCCAGCATGTTGCGTAAATCGGACGGACTTGGTGCTGGATGCCCATTTCTCTTTGGCCTCGCCATCGGCTATTCACCCTCGGGTTGATTTGATAGATCGTAATTTAACCAATAGTTCTAAACTAATCATTTATACAGTAATTATTGACGTCATATAGCATCACATCTGTTGCTATATGGCACCAACCTTGAAGCCAAACGACACAAAAAGCAAGACCGCGACGCTTGGAAAATCATGTGCAGCCGCATCGAATTGTTCGAAACTTAAGAAAAGTTCGAAGGTATAGTAACAATGAGCTGTAAAAGCATGTTTGGAGTTGTTTTGTGGAGTGACGCGAAGGATCGCAAGGCAGTGATCTGGTGCGAGGATCACGGCGACTTGGCGTATTACGTCGGTGCCGACCAAAGTGCCTTGGACGGTGTGTCACTTGATGCAGGGGATTTGATACAGTTCGATATGCGTCAGGATGCGCATCTGCGTCTGGCGCGTAATCCGCAACTGGTGGTGGAGCAGGAATATCCTGATCTGGCAAGCAAGCTGTCCGCGCCGGTGGCACCCAGATCTCGGCAGCGCAACATGGACAGATTTGTTGCGAAGGCGTCGAACGTTGTTTCGATCGACACCTTCCGTGGCAATGTGGCGATGGCCTGACCTACAGGCCTCGCGACAGGGCAGCGACGCCCGTACGTGCAATTTCCTGTAGACCCAAGGGGCGCATGAGGTCCGCGAAAGCATCGATCTTGTCGGGCGCGCCTGTCAGCTGAAACACAAAGCTTTCCAACGTGCTGTCGACGACATGCGCACGGAAGATGTCTGCAAGGCGGAGCGCCTCGACGCGCTTTTCGCCACTGCCTTCGACCTTGAGAAGCGCCAATTCCCGTTCGACAAACGGTCCTTCGACGGTGAGGTCATGCACCTTGTGCACCGGAACGATCCGGCCAAGCTGTGCCTTGATCTGTTCAATCACCTGAGGCGTGCCAGTGGTCACGATGGTGATCCGGCTGAGATGGCCGGTATGGTCCACCTCTGCCACGGTCAGGCTTTCGATGTTATAACCTCGTCCCGAGAACAAGCCGATGACGCGGGCCAGCACGCCCGCTTCGTTGTCGACCAGAATGGCGAGCGTATGTTTTTCGGTAACATCCGAAAAGTTGGGACGCAGGTTATAGGCCGAATGCTTGTTCGAACCCTTCTTGATGTGTAGCGCGGACATATGAACTTCCTTTCCGGCGGGGGCCGCTTCCAAGGCTTTTTGCAACAAGCCCTGGAATGGTTTTCCTGAAAACTAAAGCGGTGCTGGATCAGACCAGCACGGCACCCTTGGTTCCGATGGCGTCCTTGAGTGAGACCTCACCCAGAAGCATCTTGTTATGCGGCTCGCCCGACGGGATCATCGGGAAGCAGTTCTCGTGCTTCTCGACAAGGCAGTCAAAGATGACCGGACCGTCATGGTCCAGCATTTCCATGATTGCGTCGTCAAGATCGGCCGGATCCTTGCAGATGATGCCTTTTGCGCCAAACGCTTCGGCGAGCTTCACGAAATCGGGCAGGGCTTCCGACCAGCTTTGCGAATAGCGTTCGCCATGCAGCAACTCCTGCCACTGACGCACCATGCCAAGGCGTTCATTGTTGAGGATGAACTGCTTGACCGGCAAGCGGTATTGCACCGCAGTACCCATCTCTTGCATGTTCATCAGCCAGGATGCTTCGCCGGCGACATTGATCACAAGCGCGTCCGGATGCGCGATCTGCACACCGATGGAGGCGGGGAAGCCGTAGCCCATCGTGCCCAGCCCGCCGGAGGTCATCCAACGATTTGGGTCCTCGAAATTGAGATACTGCGCAGCCCACATCTGGTGCTGGCCAACTTCGGTGCAGATATAGCGGTCACGATCCTTGGTCAGTGCCTCCAGCCGGGACAGGGCGTATTGCGGCTTGATGGTCTTTTCGTCCGAGGCGAACTTGAGGCAATTCACCTCTTTCCACGTCTCGATCTGACGCCACCATTTGGCCACGCCTTCCGAATTGACCTTGCGGCCACGGGCTTTCCAGACCTTCAGCACATCCTCAAGAACATGGCCGATATCGCCGACAATCGGCATGTCGACATGGATGACCTTGTTGATCGAGGATGGGTCGATGTCGATATGCGCCTTGCGCGATTTCGGGCTGAACGCGTCGAGCCTGCCGGTGATGCGGTCGTCAAACCGCGCGCCGACATTGATCATCAGATCGCAGCCATGCATCGCGAGGTTTGCCTCGTAGAGCCCGTGCATGCCCAGCATCCCCAACCATCCCTTGCCGGAGGCAGGATAGGCACCCAGACCCATCAGCGTGGAGGTGATCGGAAAGCCGGTCGCGTCCACCAACTCTCGCAAAAGCTGGCTGGCACCGGGACCGGAATTGATGACCCCGCCGCCGGTATAGAAAACCGGACGTTGGGCCGTTTCCAGCGCCGCAACCAGTTCCGTGATCGTTTCCATGTCGCCTTTGACCTGCGGCTGATAATGGCCGACGGGCGTCTTGGAGGGCGAGACATAGGCCGCGCTGGCAAATTGTACATCCTTGGGGATGTCGACCAGAACCGGGCCGGGGCGGCCGGATGTCGCGACGTGAAACGCCTCGTGGATCTTTGCCGAAAGATCGGCGGTATCCTTCACCAGCCAGTTATGCTTGGTGCAGGGGCGTGTGATGCCAACGGTGTCGGCCTCCTGAAAGGCGTCTGAGCCGATCATGAAGGTGGGCACCTGGCCCGTCAGAACGATGATCGGGATCGAATCCATCAGCGCATCTGTCAGCCCGGTGACCGCGTTCGTGGCGCCGGGGCCGGACGTCACAAGAACAACACCGGGCTTGCCGGTGGACCGGGCATAGCCTTCGGCTGCATGCACCGCACCTTGTTCGTGGCGCACCAAGATATGACGAATGGCATTTTGTTGGAACACCTCGTCGTAAATCGGTAGCACGGCGCCACCGGGATATCCGAATACTGTATCCACACCCTGGTCGATCAGGGCCTGAACCACCATTTTCGCTCCGGTCATCTCACGTGTCATTGCCTTGCTCCGTTTTGCAACGAGATCACTTCGTTTTCTTTACGCACAAAAAAAGCCCCCGAGGGTCAACCGGGGGCGCATGGGGAACCAACAAGGTTGCCGTTACCGGCCCATGCGCCTTTCATCTAGAATTACGACTAGCGATTCCATCCTTGGGGCCCTTTTTTCCACGTGCGGAACCTTATGCATTTGCAGCAAAGGGACGTCAACCTGCTGTGTGGATAAAATGTCGTCACGGCCGCTGGTTTCGCAACTTTATTTCCGCAGTGGCAGAGATTATCCTATGTCATTGGAACCTAAGGGCGGGCGGCGCGTTCGTTTACCAACGGAGAGATTCAAGACATGGACAGAGGCCACGACGCGCAAACCCCTACGCAAATCCCATTGCGGGGCTGGTGGGACATTCTCAAGCGCGTCTACAAGGGTATGCTGGAAGACAATCTGGGGCTAATCGCCGCCGGATGCGCTTTTTATGGATTGCTTGCATTATTTCCCGCGATCACGGCGATCATGGCGATTGCCGGGCTGGTGTCGCAGCCGGATATTGTCGTCGAGCAGTTAAGCGCCATTACCGAGGGTCTGCCGGAAAATGCGGCCAGTATCATGATCGATCAGGCCGCCGAGGTTGCGGGGGCAAGCTCGTCAGGGCTGACATTTGCTGCATGGATCGGTTTCGCGCTTGCTGTCTATTCCGCGTCACTCGCGGTTCAGGCGCTGATGCAGGGTCTGAACGTCGCTTTCGGAGAGGCTGAGAAGCGGTCGATCGTGCGGATATATTTCATGCGTGTCGTGCTGACACTGGGCCTTATTTTCGGATTTCTGATGGCGGTGGCGGCGGTCGTCGCGTTGCCGGTGGCGCTCAGCTATCTTGCGGTTGGGCCGGTCACGGACTGGCTGGCGCAGGTGTTGCGCTGGCCCTTGCTGCTGATCGCCGCGGGGCTTGGCATTGCGCTTCTGTTCCGTTGGGGGCCAAGCCGGACCCCGGCGCGGTGGCGCTGGATCACGCCGGGGGTCCTGCTCAGCTGCGTGTTGTGGGTCGCGGGCACTTTGGCGTTTTCCTACTACGCGCGCAACTTTGCCGGTTATAATGAAACCTTCGGGGCATTGTCGGGCGTCATTGTCCTGTTGATGTGGATGTGGGTTTCGGCCTTCATCATCCTTCTTGGCGCCGAACTGGACGCCGAGACCGAAGCGCAGACCGCGCAGGACACAACGGTGGGTCCGACTCGTCGGCTGGGACGTCGTGGCGCAAGGGCGGCAAATCGGGTGGGCGGTGTCGCTGTTGATAATGAGCCGCCGCCGGAACATATCGGGCAGGTGTGACCCGTCAGTCGGCGTTGGGGTTCGCCTAATGGCACCGGAGGCCATGTAACATTGGCGGCAGAGGCCCCGGGTCAAGCCCGGGGCGGGTATCGCGAGCGGGGCAGCGCGCAGAGCATCCCAAAGCTCGGGTGGTTGTGCGGACCTCTTGTTGTCTAGGCACCAAATTCGCGTTGGCTTTGCTATAGGTGGAAGCGCAGAGGCCGTCCTGAGCCGTGGCGGGCCGATGTTGTTGTGGCTCCGCCATGGGATCAGCGTTTTGCGGGACGCACACCGGGCAAAGCAATATTGGCAACCTGCTCGGCAATCGGCTCGGTCGACAAGGGATGGCTGTCGGCCTCTATCTGTTCGGGGTCGGGCACTTGTTGCCAGCGATTTTCGCGAAACACTTCCAGCCCGGAAAACCGCGCCTTGTAGCCCATCTTGGCGCTGCCCGGCACCCAGTAACCAAGGTAGACATAGGGCAGACCGGCCTCGCGCGCGATTTCGATGTGATCAAGAATCATGAATGTGCCAAAGCTGCGCCAAGCTTGTTCGGGACGGTAGAAGGAATACACCATGCTGACCCCGTCATCCAGAACGTCCGTCAGGCAGACTGCGGTCAAGGTGTCTTCTTCATCGGCATATTCGATGACCCGCGACCGGATCGGGGTTTCCTCGATCATTGCAGCGAATTCGAACACGTCCATATCGGCCATCCCGCCATCGGCATGGCGTTCGTCCAGATAGGCCCGGAACAGGTCGTATTGCTGTTCCGTGGCCCAGGGTGAGGTTGCCCGACGTTTGAGGTCGGCATTGCGCTTCATTGCCCGGCGTTGACTTTTCGACGGACGGAAAGAGGCGACGTCGATCCGTGCCGAAAGGCAGGCCGCGCAATCGGCACAGGATGGCCGGTACAGCACATTCTGAGAGCGCCGAAAGCCCTGTTTTGACAGGGCGTTGTTCAGTGTCTCGGCCGTCTCGCCCTGAAGGGCGGTGAACAGCTTTCTTTCCATCCGCCCCTCAAGATAGGGGCAGGGTTGAGGAGCCGTCACATAGAATTGCGGGGCGAGAGGAAGAGAGTGGCGCATGTGTGAAACTTCATAAGCTTGTCACAAAGACTAACAACAGTCTTTTCTGTCGCCAACCCCCTAGCGCAGGGACCTTTGGCACCGGGTCAAAGCGCCCGACGATTGATCGCCACCGAGCCCATGAAAATGTCGGTCAGGCCCTGCGCGCGGTCTGTGGTCAGCATCAAGACCATCGACACCAGTTGTGCAGGGGCGAAGGCCCAGGACAGGCTGTAGCCCAGCGTGTGCAGAAAGGCTTGACCAAAATCGAACCGGGCACCTTGTTGGTCGCGCAGTTCCATCGCCATCATCCGCATTCCCCATGTGGCAGAACCGCCGGACAGGGTTGCGACCCGGTAGACGAAGCCAACCACGAGGTAGAGGAAAGGCAGAAAAAACAAACCGGTGAAGGCGGTCAATACCACGGCGGGCACCATCAACGCGAGCGTGATGGCGGTATCGACAACCCAGGCCAATAGCCGTTTCGTCGGGATGCCGGCATAAAATTCCGGCTGCATCGCCGGATCGGGCAGGATGTATCGGGTTTGGGTCATCGTCATCTGTGTTCAGAGCCTCTGGTTTCAATGTACAGAGCGGATCGGCATGGCCGCGCTGGCCATGCCGGAGGGACATTTCGCACCTGGAGGGAGATCAGGCGTTTTCGTCCTCGGTCTTTTGGGTTTCCGCGACGCGACGCGAGCGGTCTTCCATGAACTGGTCGAACTCGGCCTTGTCCTTGGCTTCGCGCAGGCGTTCCAGGAAGCTTTCGAACTGTTCCTGTTCCTCTTCCAGACGGCGCAGCGTATCGGCCTTGTAGGCGTCAAAGACGGCGTTACCGGTTGTGCGCGAGGCCTTGAAGCCTTGGCTCAGCACGGTGCTGCGGGAATTGCGACAGGATTTTCCGAACATTCGTTTACTCCAGATCAGATAGGCAAAAAGGGCGAGGCCGACAGGCCAGAAAAAGATAAAACCGAGTACCATGACGGCAATCCAGGCACCCTTGCCCTTGCTGTCGAGCCACGCTTCGCTGCGCGACAACCAGCTCCGACCGGTGCTGGCATAGGGTTCATAAGCGGCGGCGGTGTTCATCTGTCTCTCCGTTTGCGTGTCAATGTGAAGTGTTTTTACATTATCTAGATTGGCATTGCGGAACGGCTTTGCAAGGGTTTATGTGAATGTGATTTACATTATAAATTTAACATATTGTTATAAATATGAAAAATGGAAAAAAACTAAAAGGACAAGCAGTTTTTTAGTCTGAAATACGTAAGAATATCTGCCTATATCTGGGTAAATTGTGCAGTTTCAGCCCCTGTCAGGCGCATAATCTCTGTTGGGTCGATCTGGAAAATGTGGCGCGGCGTGCCGGCTGCTGCCCAAACCTGATCGAACGCCAGCAGGCGTGGGTCCATCCAGGACCGGATCGGGTTCAGATGACCTACCGGCGCGACGCCACCGATCGCAAAGCCTGTTTGCGTCCGGATCAGCGCCGCATCCGCCTTGTCGAGCGCCTCGCCCGCGACCACACTTGCCTTGTCTGCGTCCACGCGATTGCCACCAGCGGTCAGGAACAACAGCACCTGACCGCTGTTTTGGCCGCGGAAAATGATGGATTTGACGATCTGGTCCACGGCGCAGCCAGCGGCATCTGCGGCTTCCTGTGCGGTTCGGGTCTGACCCATCTCCCGGATGTCCGGAGCGATGCCTGCGGCTTCCAGCGCGGCGCGCACGCGTTTCAATGATTTGGACATAATCCCTCCGGTTATCGCTTGATTGGATGCAATCTGACCCAGGCCGCGCATGGCGGCAAGGCGGATTGACCTCTTTGCACGCGCGGCGCATCTTGCCCGCCATGAGCTTTGCCAATCGGATCACCCGTTGTCCCATCCCGTTCGAGCCTGACCGCGGCACCGACGCCCTTGCATTGACCCCTTGGGCAAAGGGCGATGTCGCGCGGCTGATCGAAGGCACGGCGGGTTGTTCGCCCTATCTGGCAGGGTTGATCGGCAAGGAAACCGACTGGTTGCAAGGCGCGCTGGACGATGCCGAAGGTGTCGCCGGGGCCGAGATTGCACGGCTGAACGAAATGGCGCCCGATGTGCTGCCGGTTGAGCTGCGCCGCGCCAAGCGCCGCATCGCGCTATTGACGGCGCTGGCCGATCTTGGTGGCGTCTGGCCGTTGGAGACCGTCACGGGCACCCTGACTGATCTGGCTGATACGGCCTGCGCCACAGCTTTGCGCGCGACCGTGGGCGCCGAAATCAGGCGCGGCAAACTGCCGGGGCAGGGCGAGGACGATATTGCCACCGCAGGCGGCATGACGGTGCTGGCGATGGGCAAGATGGGCGCGGGCGAGTTGAACTATTCGTCCGATATCGACCTGATCTGCCTGTTCGACGAAACCCGCTATGAGCCGGATGATTTCCACGATGCCCGGTCCAGTCTGGTCCGCGCAACGCGTAAAATGGCGGCGATGCTGAACGATCTGACCGGCGACGGTTATGTCTTTCGCACCGATTTGCGGCTGCGTCCCGATCCGTCGGTCACCCCCGTCTGCATCGCGATGGAGGCCGCCGAACGCTACTATGAAAGCCTGGGCAGAACGTGGGAGCGTGCCGCCTATATCAAGGCGCGTCCCTGCGCGGGCGACATAGAAGCGGGCAACAGGTTTCTGGAGGTGCTGACCCCCTTTGTCTGGCGCAAACATCTGGATTTCGCGGCCATTCAGGACGCGCATGACATGCGGTTGCGCATCCGCGAACACAAGGGATTGGGCAGGGCGATCCGGCTGGAGGATCACAATATGAAACTCGGTCGCGGCGGCATCCGCGAGATCGAGTTCTTTACCCAGACGCGCCAGATCATCGCAGGCGGGCGCGATCCGGATCTGCGGGTGCGGGGCACGGTGCCGGGCCTTTCGGTGCTGTCCGACAAGGGGTGGCTGCCGCGCGATACCTCGGACAAGCTGGCCGCGCATTACCGAAGCCACCGGGAGGTCGAACACCGGGTGCAGATGATCCAGGATGCCCAGACCCATCTGCTGCCTAGTTCGGCGGAGGGGATGTCCCGGCTCGCAGCCTTCATGGGGATGGACGAGGCGGAGATGCGTCGCGAGTTGACGGACAGGCTGACAGAAGTCCACGAGCTGACGGAAGGGTTCTTCGCGCCTGACAGCGACCGGGGCGAAAGCTACCAGACGCAGTTCGAGAATGAAGCCGAGATCACCGCAGCCTGGCCGCGCTATCCTGCGTTGCGGTCGGGGCGCGCCATGTCGATCTTCAAACGCCTGCGCCCCGAGATCATGGCCCGGCTGGCCAAGTCCGGTCGCCCCGACGAGGCACTGGCCGCGTTCGACGGCTTTCTCAAAGGCTTGCCCGCCGGGGTGCAGCTATTTTCACTGTTCGATGCCAACCCGCAGCTTATTGATCTTCTGGTGGATATTGTCGGGACGGCCCCCGCGCTTGCCCGCCACCTGTCACGCAATTCGGGCGTTTTCGATGCGGTGATCGGCGGCGATTTCTTTTCCGTCTGGCCCGGAAAGGCGGCTTTGGTTCGCGAATTGCGCGACCATCTGGCCCGCGAAGACGATTATGAGCGTAAACTTGATGCCACCCGTCGCTGGGGCAAGGAATGGCATTTTCGCATCGGCGTTCACCTTCTGCGCGGGCTAAGCGATGCGGAGGAGGCCGCGCTGCAATATGCCGATCTGGCCGAAGCCTCGCTGTCGGGGCTTTATCCTGACGTGGTGGCGCAATTCGCCGCCAAACACGGCGATCCGCCGGGGCGTGGAGCGATGGTTTTGGGCATGGGGTCGATGGGAGCTGCGCGGCTGCATCCGACCTCGGATCTGGATGTCATCGTGATTTACGATGCCGACGGGGTTGAAAACTCTGATGGACGGCGACCACTGAATGCCCGCAGCTATTATGCCCGGCTGACACAGGCCCTGATCACCGCCGTGACCGCCTCGACTGCCGAAGGGCGGCTTTACGAAATGGATATGCGGCTGCGCCCTTCTGGAAAGCAGGGACCGGTGGCGACCAGTCTGGACAGTTTCAAGGCCTACCAGAGGGAAGATGCCTGGATCTGGGAGCATCTGGCCCTGACCCGCGCGCGTGCCCTGGCTGGGCCAGCTGAGTTGTGCCAGGATGTCGAGGCATTGCGGCGCGAAGTGCTGTCGTCGCCACCGTCGCAAGAGGTGGTTCTGGCGGAACTGGCAAAGATGCGCGCCCGGATTGCGTCAGCCAAATCAAAGGTCAGCGATTGGGATGCCAAGATCGGGGCCGGGCGGCTTCAGGATATCGAACTGGTGTCCCAAGCGGGCGCGTTGCTTGCCGGCAAGGGCCAGCGCCGTGTCCGCGAGGGGCTGAGCGGTGCTGCGAATAGCGGGTGGTTGACTGCAAAGGATGTCGTGACATTGCGCGAAGCCTACGCGTTGTGCTGGTCGCTGCAACTGGCTTCGCGACTGTTGTCGGAGGCACCACTGGATGTGTACGATCTTGGCGCTGGTGCCGGCACATTTCTGATGCGGCTGACAGAGGCGGACACCATCGCGGGTCTGCGCGACAAGCTGGACACGTTGACGGGGGCCGCCGCGAGGATCATAGACGAGGCGCTGCCAATGGTTGACGAAAAGGAAAGGCGTGACGATGAAGGGTGACGCGATTGACCCCAAGGGTCTGATACAGGAATCCTACCGGATTGAAGGCATCAGCTTGGAAGAATGCCGGTCCATCTTCATGGATTGGGCGTTGGCCCTGCCGGTGGACGCGGACACGTCTTCGAATATCGGACTGTTGCTTGACCGTTACGCGTCGGGCCGCGCGGATCATCCCATGACGCAGGTTTTGACCGAAGGCTTGGCAGAGAGGACCACGGCTCGGCGCCGGGGCGGATGGCGCGGGCGGCGTCAATCATCGTAAGGGGCGGCGGCTGCGCTCGATATGGTGCCTGAGGGAGGTCAGAAAGTTTTTGACGCGTCTCGGAACCGTCCCTGCGAGGATGCCGTCGATCCAGGCTCTGCTCCAATCGCCGTCTGGCTCACATTCCGCCAAAAGGTCAAGGCGCTTTTCGTTCTCCGCCTTGGAAAGTGGGAACCGACCTGCCGAGACCAGCATGGCCCGCAGCGACTGTACCTCGCGGGCGTTGCGGAAAGTCTGCATCATCGGGGCGAACTGGGCCGGGTTTTCGCGCCAGCCGCGCCCTTCAAACAGTTCTTGTGTCACAAGCTGCCCTGCGCCCAGACAATCATAGCGCGCACATCCTCCGAACCCCTCCTCTTCAAGGGACTCGTGGATGCTGCATAGATAGTCATCGCGCAGATTGGGGCAGGGCACATCTGCGGGCTTGTCGATTGCGAAATCGTCAGATGAATCGAAGGCGAACGCGACACAGCATAGCCCGACACAGTTCGCGCAATCCGCGCGGAAATCTCTTGCACTCAATACCATACAATACCTCTGATGATCGCAAAATAGACCGCGATCAGACTGAATAACTGTATGTGTTTTAACAAGAAGCGCTAATTTTGGTCAAGTATTCGGCAAATTGTCCTTAACGCGCCAGTGCCGCGGCCTCGCGTGCCAGTGCCTCGATCGCTGCCCAATCGCCTGCGTCAATCAGGTTGTTTGGCGCAACCCAGCTTCCGCCAACGCAAAGCGTGTTGGACAAGCCAAGATAGTCCGGCGCGTTTTTCAGTGACACGCCGCCGGTGGGGCAGAATTTCACTTGCGGGATTGGTGCCCCAATGGCTTTCAGCGCCGGGACGCCGCCATTGGCCTCGGCCG
This sequence comes from Primorskyibacter flagellatus, assembly GCF_048268605.1. Classification (NCBI taxonomy): domain Bacteria; kingdom Pseudomonadati; phylum Pseudomonadota; class Alphaproteobacteria; order Rhodobacterales; family Roseobacteraceae; genus Primorskyibacter; species Primorskyibacter flagellatus. The sequence continues at coordinate 355,388 of NZ_JBLWVF010000001.1, forward strand.
GAAAGAACTTCTGGACGGTGTAACCACGCTCCAGAAGGCGCATCGCTTCCGACGCGGTGGCAGCACCGGGCAGGGTGGGCAGATCTGCGGCTTCGACGGCATCAAGAATTCGGTCGGTCGCACCGGGCGAGACACCGAACCGCGCACCTGCCTCAATGGCAGCCGTGACATCTTCGGGCGTCAGCAGCGTGCCGACACCGACATGCGCGCCGTTGACCTTTGCCATCTCGCGGATCGCATCCAGCGCGGCGGGGGTGCGCAACGTGACCTCCAGCGCGGGCAAACCGCCCGCCACCAGCGCCTCTGCCAAAGGGCGGGCGATCTTGGCATCTTCGATCACCAAAACCGGAATGACAGGGGCGAGGCGGCAAACCTCTTCAGTGCGTTTGCTGGCGTCTTGAGGAGTCATCATCATTCAAACCTGTTGCTGTTGGAGGCAATTGGAATAGCGTTTACCGCAGGAGCGCGCGATGCTGGAAACTGACGAAAGTTTCATGTCTTGCGCGATTGAGAATTTGAAGGCAGCGTTAGCGGTTGCCTTCAGGCGTGTCAAATTTGCTGTGACGGCAAGAGGCTCATACAACAACCCCGGCACCGGTGGCGGCGATGCCCGCGTTACGGCGGAAAACCTCGAACAATTCGCGCCCGACGCCATGGCCGTTACCGGTAAGATCCGCGGTGACAACCTCGCGGCTGTCGAAATCGGGTGCAAGGCACTCGATCTTGCCATTGGTCGCATCGACGCGAATGATGTCGCCGTCGCGCACCTTTGCCAGTGGGCCGCCTGCGGCGGCTTCGGGGCTGATATGGATGGCGGACGGCACCTTGCCGGATGCGCCGGACATACGACCGTCCGTAACAAGCGCCACTTTCAACCCGCGATCCTGAAGCACGGCAAGCGTCGGCGTCAGCCCGTGCAGTTCAGGCATGCCATTGGCTTGCGGTCCCTGAAAACGCACCACGACAATCGTGTCGGTGGTGATCTCTCCGGCCTTGAAGGCGACCTTGACGCTGTCCTGATCGTGAAAGACGCGGGCAGGAGCCTCGATCACCCGACGTTCTGGCGCAACGGCTGAAACCTTCATCATGCCGTGACCAAGGTTGCCATACATCTGCGCAAGACCACCTGACGGCTGGAACGGGTCGGTCACAGGGCGCAGGATTCGCTCGTTCTGGCTTTCGCGCGGACCGGGTTCCCAAATGACGCGGCCATCCTTCAACTTGGGTTCCTGAGCGTAGAGCGCCAGACCATCGCCCGCGATTGTCTTTGTGTCGGGATGCAGCAGGCCCGCCTCCAGCAACTCGCCGATCATGTAGCCAAGCCCGCCGGCCGCGTGGAAATGGTTCACGTCCGCCAATCCGTTGGGATAGACCTTGGCCATCAGCGGCGTGACGGAAGACAGCTCGTCGAAATCCTCCAATGCCAGATGGATGCCAGCGGCACGCGCCATGGCGGGAAGGTGCAGCACAAGGTTGGTCGACCCGCCTGTTGCCATCAGGCCGACAATGCCGTTCACAAAGGCCTTTTCGTCCAGTACGTCGCAAACCGGACGGTAATCATTGCCAAGTGCGGTGATCTCCAGCGCACGTTCGGCACCCGCAACGGTCAGCGCATCGCGCAGCGGCGTGCCCGGATTGACGAAGGACGCGCCGGGCAGGTGAAGACCCATGAACTCCATCAGCATCTGGTTGGAATTGGCGGTGCCGTAAAACGTGCAGGTGCCGGGCGAATGATAGCTTTCCATTTCGGCCTTCATCAGCGCGTCACGGCCAACCTCGCCCGTGGCAAATTTCTGGCGGACCTTGGCTTTCTCGTCATTGGGCAGGCCCGAGGGCATCGGACCCGCTGGCAGGAAAATGCCGGGAATATAACCGAAGGTTGCCGCAGCGATCACCAGTCCGGGAACGATCTTGTCGCAGACACCCAGATAGACCGCCGAATCGAACACGTTGTGAGACAGCGCCACGCCGGTCGCCAATGCGATCACATCTCGCGAAAACAGCGACAGTTCCATCCCGACCTGGCCCTGCGTGACCCCATCGCACATCGCGGGCACACCACCGGCCACTTGCGCAGTGCCACCTGCGGCGCGGGCGGCATCCTTGATAATCGCGGGATAGGTCTCGAACGGTTGATGCGCGGACAGCATGTCGTTGTAGGCGGTGACAATGCCGATATTCGGCACGCGGCCAGCGGCCAGTGTGTCCTGGTCGGACAGGGCGGCAGCAAAGGCGTGGGCCTGATTGCCACAGGTCAGATGCGCGCGGCGCGGGCCTTCTTCGGCAGCACGACGCATCTTGTCCATATAGGCGGTGCGGTGATCGGCGGATCGGTCTTCGATCCGCTTGGTGACACGGGAAACGGTGGCGTTGAGGCTCATGTCGGGCTCCAGTGACAGGGGAGTTTTGCTGATGATCTAGTTTAGTTAGCGCTAACAGTAAAGGCAAAAGGGCATCGGCTGTGTCATCTATGCGGCAGTCGCGAAGAAACTGTCTTCACTTTGTGCTATTGCCAAGAGATGCGTGCCGCGTCGAACGATACGTTTACGATAAGTAATTAGAAGTCTCGTGATGGAGGTCAGTTTGATGACTGTTCAGGAATGTAACAATGATGCGGGCTCGGCGTCAGGCGATGTAGCCTGCCTCGCAATAGTCAGCCCGTGGCGAAATAACCGATGACCATTGCGCTAATCTGCTTCGATACAGTGCTTTCAGATCCGGTTGAAATTTCATCCACTTGTCGTAATTTTATCGGTGACGAAATGCGATCCTGAACATCCCATGGAATCCTAATTGACAGACGGTCGGTTAATAACGTCTTCGCGATGTCGGCCACGCATCAACTGTGAGAAAACTGCCATGACTCTAAGCTCGGTAAAACTGTCCAAACGCCTATTGCGCTGCAAGGCCGGGGTCTTTGCCTGTGCTCTGGTGGCTTCACCTGCCTTCGCTGGTGCCTTGTCCGACCCGGTTGTCGAGCCAGCGGTCACGGCACCCGCCGCAGTTCAAGCCGCGACGCACCCATGCGTCAGATATATTGATAACCTGGTCTGGTGGGACCGCGGCACACGGGCGTTTGTCACGCAAATCCAGACCAGAACCGGTGGCGACCGACGCACCGCAGCGCGGCTTGCACGTCAATATTGTCGCGAATCCAAGCTAAAAAACCCGTACGCACAACGCAATCTTGATGCGGGGATTGCGGCCGCAGCGATCGTCCCTTCCAACAGCTAGGCAAAATTTCGAGTAAACTAATGAGTGAGAGACACATGACAATAGTAACAAAGTCCGGACTGATGCTTGTGGGCGCGATCGCTTTGGCGGGATGCACTTCACCTGAATATTTCGAAACCGAACCGGTTCAGGTGCAGACAAAGCAAGGTGTGGTTACCTGCCAGCTTTACACAAAAGAGGTGCTGGATTGGGATCGCTCGATCAATCGACCCAGCACTATGTCTGTCGAGTTGGCAGATCAGGTTTGCAAGGCCGAAGGTGCTGCGCGCAAGCAAAACTCCTGATTGCACCGCAGATGGGCGTGTCATTGCGGTCATGTGATCGGATTTGGCATGCCTGTGTCGGCGGATGCTACATTCAGGCTGTGTTGCAAATCCACATTATGCAATCGGGAAAGCGCGGCGTGCCGGTTGGGCTTTCCCCCGCGCGCCGGCGCGCGTAAGAGGTGGGCATGACATTGCCCACATTGCCCGTAATCCGCCTTCGTCCCAACGCCAACGTCCGTGCGATCCGCCGCGGCGCGCCTTGGGTTTTTGCCAATGAAACGGTGCTTGACCGCCGGACCAAGGCGCTTGCGCCAGGAACCATCGCGGTGCTGGAGGATGCCGAGCGCGCGCCTCTGGCGATGGTCGCGGTCAATCCCGCGTCAAAAATCATCGCCCGGATTCTGGGGCCAGCCGATGCTCCGGTGCCGGATGTCGACTGGTTCGTGGCACGGCTGAAGCGCGCATTGGATTTGCGCATCCGGTTGTTCGATGCTCCGTTCTACCGCCTTGTCCATGCAGAAGCGGACGGCCTGCCGGGCGTCATCATCGACCGGTTCGGCGATACTTGTGTGATTCAGCCCAATGCCGCATGGGCGGACCTGCTTCTGGACGATCTGGCCGAAGCCTTGGTGCGCGTGACCGGTGTCACTTGCGTTCTCAAAAGCTCTGGTGGGCGCGGCAGACAGCTGGAGCGGCTGGACGATGTCAATGCCGTGTTGCGCGGATCCGCGCCAGACGCCGCGGTTCCGGTCGAGATGAACGGAGCCACTTATATGGCCGACCTCACCAGCGGGCAGAAGACCGGGCTTTTCTATGACCAACGTCCAAATCACGCCATGGCCGCGCGCCTGTGCCACGACGCACGGGTTCTTGATGTGTTCAGCCATGTTGGTGGCTTTGCTCTGGCAGGGCTGGCAGGCGGTGCGGCCTCTGCATTGGCTGTTGACGCGTCGGCCCCGGCATTGGCATTGGCTGCCGAAGGGGCGGAACGAATGGGCGCTTCGGACCGGTTCGCAACCCGGCGTGGGGACGCGTTTGAGACGCTTGCGGCCTTGGCGACAGAGGCTGAACGGTTTGATGTGGTGATCTGTGATCCACCCGCATTTGCGCCAAGCAAGCCGACATTGGAGGCAGGGCTGCGCGCCTATGAGCGCATTGCACGTCTGTCGGCGGCGCTTGTGGTAGAGGGCGGCTATCTGGTGCTGTGTTCGTGCTCCCACGCCGCTGATCTTGAGAAATTTACCGGTGCCTGCCTGCGCGGTATTGGCCGCGCCGGACGGCGGCCGGTTTTGCTGCATACCGGCTTTGCCGGACCGGATCATCCGCAACTGCCGCAGCTGATCGAAAGCGGCTATCTCAAGGCGTTGGTTTTCCGCCTGTGAGGGTACTGATCGACGCCTGTGTCCTGTATCCGACGGTGATGCGGGAAATGGTGTTGGGCGTTGCCGGACAGGGCGTATTCGAGCCGCAATGGTCGGCGCGATTGCTGGAAGAATGGGCGTTGGCCGCGCGGAAGCTGGGGCCCGAAGGCGAGGCGTTGGCGCGTGGCAAAATCGCGCTCTTGCAAGCGGCCTGGCCGCGAGCCGAGGTGAAGGTGCCTGAAGGTCTGATGCGCCGGTTATGGTTGCCGGATCCAAATGACATACATGTTCTTGCCGCCGCGATTGCAGGTTCGGCCGATGTGATCCTGACGATGAACGCCAAGGATTTTCCCTGTGGCTTGTTGGCCGAAGAGGGCCTGTCCCGCGCCGATCCGGACGGATTTCTGCTTGGCTGTTTCGAGGCGGAACCAGAGCCAGTTTGCAAGGTGGCTGACGCCGTGCTGGCCGAGGCGTGCCGTTTGTCAGGGGAGCATTGGGACACGCGTCGCTTGTTCAAGAAAGCCCGTTTACCACGTTTGGGTAAAGCGTTGGCGGCTTGACCGAAGCGACGGTTCGTTTCCGGAGACGGGGGGATCGGCGGCTTTGCGACGCGGTTTGCTAAGTTGACGGATGCGGTGATCTTGATGAATGGCCGAAGCGAGGGGCCAGCCCCTCGCGCTCCCCGGAGTATTTTTGCCAAGAAGAAGATGCAGACCGAATGTCGGGTATCTTTTCAGCCTTGCCAGCGAGACGACAGGCTTTGGATGGCGGCGATGCGTTCGGATGTTTTCGGGTGGCTCATCAGCCAGGCAGGGACCGCGCCGGAACGCGCAGCGGTGAGGGCATCGAGTTTTTCAAAAAGCGAGATTTGCGGGGCTGTGCCGATGCCGGTTTTGGTCAACAGGGCAGCGGCATAGGCGTCTGCCTCGTATTCGTCGCCGCGGCTGAGGCGTGCAGCAAGCAGGCTGGTCAGCGCATTTGCGATCATCACGCCGATACCGGGCAAGAAACGGCTGAGCAGCAACGCAAGAGCGGTGCGCAACGCGTTTTGACCGGAAAAATCGATCATTCGGCGGCGTGTGTGACCAAGGGCAACATGTCCCAATTCATGCGCGATGACCGAGGCGAGCTCCTCTGCTGTGACCTCGCCGGACTCGTATTTCCGGTAGAAACCTCGGGTGATGAAGATGCGTCCGTCAGGGGCGGCCAATCCGTTCACCGGGTCGATCTCGTAGATATGGACACGAATGCGCTTCAGATCGAGCGCGGTTGCCAATCGGTCCGTTATCGACTTGAGACGCGAGTCCGCCAATTCTGTCGATCTTGCGTCAAGCTCTTTGCGGGTGCGCCACGCCGAGAAATGGTACATCGCGAACGCGTAGAGCAAGGCAAGAAGGATCGGGGTGAACTTCAGCATAGTCCTGATATGGGGCGCGCGCGCCCTTGCGGCAAGCGTCAAATGGCGCGCGCGGGACTTCTTTAGATCAGTTTGGCATCCAGAGTGATCTCGGTGCCTTTGAACAGTTTGGAAATCGGGCAGCCTTCTTTTGCGGCGTTGGCGGCCGTTTTGAAGGCGTCCTCGTCCATATCGGGGATCTTGGCCGTCATATCCAGATGTACTTTCTTGACCGCAAAACCATCGCCGTCCTTGTCGAGCGAGACTGTGGCGGTGGTGTTGATCTCGTCGGCTGTGGCACCGTGATCTGCGAGAACAAGTGACAGCGCCATCGAGAAACAGCTGGCATGTGCTGCCCCGATAAGCTCTTCGGGGTTGGTGCCGGGCTGGCCGTCGAACCGGGTGTTGAAACCGTAAGGCTGATCGTCAAGCGCGCCGGATTCAGTCGAGACGTGACCCTTGCCGCTTTTCAGATCTCCGGACCATTTGGCGGATCCTTTTTTGGTAATCATCAGTACACTCCTTTTTTGGTAAATCGCTTGCAGTCGCAAGTTCAACGCCCGGAAGCGCGATACCGTTCCGGCGAGCGGCCGAATTGTTCAGCGCGTCAGGCTGCGCATCCCGCGTTCCAGCCCTTCAAGCGTCATCGGCACCATGTTGTCCTCGAATATTTCGCGGATCATCGCGATGGAATGCGTGTAATCCCACTGTCTTTGCGGCACCGGGTTGAGCCAGAGGTTGGAAGGCCATTGTTCGCGCGCGCGCGTCAGCCAGGTCTGACCGGATTCGGCGTTCCAGTGTTCGTTGGCACCGCCGGGATAGGCGATCTCGTACGGGGACATCGAGGCATCCCCGACAAAGATGCATTTGTAGTCCGACCCGTAGGTGCGCAGCACGTCCTGCGTTGGGGTCTGAGCGTTCCAGCGACGGCGATTGTCGCGCCAGACGCCCTCATAGAGGCAGTTATGGAAGTAGAAATATTCCATATGCTTGAATTCGGCCCGCGCTGCGCTGAACAGCTCTTCGACGACGCGGATATGCGCGTCCATGCTGCCGCCTACATCAAGAAACAGCAAAACCTTGACGGCATTGCGACGTTCCGGGCGGGTCTGCACGTCCAGATAGCCATGCTCGGCGGTCGACCGGATCGTGCCATCAAGGTCAAGCTCGTCCGCCGCGCCATCGCGTGCCCACCGGCGCAGACGTTTCAGGGCGACCTTGATGTTGCGTGTGCCCAATTCGATTGAATCGTCGAGATTGCGAAATTCGCGTTTGTCCCAGACCTTGACCGCGCGCTGGTGGCGGGATTTGTCTTGGCCGATGCGCACGCCTTCGGGGTTATAGCCATGTGCCCCAAAGGGCGAGGTACCGCCGGTCCCGATCCACTTGTTGCCGCCCTGATGTCGGCCCTGCTGCTCTTTCAGGCGCTCACGCAGGGTTTCCATCAGCTTGTCGAACCCGCCAAGCGCCTCGATTTCAGCGCGTTCCTCGGGCGTCAGGTGTTTCTCGGCGCGTTTTTCCAACCAGTCGGCGGGCAGGTCCACCGCTTCCAGAACCTGATCGAGGGTGATGTTTTCCAGCCCCTTGAAGGCGGCGGCAAAAGCGCGGTCGAACTTGTCGATGTTGCGTTCATCTTTCACCATCGCGCTGCGGGCGAGATAGTAGAAACCCTCGACATCATAGGTCGCAAGGCCCGCTTTCATCGCCTCCAGAAAGGTGAGATATTCACGCAGGGAGACCGGTACGCCCGCGTCCCGCAGCTTTTCGAAGAACGGAACGAACATGGTGCGCTATACGATAAAACGGTCGAGCAGTAGCGTCAGAATCAAGCCGACAAGCGAAAAAGCGATGAAGTAGACGGCGGCATATAGCGCAATATCCGCAGCCGCGCCCTTGCGCCGTTTTGCAATCAGCCCGCCAATGACCGCGCCGATGATGCCAAAGATGATGTAGATCATGATCCGCCCGTGTTATTCTTCAGCGGGTTGAGCGCGCTGATCTCGTACATCTTCGCGCGCACTGCCCAATCTTCCCCGAACCCGTATCGCGCCCAGCCCAGACTGTCCAGCCGCTCCGCCTGTGCCTCGGCGGTGCGGCCCTGAAGGTCCAGCGCTTCGACACGCAGCAAGATCAGGGTGGCCAAAAGCGCCGCATTCTCGTGGCGGGCAGCCGTGTCGAAATGCGGCGAGAGCAGCGCCAGAGCACGCTTTCCATCGGCTTGGCTGATTGCGCGGGCCGCAAGCTGTGCGGCGACATAAGCGCGGTGCAGTGCGGTTTGCGGGGTTCGGGCGTAGTAGCGATCCGCGAGTTTGAAATGCTCCAGAGCGTCATCCGTATCAATATCCAGCAACAGGCGCCCCATTGCGAAATGCGAAAAGGCGCGGCGGTGGTCGGTCCAGTGCAGGTCGCTGGCGATCGTAACGGCCTCTGCGCCCGCGTCCCGACGTTCGTTCGGGGAGGCGCCGGGACCAAGGGCGGTCTCGATAGCCGAGATCCAGTTGCGCGGAGTGGCTGGCAGGTGCCGGGGCGCGCGGGTTTCCCCTTGGGGATTGAGCTGGGCAAGAATGCCCGGCAGCTTCGCCGCGACCTCTTCACGGGTCATGCCGCTGTGAAGGGAGGTGTGGTAATAGGTCCGCAGGATCAGCATGTCATGCGCTGTCAGGACGGTGTGGACATTGTCATCGTTGAACACCGAATCCGGCAGGCGATAAAGGTCATTCAACGGCCCGATCGCCTGCGCCAGCTCTTCATGCAGGCAGTCGCGGATTTCTTGCGGGCTGACATCGTTGGGCACGAAAATCGCAAGGCGATCACGGCGTTTCATTCGGCTCCAGTTGATCCTGGTGCTGTGCTTCATGCGGCGGTACTGGGCCAATGACGTCACGTTCGGCGCAACGAAACACGCCGCTGTCGGCAAGACACGTTGGATGTCGTTCCGCGGCACGGCATGAATGGTGATTTCTGCCGACGACCGGTTGGTGGTTGAAATATCCAGCCCGGCCTCGCTGCGCAACCGGTACAGGAGACGACCCAGATCGCCGCCCAGAGAGGCCGACGGTGCGCCGGTGATACGAACACGGATCGGGCCTTCGAACCGGGTCAGCACCGGCAACGCGCGGCCCGATTCAAGCTGAAAGCTCAGATCCAGGAAATCCCGCGCGACATCCGCATTGGACAGCGGGGGCAGCATCCGGGGCTTTGTGATGAAATGGGTCATTGACGGAAATGCAACACTTTGTACCGCCGCATTTGCAGGCATGTCGCCGGGCAAAGGGACGCAGCCTGACAGGACGATCAGCACCGGCAGGAGAGCACGGCGCATTACGGACGCTGATACTTGATGAAGGGAGTCTGCCGTCCGACCTTGTCGTATAGTTTTCGGGCCGTGTGGTTGAAATCCTGCGTCAGCCAATAGACAGAGGGCGCGCCCGCGGCGTCCGCTTTCGCATAGACGGCTTCAATCAATGCGCGGCCAATTCCAGTGCCCCGCACAGACGGATCTGTGTAAAGATCCTGCAGATAGCAGACATTTTCGACTTTCCAGCCGTGGCGATGAAATAGGTAGTGCATAAGCCCCACCGGCGTGCCGTCAACAACAGCAATCATCCCGCTGAAGTTTTGCGGATCATCGCCCAGAAGGCGGGCGAAACTGCTGGCATAGACTTCTTCGGGCACCTCTGCCTCGTAATATTCAAGATAGCCGGTCCAAAGGCGCCGCCATTCAGATTCGTCCGAGATGCGCAGTGCGCGCACCGATACCTGCTTGTGTTGGGTCATGTCTGCCTGCCTGCTCGTCCGGATGTATTGGATCATCCGTGGTTTTGTCTGCCCAATGTTGCAGGCAGTATAGAACGAGTTTTTCAAACTTGCATATGATGACGGAACGGGATGAGCGGAATTTTGTCGGCAAAGGTCGTTTTTGTGTCATCTGCCACAGACATGACGTTTTGCAATGGCTTTGATGGCGGTCGGCGAAGCGTCACGCGCCCCGGACCTGATCCGGGGCCTTATGCCAGCCAGAACCTCATGCAAGCCATGACAAGGAGATCAGTGACAGGATACTTGTCCAGATCACCACCGGCGCAATGATATCGGTGCGGATGCCGTGCAGCATGGCCAAGGAAAAGGCCATTGCCCCAGATGGACCAGCGGCCGTCAGTACAAGAAGTGGTTGCCACGCGGTGTCAGCCTGCCCGAGTGTTAGCGCCAGCCAGACCAGCAGCGGAAACCCCAGCAGCTTCAGCCCGCTTATGCCGAGGATCACCGGCGAAGGCATCAACGCGTGCCGGGACAGAATTACACCCAAAGCCAGCAAGGTGAGCGGTGCCGCGCCAGCACCTGCGAAGCGCGCGGCCGTCAAAAGGGGCTCTGGCAAGGACAGGGCAACCAGGTTGACGATGGCCCCGAGCAGAATGGCGATGAGGACCGGGTTGCCTGCGACGCGACGCAGTGCGCCTTCGGACCGACCGGCCATGACGTCCGTGGTGATGATGAAGAACGCAAAGGAAAAAGCGGAATCCCAGGCGACGATGGCGGTGATCGGCAAAGCTGCGGCCTCGCCGTAGATCAGAAAAGAGATCGGCCAGATATAGAGCAACGTGTTCACGAAGACGACACACATCGCCAGCAGCCAGGATTCCAGATGCTCGCGGCCGAAGAGGCGTCGGGCGACCAGATAGGCCAGCGTGAACGCGATTGCCTGACACAATGCGTAGCCGGCTAGGGCAACGAAATCGAACTGGTGAAAATCCACGCTCGCGATCAACGGAAAGATCAGCGCGGGTTGCAGCACAAGAAAGGCGACCCGGTTGAGGGTGCGGGCCTCTTCAAAACTGATCCGGCCCGTGCGTCCGAGAAGGAAACCCAATGCCAGCATCGAGAAGACCGGCAGGATGTTGTGGGTGAGGACGTGGAGCACCTATGCCTCGGCGGGCAACCGGACGCCCCGGCTGCCTGCGGCAGCGGCCCGCCCTCCAGCCACGCCGAGTATTCTTCGCGGCGCGCTGAAGGAAAACGAAGTGGCCGGGATTAACAGGTTCATCTTTGACCGCGCGCCATGAAGGCAAGACGTTCGAACAGATGCACATCCTGTTCGTTCTTCAAGAGTGCTCCGTGCAATCTGGGAAGGGCGTTGGTGCCGTCACGCTTGAGGTCTTCGGGCCCAAGATCTTCGGCCAGCAGCAGTTTGAGCCAGTCAAGCACCTCGGATGTTGACGGCTTCTTCTTCAGCCCCGGTTGATCGCGCAGCTCGTAGAATTGCGTCAATGCCGTGGTCAGAAGCGCGTCCTTGATCGCGGGATGGTGAACCTCGACGATCTTGCGCAGCGTTTCGGGGTCGGGAAAGCGGATATAGTGAAAAAAGCAGCGCCGCAGGAAGGCGTCGGGAAGCTCTTTCTCGTTGTTCGAAGTGATGATCACGATCGGGCGGTGGCGCGCGCGAATGGTCTCTCCGGTCTCGTAGACGTGGAATTCCATCCGGTCGAGCTCTTGCAGAAGGTCGTTGGGAAACTCGATATCGGCCTTGTCGACCTCGTCGATCAGCAGCACGACTTTTCTGTCGGTCTCGAACGCCTGCCACAGCTTGCCCTTGCGGATGTAGTTGGCCACGTCATGCACGCGCTCTTCGCCCAGCTGGCTGTCGCGCAACCGGCTGACGGCATCATATTCGTACAGCCCCTGCTGTGCCTTGGTGGTCGATTTTATGTTCCATTCGATGATTTCCAAACCAAGCGCATCCGCCACTTGCCGGGCCAGTTCCGTCTTGCCGGTTCCGGGTTCTCCTTTGACCAGAAGGGGACGCTCAAGGGTAACCGCGGCGTTCACCGCCATGGTCAGATCATCGGTTGCGACATAGTCGCGTGTGCCTTCGAATTTCATGTGTTCCCGCCTGTTGGACCTGCGTTTGGTCGGCACCCTATCGCGGTCATAATTTCACCGCAACGCGATGCTATTGTGTAGTGACAAGCATTGGGGGTTGCGGTAAGTGCTGCGCGCAGAGGGGTGCCAGATGTCTGAAAATGTTAACTACTCAGATAATGGCCTGCATGAGGGAGCGAAGATGAAAGTGGAATCCTTTCTTCCCGACAATTATCAGCCGGCCGAAGATGAACCATTCATGAACGAACGCCAGCTTGAGTATTTTCGTGTGAAATTACTTGGCTGGAAAAATGATCTTCTCGCTGATACCCGGGACACGATCGAAGGTTTGCAGGACGGTACGCGAAACATTCCCGATGTGGCCGATCGCGCCAGTGAAGAAACCGACCGCGCGTTGGAGCTTCGCACGCGGGATCGTCAGCGCAAGCTGGTTGCCAAGATTGACTCGGCGTTGCGCCGCATCGACGAGGGCGAGTTCGGGTATTGTGAAGTGACCGGCGAGCCGATCAGCCTGAAACGGCTGGACGCACGTCCGATTGCGACGATGAGTCTGGAAGCACAAGAGCGTCACGAACGGCGTGAGAAAGTTCACCGCGACGACTGAGGCCGGGGTGTGATTTTGTAGTTTGGAAAGCGCCGGGGCTGTTGCTCCGGCGTTTTTTCATTGAAAGCTGGGCGCATGACGATTCAGGGCAGCAAAATCGCAATTGTTGGGGGTGGCATCGGCGGGCTTGCTGCGGCCCTCGCCTTGCGTGCGAAAGGAGCCGAGGTTTGCGTGTTTGAGCAAGCCGAGACGCTAAGTGAGGTCGGTGCTGGGTTGCAGGTCTCTCCCAATGGGATGCGCGTTTTGGAAGCGCTTGGTGTGGCGCATGCGCTGACAGACAGATCCATGCAAGCGCGTGCCATATCATTGCGTGATTTTCGTAGAAGTAACGAAGTGCTCCGGATCGATCTTAAGGCTTTGCCTGAAGATGAAAGCTATTGGTTCGTGCATCGGGCCGATCTGATCTCGGTGCTGGCCGAGGCGGCAGAAAATGCTGGGGTCATATTGCGCACAAGCCAACGTGTGACTGGTGTGATTGGGGCGGCTGGAACGGGTCTGGCCTTCGCCGACGGCAGCGATTTCGTATGTGATCTCGCCGTTGGTGCGGATGGAATCAATTCCGTTTTACGTCCAGTGCTGAATGGAGTTTCGGCACCATTCTTCACCGGACAGGTAGCGTGGCGCGCTGTGATCGACAATACGATCTGCCATCCGCCACATGCGCGTGTCCACATGGGGCCGGGACGCCATGTCGTCACCTATCCGCTGCGGGATGGGCGGGCGCTGAACGTCGTGGCCGTTCAGGAACGGCGCGAATGGGCTGCGGAAGGCTGGAATCATCCGGACGATCCGATCAATCTGAAACGTGCTTTTGCCGGGTTCGACGGGGAGGTTCATCAGATATTGGCGCAGGTCCAGAAGCCGATCCTGTGGGGCCTGTTCCGCCACCCGGTGGCCGCGGTGTGGGCACAAGAGGGTGTCGTACTATTGGGGGACGCAGCGCATCCGACGCTACCTTTCCTGGCACAGGGGGCCAATATGGCGCTGGAAGATGCGTGGGTTCTGGCAGATGCGCTGGACGCACCGGGCACGCTGGCAGATCGTCTTGCCAGTTACCAGGCGCGCCGATTGCCGAGGGTCAAACGGGTTGTCGGCGCAGCCAGTGCCAATGCGCGGAATTACCATCTGAAACCCGGACCTGTGCGCATTGCTGCGCATATCGGATTGCGCGCCGTAGGACGGCTGAAGCCTGATTTCATGTTGCGCCGTTTTGACTGGATCTATCGTCACGATGTCACAAAAGATGGTCGGGTCTGATCCAGCGGAGTGCGCGTTCCGCGCGCACTGAATGCGTGATTGGCACCCGGACGTGCCGGTTTGCCCCGACTTAATTGTCGAGTTCAATCCAGACGGGGACGTGATCTGATGGTTTTTCGCGGCCGCGCAGGTCTTTCTCGATCCAGCAGCCCGTCATCAGGTCGGCGCAGCCAGGTGTCAGCAGGAAATGGTCGATGCGGATGCCGTTATTTTTGTTCCATGCGCCGGCCTGATAATCCCAGAAACTGTAATGGCCCGGTCCCTGTGTCGTGGCGCGGAATGCCTCGGTGAAGCCGAGGTTCAGGATGCGGCGAAAGGCGTCTTGGGTCTGTGGCAAGAAGAGGGCGTCTTCTTCCCAGGCTGCGGGGCGGGCCGCGTCCTCGGCTTGTGGGATGACGTTGTAATCCCCAGCCATGAGGGCCGGCATCTCTGCATCCAGAAGCGCCTGTGCGCGGGTTTGCAGGCGCTTCATCCAATTGAGTTTATAGTCATATTTGGGGCCGGGCGCGGGGTTTCCGTTGGGCAGGTAAAGCCCGCAAAGCCTGACCGCAGTCTTGCCGATCACCGTCGCTTCGATCCAGCGGGCCTGTTCGTCATCGTCATCGCCGGGCAGCCCGCGGCTGATATCTTCGAGCGGGAGTTTCGACAGAATGGCGACGCCGTTGAAGCCTTTTTGCCCATGCGTTTCCACCTGATAACCGAGATCTTCCAGAGGTTCGCGGGGAAAGCCCTCGTCCACGGATTTGATCTCTTGCAGCAGCGCGACGTCAGGCCGGGCGTCACTTAACCAATCGGTCAAGGCCGTCATGCGCGCCTTGACGCCGTTGATGTTGAATGTGGCAATTTTCATGGCGTGACCTTCCGCGAATTACCCCTCTATCCCGCACCTGCGCATGGCACGCAAGGCGTGTTGCGATCTGGCGTCAGGACTGACGCCAGTTGGAGTCGGCCTGCGACGCAAATGGGTCAGGTGCCGAGAATCCGTTCCTGATGCTGACCGATTCGCGATACGATTCGGCCAAATGAAGGCTCAAAATCACGAATTTCTCAGTCAGACAGAAAAAAATTTGGGACAGTCAGGACCACAGTTTTCCGGATTTGTATCAGATTTCTACCTATCAGAGTTAATGTGGATAAGTCTGTGGATATGCAAGCATAGAAAGAAAAGGGGCTATGAAGTTCAATTTTTCCGTGCAAGCGTTAAGGGGCAAATTCTGCTCAAACGGAGAGACCAAAATGACTGCCTCAACAAACTTCAAAATCGCTGAAGCCTTTGAAACAAAAGATACATTCGAAGCAAGCATCCACGATGGAGATGCCACTGCGCTGTTCACTTCCGGCTCTGCCCCAGCGGGTGCCGATGCGTTTTTGGGTGATGCCGCTGACTTGTTCACCTCGGGCTCCGCACCCGTCACATCCGAAGCATTCGCCGGTGAAGCGACTGGTCTTTTCACATCCGGTTCTGCACCCGCAACGTCCTCGGCAGCCCTGATCGGCGACGCGGTCGAGATGTTCACTTCGGGTTCCGCCCCTGTGACCAGCGACGCGACAACCGGCGACGCGGTCGAGATGTTCACTTCGGGTTCCGCCCCGGTGACCAGCGACGCGACAACCGGCGACGCGGTCGAGATGTTCACCTCGGGTTCCGCGCCGGTGACCAGCGATGCGACAACCGGCGACGCGGTCGAGATGTTCACCTCGGGCTCCGCTCCGGTGACCAGCGACGCGACAACCGGCGACGCGGTCGAGATGTTCACTTCGGGTTCCGCTCCGGTGACCAGCGACGCGACAACCGGCGACGCGGTCGAGATGTTCACCTCGGGTTCCGCCCCTGTGGCCGACGCCCGCATCACGGACGGCGAAGCCACCGCGCTCTTCACCTCGGGTTCGTAAGCCAAGCCCAAACCGGGACGAAGCGCCAGTGGGCGCATAGACAAAGGAAATAAACCATGTCCAATGTTGTTCATCTGCGCGCTTCGTCCCAGTTTCAGCCTCAGGAGGCGCGGAATGCCGCGCTCCTGGCCTGCTTCGCCGAGCACCGTCGTTTTGGCGATGACGTGTTCTGGCTGAAGGAGAACGCGGAAATTCTTAACATTTTGGAAACTTCTGGTGCGGAAGTCGGAAATGGCGCGTTCGAGGCGCATGAAAATTTCTACGGAACTGTTGAAAAACGCCTTGGGTTCTTTCCGCAGTATTATCGCTTTCTTCTGTCAATCACGCTCGACCTGGAAGCGTTGGGAATGAAGGGCGACAAGGCCGCACAACTGGTGAAATGGGCCGATGATCAAGGGCTGGCGCAGGCTGAACTGTCAGATCTGCAACGTCTGGAGGCCCGCCGGTTGATGATGCGCCGCGGCGTCGATCCGCTGCCGCAAGATACCACGCTGGAGGATCGGACACGCGCCTTCACGGAACGTGCCGCGACCTTCGCGTTGCCAAACAAGAAAGCCGCGTACGAGCTGACACATATCATCTTCTACCTCAGCGAATATGGCCGCCGCGATCCTGAACTGGCACCCGAAACGCTGACCAGCCTGCACTATGCCGGGCTGCTGGCCTTCATCGACCAGAATGCCGACCTTTTGGCAGAGGTCTGCGTGGCGATGCGCTTTGCCGGTCAGACGCCACCCAGCGTTTGGGAAGCCTGGCTCGACCGCGAGACCAATCTTTATGGGGTGACCGCTGCCGAGGATGTGTCCATCGCGGACGATTACCACGAATTCCTTGTCTGTAACTGGCATCAGGCCATCGTGGGGGGACGCGCCTTCAACAAACCCCTAGAGCATGGGCGTATGCGATTTGACCGTGGCACGCACCGCGCCGGACCCTTGCGCGAGCTTTCGGAATGCATGTACCAACTGGACGATCAACGCTCGGGCGATTGGCATGTGATGCGCGATCTCGTCAATGACACACTGTCCGAGGATGCGCGTTTCGTGTTGGAGGCAGCCGAAACGTCGTCGGATCAATTTGCGGGATTCTTCGAGGGCTTTGCCCGCGCAGGAACCGCGAGCGCCGGACCTGCGCTATGAAAGGCGGGGTCGCAGTTGGGGCCGGGCTTGTTGCACTCTATACGCTGATGATCTCATCGGCGGACGGGATCACCAAGCTGATCGCGGGCAGCTATGCCGCGCCGCAACTGTTTGTCCTGTCCTCGGCGATCGTGATGGCGCTGTCCATCGGCTTCACCCGGCTGACCTCCGGGCGGGGCCGTTTGCGCGAAGGGCTGCGGACATCCGCGCCGCGCGCCATGGCGATCCGCTCTGGCTTGACCGTGCTTGCTTGTATCGCGTTTTTCAACGCGTTCCGGGATCTGCCATTCGCGGATGTATTCCTGTTTATCGGCCTGATGCCGATCATTGCCGGGCTGCTGAGCGGCCCGGTTCTGGGCGAACCGGTGCGACCGCAGGTCTGGGCAGCGCTCGTCGCAGGCGTCATCGGCATGCTATGCCTGATGCCGGGTGGCATTCACGGCGTAAGCACCGGCCACATTTGGGCGCTGACTGCGGCCGTGTCGGGAACCGGATCAATGGTGGCCGCGCGCTATATCGGGCGGTTTGAAACCAACGCGCTGGCGCAGGTTTTCTACCCAAATCTGGCGATCTTTGCGGCCATGTCTCTGGCGCTGCCATTTGTCATCGCACCGATGGGACTGGCGGATCTGGGTTGGGCGGTAGCCTATGCGGTGTTCCTGTTCGCCGCGCGCTGGGTCGTGGTGGTCGCACTTCGCCTGCTGCCGGCTTATGTGGCAACCCCGCTGATGAATCTGCAATTTGTCTGGATGGTCGCCATCGGTGCGCTGTTTTTCGGCGAGGTGCCAAGCGTCGGCACGTTGCTCGGGGTCGGAATCGTCATCGCGTCGGGCGTCTGGCTGCTTTACGACCAGATCGGGACGGCAGCGAAGACACCTGCAACCTCACATGGAAAAGCTCGTCCCGCATCCGCATGAACTGCTGGCGTTCGGATTTTCAATCACGAACCGGGCGCCGATCAGCTCTTCGGTGAAATCTATCACGGCGTTGGACAGGAACGGTAGCGACACTGAATCCACCACCACCCGTTCACCATTGCCTTCGAGCACCAGATCGTCGTCGGCGGGGGCGTCCAGCTTGATCTCATACTGAAAGCCCGAACAGCCGCCGCCTTCAACGGCAACGCGCAGGGCCTGACCCTGACCGGCGGCACCAATTTCCGACAGGCGCTCAAACGCGCGTTCCGTAACCTTTGGGGGCAGTTGCATCATATCCTCGGCGTTTCCATTTCCGCGTCTGTCAGTATATATGGGCGACAAGGACAGGCGACAAGGATTACAGGCAAATGCGTGCCCCATATGCCTCCGATCCGGAAAACAGCAAGGGACGGCTGTATCCGGAGGAGGAAAGTACTTTCCGGTCATGCTTTCAGCGTGATCGCGACAGGATCATTCATTCCAGCGCCTTTCGGCGTCTGAAACACAAGACACAGGTCTTTGTGGAGCATGAGGGTGATTTCTATCGCACCCGACTGACTCATTCCATCGAAGTGGCACAGGTCGCACGAACCATTGCCGGTGTGCTGGGCCTGAACAGCGAGCTGACAGAGGCCGTGGCGCTGGCGCATGACCTTGGTCACACGCCGTTCGGCCATACCGGGGAAGAGGCGCTTGCCGATCTGATGCAGGAGTACGGCGGGTTCGATCATAACGCTCAGGCCATCCGCATCGTGACCGCGCTGGAACGGCATTATGCCGAATTCGACGGGTTGAACCTTAGCTGGGAAGCCCTTGAAGGGATTGCAAAACATAACGGCCCGGTTGCGTCGCTTGGCGCGGATGGAAAGCTGGTAGGAGAGATCCCATATGCGCTGGCAGCCTATAACCAGCGGCACGATCTGGAACTGCACACCCATGCCGGCGCCGAGGCACAGGTCGCCGCGTTGGCTGACGATATTGCCTATAATAACCATGACTTGCACGACGGTCTTCGCGCAGAGCTTTTCTCGACCGATGAACTTGCCGACCTGCCGATCCTGCACGATTGTTTCGCGGCAGTGGACAAGAAATATCCCGGTCTCAATTACTACCGCCGTCGGCATGAGGCGCTGCGACGGTTCTTCGGCGTGCTGGTCGAGGATGTGATCGGCGTCGCCAATGCCAATCTGGCCCAGTTGCAGCCGCAATCGGTGGATGACATTCGCGCGGCAGGACGGATGATGATCCGCTTCACCCCGGCAGTTTGGGCGGACCTCAAGGTCACACGCGAATTTCTGTTTCATCGCATGTACCGCGCGCCGGAAGTCGTGGAAATGCGCAAGCAGGTCACGCAAGTTGTGCGCGACCTTTTCCCGCTGTTCATCTCGCGTCCGGATCTGTTGCCGAAACAATGGCGCAAGGACGTGGCCGAGGCGCAGGACGAAACCACCTTGGCGCGGCTGGTATCGGACTATATTGCTGGAATGACCGACCGATTTGCCCTTCAGGAGCATGAGCGATTGTTCTCCTGAAAGTCTTTTGCTGCGTTTCAGTGGGCTTCTCGGCGGTGATAGGTAAATGCAAACAGCACCGTTTGCGGTCGATTTGATCGTTTTTCGGGTGAACGAAGGGACGAATGATGGCGACACCCGCAGATGGCGCTTTGACGCCGGTGACGGCTTTTGCACTGGTCGGCGCGCTTGGTGTGGGCTCGCAATGGTTGGCCTGGAAGCTGCGGCTGCCTGCCATCGTGCTTATGCTGGCGGCGGGACTGTTGATCGGGCCGGTGCTGGGTGTTTTCGATCCGGTGCGCGATATTGGCCCGCTGATGACACCGATGATTTCCATTGCTGTGGCCATCATCCTGTTCGAAGGCGGCTTGACGCTGAATATCCATTCGCTGGTCGGTGCCGCCGAAGGGGTGCGACGACTCGTGGTGCTGGGCGCTCCATTGGGTTGGCTGACCTCCACACTGGCGCTGCATTACGTAGCGGGGCTGGATTGGGGCAGTGCGGCGGTGTTCGGTGGTATCCTGATTGTCACCGGACCTACCGTCATCGCACCGCTTTTGCGCACGGCACGGCTACAACGTCGCCCCTCGGCGCTGCTGCAATGGGAGGCGATCGTCAACGACCCCGTCGGGGCCTTGGCCGCCGTGCTGGCCTTCGAGGTGCTTGTCGTCACGCAAAGCGATCTGGAGGCGGGTCATGCAATCTGGGAGCTGGTGCGCGGCATCGGGTTTGCAACGTTAATCGGTGTTGCCGCCGGTTGGGGCATTTCGCAAAGTTTCAAACGTGGAAAAGTGCCGGAATACATGAAGGTGCCGGTGCTTTTTGCACTGCTTCTGGGCACATTCGCGCTGGCCGACACCATGTTGCACGAATCCGGGCTGCTGGCGGTGACGATCATGGGCATCTGGATCGCCAATGCCGATTTGCCATCCTATGCAGAGATGCGGCGGTTCAAGGAGCATGCCACCATTCTGCTCGTGTCGGGTGTGTTCATCCTTCTGGCCGCGAGCATGAACCTGGACACGCTTTCGGTGCTGACCTGGCGCGCGGGGCTTTTCGTTGTGGTCATCATCGTCTTGGCGCGGCCTGTTTCGGTCCTGTTGGCGCTGTCCTTCACCAAGGTGCCGTGGAAGGAACGTCTGCTGGTGGCCTTCACCGGGCCGCGCGGTGTCGTGCTGGTGGCCGTGGCGGGGCTGTTCGGCGAACGCATCACGGCGCTGGGGATGGAGGACGGGGCCATCATTGCGCCGCTTGCCTTTGTCATCGTGACGGCAACCGTGGTGCTGCACGGGTTCACGCTGGCACCGCTTGCACGGCTTCTGGGGCTGACGGCGGCAGGCCAGCCGGGCGTGGTGATCGTCGGCGGATCGCCCTTTGCGAAGGCCATGGCAGAGGTGCTGGACAAGCTCGATGTGCCGGTGCTGATTTCGGATTACAATCTCGCACGACTGCGCGCCGCGCGAAACGCCGGCGTCAAGACGTTCTACGGCGACATTCTGTCGGAAACGGCGGAATTCGGTCTGGACCTGATCGGCTATGAAAAGGTTATCGCCGCGACCGATAATGATGCCTACAACACTTTGGTGGCCACCGACCTTGCGCCGGAATACGGTCGGGAGAACGTGTTCCAGCTGCGACGCGACAATCCTGAAACCGGCCGTCACAGCCTACCCTCGACGCTGGGGGGCAAACGCTTTGTCGGCGGGCTGACCTATGGGGAACTGCAACAGAAAATCCGCGAAGGTTGGCAACTGCGCAGCACGCGGCTGAGCGACGAATTCACCATCGAAAACTTCCGCGACCGCAACCCCGACGGCATCCTTGTCGGCGAATTGCAGGACCGCAATGGCTTGCGGATTTTCGAGTTTAATCCCGATGAGGCACCCGAACCCAGCAAGGAAGCGCGGCTGATCCATCTTTCCCCGAAATCAGAGACGGCCTCGCGCCCCGCCGAGGATGAAGCCGCTGCGCAGGATTGACCTCGGGAACAAAGATGCTAGACCCACGCCGCCCCGTTAAGGAAAGTACGGTATGAACCTGTTTGCCGATATCCGCGCGCTTGTGAACGAAGCGCTTGCCTCGATGGCCGCCGAAGGCATGTTGCCCGAGGGGCTGGATCTTGCCAATGTCACGGTCGAGCCGCCCCGTGATCCGGCCCATGGTGACATGGCGACCAATGCCGCGATGGTGCTTGCCAAGCCGGCGCGTCTGAAGCCGCGCGATATTGCTGAAGCACTGGCCGCAAAGCTGACCGATGATCCGCGCATTGCCTCTGCCGAAGTGGCGGGGCCGGGCTTTCTGAATCTGCGGCTGGATGTATCGGTCTGGCAATCCGTGCCCAAGGCGGTGCTGACTGCCGGAACCGAATTCGGCCGGTCCCAGATGGGGCAGGGGCAAAAGGTCAATGTCGAATATGTCAGCGCCAACCCCACCGGTCCCTTGCATGTCGGCCACACGCGGGGCGCGGTCTTCGGGGATGCGCTTGCCAGCCTGCTGGCCTATTCCGGCCATGAGGTGACACGCGAATACTATGTCAACGATGGCGGGGCACAGGTCGATGTGCTGGCACGGTCAGTCTACCTGCGGTATCTCGAAGCGCATGGGCAGAAGGTCGAATTTCCGGACGGCACCTATCCCGGTGACTATCTTGTTGACGTCGGCGAGGCGCTGAAGGCGAAGGTCGGCGATGCCTATATCGGCAAGGGCGAAGAGGTCTGGCTGTCGGAGATCCGCGAATTTTCGACCGAATCCATGATGAACCTGATCCGCGCCGATTTGAAAATGCTGGGCGTCGAGATGGACAGTTTCTTCTCGGAGAAATCGCTCTACGGCACCGGGCTGATCGAGGCGGCGATTGCCGATCTGGACGCCAAGGGGCTGATCTATCGCGGCACGCTGGAGCCGCCCAAGGGCAAGGTTCCCGAAGATTGGGAACCGCGCGAACAGACGCTGTTCCGGTCCACGGCGCATGGCGACGATGTTGATCGCCCGATCAAGAAATCGGATGGCGGCTGGACCTATTTCGCGCCCGACATCGCGTATCATTATAACAAGGTGACCAGAGGCTTCGACGCGCTTATCGACGTGTTCGGTGCCGACCATGGTGGCTATGTCAAGCGCATGAAGGCGGCGGTTTCGGCGCTGTCGGAAGGTCGTGTGCCGCTGGATGTGAAGCTGACGCAGTTGGTCAAGCTGTACAAGAACGGCAAGCCGTTCAAGATGTCGAAACGGGCAGGGACCTTTGTCACCTTGCGCGATGTGGTCGAGCAGGTCGGCCCGGACGTGACCCGCTTTGTCATGCTGACGCGCAAGAATGACGCCACGCTGGATTTCGACTTTGCCAAGGTGTTGGAGCAAAGTCGCGAAAACCCGGTTTTCTACGTTCAATACGCCCATGCGCGGATCTGTTCGGTGCTGCGCAAAGCGGTAGAGGCCGGAATTGCGGTCGATGATGCCACATTGGCGGAGGCCGACCTGTCCGGACTGACGCATGCGTCGGAACTGGCTGTTGCAAAGAAGTTGGCCGAATGGCCGCGTCTGGTGGAAATCGCGGCCCGCACGCACGAGCCGCACCGCGTGGCCTTTTACCTTTACGATCTGGCATCGGATCTGCATGCGCTGTGGAACCGTGGCAACGAAGAGCCGTCGCTGCGTTTTCTGCAAGATGACGATGCCGCCGCCAGCCAGTCGAAAATCGCGCTGGCGCGGGCCGTTACGGTTGTTATTTCCGCCGGTCTTGGTATCTTGGGCGTAGCACCGGCCGAAGAGATGCGATGACAAAATCGCGCCATGGCCGGGTGAGGCAGTGCAAGTAACCCGCGGATCGCGCCAGCATCCGTGGCAGAGAGGCAGACATGGCGGAAATGCAGATGACCGGGCACGGCAACGGGCCCACGTCAGCCCATGGTTTTACAACGATGGCCAATTGGGCCGGCGCGGCAGTGTCGATGGCACTTCTGGTCGGCGTTGGGGTATGGGGCTACAAACTGATCATGCGCGACGTGAGCGGCGTGCCTGTGGTGCGCGCGGCCGAAGGGCCCATGCGTGTGGCACCGGACAATCCCGGCGGCAGTTCTGCGGCGCATCAGGGGTTGGCCGTCAATCAGATTGCCGGGACAGGCACCTCCGCTCCGCCGCCGGATCAACTGACGCTTGCGCCACGACCGCTTGATCTGGCGCAGGAGGACGCCCCGCAACCGATGCTGTCTGCCAGGGCAGACCGCGCGTCCGACCGTGACATGAACGCCCGGTTGCAGCTTGCAGAGGACAGCACCGCCGAGCCCGGTTCTGACTCCGCGATCCAGTCGCTGGCAGATCAGATTGCGGCGGATGCCGCAGCCAAACTCAACGCTGGTGCGGATGGCGGAGGCGCTGCGTTCGAGGTAGAAGAGGCTGCCGCCGCGCCGCGTTTCCCGGGATCCCTGACGCGTTCGCTTCGTCCACGCCTGCGGCCTCAGGACCTTCGGGCAGTGTCATTGGCGGCGGTGCCTGTCAGCCAAACGGTGACAGAGCTTTCGCCCGAAACCATCGCGACCGGAACACCTGTCGTGCAGCTTGGTGCCTTTGACAGCGCAGAGATTGCCCGCGCCGAGTGGGACCGGCTGAGCGGCCGGTTCAGCGATTTTCTGGAAGACAAATCACGGGTTGTTCAGAAAGCAAACTCGGGCGGGCGGACGTTCTACCGGCTGCGTGCGCATGGGTTCGTCGACATAAACGACGCGCGCAGGTTATGTGCTGCGTTGCAGGCCGGGAGAGCCGAGTGCATTCCGGTAACAACGCGCTGAGGCCCGTACCGACGGGCAAGGGGGCGGCCATCTTGGGCTGCGCCGGGACAGTCTTGCAGGCTGAAGAGCGTCGTTTTTTTGCGCAAGCCGATCCGTTCGGATTTATCCTGTTTTCCCGAAACCTAGAGACGCCGGATCAAGTCCGGCGTTTGTGCCGCGATCTTCGAGAGGTCGTCGGCCGGGACGCACCGATCCTGATTGATCAGGAAGGCGGGCGTGTACAACGACTGCGCGCGCCACTGGCCCGCGACTGGACGCCACCGCTTGATTTTGCCGCTGTCGCCGGTCCCCGCGCGACCGAGGCGATGCGCCTGCGCTATGCGATCATCGCGGCGGAACTGCGCGCGCTTGGCATCGACAGCAATTGCGCACCGATGATTGATATTGCCCGGCCGGACACGCATGCGTTTCTGCGCAACCGCTGCTACGGCGAGACCCTGAACACGGTGGTCACCCTCGGGCGCGCCGTGGCCGAGGGCACGCTGGCGGGCGGTTGCCTGCCGGTGGTCAAACACATCCCCGGCCACGGGCTGGCGCAGTTGGACAGCCATCTTGATCTTCCGCGCATCACCGCCGATCGCGCCACGCTTCAAGCGCAGGACTTTGCCGCGTTTCGCGCATTGTGCGACCTGCCGATGGGGATGACGGCCCATCTGGTCTATGAGGCCTATGACGAGGCACCTGCCACGATCTCGCCGTTGATGATGGCACTGATCCGTGGCGAGATCGGCTTTGGCGGGCTGATCATGACCGACGACATCTCGATGCAGGCGTTGTCTGGCAGCGTCGCAGACCGGGGGGCGGCGGCCCAAAAAGCAGGCTGCGATGTGATCCTGCATTGCAACGGTGAACTGGCGGAAATGCAGGCGCTGATGGGTGCGCTAACGCCGCTTGCCGGGCTGGCGAGGGATCGCGCAGTTGACGCGCTTGCCGCGCGGCCTGACGCCATGACGGTTGACATCGAAACGCTCAGCGCCAAGCTGGACGCGCTTCTTGAGGATGTCGCATAATGGCGGAAGAGGATCTCGAAAACACGACCGCGCATCTGAGCGTTGCGGAACGGCTCGCGTCAGAGGCGCTGATCGTTGACGTGGACGGGTTTGAAGGCCCGCTTGATCTGTTACTGACGCTTAGCCGGACACAAAAGGTGGATCTGCGCAAGATCTCGGTGCTGGATCTGGCGCGGCAATATCTGTCCTTTGTGGACAAGGCCAAGGCGCTGCGGATCGAACTGGCCGCCGATTATCTGGTGATGGCGGCGTGGCTTGCGTTTTTGAAATCCCGGCTGCTATTGCCGCCCGATCCCACCGAAGAAGGCCCCTCGGGCGAGGAACTGGCCGCGCATCTGGCCTTTCAACTGGAGCGGTTGCAAGCCATGCGCGATGCCGCAGCGCGATTGATGGCACGCGACCGTCTGGGGCGTGACATCTTCGTGCGCGGCCTGCCGGAAACCGTCGAACGCGTTCGCAAGGTGCATTACACGGCGACGCTTCTGGACCTGATGCAGGGCTATGCGAGGATCCGGACGCGCGACGAGTTCCGGCCCTTTGTGATGGATCGTGACCATGTGTTCACGATGGAACAGGCATTGGAACGCATGCGCGGCCTGATCGGGTTTGCCGGAACATGGACCGACATTTCCAGCTACATGCCTGATGGCTGGAGCGACGATCCCATCCGGCGGCGCTCGGCCACAGCGGCGACATTCGCTGCCTCGCTGGAACTGGCCAAGGAAGGCAAGGTCGAGATCCGCCAATCCGAAAGCTTTGCGCCTGTTCAGGTGCGACGAAGGGATCCGAGAGAATGAACAAAGAGGCCGAAGCGCCTGAAGAGGTAGAGAAAAGCCTTTTTGAAGCACCGCCAATTGCCGAACAGGAGCGGATGGTCGAGGCGATCCTTTTTGCCACGTCCGAACCCGTGACCGTGCGAGAGCTTGAGGCGCGCATGCCGCATGGGTGCGACCCCGCCGAAGCACTTGCGCATTTGCGCAAACGCTACGAGGGGCGCGGCGTGCGGGTGGTGCGGGTGGGCGATGCCTGGGCGGTCCGCACGGCCCCGGACCTTGCGTTTCTGATGCAGAAGGAAACCGTCGAGACCCGCAAACTTTCACGTGCCGCGATTGAGACCCTGGCGATCATCTCGTACCACCAGCCTGTGACCCGTGCGGAAATCGAAGAAATCCGAGGCGTCTCCGTCAGTCGGGGGACTGTCGATCAACTGCTGGAGATGGAATGGATCCGGTTCGGGCGACGCAAGATGACGCCAGGCCGCCCAGTGACCTTCGTGGTCACACAGGACTTCCTGGATCATTTCGGTCTGGAATCGGCTCGCGATCTGCCGGGACTGAAGGAACTGCGCTCTGCCGGATTGTTGGAAAATCGTCCGCCACCAAGCATGATGCCGCGAGCAGGCGAAGGCGACGTGGATGCCGAGGAAGAAGCCGCCGAGGGCCAAAGCGAGTTATTCGAAGATTAACCGCCTGCGTTATGCTAACAGACTGGCAGGGTCGACACGCCGGCATTCGCAACCGAACAGGAGAGTGACATGAATGCAGACCGGATCTTGCAGACGATCTTTCGGATGGTGACGCGTCGGCTGATCGGACGTGGTGTCAATGCGGGGATCGACAAGGCGATGGGGCCGAAAGAACCACAGGAACAATTGACGCCGGAAGAGCGAAAGCAGCGTCGCAAAATGCGTCAGCAGACAAGACAGGCCAAGCAGGCGATGCGCGCAACCCGGAAAATCCGGCGGTTTTGAACGACGTGGGATGCGAATAAGGGCGACGTCACGACGCCGCCCTGTTTGTATTGTCAGGTCACAAGTCGCTCAGCTTCAGCGGACAACCGTAACAATGCGGCGGTTTTCCGGGTTCACCAGAACATATTGCTCGTTCACGTTGATGTAGTCGTAGTCGCTCTCGGGCACAGAATAGAGTTCGACTTCCTGCGGGATACCCGCGCCAACAGCGACCTCACCGTTCAGATAGATCGGATCGACCGGATTCTTCTGCACATAGGTCACGGTCGTTTCATCAAGCGTGGAGGCAGCGCCCGTCAGGCCGCCAAGCACGGCACCTGCGGCAACTGCCGCCGGACCACCGACCAGCAGCGAGCCTGCTGCGGCACCCCAAGTTCCGCCCGCGGCGGCACCCACGGCCTTGTTGCCCTCTTCATGCTCGACAATGGCAACATCCATGTCATCCTGGTTTTCGTAAATCACCACTGGCTCATTCTCGACTGGCGTTGTCAGATACGCCGAATAAGCCCATCCGGTGGTGCCATCATAGCTGACCTCGCACCAATCGCCACTGTCGAGGCATCCCTCGACCGTCACTTCGTCCTCGGCCGCAATGACCTCTTCGATCTGGAATTGCGGGCCGGGCCCTGCGCGCAGGTTCAGATCTGTGGTGGCGGTCGCGCTGAGAGCTGCGGCAACAGGGGCTGCGGCCAAGCCTGTCAGGGCGGTGGTTGCGAGTGCGAGTTTCATCGGTTTCATTTTGGTCTCTCCTACTTTGGATCGTCCGAAAAGGGCATCGCCTTCTCGACGACCCAATGACGAGGAGCCGCTCGGTGTTCCTGAAGAATTCCGACATCTTTTTCGCAGCAGCAGGTTCTTGCTGAGACGTCCTTCAAGTGGCAAAGCTTTGCCGTATGGGTGGGCCGTCCGGAACCTGCTTAGCTGCGAAAGTGTTTGGCCAGCTTCAGCCCCTGACCTTGGTAGTTTGACTTTATGCCCTGACCATAAAGTTGTGCGGGTATCTCGGCCATTCTCTCATAGACCAAACGTCCGACGATCTGTCCGTGCTCCAGCACGAAGGGCGCTTCGTGGCAGCGCACTTCGAGCACGCCGCGTGCGCCGGCACCGCCCGCCAGCGCGTAGCCAAAGCCGGGATCGAAGAAACCTGCGTAATGCACGCGGAACTCTCCGACCATGGCCAGATAGGGTGCCATTTCGGCGGCGTGGCTGGGCGGAATTGTCACGGCTTCGCGGCTGACAAGGATGTAGAACGCGCCGGGATCCAGAATGATGCGGCCATTGATGCTGCGCACATCCTCCCAGAACTCTGCCGGGTCGTAATGGTCGATCAAATCAAGGTCGATCACACCGGTGTGGGGCTTGGCGCGGTAGCCGACCAGATCGCCGCTGTCTGGCTTAAGATCGACCGAAAAGCCCAGGCCTTCATCGATCACCGGCGGACAATCCACCAGCGGGCTGTCATCATGCAGCGCGCGCAGGGCGTCATCGTCCAGCACCGCCTGACCTTCACGGAAGCGGATCTGGTTCAGTCGCATACCGGGGCGCACCAGAACCGAAAAACTGCGCGGGCAAATCTCGGCATAAAGCGGGCCGGCATAGCCTGTGGGGATGCGATCAAACTCGGTGCCGCCATCGGTAATCGCGCGGGTCAGCAGGTCCAGCCGTCCGGTAGAGCTTTTGGCGTTTGCCACGGCCTGAACGTCATCGGGCAGGGCAAGCCGTTCCATCAGCGGTACGACATAGACGCAGCCCTTTTCCAACACAGCGCCGCTGGTCAGGTCGATCTCGTGCATCTTGAATTCGTCGATCCGGTCAGTGACCTTGCGTCCATGCCCAGCAAGGAAAGAGGCGCGCACGCGGTAGGCGACAGTGCCCAATCGCAAATCAAGGCTGGCAGGCTGCACCTGGCCATCCAGAAATTCCGTGTTGGCGGCAATCGCGCCGCTGTCGATCATGTTCTGGATCTGCTGGCTGGGAATAACGCCGGTCATGTGCTTCTCCGAGAAATGCTCTGGCTCTTATAAAAAACGCCCGGGCCAAGAAGCCACGGGCGATTTTGTTTGGTCGGGCTAGCAGGACTCGAACCTGCGACCTTCCGTCCCCCAGACGGACGCGCTACCAGGCTGCGCTATAGCCCGACATAGGGCGCTTCTTACTGTTTCTGGCGCTGTGAGCAAGCCCAAAATCCCGGCTTTGTGAAAAACCATGGCCCGGTGTCAGTGGTTGAAGGAACGGTTATTGATCTCGCGCAGTCGCTCGGCGACGTCGTTGATCTTCACGGCGTCTTCCAGTGTCAGGCGATGGAGACGCGACAGAAGCGTCAACGCGCCGGGCCGCGCCTCGATCTTTGCATCCGGCGGGACAAAGGCGACTTCGGCAATCTGTGCCCGGGGGGCTGGTTCTGGGTCGTGCTGCGGATCAGGGATGACATCCTCAATATGATCTGCGTCTTCCGGTGCATCGGCAAGCTTTGGCTCTTCCGCGACAGGGGCTGGCGTTTCGGGGGGCAAATTCGGCTCTGCGTGTTCTGGGCCGGAATCGGAAAAGGTCGGGCTGGTCAGAAATTCCGGCAAGTCGGCCGTGTCAGCGGGTATCGCGGTTTCTTGCAAAGGCTCATCCCTTTGCGCGGCTTTCATATCCGTCGGAAGATCCGGTCGGTGTTCAGGGGCCACCAAAGGCGGGGAGTCCTCATTTGGTCCAGAGGTCCGTTCGGCTTGCGCTGGCGGTTGTGCAACCATTTGCGGCTCCGGCGACGGAGCTTCCTGGGCGACAGGTGCGGGACCAGCCATCTCTGTTGGAATGTCCACAGGAGCTGACGGCGCTTGCGCCTCCGGGGTGGGCGGCTCAGTCAGCGGGGAGGGAAGACCCGCGCCGGTTTCAGGAGGTGATGCACCATGGGAAGGCGTCTCGCGCACACCGAAGGGCACGACGGTGCCCTCGGCTTCGGCCATCTCGTGAAACGGAGCAGGCTCGACTTCGGGTTCCATTGTATCATCAATGGCTTGCGACAGTTGTGAAACCTTCCGCACACCCTGTTCGCGCAGCAATTTCTGCACACCCTTGATGGTCATGCCATCGTCGTGCAGCAGTTTTTTGATGCCGCCGATCAGTTCCATATCGGCGGGACGATAATATCTGCGTCCGCCGGCGCGTTTGACCGGTTTCACTTGGGTGAATTTACTCTCCCAGAATCGCAGCACATGCGCGGGTGTATCCAGCCACTCGGCGACTTCGCTGATCGTGCGGAACGCGTCGGGCGATTTGCTCATCGCTCAGGCCTCAGCTTTTGTTGCCTGCGGCGACGCGATCTTTCATCAGATGCGAAGGCCGGAAGGTCAGCACGCGGCGCGGCTGGATCGGCACTTCTTCGCCGGTTTTCGGGTTGCGACCGATGCGGGCAGCCTTGCCGCGCACGCTGAATGTCCCGAATGACGAGATTTTGACCTGCTCGCCCTCGACCAGCGAGTCAGAGATATGACCCAGCACGCTTTCAACAAGTTCAGCAGATTCATTGCGTGACAAGCCGACTTCGCGGAAAACCGCTTCGCTCAGATCCATCCGCGTTAGTGTTTTTTCGCTCATCACATCCCTCCGGTTTCCGCCGAGAATGCGGCAGAGCATTTTCCGAGTCAATATCAATGGGTTGCAGAGATGCGTTTACGCGCCTACCAGCGCAGCACAACCGACCCCCATGCCAGGCCTCCGCCAATCGCCTCGGTGACCAGAAGATCCCCGGTCTTGATCTGTCCGCGCGCCTTGCCGACCGACAGTGCCAGCGGGATCGACGCGGCCGAGGTGTTGCCATGGTCCTGCACGGTAACGACCACGTTATCCATCGATAGACCCATCTTGCGGGCGGTGCCCTGAATGATGCGGATATTCGCCTGATGCGGCACGATCCAGTCAATATCGCTGCCGTCCAATCCGATCTTCCCAAGCGCGGTATCGGCGGTGGCGGCGAGCTTTTCGATCGCGTGGCGAAAGACCTCTTTGCCTTCCATGCGCAGATAGCCGGTCGTATTCGTCGAAACGCCACCATCGACATACAGAATATCGCGGTAATTCCCGTCAGAGTTCAGATCGACAGACAGGATGCCCCGGTCGGCATTGTCGCCGGTGCCGTCCTGCGCTTCGAGAATCAGTGCACCCGCACCATCGCCGAACAGCACACAGGTCGAACGGTCGGTCCAATCCATGATCCTGCTGAACGTTTCGGCACCGATCACCATGATCCGTTTGGCCTGACCGGCCACGATCAGTGCATTGGCATTGGCCATTGCAAAGACAAAGCCCGCACAGACGGCCTGAACGTCAAAGGCAAACCCCTGGCGCATGCCAAGTTGGGCCTGCACCATCGTCGCGGCCGAGGGGAAGGTGAGGTCAGCGGTGGATGTTGCAACGATCACCGCATCAATGTCGCCTGGGGTCAGCCCGGCATCATCCAGGGCAGCCTGTGCCGCGCGCGTTGCGAGATTCGAGGTCGTCTGGCCTTCGGCGGCGAAATGTCGCCGCTCTATCCCCGACCGCGCGCGAATCCATTCGTCGGAAGTGTCGAGCGATTTCTCGAATTCCGAATTGGGCACTACCCGTTCGGGCAGGTAGTGGCCGACCCCGGCCACTACGGCGCGCTTTGTCATGGTGTCTTTCCGTTTTCTGCGTCGTCTGGTGGCGCATCGTGGGCTTGCGGGGCGGTAGATGCAACCCGTGCGGCGAGTTTGTCGGAAAAACCGGAAAGTGCGAGCTGTTCAGCCAGCCGCACAGCGGCCGCAACACCGGTGGCATCCGCAGCCCCGTGTGATTTCACAACCGTGCCGTTGAGGCCCAGAAAGACACCGCCATTCACCCGCCGCGGGTCAATACGCTTGCGCAGCCGCTTCAGCGAGCTAAGCGCGAGGATCGAGGCCAGCCGTGAAAGAAGCGAATACGCAAAGGCTTCTTTCAGCAGATCACCGATCAGGCTGGCGGTGCCTTCCCCGGTTTTCAGGGCAACATTGCCGGTAAATCCGTCCGTGACGATCACGTCAGCGACATCGCCGGGAAGATCGCCGCCCTCGACGAATCCGACGAAGGTGAAACTGGCCTCTTCGGCCTGTGCGCCGATCAGGTCATGGGCTTCTTTCAGCTCTGCACGGCCCTTGTGTTCCTCGGTCCCCACATTCAGCAGCCCGACGCGGGGATGAGCTATGCCCATGCCGTTGCGGGCGTAAGAAGTGCCCATAAGTGCGTATTGCAGAAGGTCATGCGCGTCGGCGCGAATATCGGCACCCACATCCAGCATCACGTTGAATCCGGACGCGCTGCGCGAGGGCCAGAGCACGGCAATGGCAGGGCGGTTGACGCCGGGCAGCTTGCGGAGGCGCACCATCGACAGCGCCATCAGCGCGCCGGTGTTGCCGCAACTGACGCAAACAGTCGCTTCGCCCGCGCGCACCGAATCAATTGCAGACCACATCGAAGTGTTCTTGCCGTTGCGCATCACTTGGGCGGGCTTGTCTTCCATGGTGACAATGCCGGTCGCGTCGCGAATCTCGCAACGTCCCGCCAGATCCTTGCGCTTGGCGACCAGTCGCTCAAGCTCTTCGGCGGGGCCATGCAGAAGAAACCGCAGGTTCGGGCTTTTGTCCGCAGCCAGAGAAATACCGGCGACAACTGCCGCCGGTCCCCGGTCGCCACCCATGGCGTCGATCGAAACAACGGTCGGCCCGGATCCGTCTCCGGTTGTGTCGTGCAAACCGGTCATGAAGGGCCGCGGGTCCTGACGTTAAGCTGCGTCGTCTTCCAGGTCGATCTCGTCCGCCTGCGCGATCACTTCGCGCTCGGCGTAGTGGCCACATGCGGGGCAGACGTGGTGCGGACGCTTGAGTTCGCCGCAGTTGTCGCATTCGTTCGGGTTTGCTGCAACCAACGAGTCATGCGCGCGACGATTGTTGCGGCGCGATTTGGATACTTTGTTCTGTTGGACGGCCATGTCTCAACCTCGGTCTATATTCGGGGGCATGGCGGTCATGCCCGGTGTCATTCAACTGTGCCGCGCCTCTTAGTGTGGAAGCGGGGTCTGGCACAAGCCCTGAAATCGGGTGAAGGCGCGAAAATACAGTGAAATCACCCGCGCGCAAGGGATTCGTGCCATTGCGGTGACTATTCTTTGTCCTTGAGCTTGTCGCGCAGGCCGGCAAGGCCTGCAAAGGGTTTGACGTCCTCATCCGACATCGGTGCGACGCCCGGCTCGGCAAAGACCGCGCGTTCCAGCTCTGCATCGGCGGCGCGGGGATAGGGGGGCAGGGCCAGAGACAGGGCCTCGGCCATCACCGCGCCTGCATCTATGACATCGCGCAATGGTTCGATCGTGTCATCTTCGGGCATTTCGAGTTCGGACCCTGATTCTGGCTGATCGTCGGCGGAAGCGGGTTCGTATTGCCGCAACACCGGCTCGTCGATGCGCGTGGTGACAGGCCTCAGCGTCACAATGCATGATTGCACGACCGTCGCGCCCAGCTTGCCTTCCAGCCGCCAGCCGCGTCGTCCGATGGGCGCAAGGCTGCCCGCAAAGGTCAACTTGCGGATCGCTTCGATGCCCAGTGCCTGCGCCAATTCGGCGCGGGCCGCAGCGTCGGGGGTCAATGAAAATGGTGTCGGGTGCCGGGTTGAGAGTGCTGCCGCACGAAAAATCCCTGCGTCTTCCGGATGATCTGCCATGAAAGCGTGCGCTTCCTTTCTTGAACGGGGTGCATTCCTTCTGTAATCGGGATAGAAGGGCAGACGGGCCAAGGCAAGAGGGCAGAATGCAAGGCAGGATTATCGGGCTGAAAGCGGCAATGGGCGGCGCAGCACTTCTGTTTCTCGGGGCTTGCGTGGCGCAGCATCGCAGCCATGGTTACGTGCCGCCGGAGGACGTGTTGTCAGAAATCGTGGTTGGGGTGGATACCCGGGCCACGGTCGAGGATGTGGCTGGCGTGCCGTCAACGACCGGCGTGCAGAATGACAGCGGCTTTTATTACGTTGAAAGCGAAGTGCGGCGTTTCGCTTATAAGAAGCCCGAGGTGATCGACCGCACCGTACTGGCGATTTCCTTCGATCAGGCGGGCGTTGTCACGAATATCGAACGCTACGGTCTGGAAGACGGCCGTGTCGTGCCGCTGACGCGCCGCATTACCCGAACCACCGATGGCGATATCAGCTTCATTCGCAAGCTCTTCGGTAATGTCGGACGTCTGTCGGCTGCGGATCTGCTCGGCGACGGCTGAGGACCTGCGCTGCCGGCTCGCCGTATGATCGGCGTGTGCCTTTCGCGTGCGGAGGGAGTGTGAGTGATAGGTTGATGAAGATGATCCGCTGCGGACGCTATCAGGTGAGGATTGCCGAAACCCCGGAAGACATTCGGTCGGCACAGGCGCTGCGGCATCTGGCGTTTCGCGGTGGTGCGGCAACAGACGCTTGGGATGAAGATATCTTTGACACGGTATTTTCGCATATGCTGGTCGAGGAGCAGGTGACCGGGCAGGTGGTTTGCTGTTACCGTTTTTTACTGCTGCAATCCGGGGCGGAAATCCAACAGGGCTATGTGGCGCAGTTTTACGATCTGTCCGCGCTGTCGCGTCTTGACGGTCGGATGATCGAGATGGGTCGGTTTTGCAGCCTTCCCGGCCTGTGTGATCCGGACATTTTGCGCTTGGCATGGGCCGCGATAACGCGTCTGGTAGATCAGCACGATGTCACGTTCTTGTTCGGTTGTGCGTCTTTACCTGGGACAGAGGCGGCGCTTCATCGCGACAGTCTGGCCGTTCTGGCAGCGCGGTATGTGGCACCAGACCGCTGGCGTCCGGGTTGCAAGGCAGCAGAGGTCGTCAGGTCGTGGCCTGACGACGGGGGGGATTCGACGAACAGTCGGGGTTGCAGCGAATGCCGTCCCTGCTGCGAAGCTATCTGCAAATGGGCGGAAAGGTCAGCGATCATGCCGTGATCGACCGCGACATGAACACGCTGCATGTGTTCACGGGTGTCGAGATCAGCGCCATTCCGGCCGCACGAAAACGGTTATTGCGGGCGATGGCGGGCTAAACTGATTTGTCCGTGGCGAGTGCCGCTTTCAAATTCGGGCAGGCGGCCGACTTGCTGGCTTACGAATGTGCTGACACCATGAGCGGCCTTGACCTTTCCACCTTGCGGGCCTAGCGGAGCGGCATGGCACAAGCTCCTCTTTTACAACTCTCCGATATCGCGCTGACTTTTGGCGGCGACCCGGTTTTCGACGATCTTTCGCTGGTGGTTCACCCCGGTGATCGCGTGGCACTGGTCGGGCGCAACGGGTCTGGAAAATCCACCTTGATGAAGGTCATGGCCGGGCTGGCCGAGGCCGACACAGGCACCCGTGTCGTCAGTCCCGGCGTCAGCGTCGGATATATGGAGCAGGATCCGGACCTGTCGGGTTTCGAAACGCTGGGTGATTTTGCGGCGCATGGGCTGGAGCCGGGCCAGATGTATATGGTGGAACGCGCGGGCGAGGGGCTGAAATTTGACCCCGATCGCCTGGTCAGGTCTGCCTCTGGCGGCGAACGGCGGCGTGCAGCATTGGCGCGACTGATGGCGGATACGCCGGAACTGATGCTGCTGGATGAGCCGACCAACCATCTGGATATCGAGGCGATCGGCTGGCTGGAGGCAGAACTGAAATCCACCCGCGCTGCCTTTGTGCTGATCTCGCATGACCGTCGTTTTCTGACCGAATTGACCCGCGCGACCTTGTGGATCGACCGGGGGCAGGTGCGGCGGCAGGAAACCGGTTTTGGCGGGTTCGAGGCGTGGCGCGACAAGATCTGGGAGGAAGAGGACCAGAGCCGCCACAAGCTGAACCGCAAGATCAAGGCCGAGGCGCGTTGGGCCGTCGAGGGCATCAGCGCCCGACGCAAGCGCAATATGGGCCGGGTTCGTGCGCTTCAGGACCTGCGGGCAGAACGCGCCGGGATGATCCGGCGGCAGGGTACGGCGGCGATGGATCTGGCTGCCGGGCCGAAATCCGGCAAGAAGGTGATCGAGGCCGAGGGAATCGCCAAGGCGTTCGGAGATGTGCCGATTCTGCGGGGCTTTGATCTGAAGGTGCAGCGCGGCGACCGTGTGGCTTTTGTCGGGCCAAACGGGGTGGGCAAGACCACGTTGATCCGCATGCTGACCGGAGAGATCGAGCCGGATGCCGGCAAGGTGTCGCTGGGCACCAACCTCGCCATGGCGGTGTTCGATCAGACCCGCGCGCAGCTTGATCCGAACATGACGCTATGGGACAGCCTGACCGGCGATCCCGATATGCGCGTCAGCGGCAAGGCCGATCAGATCATGGTCCGCGGACAGCCGAAACATGTGGTGGGCTATCTCAAGGAATTCCTGTTCGATGATGCGCAGGCGCGCGCGCCCGTCCGGTCCCTGTCGGGGGGCGAGAAGGCGCGGCTGTTGCTGGCCAAGATCATGGCGCGGGAATCGAACCTGCTGGTGCTGGACGAACCGACCAACGATCTGGATGTCGAAACGCTGGATCTGTTGCAGGACATCCTTGGCGACTATCCGGGCACCGTGCTGCTGGTCAGCCACGACCGGGATTTCATCGACCGGGTCGCCACGACCACCGTCGCGATGGGAGGCGACGGACGCGCCACCATCTATGCAGGCGGGTGGAGCGACTATCAATCCCAGAAGGCAGGCTCTGATGGCGGATCCGTTTCAGGGGGTGCGAAGCAGAAGAACAAGCCGAGCAAGCCTGCCGCCGGCGCTTCAAGATCCGCGCCCAACCAACTGAGTTTTACCGAAAAGCACCGGCTGGACGCGTTGCCAAAACTGTTAGAGCGTCTGGAAGCCGAGATCGCCAAGCTGGAGGAATACCTTTCCGCGCCAGATCTGTTCACG
The DNA here is from genome assembly GCF_048268605.1 of Primorskyibacter flagellatus. Lineage (NCBI taxonomy): Bacteria > Pseudomonadati > Pseudomonadota > Alphaproteobacteria > Rhodobacterales > Roseobacteraceae > Primorskyibacter > Primorskyibacter flagellatus. The sequence continues at coordinate 392,278 of NZ_JBLWVF010000001.1, forward strand.
GCTGAGCCGCTGAAATTCAAGAAGGCAACCGAAGCCTTGGCAGAACGTCAGCAGGCGCTTGCTTCGGCAGAGGAAGAATGGCTGGAACTGGCCGAGAAGGCGGAAAGCGGAAAATAATTCTGGATCGGTGGTTTGTGAGGCGCTTCTGACGTGTTCATCCGGCTATGGCATGCGTTGGCTTAAATTCAACCGACGGGCAACAAGGCTGAGTTCCAGCACTGTCAGCAGGATGCGGATCAGATGGTGTATGCTGACCAGCGCCGGATTGGCCGAAAGGCTGAGAGCCACCAGCGACATCTCTGTCACACCGCCTGGCGCAAAGCTCAGCAGCATATGCTCGAACGGAATGTCGGTGGCGGCATGTAACGCCCATGCAAATCCCGCGCCGATCACCATCATATAGGATACCGATAACAGGCTTAGCCCCACAGATCGTGTCAGCATCCGCCCGGTCACGCCGACAAACCGCATGCCAAGCCCGACCCCGACCACCACCTGCGCCACGCCGATGACCCATCCCGGCAGATGCAGTGGCATCAACCCCGTCACGTTAAGCGCGCCGGTCAGAACCAGCGGCCCGATCAGCTGTGCGGCCGGCAGCCGTATGCGGCGTCCGACGGCCTGGCCCAGAAATACCAAAAGCACCATCAGCGCCAACCCGGCCCAAAGCGGCAGATCCTCGGCCGTGTGGCCAATCGGTGCCATCCCGGCGGCGCTGCCAACCGGTGCGCCTCGCCAGATCGAAAATCCCAGAGGCAGAAGACCCACCACCAGAATGATCCGCAGGAACTGCTGAATCGACAACACCCGGATATCGGCACCAGAAGCATCGCCAAGCGCAATGCTTTCCATCAGCCCGCCGGGCGACCCGCTGAAGAAGGCGGTCGATTTCTCCATGCCGCCGATATGTCGGAAAATCAGGTAGTTGCCACCATGTGCCAGAACGACGAACAGCGCCAGGGCGATCACACTGAGCGGTAGAAACCCAAGATGTGCGATCATCTCTGGTGACACCTGGGTGCCGATCATCACGCCGATCACGCCTGTGAAGGTCTCTCGCAACCTGCGCGGAAAGACATAGTCGCCGAGTATCCGATCAGGTGTCGTGGCCACGATCACGGCAATTGCCGCGAGGCTGCCCAGCATCCACGGCATCGGCAGATGTACGCTCGCAGCCAGAATGCCCCCGGCAGCGCCAGCCAGAAGCATGATCCAGGTGATGAGTAGGAATCGCGGTCTCATATCCCGCGCCGGTTCTTGAACATGCTCTCCGAATATCGCCATGGCCGGTGGCTTGCAATCGGGGCTTGGCTGGTTGCGACCTTGGCAAGCGCGGGCAGGGCGCTAATCTGCGTCTACATGCAAAAACCTTTGTTCATCGGTTCGAATATCTATCGCGGCTCCACCTACGGGCCGATGCACCCGCTGTCCATTCCGCGCGTGCCGACAGTGATGGACCTCGCCCGCGCCATGGGATGGCTGCCGCAAGCGCAATACAGGGTCTCGCCGCGCGCACGGCCTGCGGGGCTGACGACGTTTCACACTCCGGCCTATATCGCCGCCCTTCAGGCAGCAGAGACCGCCCAGGCCGTGGATACACAAACACGGGCGCGTCACGGGCTGGGAACCCTGTCGAATCCAGTCTTTCCCGAGATGTTTCGCAGGCCGGCCACCGCTGCGGGCGGGGCGCTCCTTGCGGCCGAACTGCTGGTCCACGGCGGCACGGTCTATAATCCCGGTGGCGGCACGCATCACGGCATGGCGGACCGGGCAGGCGGTTTTTGCTATCTCAACGATCCGGTTCTGGCCATTCAACGCCTGCTTGCCCTGGGCTGCGGGCCTGTCGTCTATATCGACATCGACGCGCATCATTGCGACGGCGTCGCCAGTGCCTTTGACGGTGCCGAGGATGTGCGGATGATCTCTGTCCATGAAGAAGCGCGCTGGCCCTTCACCGGCGCATTGACGGATGTGGCAGGGGGGGCGGCGCTGAACCTGCCGGTGCCGCGCGAATTCAACGACGATGAGTTCTCGCTGGTGCTGCACGAGGTCATCTTGCCTGCCGCTGCGGCGTTCCGGCCCGGCGCGATTGTGCTGCAATGCGGTGCAGATGCGGTGGCCGAAGATCCGTTATCGCGGCTGTCACTGTCCAATAACGCGCATTGGCAGACCGTCACGAGGCTGCGTAATCTCGCACCACGGCTGCTTGTCCTGGGGGGCGGGGGATATAATCCGTGGTCGGTGGGACGCCTTTGGACGGGGGTTTGGGCGACCCTGAACGGGCACGCGATCCCGGACCATCTGCCGCCCGAGGCAGAGACGGTGCTGCGCGGTTTAACCTGGAGCCGCGCCGCCGGTCGCAACCCGCCCGAGCATTGGTCTACCACCCTGCGCGATGCGCCGCGCAATGGCCTGATCCGCGAAGAGGTTCGTATGCGTGCAAAAGCTCTGACAGCGCGGCTGCTTGTGCAGGTTTGACATGCGGTTAACGCGCTGGCGGGGTTCAGATACGCAGGATTTGCGCTAGGAGCGTTGAAGCGGGTGACGAAAAACCAACCTTCGCCCGGAGCTTGGAAAACATGTGTTCCAGGCCGGATTACCGCTTTTTTGTCGTGGGTTAGGTGGGTTTAATGTTGAATTTCGTCGGCAAATTGAAGGCAGTTCCGGCATGCCTGCAATTTGATGGTGGAGCGGGTGATGAGATTCGAACTCACGACATTCTGCTTGGGAAGCAGACGCTCTACCCCTGAGCTACACCCGCGACACAGTTCTGATACTGTCTCGTAGGGCACTTCGCAAGGCATCAAGTGAGTGCCCCTAGTTGTTTTCGTCGTCTTCGGTTTCGACCGACGACGCACCGCCCAGAGCGTTGTAGCGGCGTTCGGTCAACCATTGCAGACGTTTCGCCTGCGTGACAAGGACGCGACGAAGCCCGCCTTGCACTTTGCGCTCTGATATGACTTGCGCAAGGCGCGAGATGATCAAAGCGCGCCGAGCAATGCGAAAGTCGGGGTGTGACCTGATCTTGTGAACGTCGTCCGAGACGAGCCGAAAGCGGAGCGAAGGCGGCTTCGTGATCACCATTGTCGGCGCTGGTGGATCCTTTTCATTTAAAACCGCCTTGAACGTGCTGCCTGCTATCGCCTCCTGATACACAAGATCTTCCAGCGCGTCTAAATGCGCTTTTGCGTCGGGGTCGGTTGCACCGGTTTTCTGAAACTGGGGTAGCGGCCAAACTTCGACCTCGTAAACCTCGAACGGATCAAGGACCGACATTGCAACGGCGTCTGTCCGCTGATTTGTCAGGTGCCGCCTAATTCGGGTGCTCACCTTTTCTTTTGTCTGTCCGACGTAAATTGGTTCGCCATCATAATCGAAGAAAGCATAGACGCCCCACTTGAAACCGCCAATTGCGCGCGGTTTCCCCGTGATCGGATCATCGAACTCCTGAAGGAGAAACTCTGTCAAATTTGACCGAAGATCCTCGGTCTCAAAAGGCGGAAAATTGGTGTCGTCAGGATTTCGGTCAGCCATGACCGATACTTACCGGACTTCAGGCAACCAAGGCGAGTCGATTCCGCTTCAGGATCGGTTCAAAGATTGCCTCGGCCAGATGCCGAACGACAGGAGCGGCAACACCGTCCCCTGCCAGCTTGTAGGCGTCGTTGTAGCGTTCTGGCAGGACGTAAGTGTCAGGCAGGCCCATAAGAGAAGCTGCCTCGCGTGTCGAGAGCAGGCGCGAGCGCACCTTTTTTCCATCTACCAGCATGATTGTCTGACGGCTCGATCCTCCGGCGGGCGTGCGTAAGCATCCAGCAATCTGGTCAAAGCGCACCTCCGCGCGCTGCCGCTTCACACCGTTGGCATCGGCGCGCGTGCGCCTGTATATCGTTCCAACCACGCGCCCTTTACACTGCTTGGCTGCGTCAACCTTCTTGCGGTTGTGATCGGTCATCATGTCGAGCAGATACTTCGTTTCTGCTTTGGTGTGCCACTTCACACCTGTTGGCTTATCTTCGATCAGCGAGGCCAGGTTCGTATTCCGTGCCGGTGGCGTCGGAAGATTCCACCAACGCCACCGCGACGCGGCTGTCCGTGAAAGCAGGTTGCACCCCTCGACCAACGCGGGCGGATGCCACAGCGCACAAGGCCCATCTGCTGTATGCCCCTCCGGGATCGTCAGGTCGCCCCGAATACCCACCATGAAAAAACGTGGGCGCGATTGGGGCAGAAAGTGAACCGCATCGACGACGACCGCCCCGAACCTATAACCGAGGCCTGAGAAAGCAGCACAAAGCGTTGCGAAGTCGCGCCCACCGTTGCTGGTGATCGCCCCATAGACATTTTCGAGCGCGATGATCTTGGGGCCGCGACCGCCGGCGTGAAGCGAGCGCATCAGTTTCCAGAACGGTTTGAACATACCGCTACGCTTGCCCGCAAGGCCCGCGCCATTGCCCGCGAGTGAAAGATCCTGGCAGGGGAAGGACGCCCACACAAGGTCTGGCGATCCGGGCAGCTCATCCACCGTGACCTGAGAGACATCCTTAAGCAGCAATTCCTTCCCGCCATCGTGGTTGGCGCGATAGCTTGCTGCCTTCTTCGGGTCTATGTCGTTTGCAAATAGACATCGCCAATCCGACCCGAGGCCAAACCCGGCCATGCCGCCGCCTGCAAAGAAATCGTAGAATGTGTGCGGCATAATCCCTCCTTCGCTAAATGTTGATTAGCGCAAGCCAATATCGGTTGTCCAAGGTTAACCTTCGGTGCCTGGGGAAGGTGACCTGAAAAGTTCTGTTGAGCAAGAACAAAAGTGGAACTTGCGCGGTGTTGCTGCGCAAAATCCCGCTGAAGGCGAGAGTGCCGCTTAGCCCTTAGACGTTATGCCCGTGCGGACGATCTCGGATGTGGCTGGACCCATGGCAGGTGCAGTTTCGCCACGCGCGGTATGGAGGCGCGAAGTGAATCCTCCGTCGCCAGACTTGTGCAATAACGCCCGCGCAGACGTTTCGCGACAGCGCCCGTTGCCGCCTGGCGCTGACATCTGCGACGTGCCGATCAGCTGCTGCGCCGCCGTCTGCGGCGCCCGCCGCCGCCATCCTCACCGCCGGAATTGAAGCTTACGTCTGGCAGGGGCGCGATTGCGGACAGGTTCGGGAACGGATCGGTCGCATGCGGGATGGCGTTGGCATTGACGAAATGTTCCTGGAATTTCGGCTCGATCGCAGTTTCCACCTTGACGACATTCCGCACGGTGGCCTCGATCTCGGCGCGCGCTGCGACGTTGCATAGCGCGATCCGTGCGCCTGTGCCGGCGGCATTCCCGGCGCTGGTCACCTGATCAAGCGGTACGTCCGGGATCATCCCCAGCACCATCGCATGCAGCGGCGAGATATGCGCGCCGAACGCGCCCGCCAGCACCACGCGGTCAACCTGATCCACGCCCATCTCGTCCATCAGCAATCGAGAGCCCGCATAGAGCGCCGATTTCGCAAGTTGAATGGCACGGATGTCGCCTTGGGTCACGGTGATCAGCGGGCCGCCATCGGCGCTGGCGTCATGGATGACATAAGAATGCGTCCGACCTTCGGGGATGTTGCGCGATGTGCCGGTCTGCGCCGCCGACCCGATCAACCCGGAAGGGTCCAAGAGGCCCGCCATGCGCATCTCTGCCACAGCCTCGATGATGCCGGAACCGCAGATGCCGGTGATGCCGGTCGCTGCCGTTGCCGCGGCAAAGCCGTCCTCATCGGACCAAAGCTCGCATCCGATGACGCGAAACCGCGGCTCGCGGGTCCGCGGATCAATCCGGATCGCCTCGATCGCGCCGGGGGCCGCACGCTGGCCGGAACTGATCTGAGCGCCTTCAAAGGCCGGGCCGGTGGGGGAGGAACAGGCCAGCACGCGGGTGGAGTTGCCCAGAAAGATCTCGGCATTGGTGCCGACATCCACAATCAGCGACAGGTCCTCGCGTTTGCCCGGCTCTTCGGACAGCGCCACGGCGGCAGCATCCGCACCGACATGGCCCGCGATACAGGGCAGGATATAGACCTGCGCGCTGCTGTTGAGCGCCGTCAGATCCAAGTCGCGGGCAGGGAAGGACAGGCTGTCGGATGTTGCCAGCGCAAAGGGTGCCTGACCCAGCTCCAACGGGTCGATGCCAAGCAGAAGATGATGCATGACCGGATTGCAGACAAAAACCGCCTCGACGATCAGGCGTTCGGCAACGCCGGTCTCTGCCGCGAGTTCGCGGATCAACGTATCAAGCGCCTCGCGAACGGCTTGCGTCATCTCGACATCGCCGCCGGGGTTCATCATCACATAGCTGACCCGGCTCATCAGGTCCTCGCCGAACCGGATCTGCGGGTTCATGATGCCCGACGATGCCTTGACCTCGCCCGTCGCAAGATCGGTCAGATGCGCGGCGATGGTGGTGGATCCAAGATCAATCGCCAGCCCGTACAGCCCATCCTCATGCAGGCCCGGCCAGACATCAATCAGGTGATGCGCGCCCGGCAGATGCGATTTGTGCAGGGCGACGGTGATCTTCCAGTTGCCCTTGCGCAGAACCGGTTGCAGGCGGGCAAGCGTTGCCAGATCCGCCTTGATTTCCGGAATGTCCCACTGTGCCTCCAAGGCGCGTTCCAGACGCTCCAAATCGCCGGTGGGTTCGTGCATGTCGGGCTCTTCCACCTCGACATAGTAAAGCCGCGTGGCGGGGTCCATCTCGATCACGCGGGCCGAGGCCGCCTTGCGCACCACCTGCCGGTGGACCTGGCTTTCGGCGGGCACATCAATCACCACGTCGCGCTGGATGGTCGCCTGACAGCCCAACCGGCGACCGGATTTCAAGCCGCGCTTGCTGTCATAGCGTTCCTCGACGGCGTTCCACGGCGACAGCGCATCGGGGGCTACCGTGACGCCGTGCTTGGAGAATTCACCGTATGACGGCGTGATCTGACATTTCGAGCAGATGCCGCGGCCGCCGCAGACGGAATCGAGATCAACGCCCAGTTTGCGCGCCGCAGTCAGCACGGGTGTGCCGACGACAAACCGTCCGCGTTTGCCTGAGGGGGTGAAGATCACGAGGGGATCGGTGCTCATCTGCGCCTGCCTGTCTGCTGTTCTGCCGCAACGGGGTGTGCGGCGACCATAGCCATTGCGGCGAAAGGTGAAAGGCCGGAAACGCCGGAACATCAGGCGACACCGGCATTTGCGTCAATCTGTCTGCATGCCACTGGGGCATACCGGCCGCACAAATGAACGGCCCGCGCGTTCGAGGAAAAAGACCTGCGCTGCGTTCACGCAGGCTTGCGCCGCATGGAGGCTGGTCTCGTCGACCGAGGCGCAATCTTCGGTCTGCACGGCACCAGAGGGAGTGCCAAGGCTGGCAAGGCCGACGTCGATTGCGTTGCAATGTGCCGCCCTTGGGTTTCGTTCCGGGGCTCCGACGCCGGTGTCATCTGTATGCGTCATCATGGCTGCCGTATCGATCGCGGCCAGCGCAACCGGCAATTGGCAGGTGCCGGGCGGGGCCTGGCTGCACGTTTCGCTCTTTCCTTTCCGACCACCACATGAGATAGGGACGCGTCAAACGACGCTCCCACCGAAAGGTTACTGCCATGGAGATTCGCGAGGCGCTCACCTTCGACGATGTTCTGCTTGTTCCCGCAGCTTCCAGCGTGTTGCCCAGCACCGCTGACACCCGCACGCGGGTGACAAAGGCGATTGCGCTGAACATTCCGCTGCTCAGCTCTGCCATGGATACGGTCACTGAAAGCCGGATGGCGATAACGATGGCGCAGGCCGGCGGGATGGGCGTGATCCACCGCAATCTTGATATCGAACAGCAGGCCCGTGAAGTGCGCCGGGTCAAACGGTTCGAATCCGGTATCGTCTACAGCCCGGTGACGCTGACGCCGGATCAGACGCTGGCGGATGCCAAGGCGCTGATTGAACGCTACAACTTCACCGGCTTTCCGGTGGTGGACGAAAAGGGCCGGGTGGTCGGCATCGTGACCAACCGCGACATGCGTTTTGCCGAACATGACGACACGCCCGTGCGGGTGATGATGACCTCCGACAATCTGGCGATCCTGCAAGAACCTGCTGATCGCGACGAGGCCAAGAACCTGATGAAGGGCCGACGGATCGAAAAGCTGCTGGTCACTGACAAGGACGGCAAGCTGACGGGCCTTCTGACGCTGAAAGATACAGAGAAGGCCGTGCTGAATCCCACCGCCTGCAAGGACGATCTGGGGCGGCTGCGCGTTGCTGCGGCCTCGACCGTGGGCGATGCCGGGTTTGAACGCAGTCAGGCGCTGGTCGATGCCGGTGCCGACATGATCGTGATCGACACAGCGCATGGCCATTCCGAGGGCGTGGCGATCGCCGTCGAGCGCGCCAAGGCGCTGTCCAACGAGGTTCAGGTCGTCGCCGGTAACGTCGCCACCGCAGAGGCAACGCGCGCGCTGATCGGCGCGGGGGCGGACGCGGTCAAGGTGGGCATCGGGCCGGGATCCATCTGTACCACGCGCATGGTTGCAGGCGTCGGCGTACCGCAGCTGACCGCGATCATGGATTGCGCCCGAGAGGCCGGGGATATTCCGGTGATCGCCGATGGCGGCATCAAGTTTTCCGGTGATTTTGCCAAGGCGATTGCCGCAGGCGCGTCCTGCGCGATGGTCGGCAGCATGATCGCAGGCACCGATGAAAGCCCCGGAGAAGTCATCCTTTATCAAGGCCGTACCTTCAAAAGCTATCGCGGCATGGGGTCATTGGGCGCGATGGCGAGCGGCTCTGCCGACCGGTATTTTCAGAAAGACGCCGCCAGCGACAAGCTGGTGCCGGAAGGCATCGAGGGTCAGGTTCCCTACAAGGGCACCGCGACGGCGGTGATCCATCAACTGGTCGGGGGCTTGCGCGCGGCGATGGGCTATACCGGCTGCGCCACGGTCGATGAAATGCGCCGGAACTGTCAGTTCGTAAAGATCACCGGGGCAGGGCTTCACGAAAGCCATGTGCATGATGTGCAGATCACCCGCGAGTCGCCGAACTACCGGATCGGTTAACCGGGGCGCGACGTCAGCGTCTGACAGCGTCAATTTGCGCGGCTCACTGGCTCCGGTTCCGCTTTGTGTCGCGCTCTGCACAGGCTTTGCTCGTCGAACAGAGACGGTCATCACTGCATATTGGCTTTATGAAGCAGATCTTCACGTCTTCTGACAATATACATGGCGCGGAGGTCTCTGGCTTCAGTCAATTTCGGCATTGAAGACGATCTATCAGGAAACAATTTTGAAATGACACATGAGGTTCTGACGTGACGCCTGCTGCCCGCTACCAAGCTGCCATCGAAGTTCTGGACCGTGTCACGACGGGTATCGCTGCCGAGCAAGCGCTGACCAACTGGGCACGCGGCGCACGTTTCGCCGGGTCCAAAGACCGCGCGGCGGTCCGCGATCACGTCTACACCGTGATCCGGTGCCAACGAAGCTGCGCGGCGCTCGGCGGAGGCGAAGCCGGGCGCGCGCTGATCCTCGGGTTGTTGCGCGCCGAAGGCACGGACCCGGCTGACGTATTTACCGGCGAAGGCTACGGGCCACAGCCGCTTACTGATGCTGAACTTTCCGCAGGGCGCACGCCAGACAGCGCCGAAGCCATGGACATGCCGGACTGGCTGCTTACACGGCTCAAGGCTTCACTGCCCGAGGTGGAGCCGACCGCGCTGGCTCTTCGGGAACGGGCACCTGTTTTCTTGCGTGTCAATAGGTTGCGCGGAACAGTTAAGGTGGCGCAAGAGTCTCTTTTGGCCGAAGGGATCGCCACGCAACCGCATGCCTTGTCTCCCTCTGCACTGGAAGTCACCGAGGGCGCGCGCCGGGTGCATCTGTCTCAGGCCTATGCCGAGGGTCTGGTAGAGCTTCAGGACGCGGCCAGCCAGGCCGTCGTCGATCAACTGCCGTTGCGCGCGGGAATGCGTGTGCTGGATTATTGCGCTGGCGGCGGTGGCAAAGCGCTCGCGATGGCGGCACGCCTGTCCGGCCCGGTTGAAGCCCATGACGCAGATCCGCGCCGCATGTCTGATCTGCCGAAACGCGCAGAGCGGGCGGGGGCGCAGATCGCGCGGATTGACAGGCCCGGCGGGCTCTACGATCTGATCCTTTGCGATGCGCCCTGTTCGGGCTCCGGTGCGTGGCGGCGTTCGCCTGAGGGCAAGTGGGCATTGACCGAGGCGCGGTTGCAGGAATTGCAGGATATTCAGTTGGATATTCTTCGTGAGGCGTCGGCATATCTGACCACGGACGGGCATTTGGCCTACGTCACATGTTCGATCCTGTCCGATGAAAATGACTCCGTGATTGACCGGTTTCTGGCGGATCGTCCGGACTGGCGCGTTGCAGACCGGCGACAGTTTCTGCCTGTCGATGGCGGTGACGGCTTTTTCCTGGCACTGATGTCGGCGGATGCTTGACCGGGACGCACAACCTTGAGACGATATTTTCAGCTTTAAGGAGCGGTTAACAAATCTCTCGTCGTAATGGCCGGGGTGAGAATCACAGGGGGTCGCCTTGGCCTATACGGCATTGAATCCCGGACCGATGACGCGCGCTTCTGACCGCGTCTCGCAACGGCTTGGCTGGTTGTTGATGGCCGCCGGGTTGCTATTGGCCCTGTCCTTTCTGGTCAGTTCGTACCAATTACAGTTGGCGTTATCGGTTGGCGGGCTGACAGCAGCTTGTCTGGCGGCGCTGTCCAGATCTTTGACATATCTTCACAAGCGTCGCCGTGATCAGGCGTATGATGCCCTGGCCGAAGTCATCGCCCAAGACAGTGCTTTTGCATTTTTCACCGACCCCGAGGGGGAAATCATCTTTCGCAACCATGCGGCCGAAGCACGTTATGGCAAAAGCGAAGGCGCGACGCTGGCAGGAGAGCTACGGGATATTCTCGCGAATCCCGGCAACGTGCTTTACCGTCTGCAAACGCGCATCAACGCCGGCGGGACCGCACGCGAAGAGATCGTGACCAGACAGGGTAGCGTGCGCATTTCGGTGCACGCGCTTGGCAAGTCCGGCTTGCTGTGGCGTGTCGAGGAAGGCACCGCGACCGAAAAGCCGTCATCCTGTGCCGCAATGAAACATGTGCCGATGCTGACACTTGGGCGCAATAACGTTGTCATTTCCCTGAACGAAGCCGCGCGTCAGATGGCTGGCCATAGGATTGCATCGCTGGATTGCCTGATTCTTGATCCGCCGCTTGTGTCGGGAACCGTGCATCGTATTCAGACCGAAGATGGCGTTGTGGCGCGTTTGGCGACCTGCGTTCCGGCGGGTGTCGGCAGGTCAGAGCTGTTCTTGCTGCCCGCACCCAGGCAAACCGCGACCGATGATGCCGCGGCTGCGTTTGATGCGCTGCCGGTGGGCCTTCTCAAGCTTTCACCAAACGGCGTGGTGCTGCGGTCCAACAAAGAGGCGCGGGCGCTTTTTGGCGACATCTGCACCAATGGAAAACAACTGTCGGACTATATGGAAGGTCTGGGGCGACCGCTGACCGACTGGATACAGGAAATGGCTTCGGGACGTGGCACCAGCCATTCGGAGTTTCTCCGGCTCACGCGGGCGGACAAGGAAGTTTTCGTTCAGGTCACATTGAACCGGATTTCCGAGAACGGGCAGACCGCGTTGATTGCGGTCATCAATGATGCCACCGAATTGAAGACGCTCGAAGCGCAATTCGTCCAAAGCCAGAAAATGCAGGCGATTGGTCAGTTGGCGGGCGGGGTCGCGCATGACTTCAATAACCTTCTGACCGCGATTTCAGGACATTGCGACCTGTTGTTGCTGCGGCACGATCAGGGGGACCCGGATTTCAGCGACCTGGTGCAGATCAATCAGAACGCCAACCGAGCCGCTGCGTTGGTGGGTCAGTTGCTGGCGTTTTCCCGCAAGCAGACCTTGCGGCCGGAAGTTCTGGACCTGCGTGATACCTTGTCTGACCTTACCCATCTTCTGAACCGCCTTGTCGGCGAGAAGGTCGGATTGGATTTGCGGCATGATCCGGTGCTGAAACCCGTGCGGGCGGACAAGCGTCAGCTGGAACAGGTGATGATGAATCTCGTCGTGAATGCACGCGACGCCATGCCCACGGGCGGTTGTATCGTGATCGAAACGGGCATGAGGGTGCTGAGTGAACCCATGCGCCGTGACCGCGCAGAGGTGGCGGCGGGTGAATATGTGTCGGTGAAAGTGTCTGACGACGGTATCGGCATTCCGCCGGACAAGCTGCAAAAGGTGTTCGAGCCGTTCTACACAACAAAACGCACGGGCGAGGGCACAGGGCTGGGCCTGTCCACGGTCTACGGGATCGTTAAGCAGACCGGTGGTTTTATCTTTGTCGACAGCGTGACCGGGTCCGGGACGTGTTTCACGCTTCTCCTGCCCGCCAGCGAGTTGGAACTGCCTCTTGAAGCATTGCCCAGACCGGCGATTGAGAAACCGATAATCCGGCATGGCGAAGGTGTAGTGCTTCTGGTCGAGGACGAGGCACCGGTGCGTGCGTTTGCATCCCGCGCGCTGCGGCTTCGGGGATACACGGTATTGGAGGCAGCCTCTGCCGAAGATGCGCTGAAGCTCTTGGAAGACACCAGCGTCGAGGTCGATGTTTTCGTGACGGATGTGGTGATGCCCGGCATGGACGGGCCAACCTGGGTGCGTGAAGCGTTAAAATCCCGGCCCGATGTGCGCGTTGTCTTTGTGTCCGGCTATGCCGAGGACGTCTTCCGCGACAGCGATGCCCGCATCCCGAAGTCGATCTTCCTGCCAAAGCCGTTTTCACTGAGCGATTTGACGGAGACCGTCCATAAACAACTGTCGTAGCCCGAACCCGGTTGCGTGGCGCAGTCTGACAACGTGAATGAGCGTGCGCAGGTCTGCTGGATGTGGATTTCACATCCAATCGGCAAACATACGATTTCGCGGCTGTTCCGCCTCACAATCCGCTTTCCCAGACCTCATATTCATTGGCGCATTTCTTGCGAAACATCTTTGCCGTTTCTGTCGAGACAGTAAGGTCCATCTCTGGCGAAACATTGGTCTTTGGCAGGTCAAGGGTGACGTTCAAACGGGATTCGATGAACTGCTGCAATGCGGGTTGGTTCTCATAGCGAAAAAGATGGTTGATCCGCACACCGTTCGGCCGCGGCTCCAGAAATTTCGCCTGGCTCCCGACATTGGCGAAGGGCGGTTTGTCGCCTTTCATGTAGGCCAGGACAAAATCGTCAAAATCTATCCCGGCGGTCGATGTCGGCTTGCCATTCAGAAAGGGCCGCTTGCGATAGCGAAACCAGCTGCCAAGCCAATCCAGCGGGTCGCGGACCACGGCCAACGTCTCCATGTTATCGGCGCCGACTTTTTCGAACATCGGGCGGAAAAACCGATTATAGCGGTAGATCGGCGCATGTTTCAGTTCCGGCGGGTCCATGACAGCCATGGATGCGCGGGACTTCAAGGCCGCCTCATAAGCCGACGAACCCGTTTTTGGCACCGCCAGAAACACCAGTCTTTCTTTCCAGAACACCAGCATTCGGAAAACCTCCTCGATCGTTTGGCAGGTATGGCCCAAACCCCTCAATCCTTCCTTAACCAATTCCACGAAAACTGACGAGAGTAGGATTTAACTTGAATTGTTCCTGTTTTGATCTCATACAGATGAGAACAAGAGGCGAACATGAAGCAGCAATTGCCGCCCGGCAACGGGTGTGGAATAAGGACACGAAACTCATGGCAACGGCAGATCTTTTGACGATGGACAGCAAGCGCAACGCGGACAAACAAAAGGCGCTGGACAGCGCTTTGGCCCAGATCGAACGGCAGTTCGGCAAGGGGTCGATCATGAAACTTGGCGGCGACAATGTGATCAAGGACATTGAAGCAACCTCGACCGGGTCGCTTGGACTGGACATCGCGTTGGGGATCGGTGGGTTGCCCAAGGGGCGGATCATCGAGATTTACGGGCCAGAAAGCTCTGGCAAAACCACGCTGACCCTGCATTGCGTGGCCGAAGAGCAGAAAAAGGGCGGTGTTTGCGCTTTTGTCGATGCCGAACATGCGCTTGATCCGCTTTATGCCCGCAAGCTGGGCGTTGATCTGGACGAATTGCTGATCAGCCAGCCCGACACCGGCGAACAAGCGCTGGAGATCGTCGATACGCTTGTCCGGTCGGGCGCTGTCAACATGGTGGTTGTCGATTCGGTTGCTGCGCTGACCCCGAAATCCGAACTTGAAGGCGATATGGGCGACAGCAGCGTGGGCGTGCAGGCCCGCCTGATGAGCCAGGCGATGCGCAAGCTGACCGGCTCGATCAACCGTTCGAACTGTATGGTGATCTTCATCAACCAGATCCGGATGAAAATCGGCGTGATGTTTGGCAGCCCGGAAACGACTTCGGGTGGCAACGCGCTGAAATTCTACAGTTCCGTGCGGCTCGATATTCGTCGTATCGGCTCTATCAAGGACCGCGACGAGGTTGTGGGAAACTCCACCCGCGTCAAGGTCGTCAAGAACAAGGTGGCCCCACCCTTCAAGCAGGTCGAATTCGACATCATGTTCGGCGAAGGCATCAGCAAGATGGGCGAGCTTCTTGATCTGGGGGTCAAGGCCGGAGTCGTCGATAAATCCGGCAGCTGGTTCAGCTACGGCGATGAGCGGATCGGACAAGGCCGCGAAAACGCAAAGAACTTCTTGCGTGAAAACAAGCAGATGGCGCTGGAGATCGAAGACAAGATCCGCGCCAGTCACGGGCTCGATTTCGACATGGGTGCCGGTGGCGAAGGGGCACCCGACGAGGTGATGGAGAGCTAAGCACAGTCCGGCGAACAGATTTCAAAGGCCGGCACCCTCGCAAGGTGTGTCGGCCTTTTTCAATGCGTCATGGACAGTCGCAGGGCAGGGCGGTACACCTGCGTAAAATCCTTGCACGAGACCAGAATATGCCTTCGCTCAACGACATACGCTCTACTTTTCTGAATTATTTCGAGAAACAGGGCCATCGTATCGTGCCCTCCAGCCCGCTGGTGCCGCGCAACGATCCGACGCTGATGTTCACCAATTCGGGCATGGTTCAGTTCAAGAACCTGTTCACCGGGGTGGAGCATCGCGATTACACCCGCGCCACGACGTCGCAGAAATGTGTGCGGGCGGGCGGAAAGCACAATGATCTCGACAATGTCGGCTATACGGCGCGGCACCATACCTTCTTTGAAATGCTGGGAAATTTCAGCTTCGGCGATTATTTCAAAACCGAAGCGATCCGGTTTGCCTATGAGCTGATCACGCGCGAATTCGGCATAGATGCCTCTCGCCTTCTGGTCACGGTGTACCACACCGATGACGAGGCATTCGAGATCTGGAAGAAGATAGGCATCCCCGAGGACCGCATCATCCGTATCGCCACCTCCGATAATTTCTGGCAGATGGGCCCGACCGGTCCTTGCGGCCCCTGCACAGAGATTTTCTACGATCACGGCGATCATATCTGGGGCGGTCCTCCGGGCAGTCCTGAGGAAGACGGCGACCGGTTCATCGAGATCTGGAACATCGTTTTCATGCAGAACGAGCAGTTCGAGGACGGCTCGATGCGCGCGCTCGACATGCAGTCGATTGATACCGGGATGGGGTTGGAACGGATCGGCGCGCTCTTGCAGGGCAAGCACGACAATTACGACACCGACCTGATGCGCCACCTGATCGAGGCCAGCGCCAACGTCACCGATGGGGCACCCGACGGGCCGGGCAACGTGCATCACCGGGTGATCGCCGATCATCTGCGCTCGACCTCGTTCCTGATTGCGGATGGTGTGATGCCTGCAAATGACGGGCGCGGCTATGTGTTGCGCCGGATCATGCGGCGGGCGATGCGGCATGCGCATTTGCTGGGCGCGCAGGATCCGGTCATGCACCGTCTGGTGCCGTCGCTTGTGCATGAAATGGGCGCGGCCTATCCGGAATTGGGACAGGCGCAGTCGCTGATCGAAGAAACGCTCAAGCAGGAAGAGACGCGCTTCAAGCAAACGCTGGATCGCGGTCTGAAATTGCTGGATGACGAGCTGGGCAAGCTGCCCGCCGATGCCGCATTGCCGGGTGAGACGGCGTTCAAGCTGTATGACACGTTCGGCTTTCCGCTCGACCTGACACAGGATGCGTTGCGAGAAAAGGATCGCAGCGTTGATACGGCGGGCTTCGATACCGCGATGGCCGAGCAGAAGGCCAAGGCCCGCGCCGCGTGGTCCGGCTCTGGCGAGGCGGCGGATGCGACGATCTGGTTCGACATTGCCGACAAGCACGGCACCACGGATTTTCTGGGTTATGACACCGAAACCGCCGAGGGTCAGATCGTGGCGCTGGTGTCCGACGGGGCCGAGGTTGCCTCGGTCAAAGCGGGCGACACCGTGCAGATCGTGTTGAACCAGACACCCTTCTACGCCGAGTCAGGCGGGCAGGTCGGCGATAGCGGCATCATCCGCAGCGACTCTGGCCTTGCGCGGATCACCGACACGCTCAAGGTGGCCGGGGTGTTTATCCATTTTGCCGAGTTGACCGAAGGTACGTTGACCAAAGGCGAAGGCGCGGTGCTGGAGGTGGATCACGCGCGCCGCACGTCGATCCGTGCCAACCACTCGGCAACGCATCTGCTGCACGAGGCGCTGCGCCGGGCGCTTGGCGATCATGTGGCGCAACGCGGGTCCTTGAATGCCGATGACCGGCTTCGGTTTGACTTTTCGCACGCAAAACCGCTGACACCTGCTGAGCTGGCCCAAGTCGATGCCGAGGTGAACGATTTCATCCGTCAGAACACGCCTGTCGAAACCCGCATCATGACGCCGGACGACGCGCGTGGATTGGGCGCGCAAGCGCTGTTTGGTGAGAAATACGGCGATGAGGTCCGCGTGGTCTCGATGGGGCATGACCCGCAATCGGGCAAGGGCGGCAATGGCGCGACCTATTCGATCGAGCTGTGCGGCGGCACGCATGTTCGCCAGACCGGTGATATCGGTGTGTTCGTGACGCTTGGCGACAGTGCCTCCAGTGCGGGTGTGCGGCGGATCGAGGCGCTGACCGGCGCTGATGCCTTCCGCTATCTTTCGGGGCAAGACCACCGGCTTGCCGATGTGGCGTCCGAGTTGAAGACCCAGACCACCGACGTTCCCGCGCGTGTCCGTGCCTTGCTGGACGAGCGCAAGGCGCTGAGCAACGAGGTGGCGCAGCTGCGCCGCGAACTGGCGATGGCCGGTGGGTCTGGCAAAGGTGGGGGCACCGATGCGCGCGACGTCAACGGTGTGCAGATGGTGGCGCAGGTATTGTCAGGCGTGTCCGGCAAGGATCTGCCGCCGCTGATCGACGAGCACAAGGCGCGGCTTGGGTCGGGCGTGGTGCTGCTGATCGCGGATACCGGTGGCAAGGCCGCTGTGGCGGCTGGCGTGACCGAGGATCTTATGGGCCGTGTGTCCGCTGTTGATCTTGTGCGTGCCGCAGTGGCCGAACTGGGCGGCAAGGGCGGCGGCGGTCGGCCCGATATGGCGCAGGGCGGAGGCGCGGATGCCGCAAATGCAGAGGCCGCTTTCAAGGCGGCAGAAGCCGTAATCGGAGGATAAACTATGCCAGCACTTTGGATTGCCCACGTGACCGTTTCGGATCCCGAGGCCTATGGCCGCTATGCCGAGCTTGCCGGTCCCGCGATTGCCAAACATGGCGGTCGCTTCATCGCGCGCGGTGGACGTTTCGTACAGCTTGAGGGCAAGAAACGGCCGCGCAATGTTGTCGCCCAATTTGCCACTCTTGAAGAGGCGGAAACCTGCTACCACTCGCCCGAGTATCAGGACGCGCTGAAACATGCGCGCGGAGCATCAGAGCGCGAGCTGTTGATTGTCGAGACGACTGACTAGGCGCTGATTTGGCGGGCTCGCCAGACCGGACACATCGTCTTATAAAATCAATTATTTAACCAAAAAATCGGCGGCCACTGGCCGCCGATTTTAATTATCTACAGATTGTTGTCGGTGTCCGCGCTGGACACCGATGATGATGGAAGGTCAGCTTGCCTTGGACATCCGCTTGCGTTCATGCGGGTCAAGGAAGCGCTTGCGCAGACGGATTGCGGTGGGGGTGACCTCAACAAGTTCGTCATTGTCGATATAGGCGATCGCCTCTTCCAGAGACATCCGAACCGGCGTGGTCAGACGCACCGCCTCGTCCGTGCCGCTGGCGCGCACGTTGGTCAACTGCTTGCCTTTAAGGGGGTTCACTTCAAGATCGTTTTCGCGGCTGTGCTCGCCGATGATCATTCCGGTATAGACCTGTTCTTGTGCGCCGATGAAAAACTTGCCGCGATCTTCCAGCTTCCATAGCGCGTAAGCAACTGCGACGCCGGCTTCCATCGAAATCAGGACGCCCGCACGACGGCCGGGAATGGTGCCCTTATGCGGGGCCCATGTGTGGAACACCCGGTTCAGAACGCCTGTCCCGCGCGTATCGGTCAGGAATTCGCCGTGATAGCCGATCAGACCGCGCGACGGAACATGGGCGATGATGCGGGTCTTGCCTGCACCGGCGGGCTTCATTTCGGCCAATTCGCCCTTGCGCGTTCCGGTGATCTTTTCGATCACCACGCCGGAATATTCGTCATCGACATCAATGGTGACTTCTTCGATCGGTTCCAGCCGTTCGCCATTATCGCCGTCGCGCATCAGCACCTGAGGACGCGAGATTGACAGCTCGAACCCTTCGCGGCGCATGTTTTCAATCAGAACGCCCATCTGCAATTCGCCGCGCCCTGCGACCTCGAAGGCTTCGCCGCCGGGCGTGTCGCTGATCTTGATCGCGACGTTGGATTCCGCCTCTTTCATCAGCCGTTCACGGATCACGCGGGATTGTACCTTCTTGCCGTCGCGCCCGGCCAGAGGACTGTCATTGATGCCGAATGTGACGGTGATGGTGGGCGGGTCGATGGGTTGGGCATCAAGGGCTTCGTCCACGGCCAAAGCGCAGATCGTATCGGCAACTGTCGCCTTGGTCATGCCGGCGAGGCTTACAATATCACCGGCCTGCGCCTCTTCGATGTCCTGCTGGGCAAGGCCGCGGAACGCCTGGATCTTGGTGACGCGGAACTGTTCGATCTTCTGGCCGATGCGGCTAAGCGCCTGCACGGTTGAGCCGACCTTCAGCTTGCCCGATTCCACGCGGCCCGTCAGGATGCGCCCGACGAACGGATCGGCGCCCAGTGTGGTGGCCAGCATGCGGAAGTCTTCGCCCTGCCGCTTGACCTGTTTGGGGGCAGGGACGTGATTGACGATCAGGTCGAACAGCGCGGTCAGATCCTTGCGCGGTCCGTCCAGCTCGTGATCGGCCCAGCCGTTGCGGCCCGACGCATACATATGCGGAAAATCAAGCTGGTCATCATTGGCGTCGAGGCTGGCAAAAAGATCAAAACATTCGTCCAGCGCGCGGTCAGGCTCTGCATCCGGCTTGTCGACCTTGTTGAGAACGACAATCGGGCGCAAGCCAAGCGCCAGCGCCTTCGAGGTCACGAATTTTGTCTGGGGCATCGGCCCTTCGGCGGCATCGACCAGCAGGACAACGCCATCCACCATCGACAGGATCCGCTCTACCTCGCCACCGAAATCGGCGTGGCCGGGGGTGTCGACGATATTGATCCGCAGACCTTTCCATTCAACCGAGGTGGGCTTGGCAAAGATCGTGATGCCGCGCTCTCGCTCGAGGTCGTTCGAATCCATCGCCCGTTCGGCAACTGCCTGATTTTCACGGAAAGCGCCCGACTGTTTCAGCAGCTCGTCCACAAGTGTGGTCTTGCCGTGGTCGACGTGGGCGATGATGGCGATATTTCGCAGATCCATTTGGAAACCTTTTCTGTTCGCCCGCGCCGTACGCTTGCTGAGGGCAAAAGACCACCCCCTAATGCGTCGCAGCCGCCGAAAACAGCTGTATCACTGCGATGCCAGCGACGATGAGCAACATTCCTATCACAGCCGGCCAGTCGAGCGTTTGACCAAAAACGACAAAGCCGATCAGCGCGATCAACAAAATTCCCAGACCGGACCAAAGCGCATAGGCCACGCCGACAGGCACGCTGCGCAGGGTCAGTGCCAGCAGATAAAACGCTGCGGCATAAGCCACCACCACGATCACCGAGGGCAGGGGTTTGGTGAATTGCTGGCTGGCCTGAAGCGCGGTCGTGCCGATGGTTTCCGCCAGAACCGCCAGAAACAGCGTGGCGTAAGTCAACAAAGACATAGATGGACCTTTCCTCAGAGCATGTATCGCGAGCCTTCAGATCAATCAGAGTTGCCGAAAACGCAAGCAAATTGGGTCTGGTTGGGAGGACCAGTTGCAAAGGCGGGTCTTTTTAAAGCCATCGACCGATATGCGCTGCTGCATGGGGCAGTGTCGAACAGCCCGTCCCGTGCCGTCGCGGCGCATACTAACCCGGTTTGGGTCGTTAAGTGACATAAAACGATCAATCCGATGCTGTCAGCCATATTCCATCAATTTGCGGCGCGTCGCTGGCATTCAGCGGATAAGCGCCAGAATAACATTCGGGCAGGGGCGACAACCAGGCCAGGCAGGCTGCCAAACGCGCTGGAGACAGGTTGACGCGGCCCCCGGCATGCCCCATTTGCGTCAGCTATGGCATATCCCGATACCCCCTCGCGCGATCATATCACCATGGGTGGCGCGCCCGAAGGCTACGACGCCCGGTTGATCCTGCAAGAGCTGGAGCGCAGTTCCGCTCCTGTCCTGCATATTGCTCGCGACGACAAGCGGCTGGCGCAAATCCGCGATGCGTTGCACTTCTTCGCGCCTGCGATGCCGGTTTTCAGCTTTCCGGGATGGGATTGCCTGCCCTATGATCGGGTCTCGCCCAATGCCGACATCTCGGCAGCGCGTATGGCGACACTGGCCGCGCTGGTTCACGCAATGCCGGATCGCTTCATCCTGCTGACCACGCTGAACGCCGCGTCGCAATATATCCCCGCGCGGGACGTGCTGCGAGAGGCCGCCTTCACCGCACGCGTCGGCGAGCGCGTCAACGAAGAGGCCCTGCGCGGCTTTCTTGTCCGCATGGGGTTTTCGCAGGCCCCCACCGTGATGGAACCCGGCGATTATGCCATCCGGGGCGGTATCATCGACATCTATCCGCCGGGTGATGGCGGGCCGGTCAGGCTCGATTTCTTCGGGGACGTGCTGGACGGCGCGCGCCGCTTTGATCCCGCCACGCAACGCACCACCGAAAAGCTTGACATGATCGAGCTTGCCCCGGTGTCCGAGGTTATCCTCGACGAGGCGGCAATCACCCGGTTTCGCCAGAATTATCGCATCGAATTCGGCGCGGCCGGCACGGATGATCCACTATACGAGGCTGTCAGCGCGGGCCGCAAACATCAGGGGATCGAACACTGGCTGCCGTTTTTTCACGACCGGCTGGAGACCTTGTTCGACTACCTGCCGGGCACCACGATCACGCAGGATGATCAGGTCACGCCCAGCCGGATTGCGCGCTGGGATACGATTGCCGACCAATATGAAACCCGCCGCCTTGCGATGGGTCAGAAGAACCGCATGGGCACGGTCTACAAACCCGCGCCCCCCGGCCTGCTGTACCTGGACGAGTCCGCGTGGGAGGCAGCCACAGCCACGCGGCGCGCGATCCAGTTCCACCCCTTGCCGCAAGCGACTGGTCCAAAGGTCGTGGATGCGGGCGGGCGTATCGGACGCAGTTTTGCCCCCGAACGCCAGCAGGAAAGCATCAGCCTGTTCGGGGCGCTGGCCGACCATATCAAGGCGAAGCTGGCCCAAGGCCCCGTGGTCGTCGCCAGCTATTCAGAGGGTGCGCGCGAACGCCTGTCCGGGCTGATCGAAGACGAAGGCCTTGCCGAAACCATCCCCATCACGGACGCCACCCGCATTGGCAAGCGCGGCTTGCATCTGGCCGTCTGGGCGCTGGAGCACGGGTTCGAGGGTCCGTGGCAGGACCGTCAGCACATCACAGTCATTGCCGAACAGGATGTGCTGGGCGACCGGCTGATCCGCGCGCCGAAAAAACGCCGCAAGGCCGAGAATTTCCTGACCGAGGCGCAGTCGCTCAGCCCCGGCGATCTGGTGGTGCATGTCGATCACGGCATCGGTCGCTATCAGGGGATGGAGGTCATCACCGCCGCCGGTGCCGCGCATGAATGCCTGTTGCTGGATTATGCTGAAGGCGCGCGGCTTTATCTGCCGGTCGAGAACATCGAACTGCTGTCGAGATACGGCCATGACGAAGGTCTGCTGGATCGTCTGGGCGGCGGGGCATGGCAGGCCAAGAAGGCCAAGCTCAAGGAACGCATCCGCGAGATGGCCGACCGGCTGATCCGCATCGCGGCGGAACGTGCCTTGCGCAAGGCGCCGATCATGGACCCGCCGCCGGGGGCGTGGGACGCGTTTGCCGCGCGTTTTCCCTATCAGGAAACCGACGACCAACTGCGCGCCATCGAGGATGTGATGGCCGACATGCATTCCGGCCAGCCGATGGATCGGCTGATCTGCGGCGATGTCGGCTTTGGCAAGACAGAGGTGGCAATGCGGGCGGCCTTTGTCGCTGCGATGTCGGGCGTGCAGGTGGCGGTGATCGCGCCCACGACACTGCTCGCCCGGCAACATTACAAAAGCTTCGCCGAACGCTTTCGGGGCTTCCCGCTGGAGGTGCGCACCCTGTCGCGTTTTGTCAGCGCCAAGGAGGCCGCCCAAACCCGCGACGGCATCGCGCGCGGCACCGTCGATATCGTCATCGGCACGCATGCCTTGCTGGCCAAATCCATCCGCTTTCAGAACCTCGGCGTGCTGATCATCGACGAGGAACAGCATTTCGGCGTGTCCCACAAGGAGCGGCTGAAACAGCTGCGCTCGGACGTGCATGTCTTGACACTGACCGCCACGCCGATCCCTCGCACGCTGCAACTGTCCCTGACCGGCGTACGGGATCTGTCGATCATCGGCACGCCCCCGGTGGACCGGCTGGCCATCCGCACCTATGTGTCGGAATTCGACCCTGTCACCATCCGCGAGGCGCTGCTGCGCGAACACTATCGTGGCGGGCAAAGCTTCTACGTCGTGCCGCGCATCTCCGATCTGCCGGAGATTGAGGATTTCCTGAAAGAACAACTGCCCGAACTCAGCTATGTGGTGGCCCATGGCCAGATGGCCGCAGGCGAGCTCGACGACCGCATGAACGCCTTCTACGACGGCAAATTCGACGTGCTTCTGGCCACGACAATCGTGGAATCCGGCCTGGACATTCCCACCGCCAACACGATGGTCATCCACCGCGCGGATATGTTCGGCCTCTCGCAACTCTATCAGATCCGGGGACGGGTGGGGCGGTCCAAGACCCGCGCCTATGCCTATCTCACCACCAAACCACGCGCCAAGCTGACCGCCACCGCCGAAAAGCGCCTGCGTGTTCTGGGCAGCCTCGACACGCTGGGGGCTGGCTTCACACTCGCCAGTCAGGATCTGGATATTCGCGGCGCGGGCAACCTGCTGGGCGAAGAACAATCCGGCCAGATGCGCGACGTCGGCTATGAACTTTACCAATCCATGCTGGAAGAGGCGATCGCCAAGATCCGCGCAGGCGAGATGGAAGGCCTGTCCGAGGCGGACGACCAGTGGGCACCGCAGATCAATCTCGGCGTCCCGGTGCTGATCCCCGAGGAATATGT
The DNA here is from genome assembly GCF_048268605.1 of Primorskyibacter flagellatus. Taxonomy (NCBI): domain Bacteria; kingdom Pseudomonadati; phylum Pseudomonadota; class Alphaproteobacteria; order Rhodobacterales; family Roseobacteraceae; genus Primorskyibacter; species Primorskyibacter flagellatus. The sequence goes on from NZ_JBLWVF010000001.1 coordinate 416,045, forward strand.
CCCCGATCTTGACGTGCGCCTTGGCCTCTACCGCCGCCTCAGCAGCCTGACCACGAAGGTTGAACTCGAAGGCTTTGCCGCCGAACTCATCGACCGTTTCGGCGCGTTGCCGAAAGAGGTCAACACGCTCCTGTTGGTGGTTCGTATCAAGGCGATGTGCAAACGCGCGGGCATTGCCAAACTTGACGGCGGCCCCAAAGGTGCCACGATCCAGTTCCACAATGATAAATTTGCCTCTCCGCAAGGGCTGGTCGAATTCATCGAGGATCAGAAAGGCCTCGCAAAGGTCCGCGAAAACAAGATCGTCGTCCGGCGGGACTGGAAGAAAAGCCGCGACAAGATCCAGGGTGCCTTTGCCATTGCCCGCGATCTTGCCGAAAAAATCGCTGCCGAGAAAAAGCGCGCCAAGTCCGCCACCTGACCCTGATCACTTCTTCTTGGCAAAAATACTCCGGGGGAGGCTGGCATAAGCCAGACGGGGGCAGCGCCCCCATCTGCGTGTACGCAAAAATGAACCCTGCGCGCCCGTATGGGCGCACAGTCAAGGAACAACTTTATCCCGCAAGCGCCTTGTTCAGGTTCTCTTCGATCTTTTCCAGAAAGCCCATCGTGGTCAACCAGCCTTGATCCGGGCCGACAAGCAGCGCCAGATCCTTGGTCATGTGCCCGGCCTCGACAGTCTCGATGATCACGCGCTCCAGCGTCTCGGCAAAACCCTTGAGCGCTTCGTTCCCGTCCAGTTTGGCGCGGTGCTTCAAGCCGCCTGTCCACGCGTATATCGACGCGATGGAGTTGGTCGAGGTCTGCTCGCCTTTCTGGTGCTGGCGGTAGTGCCGCGTGACCGTGCCATGCGCGGCTTCGGATTCCACGACCTTGCCATCGGGTGTCATCAGGATCGACGTCATCAGCCCCAGCGAGCCAAAACCCTGCGCAACGGTATCCGACTGCACGTCGCCATCATAGTTCTTGCAGGCCCAGACATAGCCGCCCGACCATTTCAGGGAACTGGCCACCATGTCGTCGATCAGCCGGTGTTCGTACCAGATCTTCTTTTCCTCGAACGCCTCTTTGAATTCGGCCTCATAGACCTCTTCAAAGATGTCCTTGAACCGTCCGTCATAGGCTTTCAGGATCGTGTTCTTGGTCGACAGATACACGGGCCAGCCCAGGTTCAGACCATAATTCAGCGACGCACGCGCAAAGTCATAGATCGACTTGTCGAGGTTATACATGCCCATGACGACGCCACTGTCGGGCGCGTCAAACACCTCGCGCTCGATCACTTCGCCATCGGTACCTTCGAATTTCAGCGTGATCTTGCCTGCACCCGGAAAGCGGAAATCCGTGGCCTTGTACTGGTCGCCGTAAGCGTGACGTCCAACCACGATGGGCTTGGTCCAGCCCGGCACCAGCCGCGGCACGTTTTTGCAGATAATGGGCTGGCGAAAGATCACGCCGCCCAGAATGTTGCGGATCGTGCCATTGGGGCTGCGCCACATCTTTTTCAGGCCAAATTCCTCGACCCGTGCCTCGTCCGGCGTGATGGTGGCGCATTTCACGCCAACGCCGACTTCCTTGATCTTTTGTGCGGCGTCCACGGTGATCTGGTCATCGGTGCGGTCCCGCTCTTCCATGCCCAGATCGTAATACAGCAGGTCGATGTCCAGATATGGCAGGATCAGTTTCTGCTTGATGAAATCCCAGATGATCCGGGTCATCTCGTCGCCGTCAAGCTCGACTATCGGGTTCTGCACCTTGATCTTGGACATGGGGGCCTCTTTCGCGCTGGCTGACTGGTAAACCTGCCCGATCCCTACCGCATGCGGGTGCAGCGTCAAAGACCTGCTTTCCGCAATGCGGTTTTTTGCGCGGCTGCGTCCGAAAAAAGCGCGTTAAGCGGGCAGACCACGTTCGACGCGGCGCATGTGCAACATGATGACCAGCGAAGCCAGTGCCATCGCGCAAACACCCAGGGCGAGCGGCAGGGTGGTGCCGTCGAACATCAAGCCTAGCGGGATCGCCAGGGCGACAGAGAACACAGTCGAAACCGCGCCGATCACACTGGCAGCCGTCCCTGCGATATGGCCCATGGGCTCCATCGCCAAGGCGTTGAGGTTGCCCAAGGTCATGCCGGCCTGAAAGAACACCGAAATCTGCCAGATCACGAAAGCAGCGAACCCCAGATTGCCCGGCAGATCAGCCATGCTCAGCAGCACCATGGCACCGGACAACCCGACCTGAACCGCCAGCGTCACCGTCACCAGAAACCGCATTCCCAAACGGCCGACCAGCGCTGCATTCAACAGGCTGCCCGTCCCTGCCAATACTGCGACGATCCCAAACCAGAACGGAAATTCCGCGCCGCGCCCAAAGGTGATGTCATAGATCTGCTGGACCGACGACAGCATTGAAAACAGCATTCCGAAACACAGGGTTTGCACGACAATGGACAGCCGCACGGTGGGGTGCATCGCCAATTCCGTCAGCGCCTGTTTCAAGGCCGAAAGACGCATCGGTCGCCGCTCCTCGACGGGCAGGGTTTCCGGCAGGCGCAGCGCCAGCCACAGGCAGGCAAGCCCCATGAACACCACAAATGCCACGAAGATTGCCCGCCAACCGGAATGCGCGATAAGGAACGCGCCCATCAGGGGGGCGAGGGCCGGCACCAATGTGAACACCATCATGATGAAGGACATGATCTTGGCCATCCCGCGCCCGGCATATAAATCGCGGATGATTGCCAGTGTCACGATGCGCGGTCCGGCGGCACCCAAGCCTTGTACCAGGCGCGCCGCCAGCATCAGTTCCAGCGAATGCGCGGCCCAGGCCACAGCGGATGCCAGAACGTAGACAACGGCCCCGATCATCAGCACGGGTTTGCGCCCGTACCGGTCCGACAGCATCCCCGTGACAAGCGTTCCAAGCCCCATGCCCAGCACAAATGTCGTCAGGATCAACTGCGCGCGATTTTCGAAACCGGGGCTAAGCTCTGTTCCGATTTCGGGCAGCGCGGGCAGCATTGCATCGATTGAGAACGCAATGGTGGATACCATCATTGCCATCAACGCAACGAACTCAAACTGTGAAAGGCGGTGTGGCATGGCGCAGTCCTGATTTCAGTGCAATGCGCCTCGGACCTGCCGTGACAGGGAGGGCGCATTCAGCCTGCCTATGCCCATTTTTTAGCCTTGACCAGTGCAATACCTGTCAAAAATAGCACATGGCCTGTCCGCCTTCTCACAAGCGGTGTTGTCGCGAGAGTCGCGTGTCAGTGATATTTACAGCAAACGAATTTCAAGATTCTGTTCACAAGGCTGCGTCTGCGGGTTGGGCAGGGTCATCTTGGACGATGCCGCCGGGCCGATACCTGGCCGGCTTCCACCGAAAATGCAGTTGTTCAGGGGATATGTCGGTGATTCATCCGCGCGTCTGCGCCAGCGCGTCAGGGCACAGGGCGTCGCGCAGCGTCTGTGTCACGTCGCGTGCAGACGTGGCGCTGGTAACGAACGCCGCCAGGGACGCGTCGGCAAAGCCGCGCGCGATCACATGATCCAGCAACGCTTGCAGCGGGTCCCAGTAGCCGTTCACGTTCAGCAGCACGATCGGTTTTGCGTGCAGGCCCAACTGGCGCCATGTCAGCACCTCGAAAAATTCATCCAGCGATCCTGCACCGCCGGGCATGACCACGATTGCGTCGGCGTTCATCACCATGACCTTCTTGCGTTCATGCATTGTCTCGGTGACGATAAAGCGGGTCAGATCAACCTTGCCGACTTCGGCGCGCAGCAGATGCTCGGGGATCACACCAAACGTGTCGCCGCCTGCGGCTTGCGCCGCCCGCGCCACGACGCCCATCAGCCCGACATCGCCCGCACCGTAGACCAGCCGCCAGCCCTCGGCCGCCAGCGCGGTGCCCAGATTCTCCGCCTCGTCGTGAAAGGCGGGGTCGTCGCCGCTGCGAGAACCGCAATAGACACAGACGGACCGGGTGGGCGAGTTGGCCATGTGGGCGTGCTCCGATAGGTTTTCCAAAGTTTTGATTCCTGATAGCCTTGTTGATATATACTCTCAACCGGGCAGGTGTCTTTCTGGCATACTGTCGTCATTTATCCGGTCTCCGGGCACGAAAAGGATCGCCATGAACAAGGTGGCCGGCATGACGCTTGGTGGCGTCGCTGCAATCGGCGGGACAGGCACCGCTGCCATTCTCGCCTTGGTGTTCTTTTCTGGGGACAGGCCTGCATCGTCGCCGGTTGATATGCCCGTCGCAGAAACATCGCAGGCAGAAACGTCGAAGGCACCGCAGAAGGCCAGAGCTGCGGATGCGCCGGCGGCAGATGATCCGGTCGCGCCGCAGGCGGGGGCAGAGCCGCAAACGCCGCCCGGTTTCGATATCGTCCGGGTGGACCCGAACGGGGCGGCGCTGATTGCCGGGACCGCAACGGCCGGGGCGGGGGTGCTTGTTCTGCTCGACGGGCAAGAAAAAGACAAGGTCGAAGCTGACGGCACGGGACGCTTCGTCAGTTTTCTGTCCTTGCCGCCGAACGATCTGCCACGCGTGCTGAGCCTTCGACTGGTGACCAGGGATGGCACAGTCGACTCCGAAGACCGGGTCATCATTGCGCCAAGATCTGTCGCGCCCCCCGAAGATCTCGCGTCGGTGGAACCGGCGCGGCGAAAGGCTGAAGTGTCGGGCGCAAAGGTGCCGCAGCCCGGCACGGGGCCGAACGGCGCGGTCGCCTCGCCGAAGCAGAAGACCCAAACGCCACAGCAATCTGCCGCCGACATTCCCGCCCCTCCCGATACCCGCGAAATGCCCGACGACATGGCCAGGACAACGGCGCGCGCCGGGATGAATGCGGCAACCGACCCGACAGAAATCGCGCAGGACGCGCAAGAAGCCGGGCTGGCGATGGCCGGCGCATCAGCGGACAATATCGCTGTTGAGGGTCCCGCGACAGGCAGGACCAATCGTCCCGCATCATCAACTCTCAGGTCAAGTGACGCGATCGGCGTGTCAGGCAGGACAAGCCCGTCCGAATCCCAACCGGACGCGCTGGCGCGGACCGCCGTGAGCGTGCCACAGCCTGATACGGTGCCTGCGCCGACACCACAGGCCCCGACGGTGATCCTGGCCAACCGCGAAGGCCTGCGCGTGCTACAGACCCCATCGGACGGCGCGATGCAGGCCGTGGCACTGGATGCGATCACCTATTCCGAGGCCGGCGATGTGGCGCTGTCGGGGCGCGGCTCAGCGCAGGGGTTTGTCCGGGTCTATCTTGACAACACCCCCGTCACCACCTCGCGGATCGCACAGGATGGCAACTGGCGGGCAGAGCTTCCGGATGTCGATAGCGGCGTCTACACGCTGCGCATCGACGAGGTCGATGACGACGGCACCGTGATCAGTCGCGTGGAAAGCCCGTTCAAGCGCGAGTCGCCTGCATCCTTGGCGGCAGGGTTGGGAACCGGCGCACAACAGGTGCAGGCGCTGACGGTGCAGCCCGGCGATACGCTCTGGGCGATTGCGAATGACCGTTATGGCGACGGCTTTCTCTATGTCCGCGTGTTCCGCGCCAATGCCGACCGCATCCGCAATCCCGACCTGATCTATCCCGGTCAGATCTTTGCCTTGCCGGATGACGATACCGGCGATGCCGGCAGTACCGCAACGCCCGAATAACCTGCCACACCTGCCTGCGCACAGGGGCTGCGCAGGGCGGGGTACTGGTCTTTCCGCATTGCACCGACTATCTCGGCAGACTTGAAGCAGAAAGACGTCCCCATGCCCGCAGATACCACCACCGCCGCCGCTGACGAAAACCGCGAGTCCACCGAGGCCAATCTAGCCCGGGCGGAGCGCCGCTCTTCCCTGCGCACCATCCGCAAGGTCGTGCCATATCTTTGGCCGAAAGATCCTGCCTGGGTGCGCCACCGGGTTGTCTGGGCCATGGCAACGCTGATCCTGGGCAAGCTGATCGCGGTCGGCACGCCGATGATTTACAAGGGCGCGGTTGACGCGCTGAGCGGCGAGGGTGTCTCGCCGCTGATGCTGGGGGCCGTCGGGCTGACCATCGCCTATGGCATGGCGCGACTGTTGTCGGTGGGGTTTCAGCAGTTGCGCGACGCGATCTTCGCGCGGGTCGGGCAGCGGGCGCTGAGGATGCTGGCGCTGGAAACCTTCACCCATATCCACCGTCTCAGCCTGCGCTATCACATCACCCGCAAGACCGGCGGGCTGAGCCGCATCATCGAGCGTGGCGTCAAGGGCGTGGACTTCCTTCTGCGCTTCATGCTGTTCAGCATCGGGCCATTGCTGCTGGAGCTTCTGCTCGTCGCGGGGATCTTCTTCTTCGTCTTCGATGTCTGGTATCTGGCGGCCGTGGTCGTGACCATCGCGCTCTATGTCTGGTTCACCTTCGCGGTTACCGAATGGCGGGTCAAGCTGCGCCGTCAGATGAACGATCAGGACACCGACGCCAACCAAAAGGCCATCGACAGCCTGCTGAATTTTGAAACCGTCAAGTATTTCGGTGCCGAGGATCGCGAGGCCCGGCGCTATGACGCGGCGATGGAGGGCTACGAGACGGCGGCGATCAAGACCGCGACCTCGCTGGCGTTTCTGAACTTCGGCCAGTCCCTGCTGATCACCACCGGCCTTGTTGTGGTCATGGTGCTGGCGGCGATGGGCGTGCAGTCCGGCGATCTGACAGTCGGCGACTTTGTCATGGTCAACGCCTACATGATCCAGATCACCATGCCGCTGAACTTCCTTGGCACGGTCTACCGCGAAATCCGCCAGAGCCTTGTGGATATGGGCCAGATGTTCGATCTGCTGGAACAGCCCGCCGAGGTTCAGGACAAACCCGCCGCGCCCGCGCTGGCCGTGAAGGGCGGCGTGGTCAGCTTTGACAATGTGAAATTCGGTTATGACAGCGAGCGTCATATCCTGAAAGGCATCTCGCTGACGGTCGGGGCGGGCGAAAGCGTGGCGCTGGTCGGGCCATCGGGGTCCGGCAAATCCACCATCGGGCGGCTCTTGTTCCGGTTCTACGATGTCGATGGCGGGGCGATCCGCATCGACGGGCAGGATCTGCGCGAGGTAACCCAGAAAAGCGTGCATGACGCGATTGGCGTGGTGCCGCAGGACACGGTGCTGTTCAACGATACGATACGGTATAACATTGCATATGGCCGCGACGGCGCCACCGAGGCGCAGATTATCGAGGCTGCCCGCGCCGCACAGATCCACGACTTCATCGCCTCGCTGCCCGAAGGCTATGACACCGCCGTGGGCGAACGCGGCTTGAAACTGTCGGGCGGCGAAAAGCAGCGCGTTGGCATTGCCCGCACGTTGCTTAAGAACCCGCCGATCCTGCTGCTGGACGAGGCGACCTCGGCGCTGGACACCGAAACCGAGCACGAGATCCAAGGCGCGCTGTCGCGGGCCGCCGAAGGCCGCACGGTCATCACCATCGCGCACCGGCTGTCCACCATCGCCGACGCCGATCGCATCGTCGTGCTGGAAGCGGGTGAGGTGGTCGAACAGGGAACGCATGAAGATCTGCTGGCCCGCGCCGGACGCTACGCCCAGCTTTGGGCGCGCCAGCAGGCTGAAGAGGAAGATGACGTGGCTTGAGGTGACCAGCCTGCACAGATCCTGCCAACACCGGTTTTTCAGATCGTAACAGCAACCGCCTGATGCGTCGAAAGCACAAATTTGCCTGATCACGAAACGCTTACCGTCTGCTGACAGATACTGTCAGCAGACGGGGTTGAGCATCGCAAAGCGGCGCGCTAGGGCAATGGCGAAAGGATTTCGTCATGTCACTGTTCCGCGCCGCCCTCGTTCTGGGCCTGCTTTCTGCCGTTGGTCCCTTCGCGATCGACATGTTCCTGCCTGCAATGCCCGCCATCGCCGCTGATCTGGCGGTATCGGAAACCGCGACGCAGGCCACGATCACGGCCTTCTTCATCTCGTTCGGACTGGCGCAGCTGATCTACGGCCCGTGGTCGGATCAGGTTGGCCGCAAACTGCCGCTTTATGTCGGGCTGACGATCTTTTCGCTCGCCAGCATCGGTTGTGCGATGGCCGACAGCATTGTGGCGCTGACGGCGTTGCGGTTTGTGCAGGGGATCGGCGCATCCGTGGTCATGGTGGTGCCCCGCGCGGTCATTCGCGACATGCTGACCGGCAATGCCGCGACCCGGCTGATGGCGCTGGTGATGCTGGTGATTTCCGTGTCGCCCATGCTGGCACCGCTGGCGGGCAGTATCGTGCTGGCCTTTGCGGAATGGCGGGTGATCTTCTGGGTGCTTGCAGGCGGCGCGGTTCTCAGCCTTGCCCTGACGGCGGCGCTGCAACCCGAAACTCTGCCCGTTGAAAAGCGCGTCCCGATCAACCTGGCCTCGCTGTGGCGCGGCGCTGGCATCTTGCTGCGCGACCGGACGTTTCTGGGCATGACCTTCATCGGTGGCTTCGGCATGGCCAGCTTTTTCGTCTTCATCGCCAGCGCGCCCTTTGTCTATTCCGGACAATATGGCCTGACACCCACCGGGTTCAGCATTGCGTTTGCCGTCAACGCCGTCGGCTTTTTCGGAGCGTCGCAGCTTGCGGCCCGTCTGGGCGAGCAGCTTGGCCCCGAAAAGGTGATCCGCCGCGCCGTCATGGGGTTTGCAACCTTCACCACATTGCTTCTGGTGCTGACGCTGTCCGGGTTTGCAAGCCTTTATGTCCTGATCGGCTGCCTGTTTCTGGGAAATGCCTGCCTCGGGCTGGTCATCCCGACAACCATGGTGCTTGCGCTTGATCCGCATGGCGAGATTGCCGGGCTGGCCTCGTCACTGGGGGGCACCATGCAGATGCTGGCAGGCGGCGCGATGATCGCGCTGGTGGGGCCGTTCTTTGACGGCACGGCGCTGCCGATGGTGGTGGCCATTGCCATCTGTGCGTGGGTTGCCTTCGGCCTGTCCCGCCTGCTGGTGAGCGAACAGGCGGCCGTGGCATAGGCCCGGCCGCAAGCTCCGTGTCGGTGCTTGAGGCTGGTGTTTACTCGGCCGCCTTCAGCGCCACATGGCTGCCCGGCGCGGGGGCGGCCTCTGGCGTGTCTTCCCACAGGATGGTCGGTGCCTTGATGCGCCGCGCGGCACGGCGCAGCGCCCAGTCCTGCGCGGCCGCACTGGACCGGCCCAGCGACAGCTTGGCCAGCAACCGTGCGAACCAGCCGACATAGGCCACGAACCAGACCCGCAGCGCCAGCATCGACGGTGTCACGACCAGCGTCAGCACCGTGGCGATGCCCAGCCCGAACACCACCGCAGTCGCCAGCTGTTTCCACCAAAGAGAGGTCGGGCTGTCGATCGAATAGCCGCCATTGATGAAATCTAGGCTCAGCCCGAACATCATCGGCGCAAGCCCCGCCATCGTGGTGATCGTGGTCAGCAGCACCGGGCGGATACGGTCCTCTGCGGTGCGGATGATCGCCTCGATCCGGGGCATGTAGCGGGCGTAATCCTGATAAGTGTCGATCAGCACGATGTTGTTGTTCACCACGATGCCCGCCAGCGCCACGATCCCCGTGCCGGTCATGATGATCGAAAAGCTTTGATCCATCACCAGCATCCCGATCAGCACGCCGGTGGTGGACAGCACCACCGCCAGCAGCACCAGGACCGAGTTGTAAAGGCTGTTGAACTGCGCCAGCAGGATGATGAACATCAGCCCCAGCGCGCCCAGAAAGGCGTTGCCGAGAAAGGCCTGACTTTCGGCCTGATCCTCCTGATCGCCGGTCCATTCCCATGTGATGTCAGACGGGAATGGACTACCGTCCAGCCAGCCCGTCAGGACGGCAATGCGTTCATTGGCGTTCAGCGGCACCGTTTTCAGCGTATCGGCATCGACAGATGCGGACGGATCGGACAATGACACGATGTCATAGCCAAAATCGCCGCCCGGAATATCCGGCGTGCCGGTGCTGTCCTGCATCCTTGCGCGCCCGATACCAACCAACGCGTCGCTCTTCACGTCCTTCAAGGATACCAGCCCGTCAACCACATCCGCCTTCACGTCGAAATAGCGTTTCTGGTCGATCCTGTTGATCTCTGCCAGCTTGGCCACGGGTTTGCGCGTGATGAAATTGGACAGTGGCACCAGCCCGTCGCCGGTGCGCACTTTCAGCGAATCCAGAGTTGTCAGCACCCGGTCCTTTTCCGGCAGGCGCACACGGATCTCGATCTCTTCGTCGGAACTGTCAACGCGCATCGTGTCCAGCAGAATGCCGCGCGTCACCAGTTGCACCATCGCGCCCACGGTGGCCACATCCGCACCGTAACGGCCTGCCTTTTCCACATCCACGTCGATCTGCCAGTCGATGCCGGGCAGGGGGCGCGTGTCCTCGACCAGGGTCAGGCCGGGTGTTTCCTCGAACCGGGTGCGCGCGATGTCGGTCGCGGTCAGAAGATCCTCCCAATTGTCGCCTTTCAGGCGCAGATGCACGGGCTTGCCGCTGGCAGGCCCCATGGCGAGGTTGAGGATCTCGATCTCGATACCGGGCAGGGCTTCCAATTGTTCGGTCAGCTCTGCCAGCACCACATCGCCATCCAGTTCCGGCACGTCGCGGCGATCCTCCCATGGCACGGTTTCCAGCTGGATCTGGCCGATCGTGTCCTTGGGGGATTGCGCGCCGCCGGTGTTGGAATTCAGCCCGCCATCGCCCGCAAAGGCAAAGGCGGTCTGCACGCCGGGATGGGCCAGCACGATCTCTTCGGCCTCGGCCAGCAACCCGTCCTTTTCGACAAGGCTGAGATTGCCGCGCGCCCGGACATAAACGATGGCCTGTTCCGGCTCGCTTTCGACAAAGAAATCCACGCCGTTATTGTTGGCACCGAAATAGGTAAACACGCTGCCCACGAAAATCGCGACCGCCGCGATGGTCACCAGCGGCATCACCGGGTTGCCCGCGATCAGCCAGATCAGCCAGCCAAACGGGCGGCGGCGATAACGCCCCTGCACGCGGGTGGCGCGGCGTTCGATCTTTGCGGCCCCCATCACGATGGAGGCGAAGACGGCCGCCAAGACGAAGGGCAGGCCAAGCGCCAACACGCCGACGACGATGCCCAGCACACCACCCGCATCGGAAAACGCCCAAGCCACAAGCGCGCCGAAGGGCAGGATGTAATCGGGGTTCAGCGCCTGCATGGCGCTTGCGAACAGCGCAAGCATGGCCACCGGCACCAACGCCGCGCGGGCCAGCCACGGCAAATTGCGGCGCAGCGTGGCGCTGGCATTGCCCAGCATCCGCGAAAAGCGCCCCGTCACGCCGCCCATCACCGGCAGGAAAATCAGCGCCACCACCAGCGAGGCCGACAGCACGAAGATCAGCGTGACCGGCAACATCCCCATGAACTCGCCCGGAACCCCCGGCCAGAACAGCATCGGCAGAAACGCACAGAGCGTCGTCCCGGTAGAGGACACGACCGGCCAGAACATCCGTTTGGCCGCCTCGACATAGGCATGCATCGGGCCAACCCCGGCCGAGATCCGCTTGTCGGCATATTCCACCACCACCACGGCGCCATCGACCAGCATGCCCACGGCAAGGATCAGCCCGAACATCACGATGTTGGAAATCGCGATATCCATGATCGCCAGAAAGGCAAAGCACAGCATGAACGAGGTCGGGATGGCAAACCCCACCAGCAGCGCGGGCCGCGTGCCCAGCGAGGCAAGCACCACGATCATCACCAGCGCAATCGCCGTCAGCACCGACCCTTCCAACTGGCTGACCATGGACCCCACGGTGCGCGACTGGTCGTTGGACGTGCCGACCTTGACCGCGGCCTGCAATTCGGGCGGCCAGTTGGCCTGCGTCTCCTCGACGACCCGCGTCACCTCGGCGGCGGTGTCGATCAGGTTGAACCCCTTGCGCTTGACCACCTGCAACGCAACCGTCGGTTGGCCGTTGAAGCGCGCCGTGCCGGTGCGGTCCTCGAATGTCAGCTGGATCTGCGCCAGATCGCCCAGCGTCACCACCCGGTCGCCATTGGTCTTGACCGGCAGGTTGTAAACGTCGCTGGCATCGTCAAAGCTGGACGGGATCTTGACGCTGAACGTACCCTGATCGGTCTCGACCTCGCCGGCGGCGATCAACTGGTTGTTGTTCTGCACGACGGAAATCAGCTCTCCGGCGGTGACATTGTAGGATTCCAGCCGCAGTGGGTCGATTACCACTTCCAGCATCTCGTCGCGATTGCCTGCGATGGCGGCCTCCAGCACCGCGTCCAGCCCCTCGACCCGGTCCTGCAATTCCTTGGCCACGCGGGTCATGGTGCGTTCAGGAACGGCCCCGGTCAGATTGACGATGACGATGGGGAATTCGGAAAAGTTGATCTCGTTGATCGAATATTGCTCTGCCCCGACTGGAAAGCCTGCCTCGGCATTGCTCATGGCGTCGCGGACATCGGCCATGGTCTTGGTCTTGTCCCAGCCGAATTCAAATTCCAGCGCGACCCCGGCATAGCCCTCGGACGCGGTGGCCGACATGGTTTTCAACCCGTCCAGATCGGCCAGCTCGGTCTCCATCGGCTTGACCAGCAATGTCTCGCTGTCCTCGGCAGAGATTCCGGGGAAGGGGACGGACACGAACAGCGCCGGGATCTCGATATCCGGTTCGCCCTCCTTGGGCAGCATGGCATAGGCAAACACGCCGATCGCCAGCGACAGGAAAATGAAGGCGATGACCATCCGGGCATGTTCGGCGGCCCAGTCGACGATACCGGTCATTGCGTGACCTCTTTGTAGGTCGCGGCCACCGGCACGCCGTCGACCACATATTCCTGCCCGACGGTGATGACATCCACCTTGTCCGGCAGACCAGTGACAAGCACGCCTTCGCGCGTGTCACGCAGCAGGGTGACGGGTATGAACTGCGCCTCGTCATCGGCCGTAACCGTGCGCACGCCAAGCGCGCCTTCATCGTTCAGCGTCAGCGCCGATTGCGGCAGCAGATGCGCCATCGCACCCTCTGCCTCGATCAGGATCTCGGCGGTCTGGCCCGCGCGCAGGGCCAGTGCTGCATTGGGCACCTGAACCTCTACCCGGAAGGTGCGGGTGGTTTCGTCGGCACTGCGCGACAGAAAGGTGACACGCCCCTTGGTTTCCTCGCCGCCCGTCAGGCGGGCTGCGGCGGGGGCACCAATCTCGATCCTCGTGACCTCGGTTTCCGGCACAAAGGCCACCATCTTGATCGGGTCAAGCTGAATGACGGTGGCGCAGATGCCGCCGGCCTGCAACAGGCTGCCCAGTTCGGCGCCGTCGCTTTCCAGCAGCCCGGCAAAGGGCGCGTGAATTTCCAGCCATTCGATTTCCTTGCGCGCCGAGGCCACGGCGGCTTCGGCGGCCTGGATGCCGGCCTGTGTGCTTTCCAGACCGGATTTGGCCGATTCGACCGTCGCCTCGGCAGAGCTGACCGCCGCCTTGGTGGTTGCCACCCGCGTCGCCGAGGCAAACCCGTCCAGTTGCAGCGACGAGGCGGCATTGTCGTTGATCTTCGCCTCTTCCAGCCGCGCCTGCGCCTCTGCCACGCGGGCACCCGCCTCTGGCACTCGGGCGCGGGCCTCTGCCAGACGTGCCTCGGCTTCGGCCAGCGCGGATTCGCGGGTGCCCGGTTCAAGCTGGCACAGCAACTCGCCCTCGTTCACGAACGATCCCTTGCGCAGTGGCTCTGACGCGACGCGGGCGGTGGTTTCGGCCCGGACATCGACCTGCCGGGCGGCGGTGGTCTCGCCGCGCAACACAACCGCACTGTCAACTTCGCGCGCGACCGAGTGCCGTGCGATCACCGACACCGTGCCGGGGGCCAGTTCGGCGGCATTTTGCGATGCGGCCTCGGTTGCGGCGGTCGCTTGCGGTTCTGCCTGCTTGTCGGTGCCCCCCGTGCCGGGCGTGTCGCCGCGCATCAGGGCTTCGGGTGTTGCTTGGCGCGCAAAATCCAGTAACGCCTCACGCTGAAAAACAATGGCAAACAAAAGTGCGGACACCAATAAAGCGGTGACGATCGAAACGATCCGCATGATTATCCTTCCAATGGGATGGCCTGTCCGCCCCGACCGATCCCCCCGGAAGGACCATGTCGAAAGACATGCGCTGAACTGTTTGGTTCAAAATAAACTTTTCTACATCGCCGCGCAAGGCACCAGTGAAACGACATTGCTTCGGCTGTGAAGCCGCGTTCTCATGCGGCCTTGGCACGCAGCGCCGCAACCGTTAAGAGGGGGCAAAACCAGTGGTATAGACCGCTACCCAATCGCAGACAGGGGCCGCTTGTGAGCAATTCCGACAGTTTCATTGATGAGGTGACCGAAGAGGTCCGCCGCGACAGGCTTTTTGCGCTGATGAAGCGCTATGGCTGGATTGCGGTGCTGGTCGTGATCCTGCTGGTGGGCGGGGCGGCCTGGAACGAATGGCGCAAGGCCAGCGCCCGCGCCTCTGCCGAACAGCTGGGCGATGCGATTCTGGCTGCATTGGAACAGGACGACGCGCAGGAACGGGTTTCGGCCCTGACCGCGATCGACGCGCCGACCCCCGGCGGCAAGGCGCTGCTGCATCTGCTGACCTCGTCCGAACAGGCGAGTGCCGGGGATGATGCGGGCGCGCGCAACAGCCTTGATGCGATCAGCGCCGATGCGGAAGTTCCCGAAATCTACCGCCAGATCGCGGCCTACAAGGCGCTGACACGCGGCGGCACGGACATCACTGTCGAAGACCGACGCCTGCGGTTCGAAGGGCTGGCCACGCCCGGCAGCCCGGTGCGTCTTCTGGCCGAAGAACAGCTTGCGCTGATTGATATTGAAACCGGCGAGCGTGACGCTGCGTTGACCCGCTTGCGGGCGCTTCTCGAAGATGCCGAGATCACCTCGGGCTTGCGTCGGCGGGCAACACAGTTGATTGTTGCCCTTGGTGGCACGCCGGGCGAAGTTTCCGCCGGGTAGGCAAGGCGACCGACGGGCGCAAATCCGTGAAGCAGGACGATAAGGGGACGATGCTGTGCTGAAATTTAGCGGGATGGCCGGTTTGGCCGGGCTGATGTTGCTTGGTGCCTGTGGAGAGCGTGAAGTGATCCTGCCGGGCGAACGGCTGGACCTGCGCGAGGTCTTGCAGGCCGAGGATGGCTTTGTCGATCAGGCCGATGCGCTGAATGACGGCATCAACCGCGAGGCACCGATCCGCCTTCCCGCCATGTCCACGAATGGCAGCTGGCCGCAAGCCGCAGGCAGCGAGCTGTTTCGGGTCGACCATGCGCAGCTGGGACGCAGCCTGACGCCGATCTGGTCCTCAAGTATCGGGCAAGGCGACAAACGCCGGGCGCGGATCTCGACCGATCCCGTCGGCGGCGCGGGGCGCATCTTCACCATGGACAGCGCCTCGACCGTGACCGCGACATCGACCGGCGGCGCGACGTTGTGGCAGACCTCATTGACTCCGGCGCGCGATGGCGCGGGCGATGCGGGCGGCGGCGGTCTGGCGCTTGGGGGCGGCACGCTTTACGTCTCGTCCGGCTTCGGGACCCTGACGGCGCTCGACCCGGCAACCGGTGCCGAGAAATGGCAACAGAAACTGCAAGCCAGCGGCACGGGCACGCCCAGCTATCATGACGGCATCGTCTATCTGGTGGCGGGTGACAGCACCGCCTGGGCGCTTGAGGCCGATACCGGCCGCATCCGCTGGCAGGTCGACGGGCTTTCGGACGTGAACAACGTCGCAGGTGGCCCCGCCCCGGTGGTCAGCGACAAGCAGGTGGTGTTCTCCTTCGGCTCCAACGAGGTGCAATCGACCTTCCGCAAAGGCGGCATCCGGCTGTGGAACGCCTCGCTTGCCGGTCAGCGGGCGGGCTATGCCGCGGCTGGCATCGGTGACGTGACGGGCGATCCGATGCAGGTCGGCAATGTGCTTTACGCGGGCACGCATTCGGGCCGCACCATGGCGCTGAACGCCGATAGCGGCGACCGGATCTGGACCGCGCGGGACGGGGCGCTGGACGCGCTTTGGGTCACTGGCGGATCGGTGTTCTTCGTGTCCGACCGCAACGAGCTTTTGCGTCTGGATGCCTCTGACGGCAGCCGGATCTGGGCGGCGCAACTGCCCGGCTATACCCGCGAGAATCGCCCGCGCAAACGCAAGGCGATCCACGCGCATTTCGGTCCGATCCTGGCTGGTGGCCGGCTGGTCATCGCGTCCTCGGACGGGCAGATCCGCAGCTTTGACCCGGTCAGCGGCGCGCTGGTCGGCAGCACTGCGATCCCCGGTGGCGCGACGTCGCGGCCCATCGTCATGGGGGGTGTGCTCTATGTCGTGTCGTCCAATGGGCAACTCCACGCTTTCCGTTGACGCCGAATTGCGCTATCGGGGCTGTCTGACGCGCCTTGGAGCCTGAAAATGTCCTTCACCCTCGCCATCGTGGGCCGCCCGAATGTGGGAAAATCCACGCTGTTCAACCGCCTTGTCGGCAAACGCCTTGCTCTGGTCGATGACCAGCCGGGGGTGACGCGCGACCTGCGCGAAGGCGATGCCCGCCTTGCCGACCTGCGCTTTACGGTGATCGACACCGCTGGGCTGGAAGAGGCCACGGACGAATCCCTGCAAGGCCGGATGCGCAAGCTGACCGAACGCGCGGTGGATATGGCCGATATCTGCCTGTTCATGATCGACGCCCGTGCGGGCGTGACGACCACGGACGAGGTGTTTGCCGAAATCCTGCGCAAACGCGCCAAACATGTGATCCTGGCGGCCAACAAGGGCGAGGGTGCCGCCGCCGATGCCGGCGTGATCGAGGCATACAGCCTTGGCCTGGGCGAACCCATCCGCCTGTCCGCCGAACATGGCGAAGGGTTGAACGACCTTTATCTGCATCTGATGCCGCTGGCTGACGGTTTTGCCGAACGTGCCGCCGAGGATGCGCCAGAGGTCGATGTGACACTGGACGAGGACGAAGCCGAGGCTGGCGAAGACGGCCCGGCGCTGCGTCCCATTACGGATGCGAAACCATTGCAGATCGCCGTCGTCGGCCGGCCCAATGCCGGCAAATCGACGCTGATCAACCAGATTCTGGGCGAAGAGAAACTGCTGACCGGGCCCGAGGCCGGGATCACCCGCGATGCAATCTCCAGCCGCACCAGTTGGGAGGGCACGCCGGTCCGGATTTTCGACACGGCAGGCATGCGCAAGAAGGCCAAGGTGCAGGACAAGCTGGAAAAGCTGTCCGTATCAGACGGGCTTCGCGCCGTGAAATTCGCCGAAGTGGTCGTCGTGCTGCTGGATGCGGAAATTCCGTTCGAAAGCCAGGATTTGCGGATTGCCGACCTTGCCGAACGCGAAGGCCGCGCCGTGGTGATCGCCGTGAACAAATGGGATATCGAAGAAGACCGGCAGGGCAAGCTGCGCGATCTCAAGGAAGCGTTTGAACGTCTGCTGCCGCAATTGCGCGGCGCGCCTTTGGTCACGGTGTCGGCCAAGACGGGCCGGGGGCTGGACCGGCTGCACGCCGCGATCATGAAGGCGCATGACGTCTGGAACCGCCGCGTATCCACCGCGCAGCTCAACCGCTGGCTGACCGGCATGCTGGAGCAGCACCCGCCGCCCGCGCCACAGGGCAAGCGCATCAAGCTGCGCTACATGACACAGGCCAAGACCCGGCCGCCGGGCTTCGTGGTGATGTGCTCGCATCCCGACAAGCTGCCCGCCAGCTATTCGCGCTATCTTGTGAACGGGCTGCGAGAGGATTTCGACATGCCCGGCACGCCGATCCGGCTGTTCATGCGCGGGCAAAGCGACAAGAATCCCTTCAAGGGCCGCCGCAAGACCAATGCGGGCGCACTGACCAAGCATCTGGGCAAGCGCCCGAAGTAGCGGTTTTCAGATTGAGCGCTTCCGCGCGCTCTTTTTTCAGCAATTTGCAGCGTGACGCGACAGCCTTTCGGGTAGGGACCCCGGAAGGCTGTTTCGATTCGAGTATTTTTACCAAGAAGAAGCCATCACGGCGGGCCCTTGGCGAAGGAAATTTACGAGCGAAATCTTGCCATTGGCGGGTTTGACGACAGAGGCGGCGGGAACCTGCACGCAGGCTTGGCGGGGGTCCGCGCAGAGGTGGTCAAAACCGGATGCCGCTGCGTTTTTCCGCCGGTTTTTTCGGCAATCTTCTGCCTGTCGGTGGCACCTATCTGCCGATTTCGCGGACGGTGCCCAAAGCGCTCCGGTTGGGCTTGAAAGGGGCGCGAAAGAGGGCTTTGTCATGGGCATGACGGACGAAACGCCGTCGATTTCGCGGCCATGAATGGCCGTGCAACTCAACCTAGGAGAAGACTTATGAAACTCGCAGCACTCACACTCGGAACTGTCCTTGCTCTTGGTGCAGCACAGGTTCATGCCGAGACCATGGTCGAGGATATGGATGCCAGCGGAGCCTATTCGATGGAAGAGCTTCAGGCGGCCTATCCCGATCTGACCGAGGATGGGTTTGCCCAGATCGACACGTCGGGTGACGGTGAAGTCGATGCCGACGAGCTGGCCGCCGCGCGCGAAGCCGGTGTTGTCGCTGAATAATTGACGGCAGGGCCTCCGCCTTGCAGCGGGGGCCCGTCGCGCACCGGGGGCGTGCCTGACAAGGCGCGCAACCCGGTGCCTCTTGGCTTTCGGGTCTATTCGGTATCGGTGCCGCGCAGGGCGAGGATCACCAGAATGCCGATGACGGCCAGCGCCGTCACCGCCACGTTCAGCGGGTCGGAATTGGCAACCACGATCCCCACCAGCGCCCAGATGATGGTGATGCCGTAGCTGGGTGCACGGTGCAGGAAATATTGCGTGGCGACAGCACCTGCCAACCCAAGGCTCAGCGCCAGTAGCGCCGCGGGGGTTTCCGGCAACCAGCCATATCCGCCCAGCAAAAGCCCGACCGATACTGCCGAGGCGGCTGTCAGCCAGCCCGCATAGACCGCGATCGGCGCCTGTTGCCACCAGCGGTCGGTATCGCCTGACTTGAACAATGCCATCAATGCCGTGCCAAGCATGATGAAGATCAGCACCGTGGCAAGGACCGGCGAGAGGTTGGCCAGCGGAATCCAGACAGCCCCCACCGCCATGCTGGCAAAGAGCCAGGGCCGCATCGGTGCCCAGTCTGGATCGTCCCACCGGCGGATCAGGCCAAAGCCGCTGCCGACGATGAGCCACGCATAGATCAGCCCCCAGATCGAGAACGCGTACCCCGCAGGCTGCACGGGCGGGTTGACCTGCGGGACCGGAAAGCGGTCAGGAGGGAACCCGCTGAACCCCTGCGACAGCAAGGGAGAGGCGGCAAAACCCACCGCCGCCAGCAGCACGAGGGGGGCCCAGACTCGTGTCATGCAGTGTGCTCCTCAGACCAATGTGCCATCGGCGCTCAGCCGGGTCTTGCCGCGCAGCCACGGGTGCAGCGCCTCTGGCAGATCGACCGAGCCATCCTCTTGCTGGCCGTTCTCCAACACCGCGATCAGGCAACGCCCCACCGCAAGGCCAGAGCCGTTCAGCGTGTGCACATATTCCGGCTTGCCGCCGCCTGAGGGTTTGAACCGCGCATTCATCCGGCGCGCCTGAAACGCATCACAGACGGAGACAGAGCTGATCTCGCGATACGCGTTCTGTCCGGGCAGCCAGACCTCGATGTCATGGGTGCGGCGCGCGCCAAAGCCCATATCGCCGGAGCACAGCGACACGGTCCGGTAGGGCAGACCCAGCCGTTCCAGAATCCCCTGCGCGCAGGCTGTCATGCGGTCCAGTTCCGCGCGGCTGTGATCGGGATGGGTCACGCTGACCATCTCGACCTTCTCGAATTGGTGCTGGCGCAGCATGCCCGCCGTGTCACGGCCCGCAGAACCAGCCTCGGACCGGAAGCATTGCGAATGCGCGACATAACGGCGGGGCAGGGTGTCTTCGTCCACCGTCAACCCATTCACGATATTGGTCAGCGTCACCTCGGAGGTCGGGATCAGCCACCAGCCATTCGTCGTCTGATAGCTGTCCTCGCCGAATTTCGGCAACTGACCTGTGCCCAGCATCATCTCTTCGCGCACCAGCACGGGGGTCCATGTTTCGGACAGACCGTTTTCCTCGACATGCGTGTCCAGCATGAATTGCGCCAGCGCCCGGTGAATGCGCGCGACACCGCCCGACAACACGACAAACCGCGCGCCCGACAGTTTTGCGGCGGTCTCGAAATCCATGCCCGGTTTCACGCCCGCCAGATCGTAATGTTCCCTGGGGGCGAAATCGAACGCGCGCGGGGTGCCCCAGCGGTGCGTTTCGACATTGTCATCCTCGTCGGTCCCGTCCGGCACATCGTCATGCGGCAGGTTGGGCAGGGTCATCAGCAGCGCGGTCAGCCGCTCATCCTCGGCTTTTGCCCTCGCCTGCATGTCCGCCATCTCGGCCTTCTTGGCGGCCACCAGCGCGCGCAGACGCTCGAACTCTGCCTCGTCACCGCGGCCCTTGGCGGCCCCCACTTCCTTGGACGCCTTGTTCTGTTCGGCCTGAGCGGTCTCTGCGGCGTGGATCGCGGCACGGCGCGCCTCGTCGATGGCCAGAACATCCGACGACACCGGCGCAACGCCTCTGCGGGACAGCGCCGCGTCAAAAGCAGCCGGGTTTTCGCGGATGGCGCGGATGTCATGCATCTGTCTGGTCCTTCGTGATGAATCGTTCTGTGCGGCGTTATGCACCAGAATTCGCGCGGGCGGTACTGGCGGTTTTGACGCTGTTGTGCTGCGCATGTCAGGGGCGCGCCGCCCATGTTTTGCCCGTGAGGTGCATTGGACGCAACCCGCAACGCTGCGCGATTGCCAGACTCCGCATGTGTTTTGTCGAACTGACGCCGCTTTGTCAGGGCTCGTCCGTCATCCGGCTCAATACCCATTCTCCTACAGGGGCACCCAGACTGGCCGTGCTGTTCGCGCCATTGACCACGCCCACAACATGCCAGATGCCGTCAACCTGCTGGAAGACCGGCCCGCCAGAGGTACCGCCTCGCGCCGGACAGGACAGCCACAGCTGGGTATCGCTTAGCCGCTGACAATCGAACCGCGCGCCCAGCCGGTGCGGCCGGTTGTCCTGATATCCCATGATCGCGACGATCCCAGGCTGCGGTGCGTGGATTGCAAACGGTGTCACCTCCAGCGGGTGTTTCAGCCACATCAAAGCGATGTCCGATGGGCCGGGCTTGTCGGCATAATCGGGGTGCACCAAGACCCGTTGGGCAGCTGAATCGCCGGCATAATCCCCGCCCAGCCAGCCCGCGACGAAATGCAACCGGCTCAGCGGAATGACTCCGTCGCGCCCCTGCACACAATGCGCCGCCGTCAGCACCAGATCCGGTGCGACAAGCGTGCCGGAACACAGCGCCTTTTGATTGAACCCCGCCTGATTGACCCGTCCCACGGCCTGCCACGCTGCGTGGTCCTCCAATGGCAGGGCGGGCAGTTCAGCCTGCGCCGGCACACAAAGCCCCAATACAAGGATCATTGCCGCCCAAAACCGCATGCGCCTCTGTCCGGTCAATCCGCTGGCGCGTCGACCTTTGGGGGCAGTTGCCGGATAGTCCACTCGGCATATCGCGTTCTGTCGGGCAAGCATTGCATCCCCGACCGCTGTGTCCTTCCGGACCGGCGTGGTTGGCTGCATGGCGTTGTCCATGTGATGTCCCGTCCGTTATTCCGGCCAGCAACTTGGGCGGCGTGGCCGGACCCTAGCGCCGTCGCGGATTGGCGGCAATCTGCGGGGATTTGCGGGGCATAGGGCTTTTGTACAGAACGGAGGTACAAAAAGCACAAAATGCACCAACCAAGCCGCCTTGCAATGCCCCGGCTCTGCGCATAGGTTCCGCCAGAATTTGCGGGGATGTCTCCGCCTGAACCAACGGAGCCTTCCCATGGACACCAGCGCCATCGCGCAGTTTCTGCCTCTCATTCTGATCTTCGCGATCATGTATTTCCTCCTGATCCGTCCGCAGCAGAAAAAGCTGAAAGATCATCAGAAGATGGTAAGCGCTCTGCGCCGTGGCGATCAGGTCGTGACCCAGGGTGGCCTGATCGGTAAGGTCGTTAAGGTCAAGGAAAACAACGAGTTGGAAGTTGAACTTGCCGAAGGTATGAAGGTTCGCGTGGTGCAATCCACCATCGCGCAGGTGCTGTCCAAGACAGAACCCGCCGACACCTGATCCGCCCAATTTCTGCCTCGTAGACGGAGCGGCCTTATGCTGCAAATCGACCTTTGGAAGCGCGTGCTTATCTGGGCAGTGTGTATCGCAGGCCTGCTTTTGGCCATGCCCAACGCCTTCTACTCCCGCGTCGAGACACATAACGACGCTGTGGCCACCATCGAGGTCGCAGGGCAAACGCCGGAACTTGCTGAACAATCAGCGGGTTGGCCGTCGTTCTTGCCGTCGTCCCTGGTCAATCTGGGCCTTGATCTGCGGGGCGGCGTGCACCTGCTGGCCGAGGTTCAGGTCGAGGATGTCTACAAGGCGCGGATGGATTCAATGTGGCCAGAGCTGCGCAACGCCCTGCGCGAGGCGCGCTCTGATGTCGGCACGATCCGTCTGCAACCTTCCGGCGATGATGAACTTCGCGTGAAGATCTCGCAGCCCGAAGGTATGGCGCGGGCGATCGAGGTTGCGCGCGCATTGTCGCAACCCGTCACCTCGATCACCGCCGCAGGGGCGCGCGATCTGGACGTGGCGGGCGACGGCGATGTGCTGGTCGTTACCCTGTCCGAGGCGGAACGCACGGCGATGGATGACCGCACGCTGCAACAAGCCCTTGAAATCATTCGACGTCGCATCGACGAGGTTGGCACACGCGAACCCACGATCCAGCGTCAGGGGGCCGACCGCATCCTGATTCAGGTGCCTGGCATCGGGTCCGCGGAAGAGCTGATCGCGATCATCGGCACGACCGCGCAACTGACCTTTCAGCCTGTCATGGGGCGCGGCTCGAATGCCGACGCCACTGTGCCTGCGGGGCAGGAAGTGTTGCCGTCCCTCGATGAGGAAGGGCTGTATTACACGCTGGAGACGGCTCCGGTTGTCACAGGCGAAGAGCTGACCGACGCGCAGCCTGCCTTTGACCAGAACGGGCGTCCAGCGGTCAACTTCCGCTTCAACCCGACAGGGGCGCGGAAATTCGGAGATTATACCGCCCAGAACATCGGCAGCCCCTTCGCCATCGTGCTGGATAACGAGGTCATCAGCGCGCCGGTGATCCAAAGCCATATTCCGGGCGGTTCGGGCATTATCACCGGCAATTTCACCGTCGAGGAATCCACCAAGCTTGCCGTGTTGCTGCGCGCGGGTGCCTTGCCTGCCGGGCTGAATTTTCTGGAACAGCGCACCATCGGGCCGGAGCTTGGCCAAGACAGCATCGACGCGGGCAAAATCGCCTGTATCGTTGCTTTCATTGCGGTGCTGGTCTTCATGTTCCTCAGCTACGGCCTGTTCGGCATCTTTGCCAATATCGCGTTGCTGATCAACGTGGGTCTGCTTTTCGGACTGCTCAGCCTGATCGGGGCAACACTCACGCTGCCGGGGATTGCGGGCATCGTGCTGACCATCGGCATGGCCGTGGATGCCAATGTGCTGATTTTCGAGCGTATCCGGGAAGAACTGAAATCCGCCCGAGGCCCGGCGCGTGCCATTGATCTTGGCTATGAAAAAGCGCTGTCAGCGATCATCGACGCCAATATCACCACCTTCATCACGGCCGTGATCCTGTTTGCCATGGGCTCTGGTCCGGTACGCGGCTTTGCCATCACTCTGGGCATCGGCATTCTGACATCCGTGTTCACCGCGATCTTCGTCACCCGCCTGCTGGTGGTGATGTGGTTCGAACGCACCCGCCCCAAGACGATCGAGGTCTGACCCATGCGCCTGAGACTGGTACCCGAGACGACGAACTGGGATTTTTTCAGCCGCTCAAAGCTGTGGCTGGGCATTTCGGCCTTCATGATCGTGCTTGCCCTGATCTCTTTCGGGGCGCGCGGGCTGAATTACGGCATCGACTTTCGCGGCGGTACGACCATCCGCACGCAAAGCGAACAGACGGTGGATGTGGGCGCGTATCGTGACGCGCTGGCCGCGCTGGAACTGGGCGACATCACCATATCCGAAGTGTTCGACCCCAATTTCGGGCCAGAGCAGAACGTGGCGATGATCCGCATTCAGGCCCAGGACGAGACGGATAGCGTTTCATCCGAAACCATTGTCGCCGCTGAAAACGCCTTGTCCGAGGTGACCCCGGATATCAGGTTCGTGTCGGTGGAATCGGTTGGCCCGAAAGTCTCTGGCGAGTTGATCCAGACCGCCGTGATTGCCGTCGTTCTCGCGATCTTTGCGGTGCTCGTCTATATCTGGCTCAGGTTCGAATGGCAGTTTGCGCTTGGGGCCGTGGTCGCGCTCGTGCATGACGTTGTGCTGACCATCGGCGTGTTCTCCGAGGTCGGCATCAAGTTCGATCTTGCGATCATCGCGGCGCTTCTGACCATTGTGGGCTATTCGTTGAACGATACGGTCGTGGTGTTCGACCGCGTTCGCGAAAACCTGCGCAAATTCAAGAAGATGGAGCTGAAAGAGGTTCTGAATGTCTCGATCAACGAAACGCTTAGCCGGACGTTCATGACCTCGATCACCACGCTGATTGCGCTGATCGCGCTGTTCGTGCTGGGCGGCGACGTGATCCGTGGCTTTGTCTTTGCGATGATCTGGGGTGTTGTCGTGGGCACCTATTCGTCGATCTTCGTGGCCTCGACCTCCCTGCTTTGGCTGGGCGTCAAGCGCGACTGGACAAAGACGGATGGCAAGGCCGGAACGCAATTCGCGGATATTGATGCCTGACATGAAGGCAGGGGCGCTGTAACGCGCGTCTGCCGTTGGCCATCTCTTTCGCGGGCGCTGCGCTGGCGGTGAACTGCTGTTCGACTGAAGGAGAAGGACATGCGCCTGAACGAGATCGTCTTTACCGATGCCCAGCCCGTCGAGGGCTATGGGTCCGGCTATTTCCGGATCGGCGGCAAAGTCGTGGAAGGCCCGGTTATTCTAAGCGCGGGTGGTGTGCAAAGCTGGGGCGGCTATGACGACCGCGCGCCGCTTTTGGCGCTTGCCGAGGACATTGACGTGCTGTTCGTCGGCACCGGTGCCGAGATCCTGCATCTGCCGCGTGACTTGCGCGAAGAATTGGAGGCCGCGGGCATGGGGATCGAGGTGATGAACACGCCCTCGGCCTGCCGGACGTATAATGTGCTGCTTTCCGAAGGTCGGCGGGTGGCGCTGGCTGCGCTTCCGGTTTGAGCGTGCCGGTGGGGCCTTGCCGGGGCAGTAATCAACATCACCCGCGCGCATTTGATCTCTTTTGTCCGTGCGGGCAATGAATTAAGCCCGACACCATGACATTGCATGCCATAGATCTCAGCGTCTCGCGTGGCGGGGTTGCGGTGCTGGAAGGGTTGAATTTCAGCCTTTCACCCGGCACGGCGCTTGTGTTGCGCGGGCCGAACGGGTCCGGCAAGACAACGCTTTTGCGCACCGTCGCGGGCTTGCAGCCGCCCTTGGCCGGGCGGGTCGAGGGCGACGGTGAAGAGATTGCCTATGCCGCCCATGCTGACGGGTTGAAGGTGATGCTGAGCGTGTCCGAAAACCTGTCTTTCTGGGCGTCGGTCTTTGGCACCGGTGACATCGTGGCGGCACTTCGCGCCTTCGATCTGGAGGCCCTGTCGGATCGGCTCGCCGGGACACTCTCGGCGGGGCAGAAACGTCGTTTGGGACTGGCGCGGCTCATGGTGACGGGGCGCGCGATCTGGGTGCTGGATGAACCAACAGTCTCATTGGACGCGGCGTCTGTCGAACTGTTCGCCGCAGCCGTGCGCACCCATCTGGGGCAGGGCGGATCGGCGCTGATCGCCACCCATATTGATCTGGGACTGGACACTGAACTGCTGGATGTCACGCCCTTTCGCGCCGTCTGGCGGGCCTCTGACCCGGACGAGGCGTTCCTGTGATCGCGTTGCTGACACGCGATCTGCGGCTTGGCGTGCGCGCGGGCGGCGGCTTTGGTCTTGGGCTTGCGTTCTTTCTGATCGTGACGGTGCTGGTGCCGTTCAGTATCGGGCCGGAAAGCGCCCTGCTGGCGCGGATCGCTCCCGGCATCCTGTGGCTGGGGGCGCTGTTGGCCTGCCTTCTGTCGCTGGATCGCATCCTTGCGCTGGACTGGGAGGATGGCAGTCTGGATCTGCTGGCCACCGCGCCCTTGCCGATGGAAGGGATCGTCAGCATCAAGGCGCTCGCGCATTGGATCACCACCGGCCTGCCGCTGGTGCTGGTCGCGCCGGCGCTTGGCGTGCTGCTGAACCTGCCGGGGCCGGGCTATCTATGGGTCACGGTGTCGTTGCTGTTGGGGACGCCCGCACTTTCGGTGATCGGAACTTTCGGTGCCGCCCTGACGGTGGGCATCAAGCGTGGCGGGCTGCTCCTGTCGCTGCTGGTCCTGCCGCTTTACGTCCCGACGCTGATCTTCGGGGCAGAGGTCGCGCGACGTGGCGCTGCCGGGCTGGAGGTCGTGACGCCACTGACCATGCTTGCCGGGATCACTTTTGGCGTGATCGCGCTATTGCCATTTGCCTCTGCGGCAGTGTTGCGGATTAACCTGCGCTGAACCATCTGTTAGGACGGCGCGGAACTGATGTAGGAGGAGGCATGGCCTCTATCTGGGAATATGCGAACCCGGTGAAATTCATCCGGACCACCGACAGGCTGTTGCCCTGGCTGTCGGCTGCGGCGGTGGTGACGCTGCTTGTGGGTCTGGTCTGGGGGTTCTTCTTCACGCCGGACGATTACCGGCAGGGATCGACCGTCAAGATCATCTACCTGCATGTACCGGCCGCGCTGATGGCCATCAATGCCTGGCTGATGATGCTGGTGGCGTCACTGATCTGGATCGTGCGCCGCCACCATGTCAGCGCGCTGGCCGCCCGTGCCGCCGCCCCCGTGGGTGCGGTGATGACGGTGATCGCTTTGGTCACCGGTGCGCTTTGGGGCCAGCCGATGTGGGGGACGTGGTGGGAATGGGATCCACGGCTGACCTCGTTCCTGATCCTGTTCCTGTTCTACCTTGGCTACATGGCGCTTTGGGCCGCGATCGAGGATGACGACACCGCCGCTGATCTGACCTCTATCCTGTGTCTGGTGGGGTCGGTCTTTGCGATCCTCAGCCGCTATGCGGTGAATTTCTGGAATCAGGGTCTGCATCAGGGCGCGTCGGTGATGCGTGCGGGCGCGCTTGCGGGCGATACCGAAGAACGTGTCAGCAACATCTTTGCCGTGCCGCTTTTTGTGTCGATGGCAGGGTTCGCGCTGCTGTTCATCGCGCTGGTTTTTCTACGCACACAGACTGAAATTCGGGCACGACGGACACGGGCCTTGATGGCGCGGGAGAGGATGGGGTGATGCCGGATCTGGGGAAATACGCGGATGTCGTACTGTCATCCTATGCAGTGTCGATCCTGCTGATCGTGGCCCTGGTCGGCGTCAGCTTCTGGCGCGCGCGCCGGGTCAAGGCAGAGCTGGACCGGGTTGAAACAAGGGGAACACGCCGTGGCTAAGATTTCACCACTGATGATTGCACCGCCGGCGATCTTTGCCGGGCTGGCCGCCTTGTTCTACGTTGGCATGTTCCGCGACGATCCGCAGGGTTTGCCCTCCACCCGGATCGGACAGCCCGCACCGGCGACTACCGAGACTGCCCTGACCGGCTATCCCGCGCTCGAACCGGGGGCGCTAGCAACGGGCGAGGTGACGCTGGTGAATTTCTGGGCAAGCTGGTGTCCGCCGTGCCGCGCCGAACACCCCAAGCTGCTGGAACTGGAGGCACAGGGGATGCGGATCGTCGGAGTGAACTTCAAGGATCAGGCCGAGGACGCACAGAAATATCTGGCCGAGTCGGACAGCCCGTTCATAGCCGTTCCGTTTGATCCCAAGGGCCGCAGCGCGATTGATTGGGGCGTGACCGCCCCACCCGAGACATTCATCGTCGATGGCGATGGCACAGTGCTGTTTCGCTTTGCCGGACCGTTGGTCGGATCAGATTATGAGAACCGTTTCGCGCCCGAGCTGGAAAAAGCATTGGCTGACTGACGCTTGCCGTCCCGGCCCGAACCGGGCCGAGACGACGCGCATTTGCTATGAAATACCAAGAATAGCGGGACCCTTATCTCAGGGCGTGATCGCGCAATGTTCCGATGCGCTGAGCGAGGGGCAGGCCGGGGGCGACTTGGTGCTGGCCTGGGCACCGTAAACGACAAGAATGCTCAATGCGATGATCTGCGCGAATGTGATCGTGTTCTTCATGGTCTCTGCCTCTTTGCTTGCCCTTCAAATGGGGCATTACAGCAAATGACATAAGGGGAAATTTCCGGGCTGGCGCGTCACGAAGCCGTGTTTGGCGAAGACCCGCGCATAGCAGGGTTGCACAAAACGAAAAGGCGCGCCACCGAAGCGACGCGCCATTTTCTGCATTGAACCCCGTCAGCTTGGGGTTGTGGGGCCTGACGGATCAGGATGCCGCGAGGTTGCGAAGCACGTAATGCAACACGCCGCCATGCTCGATATATTCAATCTCGATCGCGGTATCGATCCGGCATTTCAGCGTGATTTCCTTTTCCGTGCCGTCGGCATAGGTGATGGTGCAAGGCACATCCTGAAGCGGTTTGATCGTGTCCAGACCCGAGATCGAGACCGTCTCGTCACCCGTCAGCTTCAGCGATTTGCGGGTGTCGCCGCCGGTGAATTCCAGCGGGACGACGCCCATGCCCACCAGGTTGGACCGGTGGATACGCTCAAAGCTTTCGGCGATGACTGCCTTGACGCCCAGCAGGGCCGTGCCCTTGGCCGCCCAGTCACGGCTGGAGCCCGCGCCGTATTGCTCGCCACCGAAGATCACCAGCGGCGTGCCGTTTTCCTGATAGGCCATTGCGGCGTCGAAGATGGCCGCCTGTTCGCCATCCGGGCCTTTTGTGTAGCCGCCTTCGACCCCGTCCAGCATCTCGTTCTTGATGCGGATGTTGGCGAATGTGCCGCGCATCATCACCTCATGGTTGCCGCGACGGCTGCCATAAGAGTTGAATTCGCGCGACGGCACCTGACGCTCTGTCAGATAGCGGCCCGCTGGTGTGGTGTCCTTGAACGAACCGGCCGGGCTGATGTGGTCAGTGGTGACCATGTCGCCAAGCAAGGCCAGAACACGCGCACCTTCGATATTGCTGATGGTGCCCGGCTCCTTGCTCATGTTCTGGAAGTAGGGCGGGTTCTGGATATAGGTCGATGTGGACGGCCAATCATAGGTTTCCTGCTGCGGAACCTCGACGCCCTGCCATTTTTCGTCGCCTTTGAAGACATCGGCATATTTCGACTGGAACGCCTCGCGCGTCACGGTCTGTTCGACCAGATCCGCGATTTCCTTTGTGGTCGGCCAGATGTCCTTGAGGTAGACGTCATTGCCGTCCTTGTCCTTGCCAAGACTGTCTTTGGTGATGTCGACATTCATGTCACCCACCAGCGCATAGGCCACGACGAGGGGCGGCGATGCCAGATAGTTGGCGCGCACATCCGGGCTGATCCGGCCTTCGAAGTTGCGGTTGCCCGACAGGACCGACGTGCCGATCAGGTCATTGTCGTTGATGCATTTCGAGATCTCCTCGGCCAGCGGGCCGGAGTTGCCGATACAGGTGGTGCAGCCATAACCGACAAGGTTGAACCCGATCTTGTCGAGGTCCTTTTGCAGATCCGCAGCCTCCAGATAGGCAGAGACGACCTGCGATCCGGGGGCGAGGGATGTCTTGACCCACGGTTTGCGCGTCAGGCCAAGGGCCGCCGCCTTGCGCGCCACAAGGCCCGCGCCGATCATCACATAAGGGTTCGACGTGTTGGTGCAGGACGTGATCGAGGCAATCACGATAGAGCCGTCATGCAGCTGGTAGTGGCTTTTCTCTGTCGGAACGAAACCCCGTTTGTGATGCCCCTCATCACCGGGGATGTCGGTGGGTTCCGGCGCGCCGCCTTCACCTTCCCAGCGAACCTCGGAACTCGCGCTGGTGTCCTTGCCTTCGCGGATGCCCTTGACGTACTGGCCAAATGCGGTGGCCGCGGAATCCAGCGCGATGTAGTCCTGTGGACGTTTGGGGCCGGAAATGGCGGGCACGATCGTGCCCATGTCAAGCTCCAGCGTGTCGGTATAGACGGGATCGTAATCCGCGCCGCGCCACATGCCGTTTTCCTTGGCATAGGCCTCGACCAGTGCGATGCGGTCGTCTTCACGGCCGGTATTGCGCAGGTAACGCAGGGTTTCGTCGTCGATCGGAAAGAAGCCGCAGGTGGCACCGTATTCCGGTGCCATGTTGGCGATAGTGGCACGATCCGCCAGTGGCAGATTGTTCAGACCGTCACCGTAGAATTCCACGAATTTGGAAACCACGCCCTTTTCACGCAGCATTTCCACGACTTTCAGAACCAGGTCGGTGCCGGTGGTGCCTTCGACCATGCGGCCGGTCAGTTTGAAACCCACGACTTCGGGGATCAGCATCGAGATCGGCTGACCCAGCATCGCGGCCTCAGCCTCGATCCCGCCAACGCCCCAGCCCAGAACGGCCGCGCCGTTGACCATGGTCGTGTGGCTGTCGGTGCCGACCAGCGTGTCGGGATAAGCGACGACATCGCCGTTCTGGTCCTTGTCGCTCCAGACGGTCTGGCTGAGATATTCCAGGTTCACCTGGTGGCAAATGCCGGTGCCCGGTGGCACAACGCGGAAATTGTTGAACGCGGTCTGGCCCCATTTGAGGAAAGTATAGCGCTCCATGTTGCGCTCATACTCTCGGTCCACGTTCATCTGGAAGGCGCGCGGGTTGCCGAATTCGTCAATCATGACCGAGTGGTCGATGACCAGATCGACCGGGTTCAGCGGGTTGATCTTCTGCGGGTCGCCACCGAGATGCTTGATGCCGTCACGCATGGCGGCAAGGTCAACCACGGCGGGGACGCCGGTGAAATCCTGCATCAGTACGCGGGCCGGACGATAGGCGATCTCGCGCGGGTTCTTGCCGCCTTTGGTCGCCCATTCGGCAAACGCCTTGATGTCGTCGACGGTGACGGTGTTGCCGTCCTCAAACCGCAGCATGTTTTCCAACACGACCTTCAGCGCGGCGGGCAGTTTCGAGAAATCCCCAAGCCCGGCTGCTTCGGCTGCGGGGATCGAGTAATAGGCGAAAGACTGGTCGCCGACAGACAACGTCTTGCGTGTCTTGGCTGTATCCTGACCGACTGTGATGGGCATTATTGGCTCCCTTGCGAAATGCGGGTGATAAGGGTGTTGCTGGCTGTTATCTGCCCTAACCTGACGTGCCAATCAAGGGGGGTGCGTCGTTATGTATACCATTGCACACCGAATTTGGGCCGCCAGATCCAGAAATTGCGACACCTGACACGGAACAGGGTGTCAATGCGTCCGCTTTCGTCGCTGAGGCGAGAGATTGGCGGTGCCAAAACGGTGGCGGCTCGGTTCTTTGGGACAGCTCTCGGGTTATCGCAAATCCTTGATTGGCTATTTCAGCATGATCGTTTTAATGACGTTGGGATACTTCAAACGGAATAGAGTGACGCATGCGAAAGCTGGTTGGATGGATCGCCACAATCTGGATAGCGCTGGCTGGCGCTGCTGCGGCGCAGGACCATCCGGTGGTGGTAGAGCTTTTCACCTCGCAGGGTTGTTCCTCTTGCCCGCCTGCGGACCAACTGCTGGGTGAGCTTGCCCGGCGTGACGATGTGATCGCTCTGGCGCTGCATGTCGATTATTGGGATTATATCGGCTGGAAGGATGTCTTCGCCCAGGCCGGGTTCACCAAGCGGCAAAAGGCCTATGCCGCGGCTGCCGGTCATCGCAGCATCTACACGCCGCAGATGGTTGTGCAAGGGACAGAGGATGTCGTCGGCAACCGCAGGATGGATGTGGCCGATCTGATCCGCAAACACGAATCGCAACGTCTGCCCGTGTTGGTGGAACTTGCCCGCAACGGTTCAGAACTGGTGATTTCGGCCCGCGCCCTGCGCTCTGCCGGACCGGCAGACATTCATCTGGTGCGCTACGAGCCCGAAACTGTTGTTGCGATAAAGCGCGGCGAGAATGCCGGGCGGACGCTGACCTACCACAATGTCGTGACTGACTGGCGGGTTCTGGGACGCTGGGACGGGCAGGGCACTTATAAGGCGCGCCTGCCGATTTCGGGTCCACGTCCACTGGTCGTATTGGTTCAGCGCGCCGGTCACGGCCCGATCTTGGCAGCTGCACGTTTGCGCTGACGTTTTGGCTTCCACCGGCGGTGGATCCAGAACCACTGTTCGGGATGGGCCTCGATCCGGCGTTCCAGCGCTTGTGTCACTTGCCGCATCATCTCTACCGGGTCGCCATGCGGCACCGGCTCATCGAATTCGATGTGGAAATTCTGCCCGTCCGGTTGTCTTGTACCGAAGAACGGGATCAGCAAGGCCCCGGTTTTTAGTGCGATATCGGCAGCCGAGGTGACCGTCGGGGCGGGCTTTCCCAAAAACGGCAATGGCGTGCCCGAACTGTCGTATATGTCGAACAGCAACACACCCATGCCACCCTCACGGATATGGCGCATCAACCCCAGCGTACCGCGGCGGCCCTGTTCAAAGACGGGGCCGGACAGGGCATGCATATTGGCGGCGTAATGTGCGTTGAAATAGGCGTTGGACATGGGCCGGTACAACCCGCCGATTTCGAATCCGCGCGCAACAAGTGCTGCACGAGGTGCTTCGAAATTACCAAAATGTCCGGTGACAAAAACCACCGGGCGGCCTTCGGCGCGGGCCTGTTCTGCGGCGTCAACACCCGGCCCGTGCACCGGCGTGTTGGTCATTCTGCGCAGCAAGCCTTTGACGTCGTAATTCTCGATCATCGTGCGCCCGGCATTGTCGGCCACGGCATCTGCGAGCTGCCTGCGTTCCGCTTCGGGCAGGTCCGGCCAGACATGGGCAAGGTTGGCCATGGCGCGGTCCCGGTATCCGGCAAGCGGCGCGACGATGCGGCTGATCAGCCGACCCATCAGCCAGAGCCGGGCACGCAGCGGCAAGACCAGTGCCAGCCGGATCATCGCCCGTAATGCGCGATCGGTCATCCAGTCGCCAAAGCTGCCCTTGGGGGGCGTCGAAGATGTCTTGTCTTGCACGTTTGTGGCGGCTTTCCTTGAAAGGACTGCCGAGACATAGGCCGAGGCAGGAACGATCACAAGCATCGGGCCATTTGTATCGCACCGTTACATTGCCAGTATCGGCTGAGTTCACTCTTCTTCGTCAGGCTGGACCAATGTGATCTCGCCGGCTTCGACCAAGGACAGTATACCGGCAACCACAGTGTTCATCGCCGCCTCGCCGTCCTTGCGTTTTGGCGTGCCGCGCTCTTCGATCTGTTCGCGAATCTGTTCCGACATGCGCTTGCCCAGATTTTCGAGCATGTGGTCGCGGGCCTCGTCCTGACCGATGGTCGCTGCAAAGGCCAGCGCGGTCACCATCGCGTCACCATCGGCGTCGCGCAGGATGCGCGGCACATCCAGCGCTGCGATCCGCGTCGGAATGTCAGAGAAGGTGAAGATCGCTTTGCGGACGGCTTGCGCAAAGACGCTGTCAGTCTCGTCCAATCCGCTCAGCACATCGTCGCGGGTCAGCGATGGTGAGACGTTCAGAATCGCCCCGACCCGATTTTCCGGAGCCGCATTGAAGGCGCGTTCGGGCTTGTTATCAAGCTGGCTTGCAAGGCTCAGACCGATCCGGTCAACGGCATCCGGGGTGACAGCGCCGGTCTGCGACACTGCGTAGGCGATCAATCTGGCCTGGGCACCGGGCAGCTTGCACAGCACCTCTGCCGCGCGGGTCACATCAATTTTTGACAGGGCAACGGCGGCAACCTCTGTGCTTTCAGCCTCGAGCATACGGCGCAATTCATCGGCCGATAGACGCGCGATGCGCGCCCACGGATCGCCCGCCTGACGCACGCCGGCCTCTTTGCGAAGGCGTTGGGCGGTCTGGGCGCTGATCTTTCCGTCCAGCGCCGACAAGGCCCCCGCGATCCCTTTGGGAAAGCTAAGCCCAACGCCGCCGAGTTCGTCGGCGAATTCGGTCAACACCTCGTTCAAAGTGTCGGTGTGCACATAGTGCATGTCGCCAAGCTGTTGGGTCAGCGTGGCCTGCAAGTCATCGGGCAGGGTGGTCAGGGCCACCTCTGCACCTTCATTCAGAATGAACTGCACCACGATCGCCGCCTTCTGGCGGCGGGTCAATACAGGGGTCATGCCGACCGGTGGGCGGGCGGCAGGTGAAGCCAATGTGGCGATCTGTGTCTGGTTCGTCATCCGTTCAGGACCTCGTCCGGCTACATCCCGTATGGTCCCGACCTAACCCGAGTCAGGTGAACAAACCCTGAACGAGTGACGTTTGATCGCAGTTTATTCTTTTTGCCTCAGCCGGTCACTTGCTCGACACAGCTGCCCGATGCGCTGTCATAGACAGTGCCCTGAGCGCAGGACATCGCCTCACTATGGCCCGAACAGGACGCCCAAGCGCCGACTGCGGGAATGATTGCCAGAGCCGTGGCGGCCAGAATTGTCTTGAGGTTCATTGCAATTCTCCATTTGGTCTGTGGAGACAACATAACACAGCCTTGGCCTGCGACAAAACGTGAAGACACAGGTTCAATGAGATCGGCGTCAGCTTGCCGTCGCGCGCCGGGCTCTGGCCGGAAGCGCTGGAACGTTCGGGCGTCTGTCTGTCAGCAAAAATAGCGACGCTTCAGGCAGGCACGAAACGCCTTCCTCGCGACGTTGGCAAAACGAAAAATCCCCCACTGTCGGACAGTGAGGGATCGCAATTTACGTGTCTAGTCGCTTCAGCCAAACACGCGTTTGAAGATCGTGTCGACATGCTTGGTGTGATAACCGAGGTCGAATTTCTCTTCGATTTCTTCTTTCGACAGGGCGGCTGTGACCTCGTCATCCGCCAGAAGCTCTGTCTTGAAATCGGCACCCTTCTCCCAGACCTTCATCGCGTTGCGCTGGACAAGGCGATAGGAATCCTCGCGGCTGACACCGGCCTGCGTCAGCGCCAGCAACACGCGTTGGGACATCACCAGACCTTTGAATTTGTTCATGTTGGCCAGCATGTTGTCGGGATAGATCACCAGCTTGTCGATGACCTGCGTCAGACGACCAAGCGCGAAATCCAGCGTGATTGTGGTGTCGGGGCCGATGTTGCGCTCCACCGAGCTGTGGCTGATGTCGCGCTCGTGCCAAAGAGCTACGTTTTCCATGGCAGGCACAACGGCCATGCGCACCAGACGCGCCAGACCGGTCAGGTTTTCGGTCAGAACCGGGTTGCGCTTGTGCGGCATCGCGGAAGAGCCCTTCTGACCGGCAGAGAAGAATTCTTCGGCTTCCAGAACCTCGGTGCGTTGCATGTGGCGAATTTCGGTCGCGACATTCTCGATAGAGCTGCCGACAACGCCGAGGGCTGCGAAGAACGCGGCGTGACGGTCGCGCGGGATCACTTGCGTGCTGATCGGTTCGGGCTTCAGCCCCAGCTTTGCGCAAACATGTTCTTCAACCGCGGGGTCGATATTGGCAAATGTGCCAACCGCGCCGGAAATCGCACCGGTGGCAATCTCGTCGCGGGCGGTGGCCAGACGGGTGCGGTTGCGGTCCATCTCGGCGTAGAAACGCGCGAAGGTCAGGCCCATGGTCGTGGGTTCGGCATGGATACCGTGGCTGCGGCCGATGCGAATGGTGTCCTTGTGTTCCAGCGCGCGGCGTTTCAAAGCCTCCAGCAGTTTGTCCATATCGGCAAGCAAGAGATCGGCAGCACGGACCAGTTGCACGTTGAAGGTGGTGTCCAGCACATCCGAAGAGGTCATGCCCTGATGCACGAACCGCGCTTCGTCATTGCCGATGATCTCTGCCAGATGGGTCAGAAAGGCGATCACGTCATGTTTGGTCACGGCTTCGATCTCGTCAATCCGGGCGACGTCGAATTCCACGTCCTTGGCTTTCCAGACCGCTTCGGCATTTGCCTTCGGGATGACCCCCAGTTCGGCCTGAGCGTCACAGGCATGGGCCTCGATCTCGTACCAGATGCGGAACTTGGTCTCGGGCGACCAGATTGCGACCATGTCGGGGCGGGAATAGCGGGGGATCATCGGCGGGCCTTCCAAGCTGCAAACGGGATTGCGCGGGGTTTAGACCCAAGCGGCCTTGCCCACAAGGCAGTAGCGCCCCGACCAGCGTGCCAGGGCAGCTGGTCGGGGCCGAAACGGTTCCTGACGTCAACCGGCGCGGCGCGTCAGACCAGTTCCGTCAGCACCTTCGCGCCGCGCTCCAAGCTGCGATGGACAGGACATTTATCCGCAATCTCCAGCAGTTTGGCGCATTGCTCTTGTGATAGCTCACCTTCAAGCGTGATCCGGCGGCGGAACGTGTCGATCTTGTCAGTACTTCCAGAGGACGCATCCTGCGCGTGGACCTTGTCGTGGCGAACATCCACCGAGACGTGATCCAGCGGCCAGCCCTTGCGGCGCGCATACATGCGGATCGTCATCGAGGTGCAGGCACCCAGACCGGCAGCCAGGAACCCGTAGGGCGACATGCCGCGATTGCTGCCGCCATAAGCCTCAGGCTCGTCGGCCAACATGTGATGATCCGGGCCGTTTTGTACGTCTTGCAGGAAGCCGTCCGGATCAGCCTCTGCCACGCGGACCACGCCTTCGGGCGCGCCGGGGGGCGGTGCGGGCGCTGGCAAATCAAGGTAGCGTCCGGCCCAGGCGGCAATTACCTGTGCTGCATATTCTGCATCGCTTGCGCGGCTGACCAGATGATCGGCATCGTCCAGCGTGACAAAGCTTTTCGGATGTTTCGCGGTGGTAAAGATGCGTGTCGCATTGGAGATGTCCACAACGCTGTCGCGCGGCGCATGCATCACCAGCAGCGCGCGTTTCAGCCCGGAAATGGCGCTTTCAAGCTTTTCCGACGTGACGTCCTGCACGAAACCCTGCGAGATCGTGAAGGTCTGCCCGCCCAGATCAACCTCTGCACGGCCATCCTCGGCAATCTTGTCCAGCGCATTGGCGAAGTTATGGGTCACATGGGCGGGATCGAAGGGGGCTGCGATGGTGACGACCGCGCGCACGCTGTCGATGCTGCCCGCAGCGCGCAGCACAGCCGCGCCGCCCAGTGAGTGACCGATTATCAGCGACGGTGCCATGCCGCGCGCGCTAAGATAGGCGGCGGCATTGTGCAGATCATGCACATTCGACGAGAAAGACGTATTGGCAAATTCGCCGCCTGAATGCCCAAGCCCGGTGAAATCGAACCGCAGAACGGCGATCCCCATCATCGCAAGCCGACCCGCGATCCGGCGCGCGGCGGCGATGTCCTTGGAGCAGGTGAAACAATGCGCAAACAGCGCCGTGGCCAGATGTGGGCCCTCCGGCAGATCAAGCCGCGCGGCGAGCGGGGCGCCCGCGTGGCCGTCAAAAGTGATACGTTCGGTGGCCATGGCGGCTCCTTTCTGATGTTATTGAAAGGGTAAGCAGACATGTGCCTGCCCGCCAGAGATGTGTCATGGCTGTCACGTCAAGGTGACGGCCGGTGTTGTTTGGTGTTCAGCAGAAATCGGATCTTGCGGGCGGAGTGGCCAATTTCGCATAACCGTCCGCACGCCTGATGCTGGTCAGTCTTGTCGCGTTGCAACGCGCCCGCCGCCTGTTGCAACCATCAAGAGCGGGCGCATCTTCATCTAAAGCCTTGCATTTTCCCTTTAAGTCATTGATAAGTAAATGTTAAAGGTGATATTTAACTTACCCTCCGATCCGTTGGGCCGCGTAGACAATCGCGCGTTGATAGTTACCACTGTCATTCCAGGCAGACAGCGCCTGAAAGTTGCGTGTGCCTTCGCCATAAGGTTGACCGGGCTGCCAGCCGTTCTGGCGCAGCATATTGGCGGCAGAGGCCAGCGCGTCGACCGCGCTATACGGATCGGCCTTGCCATCGCCGTTGGCGTCAACACCGTAGCGCAGCCAGTTCTCGGCCAGAAACTGCATATGCCCCAATTCGCCCGACGGGCCACCCTGCGTGCTGGTCGAGATCACACCGCGATCCACCAGTTTCAACGCCGCGATCGCGCTGCCTTCAAAGCGCGGATGCCGTCGGCAATAGGAGGCCAGCGTGACCGCCCCGTCGACGATGGGCGTCTTGCCAAGATAGCCGCCCCAGCTTGTTTCCAGTCCCCAGATTGTCACCAGAAGGTCGGCCGGTACACCGTAAGTGCGTTCGATCGATGAGAACGTGTTGGGATTCTTGCTTTTCTTCGAGCGCGCCATGTTGATGAAACTTTGCGCAGAGCTGCCCGAACGCTTGGCGAGAAACGCCGCCGGATCGCCGTATGAGACGCCGCTTTGGCTGGACGGGTTGGATTCGAACCGCCATGTCAGGCTGGACAGGGATGCGCTGCCAAGCGCCTGAAGGCCGCTCTGGCCCACGCCATTGGACGCGGCCTGTTGGCTGAGACCCTGCTTATAGGCACCAAAACTGCCCTTGTTCGTGATGCAATTCGCCGCCAATGCCGGAGAGGCAGTCAGCAGCGACAGGAAAAGAGCGGTGAAAATCGGACGCATTGCGGTCTCCGGAATAGGTAACTGATCCAGACGACCCTACCCGCAGAGATGCTCTGGGCCAAGAGGGAAGGCAAATGCGGTTTTTCGGTACGGTGACGCGCGCAGGAGCGCGTGAAAGCGATGTTCTTTTCGAAGGCAGAAAAGAAAAGGGCGTCCGTGAAGACGCCCCGTTCCGATAGCTGTGCAAGCTGGAAATCAGCAGCTGTAATACATTCCGAACTCGACCGGGTGCGGTGTTTGTTCGTAAAGTTCGACCTCTTCCATCTTCAGTTTGATATAGCCGTCGATCTGGTCTTTCGTGAACACGTCACCTGCCAGAAGGAAGCCGTGATCTGACTTGAGCGCCTCCAACGCCTCGCGCAGCGAGCCGCAGACCGTGGGGATGCCTTCCAGCTCTTCCGGCGGCAGGTCGTACAGGTTCTTGTCCATCGCTTCGCCCGGATCAATCTTGTTCTTGATGCCATCGAGACCGGCCATCAGCAGGGCAGCAAAGCACAGATAGGGGTTTGCTGCGGGATCGGGAAAGCGTGCCTCGACGCGTTTTGCCTTGGGCGATTCGGTCCACGGAATACGAACGCAGCCGGACCGGTTGCTGGCCGAATAGGCGCGCAGCACAGGAGCCTCGAAGCCTGGGATCAGCCGCTTGTAGCTGTTTGTCGCCGGGTTGGTGAAGGCGTTGAGCGTCTTGGCATGCTTCAGGATGCCACCGATGAAATACAGCGCTTCCTGGCTGAGATCGGCATATTTGTCGCCCGCGAACAGCGGTTTGCCGTCTTTCCAGATCGACATGTTCACATGCATGCCGGTGCCGTTGTCGCCGTAGATCGGCTTGGGCATGAAGGTCGCGGTCTTGCCGTAAGCCTGCGCCACGTTGTGAATGACGTATTTGTATTTCTGCAACTCGTCGGCCTGCTTTGTCAGCGTGCCGAAGATCAGGCCCAACTCGTGCTGACAGGACGCAACCTCGTGGTGGTGCTTGTCGACCTTCATGCCGAGCCGCTTCATGGTGGTCAGCATTTCAGCGCGGATGTCCTGCCCGTCATCGATCGGATTGACCGGGAAGTAGCCGCCCTTCAGGCCGGGGCGGTGCCCGGTGTTGCCCATCTCATATTGTGTGTCGCTGTTCCAGGACGCATCCATCGCATCAACTTCGTAGGATACCTTGTTGATAGAGTTTGAAAAACGAACATCATCGAACAGAAAAAATTCGGCTTCCGGACCCCAGTAGGACACGTCGCCGATGCCCGAGGATTTCAAGTAAGCCTCTGCCTTTTCCGCGGTGCCGCGCGGGTCACGTTCGTAGCTTTCGCCGGTATCCGGCTCGACGACAGAGCAATGGATGCAAAGCGTCTTTTCCGCGTAGAACGGATCAATATAGGCGCTTTCGGTGTCGGGCATCAGCTTCATGTCCGAGGCTTCGATCGATTTCCAACCGCCAATCGAGGAGCCATCGAACATGAAGCCCTCTTCCAGGAAATCTTCGTCGACCAGATCCGAGACCACCGTGACGTGCTGCAACTTGCCGCGCGGGTCGGTGAAGCGAATATCGACATAGGCGATATCCTCGTCCTTGATGGTTTTCAGAATTGCGTCATTGCTCATCTTTGGTTGTCCTCTTCTCATCGCGTCCCGGCCGGTGGCCGTGAGCTTTCAACTGGAATTGAATTCGGGTGGGAGTGTTGAAGCATCGAGGCCCCGGATCAGGTCCGGGGCAGGCTCAGAGCGCGTCTGAGCCGGCCTCTCCGGTTCGGATGCGGATCGCCTGTTCGACCGGGCTGACGAAAATCTTGCCGTCGCCGATCTTGTCGGTCTTGGCCGCGTCGATGATTGCCGCGATGGCATCATCGACCAGATCATCGTCCAGCACGACCTCGATCTTCACCTTGGGCAGGAAATCGACGACATATTCCGCGCCTCGGTAGAGTTCAGTATGGCCCTTTTGGCGTCCGAAACCTTTGACTTCGATGACGCTCAATCCCTGTATGCCGGCATCTTGCAGGGCTTCTTTCACCTCATCAAGCTTGAATGGCTTGATAATCGCCTCGATCTTCTTCATCTGAAATCTCCGTCGCAACAGGTGTCGCTAGGGATTGATCATGTGGGGCACCATGGCTCAATCGGATTCGGGTGCTATGGCTGTTTCGACGCCGGATGTCAGAATTAAATGCACATAATTTGTGCGTTCTGACTTAATAATGCGCGATCAGAAAACTCTGTATGCGAATCTGCGCGGTTGTCCTCTTGTAAGCTATGTCCTGAAGGGCGGATAAGAGGTCGAGCTTTTACACCAGTGACAGGACAGTTGTGCATGACCGAGCTTCTGACTGCCGCGCAGATGCGCGCCATTGAACAGGCCGCGATAGACAGCGGCGAGGTTAGCGGACTGGAATTGATGGAGCGGGCAGGGCGGGGCGTCGTCGAGGCGATTTTCGAGGAATGGCCGGAGTTTGCGCGAGATGCGATGCCGGAGCGGGGGCCAGCCCCCGCACCCCGGGAGTATTTGGTCCAAGAAGAAGAGACAAGTATTCTGCGGGCCGTGGTGCTGTGCGGGCCGGGGAACAATGGGGGGGACGGGTTTGTCGTGGCGCGGTTGCTGCAGGAACAGGGCTGGAAGGTGCAGGTTTTCCTCCATGGTGATCCGTCGCAACTGCCGCCTGACGCGAAAGTGAATTATGAACGGTGGTGCGCGCTGGGGACGACCTATTCATTTTTGCAATACGAAGAAAAGTTTTGGAATTGCGACCTGCTGGTGGATGCACTGTTCGGAACAGGGCTTAAGCGCGCGCTTCGAGAATTTGATGGCCTATTCTCAAAAATGGAAAATATGGTGGGGTGCCGTCCCATTAAGGTTGGGCATGAAATTGGTCGGGCGGCCATCGTCGCCATCGATCTTCCAACTGGTATTTGCGCTGATAGTGGCCGGATCTTCGCGATTTCAGACTCTCGCCATGGGGTCTCAGCCAGCGCGCATCTTACAGTGACCTTTCATAGCATGAAATTGGGGCACGTCTTGGCCGATGGACCAGATCATTGTGGCAAAGTCGTCGTCAAAACTCTGGGGATTGAGGCATTTGCTTTCCGGTGGTCGCGTGAAGGTCCGGACAGGCAGCGGGAAGTGTGGCTTGAGCAGGTCACGCTTGCCAAAGATTCGATCTGTCTCGGAAAAGAAGATTATCAGCACAAATACTCTCATGGCCACGCCCTGATCTTGTCCGGTGGTGCCGGGCGCACGGGGGCGGCGCGGCTTGCAGCGCGGGGCGCGTTGCGGATCGGGGCGGGGCTGGTGACTTTGGGGGTACCCGGCTCGGCGCAGATGGAGGTGGCCTGTCAGATCACTGCGATGATGCTGAAGCGTGTTGAGGATGGCGACGGGCTGGCTTCGGCGCTGGAAGACGGGCGCATCAATGCGCTGTGTCTGGGGCCGGGGCTGGGACTGGATGAGCGCGCGACGGGGTTGGTCGCCGCAGCGCTACGCGCCCCGGCCCCCGAGCCGGGGCCTTCTGTTTCGCAAGGCCCCGGGCCAAGCCCAGGGCGGGCAGTGCTGCTGGATGCTGACGCGCTGAGCCTGCTTGCGCGCGACCCGGATCTGTTTGCGTTGCTGCATGATCAGTGCGTGCTGACGCCACATGCGGGCGAATTCAAGCGGCTGTTTCCAGACATCGCTGAGAAATTGAACGCTGCCGCAACGAAAGGTCCGGCCTATTCCAAGGTTGATGCCACACGTGCGGTGGCCAAACGGGCGGGATGCGTGGTGCTGTTCAAGGGGGCGGAGACGGTGATCGCGGATCCTTCCGGGGCTTGCACGATAAACTTGGCCAAATATGATCGTGCCGCACCTTGGCTCGCGACGGCCGGGTCGGGGGACGTGTTGGCGGGGTTCATCGCCGGATTGCTGGCGCGCGGTTATTGTCCGATGGACGCCGCTGCGAGTGCCGCCTGGCTGCATGTGGAATGCGCGCGCAGCTTTGGGCCGGGCTTGATTGCTGAAGACCTGCCGGAGGTTTTGCCCCAGGTTCTGAGTCGTGTCCTGGGTTCTTGACATCCACTGTGTTTCGGCCGCGTACCGCCGGTGCCGGAATAACCCTGCAGCCCTGTCTGTTTCAGGCGAATTTTCCGCTCGCATCCGGCTTGCGGGTTTGCTAGACAGCGCCGGACTTGGGCGGCCCGTTGGGCTGCCTCTTGGGTTTTTGCGGGTGTGGCGAAATTGGTAGACGCACCAGATTTAGGTTCTGGCGCCGCAAGGCGTGGGGGTTCAAGTCCCTCCACCCGCACCAGAGGATGAGAAAAAGGACACGTAAATGCAGGTCACCGAGACTCTGAACGAAGGGTTGAAGCGCGGATACGCGATCACCGTCAGCGCTGATGAGCTTAGCGCGAAGGTCAACGAAAAGCTGGCCGAAGCGCAGCCCGAGGTCGAGATGAAGGGCTTTCGCAAAGGTAAGGTTCCGATGCCGCTGCTGAAAAAGCAGTTCGGCCAGCGTTTGCTGGGCGAGGCGATGCAGGAAACCATCGACGGCGCGATGAACCAGCAT
The DNA here is from genome assembly GCF_048268605.1 of Primorskyibacter flagellatus. NCBI lineage: Bacteria > Pseudomonadati > Pseudomonadota > Alphaproteobacteria > Rhodobacterales > Roseobacteraceae > Primorskyibacter > Primorskyibacter flagellatus. Next base: position 459,361 of record NZ_JBLWVF010000001.1, read on the forward strand.
TTCGAAGACAGCGGCGACCGTCCTGCCGCCCAGCCAGAGGTCAAGATGACCAATGAGGACTGGAAAGAAGGCGACGACGTCAATGTCGAGATGAGCTATGAGGCGCTTCCGACGATCCCCGAGGTCGATCTGAGCGTGATCAAGCTGGAAAAGTTGGTGGCCAAGGCGGATGACGCATCGGTGACCGAGGCGCTGGAAAATCTGGCCGAGACCGCGCAGAATTTCGAGGACCGTGAAGAGGGTGCCGCAGCCGAGGATGGCGACCAGATCGTGATCGATTTCGTCGGCAAGGTGGATGGCGAAGCATTCGAGGGCGGCTCTGCCGAGGATTATCCGCTGACGCTGGGATCAAACAGCTTCATCCCCGGTTTCGAAGAGCAACTGGTCGGCGTGAAAGCGGGCGACGAGAAAGCCGTCGAAGTGTCGTTCCCAGAGGATTATCAGGCCGAGCATCTGGCGGGCAAGGCGGCGATCTTCGATTGCACCGTCAAGTCCGTGAAGGCATCTCAGGCTGCGGTAATCGACGACGAGCTTGCCAAGCGTTTTGGTGCCGATGATCTGGCCGCGCTGAAAACCCAGATCGCCGAGCGTCTTGAGGCTGAATATGCGGGCGCTGCGCGCGCGGTGATGAAGCGCGGCCTGCTGGATCAGCTGGATAATGTCGTCAGCTTCGAACTGCCGCCGTCGCTGGTGGATGCCGAAGCCAAGCAGATCGCGCATCAGCTGTGGCACGAGGAAAACCCCGAAGTCGAAGGCCATGATCACGATCCGGTAGAGCCCACCGAAGAGCACAATAAGCTGGCCGAGCGCCGCGTGCGTCTGGGGCTTCTTCTGGCGGAACTGGGCCAGAAGGCCGAGATTCAGGTTACCGATGCCGAGATGACGCAAGCAATCATGAACCAGGCGCGGCAGTATCCGGGCCAGGAACGTCAGTTCTTTGAGTTCATCCAGCAGAACCAGCAGATGCAACAGCAGATGCGCGCGCCGATCTTCGAGGACAAGGTCGTCGACCACATCGTTGAACAGGCCGATGTGACCGAGAAAGAAATCTCGAAAGATGAGCTGCAAAAGGCCGTCGAGGCGCTTGAAGAAGACGAATAAGCCCCGTTACCTACGGAGTTTCATAAAACCGCGCCTCTCGCAGGCGCGGTTTTTTGCTGGCCTAGGGGAAGGCCAGGCCGCGGCACAAAAAAAGACCGCGCGGGGTGGGCCCGCGCGGTCTGAACGCCCCGAATTGGGGGCATTGCTGTCGGCTTAGTCTTCGGTGGACTCGGCTTCGGCCTCGGCTGCGGCGTTGACCACATCGCGGGGCGCGTCGTCGTCCTCGGCGGCAGAGCCGATATCGTCGAACAACTCGGCGATCTCGAAATCTGCGGCGGCCTCTTCTTCGGCGGCCAGTTCCTGGATCGACTTGCCGGACGCCTGAAGCTGCGCCTCTTCGGGCGAACGGGCGACGTTCAGCGTGATCGTCACCATGACCTCGGGGTGAAGGTTCACCTCAAGTTCGTGCAGACCCAATACCTTGATTGGCTCGCGGATGATGATCTGCTTGCGGTCCAGCGAGAAGCCAGCCTCGGTCGCGGTGTCCGCGGCGTCACGCGTGGTGACAGAGCCGTAGAGGTTGCCGCCGTCAGACGCTTGGCGAATCACGACAAACTGTTCGCCGTCAAGCTTTGCTCCCAGCGATTCGGCTTCCTTGCGGCTGTCGAGGTTGCGGGCTTCGAGATGCGCTTTTTGTGCTTCGAATGCCTTGATGTTGTCTTCCGACGCGGTCAGGGCTTTCTTCTGCAACAGCAGATAGTTGCGGGCGTAGCCGGGCTTGACGTCAACGACGTCGCCCATCTGGCCGAGTTTCGCAACGCGTTCGAGAAGGATGACTTGCATGATGCTTACTCCTTACTTCACTGCGTAGGGCAGCAGGGCGAGGAAACGGGCGCGTTTGATCGCACGGGCCAGTTCACGCTGCTTCTTGGCCGAGACGGCGGTGATGCGGCTGGGGACGATCTTGCCACGCTCAGAGATGTAGCGTTGCAGAAGACGTGTGTCCTTGTAGTCGATCGCAGGTGCGTTGTCGCCCGAGAAGGGGCAAACTTTACGACGGCGGAAAAATGGTTTTGTTGCCATGGTTTAGCGTCCTTTTCTCAGGTGATCAACGGCGCTCGCGGCGGTTGTCCCGCTCGTCGCGCTTCTGCATCTGGACCGAGGGTCCTTCGGCGTGCTCGTCGACCTTGATGGTCAGGACGCGCATCACATCGTCATGCAGACGCATCAGGCGTTCCATTTCCTGCACGGCCTCGGAAGGGGCATCGGTGCGCAGGAAGGCATAGTGGCCCTTGCGGTTCTTGTTGATCTTGTACGCCATGGTCTTGACGCCCCAATACTCGTGTTCCACGAGCTTGCCGCCGTTGTCGGCGAGGACGGTGCCGAAATGTTCAACAAGGCCTTCGGCCTGCGTGTTGGACAAGTCCTGACGCGAAATGAATACATGCTCATACAGTGGCATGCGGTCTCCGTTCATATTGCGGCGCATTTCAAAGGACAGGTCTGTGATCCTTCCGCCCCTGCCCACGAGAGTCTGCGCGGTTTGTCTGTAATTGCGAAAGGAGCGCTCCGTATACACGGAAATGTCCAGGGTGCAAGTCTGCCAGCGGAGGTGTCAACTGCGTTGCGCGAAAGCTGCTGTGACGGTACATCAGGTCCAACCGCCCCGACAGAAAGGGGCCGCACATAACAAGGGGGCATCAGATGAGCCGCGCATTCGTATTTCCCGGGCAGGGTGTCCAGACCATCGGCATGGGGCAGGCGCTTGCCCAGGCCTATCCGCAGGCGCAGGCCGTGTTTGACGAGGTGGACGACGCGCTTGGCGAAAAGCTGAGTACACTGATCTGGGAAGGCGAGGCGGATGCGCTGACGCTGACACAGAACGCGCAGCCCGCACTGATGGCGACATCGCTTGCCGCGATGCGGGCGTTGGAGGCAGAAGGCGTGGCGGTGGATGCGGCCGCTTATGTGGCGGGTCACTCGCTGGGCGAATATTCCGCACTGGCGGCAACCGGTGCGATCAGCATTGCCGACACTGCGCGGCTTTTGCGGATTCGCGGCAAAGCCATGCAAGAGGCCGTGCCTGTCGGTGCCGGGGCCATGGCTGCTTTGCTGGGGCTGGATTTCGAGACTGCCCGTACCGTCGCGCAAGAGGCTGCACAGGGCGAGGTTTGCGAGGCTGCGAATGACAATGACCCGGCGCAGGTGGTCGTGTCCGGGCACAAGGCGGCTGTGGAACGCGCCGTCGAGATCGCCAAGGAAAAAGGGGCGCGGCGCGCTGTTTTGCTTCCTGTAAGCGCGCCGTTTCATTGTCAGTTGATGGAGCCTGCTGCCCGCGCGATGGCAGAGGCTTTGGAGGATGTCGAAATCTCCAACCCGTCCGTGCGGCTGGTGGCGAATGTGCTGGCGCATGATGTGGCCAATCCCGAGACCATCCGCTCCTTGCTGGTGCAGCAAGTCACCGGATCGGTGCGGTGGCGCGAAAGCGTGGGGTTCATGGCGGCGCAGGGCGTCACCGAGATCTGGGAGATCGGCGCGGGCAAGGCGCTGTCGGGCATGATCCGACGGATCGACAAAACCATCGCGACGCGCAATATCGGCACGCCCGACGAGGTCAAGGCGGCAGCAGAAAGCCTGAGCTGAAGAATGTCGCACAGGCCCGCTTCGGCAGGTCACAAGAGAATCGTGAAGCGGGATTTGCCGGTGAAGATTAGCGCTGGCGGGAACAGAGTGCGACGCAAACAACCTGGGTCTCTGGCTGCGGGGCAAGGTGTTACCGGGCGGGGTGAGATCACGATTTGCTCGTCTTGATTATGAGGCCATGCAATGCGATACGCCTCAAATATGGAACATCGCGGCACGGTCGGCAAAACAGCTGACCCGCCGCAAACGGGGGACAGGTATGTTCGATCTGACTGGAAAAACCGCGCTGATCACCGGCGCTTCGGGGGGCATCGGCGGCGAGATTGCACGCGTGTTGCACGGCGCGGGTGCCACGGTAGGGCTGAGTGGCACGCGGACCGAACCGCTTGAGGCCCTGGCCGCCGAACTTGGCGAGCGTGCGCATGTCCTGCCGTGCAACCTTTCGGATTTCGCAGCCGTTGATGCCCTTCCCAAGCAGGCAATCGAGGCGATGGGCAGTCTGGATATTCTGGTCAACAACGCCGGTATCACCCGCGACAACCTGTTCATGCGGATGTCGGATGATGAATGGCAATCGGTGATCGACGTGAACCTGACCGCGACATTCAAGCTGTGTAAAGGTGTACTGCGCGGCATGATGAAGGCGCGCTGGGGCCGGATCGTGAATATCTCGTCCGTTGTCGGGGCAACCGGTAATCCCGGTCAGGGCAACTATGCCGCCGCCAAGGCGGGTGTGATCGGCATGTCGAAGTCGCTGGCCTATGAGGTCGCAAGCCGAGGCATCACCGTTAATGCCGTGGCACCGGGTTTCATCACCACCGCGATGACAGACAAGCTGAACGACGACCAGAAATCTGCGATTATGGGCCAGATACCCGCAGGCCGCATGGGCGATCCGGCCGAAATTGCCGCTGCGGTTCTGTATCTTGCCGCGCCAGAGGCCGGGTATGTCACCGGAACCACCTTGCACGTCAATGGCGGCATGGCCATGTTGTGATAAGCGTGTTTGGCACCGGTGCGAAAGCGTTTGCCAACGCTGCACCATGTGCTATAGGCGCAGAAGTTTCGGGCAGAAGGGGGTAACTCTTTCGAATCCGACCCGCATCGCGGGGAGTTGAGCCGCCCGCAAGGGCACTTGAAAACCCCGCAGGGGCGAGGGATAATCCGGGCGAATGTCCCGACAATACCGTGAGGAAGACAATATGAGCGACGTCGCAAATCGCGTTAAAAAGATTGTGGTAGAGCACCTGGGTGTCGAAGAAAGCAAGGTCGTCGACAATGCCTCGTTCATCGACGATCTGGGCGCAGACAGCCTTGATACCGTGGAACTGGTCATGGCTTTCGAAGAGGAATTCGGCATCGAAATTCCTGACGACGCCGCTGAAACCATTCAGACCTTCGGCGACGCGGTTGGATTCATCTCCAACGCCAACGCCTGAGCCCCAACAGTCATAGAGACAGCGTAAACGGCCTCCGTCATGGGGGCCGTTTTCGTTTGTGGGTACCACGCTCACCTGCGGAGCCGTGTTTGATGCCCTTCTGACAGGCGATAGAGGCACAAATCGGGGCGATGCTTGCGGGCTGTTTCGGGCGCAAGATCATGCCGGGCTGTGCGGAACTTTGTCAAAGTGATAATCGACGGTCTTGCCCCCTTGCCCGCATGCAGGGTAAGAGCGGCAGGAACGAAATTGATGGAAGGACAACCGAATGCGCCGTGTTGTTGTCACAGGACTTGGCCTTGTCACCCCCTTGGCCAGCGGGGTCGAGGAAAGCTGGAGACGCATTCTGGATGGGCAATCGGGTGCGGGGAAGATCTCGCGGTTCGATGCCAGCCATCTGGCAACTGACTATGCCTGCGAAGTGCCGCATGGTGATGGAACCGACGGTACGTTCAATCCAGATGACTGGATGGCACCAAAAGACCAGCGCAAGGTCGATACGTTCATCCTTTACGGTATTGCCGCAGCGGCGCAGGCTGTCGAAGATGCAGGCTGGACCCCGGATGATCGGGCAGAGCTGGAACGGACCGGCGTTCTGATCGGATCCGGTATTGGCGGGCTGAACTCCATCGCCGAGACAGCGTTGGTTCTGCGGGATCGCGGACCGCGGCGCGTGTCGCCGTTCTTTGTTCCGGGCGCGCTGATCAATCTGATCTCGGGTCAGGTCAGCATTCGCTACGGATTCCGCGGACCGAACCATTCGGTTGTGACGGCCTGTTCGACTGGCGCGCATGCCATCGGCGATGCCGCGCGGCTGATCCGCGACGACGATGCCGATGTGATGATCGCCGGCGGGGCCGAGGCGTCGATCTCGGAGATCGGCATCGCCGGCTTCAACGCCTGCAAGGCGCTGTCCACCAAGCGCAGCGATGATCCCACAAAGGCAAGCCGCCCCTATGATGTCGATAGTGACGGGTTTGTCATGGGCGAAGGCTCCGGCATCGTGGTGCTGGAAGAATACGAACACGCCAAGGCGCGCGGTGCCAAGATCTATGCCGAGGTGATCGGTTACGGTCTGTCGGGCGACGCCTATCACATCACCGCGCCGTCAGAGGATGGCGACGGCGCGGAACGCTGTATGCGCATGGCGCTGAAAAAGGCCGGGCTGCAACCGTCCGATATTGATTATATCAACGCCCATGGCACCAGTACGATGGCGGACAAGATCGAACTGGGCGCGGTAGAGCGCATGATGGGCGATGCCGCAGACAAGGTCACCATGTCCTCGACCAAGTCGATGACCGGGCACCTGCTGGGTGCTGCTGGCGCGATCGAGGCGATCTTCTCGATTCTCGCAATCCGTGATCAGGTGGCGCCACCGACGATCAACCTCGACAATCCGGCGGTGGAAACGAAGGTGGACCTTGCCCCCAACGCCAAGCGCGAGCGCAAGATCAACGTGGCCCTGTCCAACAGCTTCGGCTTTGGCGGCACCAATGCCAGCGTGATCTTCAGAAAGGTCGATTGATGTGGCGCCATATCGCGTCTAACGCGCTGACGTTCCTCGCCGTCTTGCTGTTCCTGGCCGGGGGCGTGGTCATATGGGGCCGGTCGCAATACCTGTCCGAAGGACCGCTGGAGCAGGCAATCTGCGTGCAGGTCGAACGTGGGACCAACCTGCGCGCTGTGTCGCGCAATCTGGAAGGTCAGGGGGCCGTCACAAGCGGGGCGATCCTGCGGATCGGCGCGGATTACATGGACAAGGCGCAAGACCTGAAAGCGGGCAGTTTTCTGGTGCCGGAAGGCGCGTCGATGGCAGAAATTGTCGATATCGTGACCCGTGGCGGTGCCAGCACCTGCGGGACAGAGATTGTTTACCGCATCGGCGTGACTGCGGCGGAAATCCAGGTGCGCGAGCTTGATCCCGCCAGCGGCCGCTATGCCGAACGGGCAAAGTTTGCGCCTGGCGATGCAGAGACCAATCCGGTTTACGCCGAGATGCGTGCAAAGGACGACACCCGCTACCGCGTCGCGCTGGCTGAAGGTGTCACCAGCTGGCAGGTGGTGCAGGAATTGGCGTCTCTGGACCTGCTGGAGGGCGAGGCGGAGGTTCCGGCAGAGGGCAGTCTTGCCCCCGACAGCTATGAGGTTCAGCCCGGCGATACGCTGGACTCGGTGATCGCCCGGATGCAGGGCGCACAGGAGGCAATCCTTGCCGATGCATGGGAGAACCGCGCCGATGATCTGCCGCTTGAAACGCCGGAAGAGGCACTGATCCTTGCGTCAATCATCGAGAAAGAGACCGGCAATGCCGAAGAGCGCGGACAGGTTGCCTCGGTCTTTACCAACCGGCTGCGCGCCGACATGCCCCTGCAAACCGATCCGACGGTCATTTACGGTGTGACCGAAGGCAAAGGTGTCCTGGGGCGTGGGTTACGCCGGTCGGAGCTGGACCGCGAGACGCCGTGGAACACCTATGTCATCAAGGGTCTGCCGCCGACACCGATCGCAAATCCGGGGCGTGCCAGCATCGTGGCGGCGCTCAACCCGGCTGATACGGATTTCATCTATTTTGTCGCGCGCACGCTCGATCCGGCGGATGGCCACAACTTCGCCGTCACGCTGGACGAACATAATCGCAATGTGACGGCTTACCGTGCGCTGGAAGCGCAGCGCAATCAGTAGCGCCACCGCGCGGTGTGATTTCGAAAAAGTTAATCACTTGATTTAGAAGGCGGCGCTATCCTTGGGGGTGGTGCCGCCTTTTTCGTTTGTCTGAAAAATCGCTAAAAGCGATGGTTTTCGCGTTGCGCTTAGGTTGCGCAGAAGTAGATATTAACATTTATTTACAATTATTTACGGCATCGTGTGGGCGTGTTCAGGCTTGACTCTGCGAACGGTCTCCCGTATAGGTTGTGGCATGCTGGAACAGTTGGGCGAACGGCCCCGGGGGTGACCCCGGTGGCCGTTTTTTCATGCGGTTCGGGCGGAGGATCACTCTAGCGAGAGGTCATCGAGCACATGACACTTATTACCCCGGAAGAAGGGTTTGCCGAACTGGAAAACGTGGCCCGCGAGGTCCGCGAAGAGCTTCGGGAAGCACGAAAAGATTTGCAGGACCTGAGACAACGGGTCCGCGCCGGGGAAGTCGGAACGGAAACAGAGGGCCTGAAGATACTCGCATATGTGAGATCCATGTTGAAGGCTGCCAGCGAAACGGAGGCGCAACTTGCCAAAGCACAACGAGACAGAGCCGGAATTGTCCGGGATTACGCGATCGATTTTGACGCCGCACGATCTGAGATCGGGTGCCGCCTGGATCGCTTGCGCAGATGTTGCCGTGAGGAATGAGTTCCTGAACGATATGACCGAGGGAGAGCTTCTGGCTCTCCCTTACATTTTCGAGTTCTGGGCGCTGGACCATCAACTGCCCCCGGTGGGGGATTGGCGGTCCTGGGTCATTCTGGGTGGGCGCGGCGCGGGCAAGACGCGTGCCGGGTCCGAATGGGTCCGGTCCATGGTAGAGGGGTCGCGTCCGCGCGATCCCGGCCGGGCAAAACGCGTGGCGCTGGTGGGCGAGACGCTGTATCAGGTCCGCGAGGTGATGGTGTTCGGCGAAAGCGGCATTCTGGCCTGTTCGCCGCCTGATCGGCGTCCTGAATGGCATGGCGGGCGGCGCACGTTGATCTGGCCCAACGGGGCCGAGGCGATGGCCTTTTCCGCGCATGAGCCTGAATCTTTGCGCGGGCCGCAATTCGATGCCGCCTGGGTGGATGAGCTGGCGAAGTGGAAGCGGGCTCAGGACACCTGGGACATGCTGCAATTCGGTTTGCGGCTGGGGGAGTGTCCGCAGCAATGCGTGACGACGACGCCGCGCAATGTGGGCGTGCTCAAGCAGTTGCTGAAGCTGGATTCGACCGTTGTCAGCCATGCGCCCACTGAGGCGAACCGCGCCAATCTGGCCGATAGCTTTCTGGCCGAGGTGCGTGCGCGCTATGCCGGGACGCGGTTGGGGCGGCAGGAACTGGACGGCGTGTTGATGGAAGACGAGGAGGGCGCGCTCTGGACACATTCCTTGCTGGACGAGGTCCGGATCGACAAGGCCGGCGCGTTTGACCGGGTGCTGGTCGCGGTCGATCCGCCGGTTAGTGGTCATGCCGGGTCTGACGAATGCGGGATCGTGGCGATTGGTGTCACCATGCAGGGGCCGGTGCAGGATTGGCGCGCTGTTGTGCTGGAGGATGCCAGCGTGCGCGCGGCCAGCCCGATGACGTGGGCGCGCGCGGCAATCACCTGCATGGAGCATTGGGGCGCTGATCGTCTGGTGGCCGAGGTCAACCAGGGCGGCGATATGGTCGAACAGGTCATCCGGCAGGCCGATCCGCTGGTGCCGGTGACCAAGGTGCATGCCGCCAAGGGCAAGATCGCACGGGCCGAGCCTGTCGCGGCTTTGTATGAGCAGGGGCGCGTCAGCCACTTGCGCGGCCTTGGCGAACTTGAGGATCAGATGTGCCGCATGACCTTGCAGGGCTATCAAGGCAAAGGATCGCCGGACCGCGTGGATGCGCTGGTCTGGGCGTTGACAGAGGGCATGATCCAACCGGCGGCGGGCTGGCGCAAGCCGCAGTTGCGCGCGCTTTAGGAGGTGCGACCGCATTGGTTAAGCGACCTTAACCATTAAACCCTAGGTTGGTTTCAACGGCGGCGGGCAACCTCGTCAGACTGACAGCAAGACGGACAGACAGCCAGAGTGGCAGGCAGGCAGGACGGGCGCGCGAAACAGCGTGATCCGAAGGATCGCGGCTTGTCTGCACGGCACAGGTGAAACGAGGAGCATCACACGATGGTATTTGATTTCATGCGCAAGAGCCAGGCAGTACCGGCCCCGGTGAAAGCGCCTGCGGCCCCCGAGGCCAAGGCGAGCGCGGTGGGTCGGGTGATCGCCATGCAGGGCAATGGCCGGGTGGCCTGGAGCCCGCGCGACACGGTGTCCTTGACGCGCACAGGCTTTGCCGGCAACCCGGTTGGGTTCCGCGCGGTGAAGCTGATTGCCGAGGCCGCGGCGGCGTTGCCGCTGGTGCTTCAGGATGCGGAACGACGCTATGAAAGCCATCCGGTGTTGGCGCTGCTATCCGCGCCCAACCCGGCGCAGCGGCGGGCGGAATTGCTGGAGGCGCTTTATGGCCAGATCCTGCTGTCGGGCAATGGCTATGTCGAGGCCGTGCAAACCGATCTGGGCGAGCTGGCGGAACTGCATGTCCTGCGGTCCGACCGGCTGTCGGTGATCCCCGGCCCGGATGGCTGGCCTGTGGGGTATGAATATGCGGTTGGCGGTCGTAAGCACCGGTTTGATGCTACGGGGCCGGTTTCGCCGATTTGCCATATCAAGAGCTTTCATCCGCAGGACGACCATTACGGGCTAAGCCCGATGCAGGCGGCGGCCATGGCGCTGGATGTGCATAACAGCGCTTCGCGCTGGTCCAAGGCGCTTCTGGACAATGCCGCGCGGCCTTCGGGAGCGATTGTCTACAAGGGTGCCGAGGGGCAGGGAAGTCTCGCGCCCGATCAATATGACCGGCTGGTGAGCGAGATGGAAAGCTATCACCAGGGCGCGCGCAATGCCGGGCGGCCGATGCTGCTGGAAGGTGGTCTCGATTGGAAACCGATGGGATTCAGCCCCTCGGATATGGAGTTCCAGAAGACCAAGGAAAGTGCCGCGCGGGAGATTGCGTTGGCCTTCGGGGTGCCGCCGATGCTGATGGGGATACCGGGCGATGCGACCTATGCCAATTACCAAGAGGCCAACCGCGCCTTCTATCGGCTGACGGTTCTGCCGCTGGCGATGCGGGTGGCCGGGGCGCTGAGCGGTTGGCTGGGCGGACATATCGGCGAAACGTTTGATCTCAAGCCCGACCTGGATCAGGTGCCCGCGCTGAGTGCCGAACGCGACGCGCAATGGGGTCGTGTCACGGGTGCCGAGTTCCTGACCGTCGCCGAAAAGCGCGCCATGTTGGGCCTGCCTGCGCTGACGGAGGATGCGGCCAATGGCTGATGGCCGAGGCCTGCCTTTCGACTGTGCGCCCTCGTTGAAACTGGAAGCGCATGAACGCATGGCGCGGATGCAGTTCGAAGCCGTGAACCGACGGATCGACAAGATCGAAGTGCTGATGGAGCGGCTTGAGCGACGGCTGTGGCTGGCAGTCTACGGCGTGGTGGGCGTGATCCTCGCGCAAGCGGTCCAGGGCCTTCTGGCGGCGGCGCCGTGATCCGGGATTTCGAGATGATGGAAGGACAAGAGATGCAGACGGATTATGGGTGGGAGCAGAAATTCTGCCGTTTCGAGACAGAAGTCTCGGTGACTGATGGCAGCCGGATCGAGGGCTATGCCTCCTTGTTCGGGGCCTGCGATCAGGGCGGTGACGTGGTTGAGGCCGGCGCTTACAAAGCATCGCTCAAGCGGATGGCCCAGGAACGCCGCGCGGTAAAGATGCTGTGGCAGCACGATCCGGCGACGCCCATCGGGATCTGGGATGAGGTGCGCGAGGACGGTCGCGGGCTGTTCGTCAAGGGGCGTCTGCTGGACAGCACGCAGAAGGGCCGTGAAGCGGCGGCGCTGATCGCGGCGGGGGCCATTGACGGGCTGTCGATTGGCTACCGGACGTTGAAGGCCACGAAGAATGACAGGGGCCAGCGGCTTCTGACGGAACTGGAGCTTTGGGAAGTCTCGCTTGTGACCTTCCCGATGCTGCCCAGTGCGCGGGTGGCGGCCAAGGGCGATGCCCCGGCCGAGGCCATGCTGCGCGAGTTGGCGCAGGCGCTGGAAGGCGCGCGTCTGAACCTGGCGCGCGACTGACGCGTCAAGCCATCACGGGACCAATGCCATGAGCAAGACCGAGACGACCTCTCGGACCGGGGAAGATCTGTCTCCGGTCACCCAGGTGAAATCCGCAATCGCGGGTTTTGTCGGGGATTTCAGAACCTTTCAGGACGACATGTCCGCACGGCTTCAACAACAGGAAGAGCGACTGACCATGCTTGATCGTAAATCTCATACTGCCTACCGCCCCGCATTGGCCACTTCGGCCGAAGTCGAGGTGCCGCACCAGAAGGCGTTCAACGCCTATCTGCGCTCTGGCGACGATGACGGCCTTCGCGGTCTGGAATTCGAGGGTAAGGCGATGTCCACCGCCGTAAATGGCGATGGCGGCTATCTGGTCGATCCCGTGACCTCCGCATCGGTCAATTCGGTGCTGGCGACCACGGCATCTATCCGGGCGATCGCCAATGTGGTGAATGTCGAGGCGACGTCCTATGACGTTCTGATCGACACCACCGAGATGGGGGCCGGCTGGGCGTCCGAGACCGGATCTTCGACTGAAACTAGTACGCCGATCGTTGACCGTATCGCCATTCCGCTGCACGAGTTGTCGGCTTTGCCGAAAGCCTCACAGCGTCTTTTGGATGATGCCGCGTTCGACATCGAAGGCTGGCTGGCTGGCCGGATCGCCGACAAGTTCGCGCGTGCCGAGGCTGCCGCCTTCATCAACGGGGACGGCAATGACAAACCCACCGGTTTTCTGAGCCACCCCACTGTCGATAATGACGTCTGGAGCTGGGGGAATATCGGCTATGTGCCGACCGGCGCTGACGGTGGGTTTGCAGGCGCTGACGCGCTGATTGACCTGGTCTACTCTCTGGGGGCAGAATACCGCGCCAATGCGACCTTCGTGATGAACTCCAAGACCGCCGGTCTGGTGCGCAAGCTCAAGGACGCGGATGGTCGTTTCCTGTGGTCGGACGGTCTGGCGGCGGCAGAGCCCGCGCGTCTGTTGGGCTATCGCGTGCTGATTGCCGAGGACATGCCCGATGTTGCGCCGGGTGCCGATGCGATTGCCTTTGGCGATTTCGGCACGGGCTACACGGTTGCTGAACGCCCCGATCTGCGGGTGCTGCGCGATCCGTTCTCGGCCAAGCCACATGTGCTGTTCTATGCCACCAAGCGTGTCGGCGGCGATGTCAGCGATTTTGCCGCGATCAAGCTTCTGCGTTTCGCCGTCTCGTAAGGCGCGGCGGAAGAGCGGCGGGGCAACCCGCTGCCCTGGCGCGCGCCGGTTTGGACTTGCGTTGTCCAGCTGCTCCCCTCCGTCCGAGCAACGTGAGCGGCGCGCGTCTTTTTTGCCGGAAAAGCTCCCGCGGAGGGGCAGGATGTTTGGAGACGATCCATGATGTTGATCGAAGAAACCACAGTGCCGCAGGCGGTGCTTCCGATTGCCGGATTGCGAAGCCACCTGCGGCTGGGATCGGGCTTTGCCGAGGATAGCTTGCAGGACGGATTGCTGGAAGGTTTTCTGCGCGCGGCGCTTGCGGCCATTGAGGCGCGCACCGGGAAGGCGCTGATCGCGCGTGATTTCACCTGGACGGTGGAGCGTTGGAACGGTGCCGGGCAGGGCTTGCCGATTGCCCCGGTCAGCGCGATTTCGCAAGTGTCCATGGTTGGACGCGACGGCCTGCCGACGGTGATCGAACCGGGCAAATACCGTCTGGTGCAGGATGCGGTGCGTCCGGTTCTGGCACCGATGGGCACCTGCCTGCCGACGATTCCGCATGGCGGTCATGCCGAACTGAAACTGACCGCCGGAATGTCGCCGGACTGGGGCAATCTGCCCGCCGATCTGGCGCAGGCGGTGATGCTGCTGGCCGCGCATTATTACGAATACCGCGACGAGACCTCGCTGGGTCGCGGCTGCATGCCCTTCGGCGTGACCAGCCTGATTGAGCGCTACCGGCCGCTTCGGATCGGCCTGGGGGCAGAGCAATGAGTACCGTCGAACTGAGCCGCCCGCTGGTGCTGGAGGCACCGCTGGTCACGGCCGACGGGGCGGGAGGCTACGACGAGGGCTGGAACGCACTTGGCACGCTTTGGGCAGAGGTCAAGCCGCGCAGCGGGCGCGAAGTGTCCGGACCTGCATCCTCGGCCTCGGTCATGGGGTTCAAGATAACGGTGCGCGGTGCCCCGGTGGGCAGTGCGATGCGCCCACAGGCAGGACAGCGGTTCCGTGAAGGCACCAGGCATTACCGGATCGAAGCCGTGAGCGAACGCGACCCGCGTGGCCGGTTCCTGATCTGCTTTGCCGAAGAGGAGGTCGCGGCATGAGCTATGCGCTTTCTGCACCGCTTCAGTCGGCCGTCTATGCGTGCCTGCTGGCAGATGCCAGGGTGCAGGCCACCGTCGGTGCGCATGTCTACGATGCGCTGCCATCCGGCCGGGTGCCGGATCTTTACGTCACGCTGGGGGCCGAGGTGGTCCGCGACAAATCCGATGCCACGGGTGCAGGGGCAGAGCATGACCTGACGATCACCGTCGTCACAGGCGCTTCCGGGTTCCAGCAGGCCAAGGAAGCCGCCGCTGCGATCAGTGACGCGCTGGAAGATCCCGCGTTGACACTCAGTCGCGGACGATTGGTGGGGATGCGATTTCTCAAGGCGCAGGCAGCGCGTGTGGGAACCGGAACCATCCGCCGCATCGACCTGAAATTCCGCGCCCGCGTGGAAGACAACTAAACACTATCAACGGAGTAAATGCCATGGGTGCCCAGAACGGCAAGGACATGCTGATCAAGGTGGATCTGACCGGTGTCGGCCAGTTCCAGACGCTGGCGGGGCTGCGTGCCACGCGGGTAAGTTTCAACGCCGAGACGGTCGATGTGACCTCTTTGGAAAGCTCGGGCGGCTGGCGCGAATTGCTGGGCGGCGCGGGTGTGCGTTCGGCCTCGCTTTCAGGGTCGGGCGTGTTCCGCGATGACACGACGGACGAGCGCGCGCGTCAGATCTTCTTCGACGGCGAGACACCTGATTTTCAGGTCATCATTCCGGATTTCGGGGTGGTCGAAGGCCCGTTCCAGGTGACGGCGATCGAATATGCCGGTTCGCATAACGGCGAAGCGACCTACGAGCTGTCCATGGCCTCCGCCGGTCAGCTGATCTTTACGGCGATTTAAGGCCATGACCAATCCGTACAGAGGGGAAGTCGCGCTGGAGATCGACGGGGTGCAGCACCAGTTGCGCCTGACTCTGGGCGCATTGGCAGAGTTGGAAGCCGGGTTGGACAGCGGATCGCTTATGGATCTGGTGGCCCGTTTCGAAGGCGGCAAGGTCAGCAGCCGCGATGTGCTGGCCTTGATCGTCGCGGGGCTTCGTGGCGGCGGCTGGCAGGGCCGCGCGGGCGATCTTCTGGCGGCCGAAATCAGCGGCGGTCCGATGGCGGCGGCACGGGTGGCGGCAGAGCTTTTGACCCGCGCCTTTCTGCCACCGGAGGAGATCGCGACGTGACCGCGCTGGACTGGCCGGCGCTGATGCGGGCCGGCTTGCAGGGGCTGGGTCTGCGCCCGGCGGAGTTCTGGGCACTGACACCTGCCGAATTGCGGGTGATGCTGGGCGAACGCTCCGGCGCGGCGTCCCTGGGGCGCGATGGGTTGGAGGCGCTGATCCGCGCCTATCCCGACAGTCAGGAAAGGGCAGAAGATGTCTGACAGAGACGCAGTGGAAACGTTGGAAAATCAGGTGGATGCGCTGGAAAATTCTCTGGCTTCCGCGACCGGCATGGCGGCCGGGTTCGATGCGGAAATGCGCCGTATCCACCAGACCTTCAGTGCCACCGGCAAGGGGGTCGCTGCGCTGGAAACCTCGCTGAGCCGGGGTTTGAAGGGCGCAATCGACGGGGTTGTGTTCGACGGGATGAAGCTGTCGGACGCGCTGGAGCGGATCGCCAACTCCATGATCGGCACTGCATATAACGCGGCTGTCAAGCCGGTGACGGATCACGTTGGCAGCCTGATCGCGGGCGGCGTGTCGGGAATTTTCGGCGGCGCATCGCCTTTTGCTGACGGCGCGGCCTTCGGGCAGGGCCGGTTATGCCTTTCGCCAAGGGCGGCGTTGTCACCGGGCCTACGAATTTCCCGATGCGCGGCGGCACCGGGCTGATGGGCGAGGCCGGGCCTGAAGCGATCATGCCCCTGACACGCGGTGCGGATGGCAAACTGGGCGTGCAGGCGCAGGGCGGGGCCGGCGCGACGACGGTGGTGATGAACATCTCCACGCCGGATGTCGATGGGTTCCGCCGCAGTCAGGCGCAGGTCGCCGCCCAGATGAGCCGCGCGTTAAGCCGCGGTCAACGCAACCGCTGAGGAGGACGTCATGTCATTTCACGAAGTCAGATTTCCGGCCAGCCTGAGCTTTGGGTCGGTCGGCGGTCCCGAACGGCGCACCGATGTTGTGACGCTGGCGAACGGGTTCGAGGAACGCAATACGCCCTGGGCACATTCCCGACGGCGCTACGATGCCGGGTTGGGATTGCGGTCGCTGGACGATATCGGCGAGCTTATCGCCTTTTTCGAGGCCCGTCAGGGGCAGCTGTTCGGCTTTCGCTGGAAAGACTGGGCGGATTACAAAAGTTGTCGCGCGTCGCGGACTGTCCGCTTCGACGATCAGGTGATCGCGCGCGGTGACGGCGCGACGGTGACGTTCCAACTGATCAAGCGCTACTGGTCGGGAGACAGCCATTATGACCGCCCCGTGACGAAACCTGTGCAGGGTTCTGTCCGTGCGGGTGTGCAGGGCGACGAACTGCTTCACGGCGTGCATTACGAAGTCGATGACGAGACGGGCCTCATCACTTTTGCAGAGCCGCCGCTGGCGGAAGGCGAGGTGACGGCCGGGTTCGAATTCGACGTTCCGGTGCGGTTCGACACGGACAGTATCCGCACAAGCGTCGCCAGTTTCCATGCAGGCGAGGTGCCCGACGTGCCAGTGGTGGAGGTACGGGTCTGATGACGTTTCATGAGGGGCTGAAGACGCATCTGCAAACCGGCTGCACCACCGTTGCACGCGCCTGGAGCGTGACGCGGCGCGATGGCGTCCAGATGGGCTTTACCGATCACGATTGCGATCTGGTCTTTAACGGCATGATCCATCGTGCGGATACCGGCCTGACCGCGCGGGCGCTGCAACAAAGTACCGGCCTGTCGGTGGACAATAGCGAAGCGATGGGCGCGCTGTCTTCGTCGGCGATTTCAGAGGCGGATATTGCCTCGGGGCGGTTCGACGGCGCGGAAGTGTCGTCCTGGCTGGTGAATTGGGCAAACCCGGACGAACGGCAATTGCTGTTTCGTGGCTCTCTGGGCGAGATCCGACGATCCGGCGGCGCGTTTGAGGCGGAACTGCGCGGGCTGAGCGAGGCGCTGAACCGTCCGCTGGGGCGCGTGTTCCAGAAACCGTGCTCGGCCGTTTTGGGCGATAGCGCATGTGGTTTCGACACGTCGACACCGGGCTATTCGGTCGAGGCGCATCTGATCGACGTTGAAGCGCGGCGGATCTTTCGGTTCGGCGATACGGGCAGCTTTGATGCCGGGTGGTTTCAACGTGGACGTTTTGAAGTGCTGTCAGGGGCGGCAAAGGGGCTTCGAGGCGCAGTGAAGCGCGACAGGTCCGAAGGCGATCTGCGCATCGTCGAGTTGTGGGAGCCGATGCGGGCAGACATTGCCTCTGGCGACAAGATCCGCGTGATCGCGGGCTGTGACAAGCGCTTCGAAACCTGCCAGTTGAAATTCGCCAATCAACTGAACTTTCAGGGTTTCCCCGACATTCCCGAAGAGGATTGGGTCATGGTGCATCCATCGGTCGCCACGGCGCAATCCGGCGGGAGCCGACGGTGATGGCGGCGGGTTTGCAGGTGGTGAACGCGGCGCGCGATTGGTTGGGGACGCCTTACCGGCATCAGGCCTCAACGCGGGGCGCGGGCACCGATTGCCTGGGTCTTTTGCGCGGAGTTTGGCGCGAGGTGGTCGGGCCAGAGCCTGTAATCATTCCGGCCTACACGTTCGACTGGTCGGAGCCGCAGGGCGAGGAACGCCTGTGGGCCGCTGCCCTTGCGCATCTTTCGCCCGCCGGGCCGGACATTAAGCCCGGCGATGTGTTGCTGTTCCGAATGCGGAACGGGGCGGTCGCGAAGCATCTGGGCATCCTTTCGGAGGCAGGAACTCTGCCCGCCTTCGTTCACGCATATACGGGGCATGGGGTGGTCGAAAGCCCGCTCAGCGCCCCCTGGAGACGCCGCATCGTGGCGCGTTTCCGTTTTCCTCTGGAGGGATAATCTCATGGCGACGATTCTGCTGTCGGCCGCGGGTGCGGCGCTTGGAAGCTCTGTCGGCGGGAGCCTGCTGGGCCTGTCGATGACGGCCGTGGGCCGGTTTGCCGGGGCGACGCTGGGTCGGGCCATCGACCAGCGCCTGATGGGGCAGGGATCGGAGACGGTCGAAACCGGCCGCATCGACCGGTTTCGTCTGACAGGTGCGGGCGAAGGTGCCCCGATTGCGCAGGTCTACGGGCGTATGCGGATCGGTGGGCACCTGATCTGGGCGACGGAATTTCAGGAACACGTCACCACTAGCGGCGGCGGCGGCGGTGGCGGCAAGGGCGCGCCACGTCAGCCCAAGACAAAGTCGTTCAGCTATTCCGTCAGCATTGCGCTGGCGCTTTGCGAAGGCGAAATCACCGGTGTGCACCGGGTCTGGGCCGATGGTGCCGAAGTGCCTTTGGGCGATGTGTCGATGCGCGTCTATCCGGGCAGCCGCGACCAGTTGCCCGACCCGGCAATTGCGGCAGTCGAAGGGGCGGGCAGTGTGCCGGCCTATCGTGGCACCGCCTATGTGGTCTTCGAGGATCTGGCATTGGAACGGTTCGGCAATCGTATCCCGCAGTTCAGCTTTGAGGTCACGCGCCCCGATCAGGACAAGGACGATCCCGCCAGCGTGGCGCATGGGATCAGCGGCGTCGCACTGATGCCCGGAACCGACGAATACGCGCTGGCCACTGTGCCTGTGCATTTCAAATATGGCGGCGGCAAGGCCGCGATTGCCAATATCAACACCGGCTCGGAACAGCCCGACCTTCTGCAATCGCTGGACATGCTGGAGGCGGAACTCCCCAACGCCCGCTCCGTGTCGCTGGTCGTCAGCTGGTTTGGCAACGATCTGCGCTGCGGCGCCTGTAGCTTGCGCCCACGCGTGGAGCAGGACGAGTTTGACGCCGGTACGATGCCCTGGAGGGTTGCGGGACAGACGCGCGCGACCGCGGGCATCGTGCCGGAGGTGGAGGGGCGACCGGTATATGGCGGCACCCCATGTGACACTTCTGTTGTGCAGGCCATACGCGAGATGAACGAGCGCGGGCAGGACGTGATGTTCTATCCGTTTATCCTGATGGATCAGCAGGCTGGAAACACCGTGCCGGATCCGTGGACGGGTGCGGAAGGACAGCCGCCGTTGCCGTGGCGCGGAAGGATCACCCTTTCGGCGGCCCCCGGTCAGGACGGATCGCCCGATGGAACAGCCGCCGCCGATGCGCAGGTCGCGCAGTTTTTCGGGACGGCCAGTGCCGCCGACTTCGCGGTGGGGAATGGAAAGGTCGGCTATTCCGGTCCCGCCGAATGGGGATTTCGGCGCTTCATCCTGCATTATGCGGCGCTGTGCGCGGCGGCGGGCGGTGTGTCGTCATTCTGCATCGGCTCGGAAATGCGAGGGCTGACGACGATCCGTGGCAGTTCCGGCTATCCGGCGGTTGCGGAGTTGCAGGCACTGGCGGCAGAGGTGCGTGCGCTTCTGGGGCCGGAGTGCAAGATTGGCTACGCGGCTGACTGGTCGGAGTATTTCGGTCATCACCCGCAGGATGGCACGGGCGATCTGCGCTTTCACCTTGATCCGCTTTGGGCGGATGACAATATCGACTTCATCGGGATCGACAATTACATGCCTTTGTCGGACTGGCGTGACGGGCATGATCACGCCGACGCAGCGTGGGAGTCGATCCACAACCAGGATTATCTCGCATCGAATATCGAGGGCGGCGAAGGCTACGACTGGTATTACCCGTCCGATGAGCCGCGCGCAGCGCAGCGCCGTGTACCGATCACCGACGAGGCCCATGACGAGCCCTGGGTCTGGCGGTACAAGGATATCCGCAACTGGTGGTCGAACCCGCATCACGAACGGATCGCAGGCGAACGGCAGGCGCAGCCGACGGCCTGGGTGCCGGGGTCGAAACCGATCTGGTTCACCGAATATGGCTGCGCGGCGATCGACAAGGGCAGCAACCAGCCCAACAAGTTTCTGGACCCCAAAAGCTCGGAATCCGCATTGCCGCATTATTCGGACGGTCGGCGGGACGAGCTGATCCAGCACCAGTATCTGCGCGCGATGCAGGGATATTGGCGCGATCCGGCACATAACCCCGTGTCCGAGATTTATGACGGCCCGATGATCGACATGGACCGGGCATTCGTCTGGGCGTGGGACGCGCGGCCTTATCCGTGGTTCCCCGCCAACCGCGCCTTGTGGTCTGACGGGGCGAACTACCTGCGCGGTCATTGGCTGAACGGGCGATCCTCGGGGCGCACGCTGGCCTCTGTCGTGGCCGAGATCTGCGAACGGGCAGGTTTGAGGGACTATGACGTCAGCGGGCTGCACGGGTTCGTGCGCGGCTATGTGGTGCCGGATGTCGCGGCGGCGCGTGGCGCGTTGCAACCCTTGATGCTGGCCTACGGGTTCGACGCGGTAGAGCGGAACGGCCTGCTGAGCTTTGTGATGCGGGCGCAGACCAAACCTCTGTCGCTGGGCCACGAAGCACTTGCCGAAAACGCGGAATTCGAGGGCACGGTAGAGCAGACCCGCGCCGCAGATGTGGAAATGTCCGGCCGTGTCCGGGTGCGGTTTCTACAGGCGGATGGCGATTATGACACCGTGGCCGAAGAAACCGTATTGCCCGACGACACCACGCATTCGGTGGCGGAGACAGAGCTTGCCCTGTCGATGACCCGTGCCGAGGGTCGTCAGACCGCCGAGCGTTGGCTCTCCGAGGCGAGGCTGTCGCGGGACGCGGTGCGCTTTGCCTTGCCGCCTTCGCGGATGGATATTGGCGCTGGCGATGTGGTGGCGCTTGACGAGGATGGCGCGCTGTACCGCGTCGACCGCATCGAACATGGCAATGGTCAACTGATCGAGGCCGTCCGGGTTGATCCCGATGTCTACCGACCGTCTGAATTCCCCGATGACCAAGTCAGCTTGCGCCCGTTCTCCGCGCCGGTCCCAGTCTTGCCGCTGTTTCTGGATCTGCCGCTGCTGACCGGTGATGAGGTCGCTCACTCTCCGCATCTGGCGCTGGCGGCGGATCCATGGCCCGGAACCGTTGCCGTCTATGATGCCGTGAGCGACGAGGATTACGGGCTTAACCAGATCATCGCGGCACAATCCAAGGTGGGCCTGACAGAGACACCGTTATTTGCCGCACCCGCTGGCCGCATTGACCGGGGCGGCGACCTTCAGATCAAGCTGACCTCCGGTGCCTTGCAAAGCGTCAGCGATGGCGCGTTGCTGTCCGGCGCGAACATGGCCGCGATCGGGGATGGCACACCGGGCGGATGGGAGGTGTTCCAGTTCCGCGATGCCGAACTGGTGGACAAGGACACCTGGCTGTTGTCGCACAGGTTACGCGGGCAGGCGGGTACTGACGGGACGCAGCCCGCTGTCTGGCCCGCCGGATCCTGGGTGGTGATGCTGGATGGCACGCCGCAGCAGATAGAGCTGGCAACCGCGACACGCGGGCTGGCGCGACATTACCGGATCGGTCCGGCGAAGCGCGGTTATGACGACCCCAGCTATGTCCACGAAGTACACGCGTTCGAGGGCATCGGGCTGCGGCCCTACCGCCCGGCGCATCTGCGGCTTGCGGTGTCGGACGGTGGTTTCGATGTCAGCTGGATCAGGCGGACCAGAACCGAAGGTGACATCTGGGAAACCCCCGAAGTGCCCCTTGGCGAAGAACGCGAAGCCTACTTGCTGCGGGTGCTACAGGGCGAGACGGTGCTGCGCGAACACACACTGGAAACATCTGCCTGGCATTACAGCGCCGCGGCGCGGGCACAGGACGGGCCGGGGGTGACAGTCGCGGTCGCGCAGCTTTCGGCGCGATTCGGGCCGGGGCCATTTGCGAAGGTGAAGGCCGCGATCTGAACGGCGACCCTGCGCGATGGGTTTCTCTCGCGCTGGGTATGTCCGGGCGACGCGACGTCTAGCCGGACGCACAGCCGATACAGCGGGTGGCGGCCAGATCGACCTCCAGCCGCTTTTCGGCGATCTGTTCACCGCAATCGTCACACCATCCGTATTCGTCTTGATCCAGTCGTTGCAGGGCCTGACGCAGTTGCGTGGCTTCGGCATCACGGCGGACTTGACCGGCGCGGGCCATCGCCTGCGCCTGCAATGCGTCCATGCGGCTGAGCCTGCCGACCGCCTGCTGGTCCAGTTCGACGACGGCCTGACTGTCACGACCCAACGCGCTGTCATCGTTCAAGGCGGCCAGCCGATCCTCGATCAATTCACGAAATTTGTCATTTCGGTCCATGATTTCCTCCATCACAGGTTTGCAATTGGCGTTGGCCCCCTATCTGGTGTATTCAAGCACGGTCCAAGGAGGAATTGCCATGCCAACGACCCGCGCGAAGCTCGCCGAACTCGATCCGGTGTGGAGCCAGATTATTGAAGAGGGTCACGTCGCGATTCGTGAAGAGCCGCTTTTGGGGGGCGTTGTCCATTCGAGTGTGCTGCATCACGGCACCATCGAGGCCGCGCTGGCTTATCGGACGTCACTGAAACTCGCCTCGGGCGAGATGTCCGAACAGATGCTGCGTGAAATCTGCGACGAGGCCTATTCCAAAGATCCCGACCTGGCAGCAGCGGCGCGGGCCGATATCGTCGCGGTCTATGATCGCGACCCGGCATGCCATCGTTTCCTGCAACCATTGCTGTTTTTCAAAGGCTTTCAGGCCTTGCAGAGCTACCGCGTTGCCAACTGGCTGTGGCGCGTCGGGCGGCGGGACCTGTCCTATTTCTTCCAGATGCGCTGTTCCGAAGCCTTTGGCGTGGATATCCACCCGGCGGCGCGGATCGGGCGCGGGATCATGATCGACCACGCACATTCCATCGTCATTGGCGAAACTGCGGTTGTGGGCGACAATGTCTCGATGTTGCATTCTGTGACCCTTGGCGGGACCGGCAAGGAAGAGGAAGACCGCCACCCGAAGATCGGCGACGGCGTGTTGATCGGGGCCGGTGCAAAGGTGCTGGGCAATATTCATATCGGCCATTGCTCTCGCATCGCCGCAGGGTCAGTCGTTCTGGATGCGGTTCCGGCCTGCAAGACCGTGGCGGGCGTGCCTGCACGGATCGTGGGCGAGGCAGGATGTGACCAGCCGTCGATGACCATGGACCAGATTCTGCGTTCGGGTGCGTGAAGCATCAGCCTGATAGGTGTAAGGCGACGCGGTCGTTTGGGTGCCGATGTGAAGGTAGGACAGGGGCGCGTTAGTCTGCCGCGCCATGCCTTTGTGGAGATCGACGCCGTGATCGGCTGCCACACGTCACGCCAGCATAACCATCGGATTTTCGAGGTTTTCCTTGATCGCCGCCAGCAATTCTGCCCCAAGTGCGCCGTCTATGACACGGTGATCGACGCTAAGTGTCACGGACATGATGGTAGCGGCTGTCAGATCGCCATCCGGACCGACAACAGGCTTTTTGATGCCCGCGCCAACCGCAAGGATTGCGCCGTGGGGCGGGTTGATCACCGCATCGAAATTCTCGACCCCGAACATGCCCAGATTGGAAATGGCAAAGCTGCCGCCCTGATATTCATGGGGGCCCAGTTTTCGGTCCCGCGCGCGCGCGGCAAGATCTTTCATCTCGGCTGACAAGGTGGTGAGGGTTTTCTTTTCGGCGTCCTTGAGAACGGGTGTGAACAGGCCGCCCTCGATTGCCACGGCAACTGCGACGTCCGAGGGCGTCAATTGCAGGATGCGGTCACCGGCCCAGACGGCATTGGCGGCAGGCACCTGTTGGAGGGCCTGCGCACAGGCCTTGATGATGAAGTCATTGACGCTGAGTTTGATCCCGCGCGCGTCGAGTTGCGCATTCAGATCGGCGCGGAATTTGAGCAGAGCGTCCAGTTGAATATCGCGGCGCAGGTAGAAATGCGGAATCTGCTGTTTGGCTTCGGTCAACCGCGCGGCAATCGTCTTGCGCATCCCGTCGAGCGGTATTTCATCATGCGGACGGTCGGCATAGATTTTTGCGATCTGACCTGAGGAGACAGGCGGCACGGATGGGGGCGCATCTGCGCGATCTTGCGTTGCGCTGGCAGGCGCGGCGGCTTGGGGGGGGGCACCTTCAACATCTGCGCGGACGATCCGCCCATGTGGACCGGAGCCTTTGATCTGCCCAAGATCCAGATTGTTCTGCGCAGCAATACGACGTGCCAGCGGCGAGGCAAAGATGCGCTCACCAGAGGCGGATTTTGGCGCGGCGGGCGCGCGAGGCCCCGGCTCGGGGGCCAGGGCGGGTTTTGATTCGACCTTGGTGTCGTGCGGGGTCGTTTGCCCGGTTTTGGCCGGGATGTCCTTCTCGCTTTCGCCCTCTTCGAGCAGCACCGCGATGGGGGTGTTCACCTTGATACCTTCAGTGCCTTCCGAGATGAGGATCTGGCCGATCGAGCCTTCATCGACGGCCTCGAACTCCATCGTTGCCTTGTCGGTTTCGATCTCTGCGAGGATGTCGCCGGACGACACGGTGTCGCCTTCCTTGACGAGCCATTTCGCGAGCGTGCCTTCTTCCATCGTCGGGCTGAGGGCGGGCATCAGGATTTCTATAGGCATCGGTCAGGTCCTCTTTGACGGCGCACCGGATGAGGGCTTCGGCGCGTGGGGGCCAGCCCCCACACCCCCGGAGTATGTTGGCCAAGAAGAAGCAGGGGCGTCTTCGATCAGTGTCAGAATGTCATAGGGGCGTCGTGGAAGCTTTCCGCGTGAAAGCGTTTCCACGGCTCGGATCAGCGGGGATTTGTGGGCGGCGATCCATTCATAGGCTTCCCGGTGGGACGGGCGGTCACCGGGGCGCGGGCCCTGCATCAGGCATTCAGGCACAAGAGCGCGGACAGGTGTTCCTGCCACCGTTGTCGCGATCCGGTAGGCTTCGTTTGCGACGTCGCGGCCCTGCACTTCAACGCGGGTCATCGTCTGACCGCGATCGAGGAGGCCGGGAGGGGCATTGGCGGCATCACCGATATGTCACTTTCCGCACGGCTTCCATCACCTCTTCGGTGATGACCAGCGCGTGCTTTTCGAGGTTGGCGGCATAGGGCATGGGCACGTCCTTGCCGGTACAGTTGATTACGGGCGCGTCGAGCCAATCGAACGCTTCTTGCATCAGGATGGCCGAGATGTGGTTGCCGATCGCGCCCTTGGGAAAGCCTTCCTCGACCGTGACGCAGCGGTTGGTTTTCTGTACCGATGCAATGACGGTTGCCGTGTCCAACGGGCGCAGGGTGCGCAGGTCGATGACTTCGGCGCTGATCCCGTCTTCGGCAAGCTTTTCAGCGGCTTCCAGCGCGTAGGTCATCCCGATTCCGAAGCTGACGATGGTCACATCCGTGCCCTCCCGCCAGATCCGCGCCTTGCCGAACGGCACGGTGAAATCGTCGAGTTTCGGCACATCGAAGCTGCGCCCATAGAGGATTTCGTTTTCCAGAAAGATCACCGGGTTCGGATCGCGGATGGCGGTTTTCAGCAGTCCTTTGGCGTCCGAGGCGGAATAGGGCATCGCGACCTTCAGGCCCGGAATATGCGAAAACCAGGCGGCGAAGTCCTGACTGTGCTGGGCCCCGACGCGTGCAGCGGCACCGTTGGGGCCGCGAAATACCATCGGCGCACCCATCTGACCGCCGGACATATAAAGGGTCTTGGCGGCAGAATTTACAATCTGATCCATGGCTTGCATGGCGAAGTTAAACGTCATGTATTCGACGATCGGCTTTAACCCACCAAAGGCGGCCCCCACGGCGATGCCGGTAAATCCGTGTTCGGTGATCGGTGTGTCGATGACCCGTTTGGAGCCGAATTCTTCAAGCAACCCCTGGCTGATCTTGTAGGCACCTTGGTATTCAGCGACCTCTTCGCCCATCAGGAACACGTCACCATCGCGGCGCATCTCTTCGGCCATCGCATCCCGCAGCGCCTCGCGGACGGTCTGCTGGTGTGTCTCCGTGCCTTCGGGCCAGTCGGGCGAGCGGTCGGGTTCCGGATGGGTGCGCGCCGCGGCGGGTGCGCTTTCGGAGGTCAGCGTTTTGTCGGCAGGGGCCGGTTGCTGGCTTTGCGCGGTTTCAACGGTGGCAGAGTCAGCGTCTTCGCCGTCGTCAAGAAGTAATCCGATGGGGGTATTTACTTTGACGCCCTCGGTGCCGGCCGGGATCAGGATGCGCCCAAGAATGCCCTCATCCACGGCCTCGAATTCCATCGTGGCCTTGTCGGTTTCGATCTCGGCAAGGATGTCGCCCGAAGAGACGGTATCGCCTTCCTTGACCAGCCATTTGGCGAGCGTGCCTTCTTCCATCGTCGGCGACAGAGCGGGCATCAGAATTTCTGTGGCCATGTCCTAACTCTCCGTTTCAGCGGGCGTGACAAATCCCACGACATTGCCTTGACCATCCTCGACATAGGCCGCGCGGCCGACGCCGGGATAATCGGTCGGGGGCAACGCTTCGGCGCCGCCATGTTCAAGCGCCCAGGCGTAGCGTTCATCGACATCCGCCACCTCGAAGGTCAAGGTGCAGCCGCGAATGGGGCCGTTTGGTGCCGGTGTGGCATCCATCCGCTTCATCAAGCCGCCGGTCAGGCTGTCACCCAGATCCTTGCCGTCTATCAGGTGGTAA
This sequence comes from Primorskyibacter flagellatus, assembly GCF_048268605.1. Lineage (NCBI taxonomy): Bacteria > Pseudomonadati > Pseudomonadota > Alphaproteobacteria > Rhodobacterales > Roseobacteraceae > Primorskyibacter > Primorskyibacter flagellatus. The sequence goes on from NZ_JBLWVF010000001.1 coordinate 486,291, forward strand.
TCGACCTCCTCGCCACCCGGCATGGGGGTGAATTCCCAGCCGAAAAGGCCGGTATAGAAGGCGCGGGCGCGGGCAGGATCCTCGGCGTGGATCTCGAAATGTGGCATCAGTCGGCCTCCGCGTATATATCTGTCCAAAGCTCTTCAAGCGCGGGTTCGGGGCTATCCTTGGCGAATTCCGCGCTGGCATTGACCACCGCCTTGATCTCTTTGTCGATCGCCTTGAGATCGTCTTCGGTGGCGTGTTTGCCTTCAAGCAGCATGATGCGGACATGTTCGATCGGGTCGCGTTCCTCGCGCATTTTCTGCACCTCCTCGCGGGTGCGATATTTGGCGGGGTCGGACATCGAATGGCCACGGTAGCGATAGGTTTTGATTTCCAGGATATAGGGACCCTTGCCCGCGCGACAGTGACCGACTGCGGTTTCGCCAGCCGCCTTGACGGCCAGAACATCCATGCCGTCCACCACCTCGCCGGGGATGCCGAACGCTTCGCCTCGTGTGTGAAGATCCGGCGTGGAGGTAGAGCGTTGCTGCGCGGTGCCCATGGCGTATTGGTTGTTTTCAATGACAAAAACCACCGGAAGCTTCCAAAGCGCCGCCATGTTGAATGTCTCGTAGACCTGCCCCTGATTGGCGGCACCGTCACCGAAATAGGTAAAGGTCACGCGGCCGTTGTCGCGGTACTTGTCCGCAAAGGCGAGGCCTGCGCCAATCGGCACCTGCGCCCCGACAATTCCGTGACCGCCGTAGAAATGTTTCTCTTTGGAGAACATATGCATCGAGCCGCCCTTGCCCTTGGAGTACCCTCCTTCGCGGCCGGTCAATTCCGCCATGACGCCATTGGGATCCATGCCGCAGGCCAGCATGTGGCCGTGGTCGCGATAAGAGGTGATGCGCTTGTCGCCGTCTTCTGCCGCGGCCTCCAGCCCGACGACGACAGCTTCTTGGCCGATATAAAGGTGACAGAAGCCGCCGATCAGGCCCATTCCGTAAAGCTGACCGGCTTTTTCCTCGAATCTGCGGATCAAAAGCATGTCGCGGTAATAGCGCGTCAACTCTTCGGCAGAGACGTTGGGCTTGGTCGCGGATTTCCGGGCTGCCATCTGTGAGGCCCTCCATTGGCTGGATAGTTTAGCCTTGAACTTGTGATCAGCGTAGAAGGGGAAGGCTTGCCTGGCAAGTCCGGTCCGACGCAAAAGACACCTGCGTGAAAGCGTGCATCACACGCCTGCTTTGGGCGGGCTGAGAGTTAGCGGACCACGATCTCGTCGGCGCGGATCAGGCCCAGCACATCGCGGGCCTGTTCGTCGAGCAGATCCAGATCCAGATAGTCGTCGGACAGGCGGCGCGACAGGTTTTGCATGCGCGTCACCTCGGCATCCAACTGGGCCAACTCCTCGGCGAGGTGTTGCGCCTCGATCCTGATCTCGGCGCGTCTGAACAGGCCGAAATCGCCTTGGACTGCGGCAAAGGTGAAGTAGATGCCAAGACTGAAGGCCACGGCGAAAAATATCACGACGCCGAAGGCGGGCCGGTTTCGAAGGATGCTCATAATTCTGCCTCACTGCGCCTCTCGGGGCGCTTTCAGAAACTATGGCACAGACGAATCACGCTGGGAATCATTCCGGAAAAGGAGAATTTCGAAAAAAAATCCCCGTGATCCTTGAGCAACAATCAGGGGTGGCCCTGCGCAGACCGGTTTTGTCCGAAATGGCGCGCAGGGCCAAAAGTTCAGTCGCGACCTTTGTAGATGTCGACCAGTTTGCCAAGCATGTCCAAGGCATCCTCACGCGAACGCTGGAAGCTGTTGCGCCCGATGATCGACCCGTTGCCGCCGCCGTCACGGATGGCGCGCGCGTCGTCATAAACACTGTCGGCCCCTTTCTTGGCCCCGCCCGAGAACACCATGATCCGGCGGCCCGCAAAGGCCGAATCGACACAGTGGCGCACGCGCGCGGCCTGGCTGGCGATGTCGATGCCTTCGGATTCGTAGACTTTCTTGGCCTCGGGCAGGGACAGGTGATCGGTTGAAAGCTTGATCTTGATGATATGTGCGCCCAGCAGGGCCGCAATCTGGGCGGCATAGGCGGCGATGTCGATGGCGGTTTCGCCGTCCTTGTCCAGCATCTCACCGCGCGGATAGGACCAGATCACGGTGGCCACGCCCTTGGCGGCGGCTTCGCGGCGCATCTCTGCGATTTCCTCGAACATGCCAAGACCAGCGGAGGAACCGGGATAGATGGTAAAGCCGATACAGCCGGCGCCGATACGCAGCGCGTCATCGACGCTTGCGGTGATAGCTTGCGTCTTGGGCTGCTCGGACGGCATCAGGGAATTGGCGCTGTTGACCTTGAGGATCGTCGGGATCTGGCCTGCAAATGTGTCGGCCCCCGCTTCGAGCATCCCCAGCGGCGCGGCATAGGCGTTCATCCCGGCCTCGATCGCCAGCTTGTAATGATAATGCGGGTCGTAGGCCGGGGCGTTGGGGGCAAAGCTGCGTGCGGGGCCGTGTTCGAAGCCCTGATCGACGGGCAGGATGATCATCTTGCCAGTGCCGCCCAGTTTGCCTGTCATCAGCATCCGGTTCAGGTTGGCCTTCACGCCGGGCGTTTCGCCTTCGTAATTGGACAGAATTTTTTGAACGGTACGGGTGGATTTCATGGCTTGAACGCCCTTTCGCAGCAGCGGTTGACTTTATGTGTTCCGAATATGGGCAGGACATATCGCTTGCAACGCTGTTGGCGCTAACAGTGACAGTGTTTGCGCCAACAGCGTGAACTCATGGCGGTTCAACGCCGGGTTTGTGCCCTTGAAACGGGAAAAGGCCGGGCTGCCCCGACCTTTTGCGCCATGCGCAAAAGGGTTGCGCACTGCCGGTCAGCCAAGCGCCGCGACGCCCGGCAATGTCTTGCCTTCCATCCATTCCAGAAAAGCACCGCCTGCGGTGGAGATATAGGTGAAGTCATCCGCAGCGCCGGCCTTGTTCAGCGCCGCCACAGTGTCGCCGCCGCCCGCAACAGAGATCAATGCGCCATCCCGGCTAAGCTGCGCGGCCTTGGCGGCGGCGGCGTTGGTGGCGGCATCGAATGGCTCGATCTCGAACGCGCCAAGCGGGCCGTTCCAGATCAGCGTCTTTGCACCTTCGAAAACCTGGGCAATGCGCGACACCGTGTCGGGGCCGGCATCAAGGATCATCGCGTCGGCGGGGCAATCGGTGGCTGGCACGGTTTCATGCGCAGCACCGGCCTTGAATTCACGCGCCACCACCACGTCCGACGGCAGGATGATCTCGCAGCCCGCCGCTTTGGCCTTGGCGACGATTTCCAGCGCGGTGTCTGCCATTTCGTGTTCGCACAGCGACTTGCCCACATCCACGCCCTGTGCGGCGAGGAACGTGTTGGCCATGCCGCCGCCGATCACCAGATAGTCGACGCGTGCCACCAGATTGCCCAGAAGGTCGAGCTTTGTTGACACTTTCGCCCCGCCAACGACCGCGACCACCGGGCGCTTCGGTTCGCCCAAAGCGGCCTCCAGCGCACTGAGTTCCGCCTGCATCAGACGACCGGCACATGAGGGCAGCAACCGCGCCAAGCCTTCGGTCGAGGCATGGGCACGGTGGGCGGCGGAAAACGCATCGTTACAGTAAATATCGCCCAGTTGGGCCATGTCGGCGGCCAGTTCCGCGTCGTTTTTCTCTTCGCCCGGATGATACCGCGTGTTTTCGCACAGTAGGACCTGACCGGGTTGCAGCGCTGTCACCGAAGCCTCGGCCGCAGGTCCCACGCAATCGGCAACAAAGACCACATCCGCGCCAAACGCCTGTTCCAACGCGGGCACCAGCGGTTGCAGGCTCATTTCCGGCACGCGCTTGCCTTTGGGCCGCCCGAAATGTGCGAGCAAGACCGGTTTGCCACCCGCATCCAGAATGTCGCGCACGGTGGGGGCAATTCGCTGGATGCGGGTGGCGTCGGTGACGCGGCCATCCTCGACCGGTACGTTGATATCGACACGCACCAGCACACGTTTGCCGCTAATGTCCATCTGATCGAGCGTTTTCCAGGCCATGGGGCGTTCCTTTTCTGCCTTTTGTTGCGGTTGTTCTGACCAACCCGGACAGCCAGGTCAATGCGCACGCTTGGCAATTGGCCATTGCAAGCTTAGGTATCACGCCAAACGCAGCGAAGGAGCCGGACAATGGCAGAGATAAAAGACCCCGAAAACACCATCCTGATCGAATTGAAGGGTGGCACCGTCACAATCGAACTGTTGCCCGATGTGGCCCCGAAACATGCAGAGCGCATGAAGGAACTGGCCCGCGCCGGTGCCTATGACAACGTTGCTTTCCACCGTGTCATCGACGGCTTCATGGCGCAGACCGGCGATGTCGAGCATGCCAACATGGAAAAAGACTACAATCCGGGCCGTGCCGGCACAGGTGGTTCGGACCTGCCGGACCTGCCTGCCGAATTCTCCAAGCTGCCGCATGACCGGGGCACTTTGGGCGCGGCGCGCAGCCAGAACCCGAACTCGGCCAATTCGCAATTCTTCATCAACTTCAAGGATAACAGCTTTCTGAACGGTCAATACACCGTTTATGGCCGTGTGATCAGCGGTATGGAGCATGTTGATGATATTGCAAAGGGTGAGCCGCCGGCAAACCCGGACCGGATGATCTCTGTCAAGGTGGCCGCAGATGCGTAAGCTTGCACTGGCGCTGATGCTGGCAGGTTCGCCAGCTTTGGCCACCGAAATGACAATCGAGGTTGCGGGCGGCACCAGCGGCACCATCACCGTCGACCTGTTCGAGGATGTGGCCCCGAAACATGTCGACCGGATCGCCACGCTGGCAGAGCAGGGTGCCTATGACGGCATCGTGTTCCACCGCGTGATTGACGGCTTCATGGCGCAGACCGGCGACGTGGAATTCGGCAAGCTTGGTGGCGATATGGGAATGGCGGGGCGCGGCGGGTCTGACCTGCCGGATCTGCCCGCCGAATTTTCTGACCGTCCGTTCGAACGCGGCGTTGTCGGCATGGCGCGGTCGCAATCGCCTAACAGTGCGAATTCGCAATTCTTCATCATGTTCGCGCCGGGCGATTTTCTGAACGGCCAGTACACGGTTGTCGGCAAAGTCACCGATGGCATGGATGTGGTTGATGCGATCAAGCGCGGTGAGGGTCCGAACGGTGCCGTGATCGGAGAGCCTGACCGTATGGCAAAGGTCACTGTGTCGCGGTGACACGCTCGGCGCATGCCTGACGCAAATGTGGATGAAAGGCCGCGCCGGGGTGAACCGGGCGCGGCTTTTTGCTGTGCGTAACGTTGGAAACAGGGGCGGTCAGGTTGGCCCGTACCAGCATCACGCGGCCATCCGTTTGGGCAAGCGGCGCGCAAACGGCGCAAGCCCCGGCAGGTGGAGCCATGTGCCGCCCAGATGCTTGGCGTTGGCACCTGTCCCCAACTTGAACCGCGCAATCCCCGGCGCATCCTGCGTGTTGACTGTCCCAAGGTCCAGAAGATCGTGGCCGTTCTTTGCCAACCAGGTCATCGCCCGCCACATCAGCAGATTGTGGGCATTGCATTTTCGTCCCTCGGGCAGCGTGTGCCCGATGTGATAGGTTGCCATGCGTCCATGCCGCAGAATCAGAACCGCCGCGACAGGTTCATTCTTCTGGCAGGCCGTGAACACGCGGGCGCTGCGGGGATTGGAGCGGGCAAAGGCAGTGGTGAAGGCGGGCGGCAGGCCGGAATAGCCGCGTCGGCGCTGTTGCATCTTATCTGCCGCCAGAAGCCAATGCGAAGGGTCGCCGTCAAAATTCTGGCTGCGAACGCTCAGCGGGCCGTTCTCGGCGCGTACCAATCGGTTGCGCCATTTTTGCGTCAGACGGCTGCGCATCTCGTCGGGGGTCGACAAGGCAAGCATCGCAACGGTGGCCCCGGTCATCAATGGCCAGAAACCATCGTTCCGCAGCGCATCGAATGCCATTCTGTCGGCATTGAAAAGCAAAGGCCCGGCCCGGTTGTTGGACCGCCACTGCGCCAACCAGTCGAGCGCAGCGTCTGCATGCGCGTTCTTCCAGACCGGACCGCGCGTCACCATGCGGACGTCGCCAAACAGGCGCAGCCGCCGCGTTTGGGTCAAGCACCACCCGATTGGCGCACCGTCTTTGCGGATTGCCAGACTTTCGGCGCGCAGGCCAAGCAGATCCAGCGCGCGGGCATAATGCGGGGATTGCTGCAAGGGCAGAGCCAGGCTGGCGGGAAAATCAGTCTCCATGGCTCCAGTTAAGACGCTGGAAACCTAATTCGGCGTTAATCGCGCCATGACGATTCAAACCGTTCGCGGCATCAAAGCCCCGCGCCCCAGGCCGACGCTTGCCGCAGCTTTCCTTGTCGCGGTGGTTCTGTCGCTACCTGCCGCGATCGTCGCGATTGTGGAGTATATGGTGTAGTGCTGAAGATTATTGCGATCTATCCAATGGCGGACTGCGCGCAGTTTACCCGCGCGCAGTGGCAAGGCCTTGTCGCGCTCAATCCGCGATACGGATCAAGGCGTGCCGTTTCTTGCCTGCCGACAGTTTCACCGGAGAGGACAGAGCGGCCGCATCCAGCATCAGACCGGCATCAGATAGCGGAGCGTCGTCAATCCGAGCACCGTTCTCGGCGATCAGGCGTTTGGCCTCTTTGCCGGAATTTGCAAGACCCGCCCGGACGATCAGTTGCACGATGGAAATACCTTCTCCGATTTCCTCGGCCGACAGCGCCAGCGTTGGCAGATCATCGCCCACGCCGCCCTTTTCAAAAACTTCGCGCGCGGTATCCGCTGCCGCAGCGGCGGCCTGGGTTCCGTGGCACATTGTCGTGACGGCATTGGCGAGCACAATCTTGGCCTCGTTTATTTCGGACCCTGCCAATGCGCCAAGCCGTTCACATTCGTCCAGCGGCATTTCTGTATAGAGTTTGAGGAACCGGCCCACATCGGCATCGGTGGTGTTGCGCCAGAATTGCCAGAACTCATAGGGCGCCAGCATATCGGCATTCAGCCACATGGCACCGCCCGCCGACTTGCCCATCTTCTTGCCATCCGAGGTGGTCAACAAAGGCGAGGTCAGCCCGTAGATCTCGTGGTCCAGCACCCGGCGCGTCAGGTCGATGCCGTTGACGATATTGCCCCATTGATCGCTGCCGCCCATCTGCAACAGGCAACCGTAGCGCCGGTTCAGCTCAAGATAATCATAGGCTTGCAGGATCATGTAGTTGAATTCGAGGAAGGACAGCGATTGCTCGCGGTCCAGCCGCGATTTTACAGACTCAAACGACAGCATCCGGTTGACGCTGAAATGCCGCCCGATGTCGCGCAGGAAATCGAGGTAGTTCAACCCGTCCAGCCATTCGGCATTGTTGAGCATCAAGGCATCGGTCGGGCCCTGGCCATAGGTCAGGTATTTGGAGAACACCTGTTTCATCCCGGCGATATTGTCGTCGATCTGCGCAGGCGTCAGCAGGGGACGTTCATCGGCGCGAAAAGACGGATCTCCCACCTTGGTGGTGCCGCCGCCCATCAGGGTGATCGGCTTGTGGCCGGTCTTTTGCAGCCAGCGCAACATCATGATGTTGAGAAGATGACCCACATGCAGCGATTTCGCCGTGGCGTCATAGCCGATATAGGTCGGCACCACGCCCGCATTCAGCGCCTCGTCCAGCCCCTGATAATCGGTGCAATCGGCCAGAAAGCCGCGCTTCATCATGACATTCATGAAGTCCGATTTGGGGTGGTAGGTCATGGTTTGTCCATTCATTGGCCAGAGTATTCGGTGGCTTCGTTTAGCCTACCGTCGGGCCGGGCTTCAAGGCGCAAAGAACAACCCGGACCGAACCCGGGTTTTGATGTCGCGTTTCTCAAAATGTGCTGCCGGGTCAGGCAGTCCTTTTTTGCGCCTGTGGTGCAGATAAGCCATGAACCCGGAGCAGTCAGCAGCGGCAGGCACCGCAAGGGCAAGACGCCTTCAAAGTCTGCGCTAATATGCTAACCAGCGAGCGATTGTTCGGCGTGTCGCGGGTTCTAAGCTCATGGCCGTTTGTCGGGATTTGCCCAGAAAGTCCTCGCCTTTCGCAGCGAGGAATGTCTTCAGGACGTCATATCCAATACTTGAAAAATTATCGACGCCATTCAGCAGACACGCGTTCTTTGCCAATGAAAAGGACGGGGCTATAGCGTGTGCCGAAATGTCAGCCAACGGCTTTTCGTAGCAGAATTTTATCGAAATATTTGGTATGATGTTACGAAACATTTTGTTTTCATTGCGTATGCGCAGTGGTTCCATCGCATCCGTCGGGTGTGCTCTTTATCCCGGTGGCATATGCCGGCTGCACAAAAGACGAAACATCAGGCGCTGCTCGACTCAGATGCGCACAGCCATGTACCTTTGGCGAATTTCCGGTGCATGCATTGAACAGCAGCGTGTTTCGCCCCAAAAGGGTTTCAAACGGGGCGGTTTGGGATGGCGACAATGGATACGAACGGCAGCGTTCTGGCGCTGGGATCAATGTCCGGCACCTCTTTGGACGGGGTGGATGCTGCGATGCTGCGCACTGATGGCGTAAAGATCGAAGCCTTTGGTGACACCAAATATCGGCGGTATTCCGGCGGCGAACAGGCCACGCTTCGGGCGGCGCTGGGGCGCTGGCCCGACGAGGACCTTGGGCAGGCTCCGGATGTTTCCCTGTCGGCGCATGTTGAATTGTTGTTAACGTTTCAGGGGGCCGAACTTGTGGGATTTCACGGTCAGACGCTGGCGCATGATCCGCAGGGGCGGGGCACCCATCAGATGGGGGACGGCGCGGCATTGGCGCAGGCCTTGGGCGTCCCGGTGGTCTGGGATTTTCGCAGCGACGACGTGGCGAAAGGCGGCGAAGGCGCGCCGCTGGCACCGTTCTTTCATTTCGCTTGCGCGGCGTGGATCGGGGCCACAGTTCCCTTGTGTTTTCTCAACCTTGGGGGGGTCGGCAACCTGACATGGATAGACCCCAACAAACCTGCGCCGGAGGTCGATGGCGCGTTGCTGGCTTTCGATACGGGGCCCGCCAATGCGCCGATCAACGACTTGATGATGCAGCGCCGCGGGCTGGAGTGTGACCGCGACGGCGCGCTGGCCGCGTGCGGAACGGTTCTGGACAGTGCGGTGACGAAGTTTCTGGACCATCCTTTTTTCCGCCGCAGCCCACCTAAATCACTGGACCGGGATGACTTTGCGACAGCGCTGGACCTTGTGCGAGGGCTGTCTGACGCCGATGCGGCCGCGACATTGACCGCGATGACGGCCGCGTCGGTGAAGCGCGGAATGGCGCAATGTCCAATTCCGCCGGACCGCGTGTTGGTGACGGGCGGTGGGCGGCGCAATCCCGTGATGATGCGGATGCTTCAGGATGCGCTGTCATGCCCGGTAATCGCTGTCGAAACCGTCGGGCTTGACGGCGATATGCTGGAGGCACAGGCCTTTGCGCACCTCGCGGTGCGGGTGGCGCGCGGCTTGCCCACCTCTGCGCCGTCCACAACGGGCGTGCGCGTGCCGGTAAGCGGCGGAGTGATCAGCACGCCCTGACCGTTTCCCGAAGCGGTTCCTTAGATCCGTCGTTTGGTGGCCGCGAGTTTGCCGGATAGCCGGGGCGGCGCTTCGACAATGACTGAACCTGCTACAATCGTAGAATCGGCACAAAGAAGCGATTACCGTAAAATTCAGCACCAGACGGATCGCGACCAGCGAGAAAAATCCACGAATTCATTCGTCTGCACGGCCAGTTTCCTCATTATGCTGGTAAACTGTTGAGACAGATCAAACCCGTGTTAGACTCTTGAAGAAAGATGCGATAGCTAATCCTCGTTAGCGCTAACGCAGTGATGCGCAAAAGCGTATTGCGTCCAGAAAATCGGAGTCCGAGACCAGATGGTATCCCGCGTCATTCCTGTCGACCCGTTCGATCTTGTTATTTTCGGCGGCACGGGCGACCTTGCCCGCCGCAAGATTCTTCCCGGTCTGTTTCGGCGCTTTTGTGCCGGGCAGATGCCCGAAGAGGCCCGCATCATCGGCGCTGCACGGTCCGATATGGATGATGCGGCTTATCGCAAATTGATTGCCGACGCGATCAAGGAGTTCGGCAACGGTTTCACCTTCGAAGCCGCCACACTTAACGCGTTTCTTGAGCGGATCGGCTATGTCGCCGTTGATGCGACAGGAACGGATGGCTGGGCGGAGCTGGCTGGCCGGATGCGGGACGGGACAGTTCGGGCGTTCTATTTTTCGGTCGGACCATCGCTGTTCGGCGATCTGGCGGAACGGCTGCACACGCATGGTTTGGCGACCGATCAATCGCGCATCGTCGTCGAAAAACCGTTTGGCCGCGACCTGCAAAGCGCCCGTGCACTGAACGCCACGCTGGCCGAGCATTTCCGCGAGGATCAGATCTACCGGATCGACCACTATCTGGGCAAGGAAACCGTCCAGAACCTGATGGCGGTGCGTTTTGGCAACGTGTTGTTCGAACCGCTGTGGAACGCGCAATATGTCGATCATATTCAGATCACCGTCGCCGAAACCGTCGGTGTCGGCGGGCGCGGCGGGTATTACGACAAATCCGGCGCGATGCGGGACATGGTGCAGAATCACCTGATGCAGCTTCTGTGTCTGATCGCGATGGAGCCGCCATCGAAATTCGAGCCCGACGAGGTGCGCGACGAAAAGCTCAAGGTGATCCGCGCGCTGGAGCCGATCGAGCCGCACCATATCGTGCGCGGGCAATACAGCGCCGGAGGCGATCAGCCCAGCTATCGCGACCATGCCGAAAATCCACGTTCCAATACCGAAAGTTTCATCGCGCTCAGGGCTCATATCTCGAACTGGCGGTGGGCGGGGACGCCGTTTTACCTGCGCACCGGCAAACGGCTCAAGGCGCGCACATCCGAGATTGCCGTGGTGTTCAAGGATGCGCCGCATTCGATTTTTGGCGTCGATGCCGGGCGGCACCGCAATGTGCTGGCGATCCGGTTGCAGCCGAACGAGGGTATGACGCTGGACGTCACCATCAAGGAACCCGGACCGGGCGGCATGCGTCTGATTGACGTGCCGTTGGACATGACCTTTGCCGATGCGCTTGGCGATGAGGCCGAAGAGGTGACGGACGCTTATGAGCGGTTGATCATGGACGTGATCCGCGGCAACCAGACGCTGTTCATGCGTGGCGATGAGGTAGAGGCCGCATGGGCCTGGACCGATCCGCTGATCGAGGGCTGGAAGCAACGCGGTGATGTGCCAAAACCCTATGATCCCGGCACGGCCGGCCCCGACGATTCGATGATGCTGATGCATCGCGACGGACGCCGCTGGAGGGAGTTGAAGACGTGAACCTGATTGAATATGCAGATCGTGAAATGCTGGCCATCGACCTGGCAGACAAGCTGGCATCGGAACTGCGCGCGTCGCTTGACAGCCATGACCGTGTGACGCTTGCGGTGCCGGGCGGCACCTCGCCGGGGCCGGTCTTTGATGCGCTTTGTGGTGTGCGGCTGGATTGGGGTCGTGTCGATGTGATGCTGACCGATGAACGCTGGGTGCCGACAGATCACGAACGATCCAACACGCGGCTTTTACGGCAGCGCTTGTTGACCGACCGCGCGTCCGATGCGCGTCTGGTGCCGCTTTATGCGGATGCGCGCCAGCCCGAGGATGTACTGGCCGAGATCGAACTGGAGATCAAACCGCGCCTGCCGCTGAATGTCGTGTTGCTGGGCATGGGCGCGGATATGCATACCGCGTCGATCTTTCCCGGCGCGGATTTGCTGGCAGAGGCGCTGGCATCCGATGCGCCCGTCTTGTTGCCGATGCGCGCACCCGGCGCGCCAGAACCGCGGATTACCATCACGGCGCATGTGTTGAACGGGGCGCTGGCCAAACACCTGCTGATTTTCGGGTCTGAGAAGCGCGACGCGCTGGAAAAGGCCCGCACCCTTTCGCCGGAAGAGGCGCCGATCGCGGCTGTGCTCGACGGCATGACAGTCCACTGGGCGGAGTAACCTGCGATGACTTGGGATGATCTCAAAGCTGCGGCTGATGCTGTTGACGGTCGGCATATGCTGACCTTGTTCGAGGACGAGACCCGCGCCGAGGCGTTCAACGTTGAGGCGTTGGGGATTCGGTTCGACTATTCCAAAACCAATATTGATGTCGCGGCCCGTACCATGCTGATCGAAATCGCCCGCGAAGCGCGTGTCGAAGCCAAGCGCGACGAGATGTTCAGCGGCGCAGCGATCAACAATACCGAGGGCCGCGCCGTGCTGCATACCGCGCTGCGCAATCTGGATGGCGGTCCGGTCATGGTGGACGGTGTCGATGTGATGCCCGGCGTGCTGGACGGGCTGGACCGGATGCAGAGTTTTGCCGAGGCAGTGCGCAGTGGCGCATTCACCGGGCAGGGCGGCAAGATCACCGATGTGGTCAATATCGGTATCGGCGGATCGGATCTTGGCCCCGCAATGGGCACATTGGCGCTGGCACCCTACCATGACGGGCCGCGCTGCCATTTCGTGTCGAACGTGGACGGCGCGCATATCGCCGATACGCTGCGCGGCCTGGACCCGGCAACGACGCTGGTGATCGTCGCCTCCAAGACCTTTACCACCATCGAGACGATGACCAATGCCCGCACCGCCAAGGCGTGGATGTCCGAGACCGTCAGCGACCCTGCCACGCAGTTTGCCGCCGTGTCCACCTCGCTTGAAAAGACCGGCGATTTCGGCATTGCGTCGAACCGGGTCTTCGGCTTCGAGGATTGGGTCGGCGGGCGTTATTCGATGTGGGGACCGATCGGGCTTGCGCTGATGATTGCGGTCGGCAGTGACGCCTTCCGCGCCTTCCTGCGGGGCGCGCAGTCGATGGATCTGCATTTCAAATCCGCCAGTCTCGAAGAGAACATGCCGGTACTGCTGGCGCTGGTGGGGATCTGGCACAATCAGGGCTGCGGCTATGCCACCCGCGCGGTGCTGCCCTATGACCAACGCCTGTCGCGGCTGCCCGCCTATCTGCAACAGCTGGAGATGGAGAGCAACGGCAAGCGTGTCGCGATGGACGGCTCTACGCTGGATGTCGATTCCGGCCCCGTTGTCTGGGGCGAACCGGGCACCAACGGCCAGCACGCGTTCTATCAGCTGATCCATCAGGGCACGCGGGTTATCCCTTGCGAATTCATGGTCGCTGCCGAAGGGCACGAGCCGGATCTGGCGCATCACCACACTCTGCTGATCGCCAATTGCCTGGCGCAGTCAGAGGCGCTGCTGCGCGGCCGCTCGCTGGATGAGGCGCGCAAGATGATGGCCGACAAGGGCTTCACCGGGGACGAGCTGGAACGTCAGGCCCGCCACCGGGTCTTTCCCGGCAACCGTCCGTCAACGACTCTGGTCTATCCGCAACTGACCCCGGAAGTGCTGGGCCAGATCGTGGCGCTTTATGAACACCGGGTGTTTGTCGAAGGTGTGATCCTCGGCATCAACTCCTTCGACCAATGGGGTGTCGAGCTGGGCAAGGAACTGGCCACTTCGCTGGGTCCGGTCGTGGCCGGCGAGGACAGCGCCGAAGGCAAAGACGGCTCTACCCGCGCATTGGTGGACTACGTTTTGAAGCATCGCGGTTAGGACTGACGCTGCGCCAGCCTGAGACCCGTCAAACGTAACAACGCGACAGGCGCTGACCTGTCGCGTTGATCTATCGTTGAAATCGCTGGCGTGGGGCGGCGGCCGTGGAACTGCGGTGCCGGATCACCCACGGGTTAACCGACGCTTTGCGCGCACCGGCGCTTTGCGGTTCCCGCGCGGCATGTCGCGACAGGCTTAGAACCAGCTTTGCACATTGCGCGCACCGGTAGAGATGTCCTGACCGACGCCATCGACCGTCGCGCAAGCCGTCAGGGCTGCGAGGGACAGAAGCGCCAGAGTGGCCGTGATTTTTGTTCGTGTCATGTCAATTCTCTTCATACCACCAGACATCCGGATTCCAGCCGATCCAGTCGCCATACATCGGGATGTTTTCGGGGAATTTCAACTCCTTCACATGGGCGATGCGGCTGATGTTCCATTGATAGATCGGGATCACATAGCGCCCCGTGGTCAACACGCGGTCCAGCGCCTTGGCTGCGGCCAGAAAGTCCTCGCGGCTTTCCGAGGTCAGCAGCCGGTCGATCATCGCGTCGGCTGCGGCTGATTTCATCCCCATCAGATTGCGCCCGCCCGGTGCGTCCGCCTCTTCGGACCCCCAGTAAAGACGCTGTTCGTTGCCGGGGCTGAGCGACAGGCCACGGCGCATATAGGTCATGTCGAAATCATAGCTGTTGGTGCGCTCGTTATACTGGGCGCTGTCAACAACCGTGATCCGGGGCGTGATCCCAAGACGCTTCAGAGAGCGCGCAAAAATGTCGATGATGGCCTGTTCCTCGCCACCCGCCTGTTGCAGCAGGATGTCGAAGGTGAAGGGCGCGCCATCGGCATTCTTCATCGTCCCGTCCTGCACGGTCCAGCCGGCCTCTGCCAGAAGGTCCATGGCGCGGGCGATGTTGCGGCGGTTGCGTTCGGATCCGTCACCTTCGGGCAGAGTGTAGCCTTCGATCGCGCCGGGCAGCAATTCATCCGCAAAAGGTTGCAGAAACTCCTCTACGCGACCGGTGGCGGGGCCGTGATCCATCGCCAGAACCGAGTTGGAAAAATAGGAGGAGATGCGCGGCTGCTGCGAGCCGGTCATCGTCTCGTTGACATATTCAAAGTTGAACGCATGCAGCATGGCATCGCGGACGCGCCAATCCGCGAAAATCTTGCTGCGGGTGTTCATCACAAACCCGGTGATGCCCGAGGGGCGCTGATGGGGGATGACGGATTTGACCACATCGCCCTGGGTCACGGCGGGAAAATCGTATTGCGTGTCCCATTTTTCGACGTTGAATTCCCGCATCGCCGTCAACTGGCCCGCCTTGAACGCCTCGAACATCACGGACCCGTCGCCGTAGAACTCCATGCGGATTTCATCCAGATTGGCCTGTCCTGCCATGAAGGGCAGGTCGCGGCCCCAATATTCCGGATTGCGGCGCAGGGACACGAAGCGCCCGGCCTCGAAATCGTCAATCACATAAGGCGACGTGGCGATCGGAATCGTTTCCAGACCGGATTCACCGAACACCTTGCCGTCCCATTGCGCCTTTTTCAGGATCGGCCGCATGCCGATCAACAACGCCAACTCGCGGTTCGGTTCGGAAAAGGTAAAGCGCAGGCTGCGGGGGCCGGTCTGTTCCATGCGGGCCACCTGATTCCACGTCCCGTGATAGCGTGGATGACCTTCGGTGCCCAAAGTTTCGTAGGACCACATGACATCCTCGACCGTGACGGGCGCGCCATCGGAAAATGCGGCCTCGGGGCGCAGGGTGAATTCTGCCCATTCGCGATTCGGCCCGACCTCTATCGATTCGGCCAAAAGCCCGTAAAGCGTAAAGGGTTCGTCCCAGCTTCGGCCCATCAGGCTTTCATACGAAAGGTAGCGCAATTGCCACGGCGTCGTCCCCTTGAGGATGTGGGGATTGAGGCTGTCGAAACCGCCGGTTTCGCCGGTGACGATGCGCCCGCCCTTGGGCGCGTTCGGGTTTGCGTAGGGCAGGGACACAAAATCAGGTGGAAGCGCGGGGTCGCCATACATAGCTATGCCATGTTGCGGCTCTGCCACGGTTGATGTCGCGGCGAAGCAAAGGGCAATTGCCAGCCCCTGACGTCGCAGAGATTGGAAAAAATCTGGTCCCATACTGGCAACATTCCTCGACTGCTCTTGTTTTATGGAACCGGACCGTAACGATGGATTCACGCCTTTTCAAACTTTTAGCTTGGATGGCGGCGCAGGATTGCTTATAAAGGGGCCACTGCTCGATAGGTTTCTTGCCTGTATGAAACCTGCCTCAATAACTTAACGCCCGCTTCGTGCGGGCGTTTTTTTTTTGGCAGAGTTTTGACCCCACACTTAAATCGTGCGACGGCAGAGAGGGGGCAGATAATGGACAAGAATACGGTGTTGCAGCCCTATATAACAGCATGACGCGGGCCTGACGGGCAAAGCGGGATAGGTTGCCGGCGAGGGCATTCGCGATGGATGGCCTATATTGCGACCCGACGGCACAGATGCGGGAACGTGCAGCGCTGGCGGCGTGATTCTGTCGCAAAAACGCGGGGCACGAATCGAGCTGCCCAGTGGCGTCGGTCATCATCACGCGCATCTGCGATTCGGCTGGCGTTTTACGAAATGGCCCGGATTGGCACCGATGACGAGGCCGACGTTGCCGCGGCACTGATAGTTTGCTGTCCGAGGTGATTGGCTTCGTCGGCGCGTTGTCGGAGGAGCAAGGTGCAGATCATAGATAATCGAGCTAACCCCCATTTCCGCGCGACAATACGCATATCCTCGCGCAGGTTCTGCGCCAATGCGCGGCGCGGCGAACTGCCAATCGACCAAGTTATCGTGAAAAACCGATTTTCCCCTGTTTCTCGCGACTGTAGGGGCTAGGATGCTGCATGACAGCATAGCGATGCATTCACGCAACGACGGAGACTATCACATGAGCTTGAAGGGCAAGACCGCCATCATCACCGGATCGAATTCAGGCATCGGGTTGGGCGTCGCACATGAACTGGCGCGTGCCGGCGCGGATGTCGTGTTGAACTCTTTCACCGACCGGGCAGAAGATCACAAGCTGGCCGAGGATCTGGCCGCGGAACATGGCGTCAAGGCGCGCTATATTCAGGCGGATATGTCCAAGGGCGATGAGTGCCGCAAGCTGATCGAAACCGCAGGCGTTTGTGACATACTGGTGAATAATGCCGGCATTCAGCATGTCGCGCCGATTGATGAATTCCCGGTCGAAAAATGGGACGCGATCATCGCCATCAACATGAGCTCGGCCTTTCACACCACCGCCGCAGCCCTGCCGCTGATGCGCAAGGCGGGCTGGGGTCGAGTGATCAACATCGCTAGCGCCCACGGGTTGACGGCCTCGCCGTTCAAATCGGCCTATGTGACGGCCAAGCACGGGATTGTCGGGATGACCAAGACCGTGGCGCTGGAAACCGCACGCGAGCAGATCACCTGCAACGCGATCTGTCCGGGCTATGTGCTGACACCGCTGGTCGAAGCGCAGATTCCTGACACCGCCAAGAAATACGACATGAGCGAGGATGAGGTGAAACAGAAGGTGATCCTTGAACGCCAGCCCTCGAAAGAGTTCGCGACCGTCGAACAGATTGGCGGCACCGCGGTGTTTCTATGTTCCTCTGCGGCAGAGCAAATCACCGGCACGACAATCAGCGTGGATGGCGGCTGGACGGCGCTTTGACCGGCGAGAACGGCTTTCGCCGTCAGGATCTGTCCGGCGCTGTTTTTGGCGATGCGACCATGTCGGGCGGCCCAAGTGACGGCATCGGCGTGACCCCCAAGACATACATCCGAACCTCTCTGAAGGGCGTGCAAGGCCTATGGCAAAACCCGTGAAGAAACGGATCAATCTGGCGCTTCAGGGGGGTGGGGCACATGGAGCCTATACTTGGGGTGTACTTGACCGCCTGCTGGAAGAGCCAGATCTGGAAATCGCCGGAATTTCCGGCACATCGGCCGGGGCGCTGAACGGTGCCGCGCTGAAGGCTGGAATGCGGCAGGGTGGGCGTGAGCAGGCGCGCGACAATCTGGACTGGCTCTGGGGACAGATCGGTGCCGTGAAAGACCTGCATGTGCCCGCCTGGATGGGTATGGCGATACCGGAGGCGCGGATGATCTCCGGCGCGCTGGAGTGGTCCTTGCCCTACATGATGGCAGATTCGTTCAGCCGCATGGTGTCGCCATATGTCTGGGGGCCGTTCTATCGCAACCCGCTGGAATTGATCGTCAGTCAGTTTCATTATGATGATGTCTGCGGGCCGGGGGGGCCGGATCTGTTCATCTGCGCCACCAATGTCCGTGATGGAAAGGTGCGCGTCTTTTCGGGCGACAGCATCAATGCAGATGTCGTCATGGCCTCGGCCTGCTTGCCGACCCTTTTTCAGGCCGTCACCCTGCGCGATCCGCGTTCCGGCAAGATGGAGCCGTTCTGGGATGGTGGATATACCGGCAACCCGGCGCTGTTCCCGCTTTTTGCCAAATCGCTTCCCGATGATCTTGTGATCATCAATATCAACCCGATCATCCGCGAAAAACTGCCCACCACGCCGCCGGAGATCCAGAACCGCATCAACGAGATCAGCTTCAACTCGTCACTGCTGCGAGAGTTGCGGGCGATCAATTTTGTGCAGCGTCTGATGACGGATGGATCGGTGACGGAGGGGGCGATGAAGAGCGTCCTGGTCCACATGATCTCGGACGATGCGCTGATGAATGACCTGTCGGTGGCCACCAAGACGATTGCGATCCCGTCTGTTCTGAGCGCGTTGAAAGCGGCGGGCCGGACTGCGGCGGGCACGTTTCTGGAAACACATTGGGATGACCTGAATGTGCGTCAGACAGCCGATCTGAAAGACATGTTCGACTGAGCGATTAGCGCGAACCGTAACAATCGACATGAGCGCGAGAAAGGCCCCCGCTCAGGCGCTGAGGCGGTTCTTTTCTTGCGCCCGCAATTTCGCCTTGGCCAGCTCTGCCGGTGCCTTTTCGTGCGGATAGACCAGCCCCGCCGAAATCACCAGCTTGGCGGCGTCCTCAACGGTCATGTCCAGCTCGACCACATCCTCGCGCGGGAAAAACAGTAGAAAGCCCGAGGTCGGGTTCGGCGTTGTCGGAACAAAGACGCTGAGCAGATCACCGGCCACTTCGGGCCGGGCCGCAACCTCGCCCTTGGCTTGGGTCGAGACAAAACCTATCGCCCAGATGCCCTTGCGCGGATATTGGATCAGGCAAGCTTTCTCAAAGCTGCGGTCACTTTGCGCAAAGACGGTCTCGGCGATCTGTTTCACACCGGAATAGATCGACCGGACGATCGGCACGCCTTCAAGCAGATTTTCGGCAAAGCGCAGGATGGACCGGCCGATCAGGCCTTTGGCGACCCAGCCCACAGTGATTGTGAACAGCAAAAAGATGATGACGCCGACACCGCGCAGGTTGATGCCGATGTATTTTTCCGGCTGGAACGTATAGGGTACCAGCGGCAGCACCACCCCATCGACCCAGCCGATCAACGTCCAGATGAACCAGATCGTCAGGCCCACCGGAGCAATCACCACAAGACCGGTCAGAAAGCTGGAGCGCAGACTGGTAAACAGGCCGGGGCGTCGCGGGTCTTTGTCGAAAGGGCTGGTCATGGATCTATCCGCAGGGGTCGGTCGTCTCAAACTAGGTGGTCAGCGGGGGCGCTACAATGGGCGCGACCGTTTAAGACGGCGCATTCTCCTGTCGTTTGCTCATTTCTTGCGCAATCTTCGCCGCCAGACGGGCATTGTTGAGGACAAGTGCGATATTTGCGTCCAGCGAGCGGCCTTTCGTCAATTCGAAAATGCGTTGCAACAGATAGGGCGTGACCGCCTTGCCGATGATCCCGTGCTGCTTGGCGTCGGCCATGGCTTGCGCGATCACGGGCTGGATTTCAGACCGGGGGATTTCAGCCTCGACCGGGATCGGGTTGGCGATCAGCTGGCCGCCGGGCAGTCCAAGCGCGCGGCGTGCCATATGTGCTGCGGCAATGTCCGCAGGATCGTCGATGCGCAGCGGCGCGCGCAGGCCGGAATTGCGCGACCAGAAGGCCGGAAACGCATCCTGCCCGACGGCTATGACCGGCACGCCGCGGGTTTCCAGCACTTCCAGCGTCTTGGCAAGATCAAGGATGGCCTTTGCGCCCGCACAGACTACGCTGACCGGCGTCAGCGCCAGTTCCGCCAGATCGGCGGAGACATCAAAGCTCATCTCGGCACCCTGATGCACGCCGCCGATGCCGCCGGTGGCGAACACTTCGATCCCGGCCTTCGCGGCACCGATCATCGTGGCGGCGACGGTTGTCGCCCCCGTGCCGCCCTGCGACATGCAAACCGCCATATCAGCCCGGCTCAGCTTGGCCACCCCCTTGGCCTGCGACAGCTGTTCCAGCTGCGGATCGGTCAGCCCGACATGCAGCGTCCCGTTCAGAACCGCGATCGTGGCAGGCTCTGCCCCGTTGTCGCGCAATTCCTTTTCAACCTGGCGTGCGGTTTCAAGGTTCTGCGGATAGGGCATCCCATGGGTGATGATGGTGCTTTCCAGCGCCACAACGGGACGACCTTCGGCCAGTGCCTTTTCGACGGCGGGGGACAGAGTAAGCGAAGCGGTCATAGCGGTGTTTCTCCTGAGACGTAATCGGCGGCCACCTGCAAGGCAGAGGTCAATGCCTCCTGCCTGTCGGTTCCGCGCTGTTCTGCGGCCATATGCGCGGCCATGAAAGTATCGCCCGCACCGGTGACACGGGTCACCAGCACTTCAGCCGGCATCTGTTGGATCACCCCGTCGGGTGAGGCATCCGAGGCGGGGCTGCCGCCATCGGTGACAAGCGCGCGCGCGGCACCGAGTTTCACCAGCGCAGCGGCAGCGGCGGCGCTGTCGTCAAAGCTTTGATGACACAGCAGCCCGGCCTCTTCGAGATTGACATAGAGCATGCCGCGGCGTTGCAGCAGGAAAGAGCGCAAGCGTTCCGCCTTGCCCGGTGAGGCGGGGGCGATGCGCAGGTCGGCGCGGGCAAAGGCCGGGTCCTTGGCGATCTCTTCCAGCAATGTGGTTGTCAGGTTGCCATCCAGCGCGACGGTCCCGGTATATGGCGCGTCGGCGCTGCCCAAGGTGCCGTCACGCAAGGGGGCCAGGATGCGCGCGCCCGCCGCTTCCAGCGAATGCGCGTCTGCAATTGCGGCGATCAGACCATTGGCACCTTCGACCGCCATGTAGACATCTGTCGGCAGATCTTCTGACCGGTAGATATGGTCCATCACCAATCCGCGCGACGTGCAAGCGGCCACCAACTCGTCGCCCTCCGCATCGCGCCCCACAGCTGACAGCAGCACCGGGCGCATCTCGAATTGTGCCAGCGTCATCGCGATATTCAGCGCAACACCGCCGGGCAGCCGCGTAATCCGTCCCGGCACATCCGATCCCTGACGCATGTGGCTGGCGGCGCGGCCGATTACGTCCCATAAGGCGGAACCGATGCAAAGGATGGTATGTGGCGCGTGCGAAGTCATGAATATCTTTTGAACGGTTCACGGCGGCGACGCAACAGGACTCCGCCGTGTTGAAGTTTCTACTTGATTGACGATCCACCTGAAATACTTTGCAAAGACAAGTTCTTCGGAGGGCGCATGCCACATTTGTTACTCGTTCGTCTGCTGACAGGCGTCTTCTTGCTGATTTCTGCGTCCACCGTCTGGGCACATGAGGTGCGCCCAGCCATTGGCGACCTGACCACCGCCGACGGCAGGCTTGAATTGTCGCTGTCCTTGAATGCCGAAGCGCTTGTCGCCGGGGTCGACCTTGACGGTGTGACCGACACGGACGAGACGGACAGTTCCGACCGCGTCGATGCGCTGCGCGCGCTGTCGCCGGAGGAGATGGCCGAACGCCTGCGCGCTGCGCTCGTCGATGTCGTGACGGCACTCGACCTGCGGGCCGGCGACGCGCCGCTGACTGCCCAGATCGACAGCATTGATGTGGCACCGGTGGGAAATACAGATCTGCCGCGTGACACCACGATTGTGCTCAGCGCCGAGCTACCGCCTGCCGTCGATACGGTGCAGATGTCGTGGCCTGCGGAATACGGCACGTTGGTGCTGCGCCAGCAGGGCGTTGAGGATCCTTATACCGAATACTTGTCGGGCGGGCAGGGCAGTGGGCCCATATCGGTCTCGGGTGGCGATCAGCGCGGGGCGCTTGCGACCTTTGCCGCCTATGTGCCGGTGGGGTTCGACCATATCCTGCCGCTTGGTCTCGACCATATCCTGTTCGTGCTGGGATTGTTCTTTCTTTCGCCGCGCATCCGGCCACTGTTGTGGCAGATTTCGGCCTTCACGCTCGCCCATACCGTGACGCTGGCGCTTGGGGCGACCGGGGTGGTCAGCGTTTCACCCGCCATTGTCGAGCCGCTGATCGCAGCATCCATCGCCTATGTCGCCTTCGAGAATATCCGCTCGCCGGTGATGAGCCGCTGGCGTCCGCTGGTGATCTTCGGGTTCGGGCTGCTGCACGGGTTGGGCTTTGCCTCTGTTCTGGGAGAGTTCGGATTGCCGCAGGACCGGTTCCTTTCCGCGCTGATTGGCTTCAATATCGGTGTGGAACTGGGTCAGTTGACCGTGATCGCCGCGATGCTGGCGCTGGTCTGGGTGGCGCTGCGTGTCGATGAGGGGCGGGCAAAGGTCGAGGCAGGGCAAACCGTCTATGGCGTGCTGATCGTGCTGTTCCTGGGTGCCGGTTTTCTGGTGGATCGTGGCGCGATGGCGGCAGTGCTGGAGGTCGATCCGATCGTCTTTCTTGCGCCGCTTGCCGTGCTGTCGGCGCTGTGTCTGGCATCGGTCACGCTGGTCGATGAACTTGCAGCCTATCGCCGGTTCGTCGAGGTTCCCGCCTCTGCCGTGATTGGTCTGGTCGGCGTCTATTGGGTGATCGAACGGGTTTTCCTTTAGCCGTGGCCTGATAACGCTGGTGAAAATGCGGTAACCTGCGCATCCTTCTGCGCTCCTGCACCACGGGGATTGCGACGACGCGCGCGTGTTGAACCTGTTTGCAATGCATCGGGGCTTGCGCGCGGCTCTGATGCGGTCTATACGCGCGCCACTCAATCCGCAGGTATGGGCGGGCTGATGGGGGAGACATCCTCATCCGTCCACCGGTTGACGCATTCCGCGTTGCACCCCGTACCAAGGCGAAAACCGGAAAGGATAAAGACATGGCTCTTCCAGAGTTCACCATGCGCCAACTGCTTGAAGCAGGCGTACATTTTGGCCACCAGACGCAGCGCTGGAACCCCCGTATGGGCGAGTTCATTTACGGTGCGCGCAACGGCATCCACATCATGGACCTGACACAGACCGTTCCGATGCTGGACCAGGCGCTGAACGTGATCCGCGAAACCGTCGCCAAGAATGGCCGCGTGCTGTTTGTCGGCACCAAGCGTCAGGCCGCGACCCCCGTTGCCGAAGCCGCTGAAAAATGCGCCCAGTATTACATGAACCACCGCTGGCTGGGCGGTACGCTGACCAACTGGCAGACCGTGTCGAAGTCGATCAATCGCCTCAAGCAGATTGACGAGCAGATGGAAAACGGTGCCGAGGGCCTGACCAAGAAAGAGCGTCTGGGCATGGAGCGCGAGCAGACCAAACTGCAAGCCTCGCTTGGCGGTATTCGTGAAATGGGCGGCCTGCCGGATCTGCTGTTCGTCATCGACGTCAAGAAAGAGCAGCTGGCGATTGCCGAAGCCAACAAGCTGGGCATCCCGATTGTGGCCGTGGTTGACACCAACTGCTCGCCCGATGGCATCGACTACATCATTCCGGGCAACGACGACGCGGCCCGTGCGATCAACCTGTATTGCGATCTGGCCAGCCGTGCCGCGCTTGACGGCATGCAGGCTCAGCTGGGCGCTGCCGGCGTTGATCTGGGTGCGCTTGAAGAAGCCCCTGTCGAAGAAGCCATCGCCGAAGACGCACCTGCCGAGGCGTAAGCCCGACAGCGATGTCGTGAGAACGACATGATAGCTTGATACTGGGGCGCGGCCACTGCCGCCCCCGACCCCCAAGAACATGAGGAGAGCCGAAATGGCGATCACAGCATCCCAGGTGAAAGAACTGCGCGAAATGACCGGCGCAGGCATGATGGACGCCAAGAAGGCGTTGACCGAGAATGACGGCGATATGGAAGCCGCAATCGACTGGCTGCGCACCAAAGGTCTGGCGAAAGCCGCCAAGAAATCCGGTCGTACGGCTGCCGAAGGTCTTGTCGCGGTCAAGGTCGAAGGCAACAAGGGCGTCGCCGTAGAAGTTAACTCCGAGACCGATTTTGTCGGCAAGAACGCTGAATTCCAGTCGATGGTCGCTGCGATTGCCGAAGCGGCGGTCAATGTGACAACGGTCGAGGAACTGGCCGATGCGGATCTGGGTGGCAAGACCGTCGCCGAGACCCTGACCGCCAAGATCGCCACGATTGGCGAGAACATGGCCCTGCGCCGGATGGCCTCGATCGAGGGTGACACGGTTGTGTCCTATGTCCACAACGCAGTCGCTGACGGCATGGGCAAGATCGGTGTGCTGGTTGCGCTGAAAGGTGACAATGCCGCATTCGGACGGCAGGTTGCGATGCATATCGCGGCGGCATCGCCGCAGGCGCTGAACGCTGACTCGCTTGATCCGGCCGTGGTCGAGAAAGAGCGTCAGGTCCAGATCGATATCGCGCGCGAGTCGGGCAAGCCCGAGCAGGTGATCGAAAAGATGATCGTTGGCCGGATGAAGAAATTCCTCGGCGAAGTCACCCTTCTGGGCCAGGCGTTCGTGGTCAACCCCGATCTGACGGTTGAAGACGCTGCCAAGGAAGCCGGTGTCGAGATTGTCGGCTATGTCCGTCTTGAAGTCGGTGAAGGCATCGAGAAGAAAGAAGAAGATTTCGCCGCAGAAGTGGCCAAGGCTGCTCAGGGCTGAACCATATGGCGGTCGCTTTCGGGCGGTCGATGGACTTTCGAACGGTGCCGCAGCGAAAGCCGCGGCACCGTTTCTTTTTCGATCCGTCCCAATGCGGGGAGCAAGCAGGGAGGGCCGATAAAAGGCGACCAAACCACACACAAAAACGAACCAACTAAAACGGTTCGGTCCGCACCGGCAGGAATTGCCGGTTAGGGACGGCAGGGCCTAGTAATCGCTAGGGTGCCGCCCCCTGTTCCTTTGGCTAAAGCCACCACTCACGGAACATCTTCAGCATGCCTCTTAACCCTAGGTCACGAAAGTAAGGTATTCCGGACCTTTCGGAGAAAACTCTCAGGTCGTCGAATAACCATCTAATTTTAATGCCATTTTAGGATTGGACATCCAGAACGAACATCTGATTCTGGAAAGAAGCTTTGAGCACGGCCTGCGCCGTTGTCTCAACGCTCAGCGCGACGCGGGCAAGCCGCAGATGCTTTTCCACCGTCGCTGTTGTCAGCCCCATCAGGATTGCAATGTCCTGCATCGTTTTGCCGTCACCCACCCATTCCAAGGCTTCGCGCTGGCGCGGTGTCAGTGTCCGGTTCGGGGCGAAATAGGGCAGGGTAAGAATTTTCAGATGCGCGAGATTGTTCATCAGGATGATGTCATCGCTATGACGCACCCAAATATCGTCGACCTCGTCTTGCGTCAGGCCCTTACGGGCGGTCAGGGCGATGGCACCTTTGGAGCGCGCCGAAACCGATTTGAAGCTGAGCGTATAGCCGGCCGTCACGCCTTGGGACAGGTTGAAATCGACCACGCGGCGTTCGGCCTTGCTGAGCGCATCGGCGCGCGCCATGTCGGCGATCACCCGCCAACTGCAATCGCCTTCGTTCTCCAGCGCCCAGTTGACCATCGGCGCGTGATGATACAGCCCCCGGCCTATAAACCCATCCGTATAGGCCGTGCTGTGATTGGTCAGCAGAAGAAAGTCATTGGGATCCCCAAGCGAGCTGGCGCTGCGGAACCGGGTGAACCCGTACATGATCCGGTCAAATCCGAAGCTGGCCATGCGTTCGGTATGCATCGCCCAAAGCTCTTCGATGCTGGGCGTATTGGTCATCTCGATCAGATATGTCTTGTCGCCAGCGTTCATGTCTGCCTCTTGTCATTCAGGCTTAGCCCATACGGCCAGACGCGCAACGGTCGCAATGTCTGGCATTCCCCGGAGCCGGAACCATTTCTGACATCGGCACCCAGGCAGGCGCGTTCACTCTTTATGGATGAAACAGCCACCCTTGGTGTATAGGCGTAAGGGTGACAGTTGCAAGTTTTGCTGTCCAGTCTGAAATTGACCAGCCGGTCAAAATGCAATCTTCGCATTTTTCTAACGTTTCAAATCGCTTCGGATAAAGCGCCAAAGCAGCCAGGCCAAAACCGCGAAGGCCAGAAATCCGGTAATGTCGCCAAGCACTTCGGAGATCTGCGAGACGTAGCTGCCGAACACATATCCCAACCCGAGATAAAGCGTCACCCACACCACCTCGCCTGCAATATCGAAAGGCGTGAAGCGTTGCAGAGGCATTGTCACCACGCCTGCCATATAGTTGACGCCCGGCCCCAGCGGAGCCAGCAGCCAACGGGTCAGGAACACCGCCATGCCGCCGCGCGTTTCCAGCATGTGGCGGGCGCGGTCCATCAGCGGGATGCGCCACTGCGCGAGGCGCGGGCCGCCCCAACGCCCAACAGCGTAGCCCGCATGATCAAAGAAGATCGCCGCGACAAGGCTGGTCACATAGACCTGCGTGCCGTTAAAATCGCCGGCGGCGATCAAAGACCCGCTGATAAGCAGCGTCAGTGAGGCCGGCGCAGGTGCCCCCATGCACCCAAGTCCGATGATCAGCACAAGCACCGGAAGGCCGTAAACCGGTAACCATTCCAATGCGACTTCTGTCATTCAGTTGCCGCTTTTTGTCGGGCGATGACATCCATAACGCGAAGCGCATAGGTCTCGAAGTCGATGTCCTGTTGACGCGCCAGATGACCCAGGCTGGTCTTGCGATCACGGCCAGGCCCAAGCGCCAGCGCCTCGTGCAGCTTACGCGGGTCCAGAACCCATGACCGCGCGACATATCCGACCGTCATCCAGGGTTCCAACTGTTGTTCATGGTGTTTCGGGTCGTTCCAGTACACCATGTCCAATCCGACACGCACGCCAAAGAACAGCGCGGCCACGAGCGACAGCCCCAGCAACCAACGGGCCGCGCGCCGGTTGCGTTCACGATGTTTGGCGTTCCGGCTCACTTTCTGGTCTCCGTATGGTGTCGTCGGGATTAATATAGTGTGACGCATCCTGGCGCGGGGAACAATGCGGAGGGCCGCGCAGGCGGTTTCGCAAAGCGTTGTCGGCAGGTTTTTCGCCCGCAGGCCGGTTTTGGCTTGATGTAACTGACCGTCCTGCCGAGATTGGGCATCGCAGATCACTGAAGGCGGCAGTCAAGCCGCGTTGCGAACAGGAGCGAGCATGCCAAGCGATAACCCGACATGAAATTCTTTGATCTTCGCATTCCGTTCTTTCTGCCGCTCTGGCGGCGCGTCGTTACCGTCGTCTTGACGGGTGGTTGGGCGGCTTTTGAACTGGCGAATGGAAATCCCGGATGGGCTGCGATTTTCGGCGCTGCGAGCGCGTTTTGTGCCTATGAGTTTTTCATCGTTTTCGATCCCGAGAATTTCAAGGGCGACAAGGATACCTAACCGGACTTGCGCTTGGCCCGCGCACCGCGCACTTTGAGGACAAATTGCAGCGGCCGTGCAATCCGGCGCCGCGCCACTGAAAAGAGAGGGCTTTCACATGATCATCGACAATAACCGCATCGCCGTGGTGACTGGCGGCGCGTCAGGGCTTGGCGCCGCAACGGCGCGGGCTTTGGCAACTGCGGGTGCGACCGTGGTTTTGTTCGACATGAACACGACGTCCGGACCCGAGATGGCAAAGGAACTCGACGGAGGCTTTTACAAGGTCGATGTCAGTGATGCCGAAAGCGTGCGCGCTGCCCTTGCCGAAGTGGCAAGGGTTTACGGCAGGCTTGATATTCTGGTGAATTGTGCCGGCATCGGCCCGGCGGCCAAAACCGTGGGGCGCGACGGCGCGCATGATCCGGCGATGTTCTCCAAGACCATTCAGGTCAACCTCATAGGAAGCTTCAACTGCGCCAGCCAAGCTGCTGCGATAATGTCGAAAAATGACCCCGGACCTGGGGATGGAAGCCGCGGCGTGATCATCAACACGGCGTCGGTCGCAGCTTATGAGGGACAAGTCGGACAAATTGCCTATGCAGCCTCCAAGGGTGGCATTGTCAGCATGACGCTGCCCATGGCGCGCGATCTGGCCAGCCTTGGAATACGGGTTTGCAGCATCGCGCCGGGACTTTTCCTGACACCGATGTTGCAGGGTTTGCCTGACGATGTGCAGGACAGCCTTGGACAACAGGTGCCGTTCCCGTCGCGGTTGGGCGACCCTGCGGAATACGCGGCCCTTGCGCTGCATATCATCGAAAACCAGATGCTGAACGGTGAGGTCATCCGACTTGACGGGGCGATCCGTATGGCCCCGCGCTAGGGCATTTCTGACGTCGCAGGTGAGGTCTGGTTGCGCTGGAGGCCGTCACCATGCAACCAGACTGCGCTGAAGCGGCGGTTCGATGATTTGGACAGAGCCTGTCGATCGTTCCGGTCGTCCACGGTGACACTTGCGTCGTGTCCGGGATGCGGGCAGGGGGTTGCATTCAGGATGCCGGAGAACAGGGTCTAAATGTCCGCACAGCTCTCGAATAAATGGGTCGCCCTCACGCTGGCCGGATTGGCCGTCGTTCTGTCGCTGACAACGTGGTTTTCAGCGACAGCGGTTCTGCCGGACTTGCAGATCGTGCTGGGGCTTGATGCTTCAGGGGCGGCCTGGCTGACAAATGCGGTGCAGGCTGGTTTTGTTCTGGGGGCGTTGGTTTCCAGCGTTCTGGCACTGTCGGATGTCTTGCCGCTGACCCGGCTGATGGCGGTGGCAAGCCTTGCGGCGGCGGCGTTCAATGCGGCGGCGCTGCTGGATCCGGGGGCCGGTTGGGTGATTGCCGCGCGGTTTGCAACGGGCGCGTCACTTGCGCTGGTCTACCCCCCTTCGCTGAAATTCATCGCGACGTGGTTCCGCAAGGGGCGGGGATTTGCGATGGGGGTCATGGTTGGCGCGCTGACGCTTGGATCTGCACTGCCGCATCTGGTGCGCGGGGTCGGCGTGGGGTTCGATTGGCAGGCGGTGCTTGTTGTCAGCTCTTTGGCGAGCCTTGTTGCGGCGGCAATATTCGGACTTGTACTGCGCGAAGGGCCGGACCCGTTTGTCCGGGCCGCTGTTGATCTGCGCCAGATTGGCAAGGTCATTCGGGACCGGCCGGTGATGCTGGCCAATGCGGGCTATTTCGGCCACACATGGGAGGTGTACGCCATGTGGGCGTGGATACTGGTCTATATCGGTGCCGCGCAAGAGGCTGGGCTGGCTGTGACCAATGCCTCGATCCTTGCCTTCGCGGCGATTGCGTTCGGCGCACCGGGAAGCGTGCTGGGCGGGTTGGTCGCCGACCGGATTGGGCGGTGCAAGACAACGGCGATTGCATTGGGGCTTTCGGGCGTTTCCGCTGTGTTGATCGGGGTCAGCTTTGACGGACCGGTCTGGATCTTTACCGTGGTTGCATTGTTCTGGGGCATGACCGTGGCGGCCGACTCTGCTCAGTTCTCGGCCGCAGTGACCGAGTTGGCGGATCAAAACCATGTCGGTGCGGCGCTGGCCTTCCAGATGGGCGTGGGGTTTGCGATCACCATCGTGACGATCTGGATGATGCCTCTGATCGCCGAGGCGCTTGGATCGTGGCGATGGAGCTTTCTGGTGCTGGTGCCGGGGCCTGTGTTGGGAAGTTGGGCGATGCTGACATTGCGACGCATGCCCGAAGCCGCGAAGATCGCGGGTGGGCGGCGGTAACGTCCTGATCCTGCGCGGCATCGAGTGGTTCTGAACGGGGGCCTACGTCCCGCGAAATATCCGCGATGCACCGATCATCTTTTCGAGCGCGGCAATCCGGTCAGTGCTGGATGATCGTGCCTGTATGCCCGCCACCAGCGCCTCGATCAGAAAGTTGATCGCAAGGGTCGAATCCCAGCTCGAGGGCGCTTCGACCATGCTGCGAAAACAATGGCTGGCATGCGCCTCGATGGGTGAGCCCCATTGATCGGTGAACAGAACGATATTGCCGCCCTGTTCAACGACCAGTTTTGCCAGCCGCTCCAACTGTTTCTCATAGCGGCGGATGTCGAACACCACGAGTGTCGCGGAGGCGTCGATATCCAGCAGCGATTGTGGCCAGACACTGGGCGATGCGTCAAGCAGCGACACACCCGGTCGGATGATCTGCAAATGGTTGTAGAAATAGATCGCATTGGACCGGGTGATCCGTCCACCCATCAGATAGATGTGGCGTTTCGGATCGGACAGAAGATTGGTCGCCTCTTCGAATTCCTGCACATCC
Organism: Primorskyibacter flagellatus; assembly: GCF_048268605.1. Lineage (NCBI taxonomy): Bacteria > Pseudomonadati > Pseudomonadota > Alphaproteobacteria > Rhodobacterales > Roseobacteraceae > Primorskyibacter > Primorskyibacter flagellatus. The sequence goes on from NZ_JBLWVF010000001.1 coordinate 516,533, forward strand.
AGACGGTCTATCGTGGCGTTGATGTTGCGCGATACGGCCAGCGCAAAGCGGCTGATGATATGGTCGCTGTGCCCCTCCAGTTCCGAGGTCTCAAGTTTTGCCAAGGGCTGCTTCACGCGGGCCGCAACCTCTTCGCGTATGGTGTTCTGGAAGTCGGAGAACCCGTCGAAGCCAAGTTTGCGGGCCAGCCGCACCACCGTCGCGGTCGACACTTGCGCAAGCTCGGCAAGCTTGGTGATGGATTGCAACCCGGCAACCAGTGAATCGTCCAGCAGCGTCGCGGCCAGTCTGCGTTCAGCCGCGGTCAGGTCGGGTTGCTGGGTCTTCAACATGTCCCAGATCAGCGCCTTGCCACCGGGCGATGCTGTCGGTTCCGTCATTTCCACACCTCCGGTCTGCACAGAAATAGAAACGATCTTGACATCATGTGCGACTCTGTAGTGATCTTTACACATTGAATTCAGGGGAACAAGAAATGGATGCGCAGGGTCGGGCTCCGTTTGTGATATCGGGCGAGGGCGGGACTGCGCCGGTTGTCCTGATTTGCGAACACGCCTCTGCATATATTCCGCCGGAACTGGATGGTCTGGGGCTAAGCGGTGAGGCGCAGAAATCGCATATCGCCTGGGATATCGGCGCGCTGGACATGGCCAAGCGATTAAGCGCGCGGATGGGCGCGCCGCTGATTTCCGGCCAGATTTCGCGTCTTGTCTATGATTGTAACCGGCCGTTCGAAGCATCAGACAGCATTCCCGAACAAAGCGAGGTTTACGCAGTTCCGGGCAATCGGGGGCTGAGTGCGGCGGATCGGAAGGCGCGTTTTGATTCGATCCATACGCCGTTTCACAACGCGGTCAGCGCGGTGATCGACCGGCAGTCCGCTCTGACGGGCGGGCAGGTGGCTGTTATCACCTTGCACAGCTTTACCCCGATCTATCACGGCAACAAGCGCGCGTTGGAGCTTGGCTTTCTCTATCACGAAAGCGGCGACCTTGCACAGGCGGCGACGGCAATCGAAGCGGAGCGAGGCCTGATGAAAGCGGCGGTGAATGCACCCTATTCAGCCAGTGACGGCGTGACGTACAGCTTGCACAAGCACGCGGATATGCGCGGGTTGCATTCGGTCATGGTCGAGGTCCGAAATGATCTGATCGACACATATCCAAAGGCACAAAGCATGGCCGATCACCTTGCGCAGACCCTTGCCGCAGCCATGGCGCAGGTCACGCAGCGGGGTGCCGCATGACGTTTTTCAAACGGTATATCGCGCTGGTCGACGCCATGAACCGCGCCATCGGACGCGTGACGATGTACGGCATTTTTGCCCTGATGGGCGTTTTGCTGTGGTCGTCGATCTCCAAGACGTTTTTCAACCCGTCGCTGTGGACGCTGGAAATGGCGCAGTTCATGATGGTGGGATATTACATCCTTGGCGGGCCGTATTCGATACAGATGGGATCGAATGTGCGGATGGACTTGCTATACGGCGAATGGTCCACGCGGCGAAAGGCAGCGGTGGATTCCATCACCGTCTGTTTCCTGATCTTCTATCTTGTCGTCCTGCTATGGGGCGGGATCGACAGCACGGCCTACAGCTTCAAATACGGAGGCGAGCGCAGCCCGACGGCGTGGCGACCCTATCTCTGGCCCATCAAGATTGTCATGTGCGTTGGTATTGTTCTGATGCTGCTTCAGGCGGTCTCTGAGTTGTTCAAGGACATCCTGCGCCTACGCGGGGAAGAGGTCGCCGATGTCGTATGAGATGATCGCGATCTTCATGTTTGCCACGATGATGGCGATGCTGCTGACCGGGCAGCGGGTGTTCGGTGCCATCGGCTTTGTCGCGGTGATCGCGGCGCTGGTGCTTTGGGGCGACCGGGGCGGCTATGACATCGCGTTTTCCAGCGCGATGAAGCTGATGAAATGGTATCCTCTGCTGACCCTGCCGATGTTCATCTTCATGGGCTATGTCTTGTCGGAATCGAAGATCGCCGATGACCTTTACAAGATGTTCCATGTCTGGATGGGCGGCTTGCGTGGCGGGTTGGCGATTGGCACGATCGGGCTAATGGTGCTGATCTCGGCGATGAACGGGCTGTCGGTTGCGGGCATGGCCATTGGTGCCACGATTGCGCTGCCGGAATTGCTGAAACGCAACTATGACAAGCGGATGGTGACGGGGGTCATTCAGGCCGGATCGTCTCTGGGCATCCTCGTGCCGCCCTCGGTCGTGCTGGTGCTGTATGCGATGATCGCCCGGCAACCGGTGGGCCAGCTATGGCTGGCGGGGGTGATCCCCGGTCTGATGATGGCCGCGATGTTCATCATCTACATCGTGATCCGCTGCTGGTGGAACCCATCTTTGGGGCCTGCCTTGCCGCCGGAAGAACGTGCCATGCCCTTGGGCGAAAAGCTGAAACTGCTGCGCGCGGGTCTGCTGCCGCTTGGCATCTTCGCCGCGATGATGGTGCCCTTTGTCAACGGCTGGACCTCGCTGGTCGAAAGCTCTGCTATCGGGGCGATGACGGCTTTTGTTGCCGCAGTCCTGAAGGGCCGGATGACGCGCGAAGTGTTCGAAACCTCGGTGCGTCAGACGCTGGGGATCTCGTGCATGTTCATGTGGATCATCCTGGCCGCCATGGCCTTTGGCGCGGTGTTCGACGGGTTGGGCGCGGTCAAGGCCATCGATACGCTGTTCACCGAACGGTTGGGGCTGGACCCGTGGATCATCCTGATCCTGATGCAGCTCAGCTTTATCCTGATGGGCACGTTTCTGGACGACACGGCCATGCTGGTTATCGTCGCGCCGCTTTATGTGCCGCTGGTCAAGGCGCTGGGGTTCGATCTGGTCTGGTATGGCGTGCTGTATACGATCACCTGCCAGATCGCCTATATGACGCCGCCTTTTGGCTATAACCTGTTCCTGATGCGGGCGATGGCCCCGCCGGAAATCACCCTCAAAGACATCTACGGATCGATCCTGCCGTTTGTTCTGGTCATGGTCTTCGCGCTGGCCGTTGTGATGATTTTCCCGCAGATCGCCCTTTGGCTACCCGGATATATTTATGGAAACTAACCTCAAGAACTCCGCCAACGGAGCGTCAATTTCAAACCCAACAAGGAGAGTTCGATGACTTCACGACGTAAGTTTCTGAGCACGGCGGCGCTTGGCGGCGCTGCATCGCTGGCGGCCCCTGCCATCGTCAAGGCACAGGCCCCGATCAAGTGGCGGTTCCAGACCTATGCGGGCGCGGCGCTTGGCGAATTTGTCACCAAGCCGGTAATCGACTACATCAACGAGGCCGCCAATGGCGAGATGGAGATCGAGCTGTTCTATGCCGATCAGATCGTGCCCACAGGCGAATTGTTTCAGGCGCTCCAGCGCGGCACCATCGACGGCGTGCATTCGGACGACGATTCCATGGCCTCGCCCACGCCCTTGCAAGTGTTCGGCGGCTACTTCCCGCTGGCCACAAAACATTCGTTGGATGTGCCGGTGCTGTTCGACCAATACGGGCTGGCCGATATCTGGCGGTCCGAATACGAAAAGGTCGGCGTTGCGTGGCTGTCGGCGGCCGGGCAGGATCCATGCAACTTCAACACCAAGAAAGAGATCACCTCGCTGGCCGATCTTGATGGGCTGAAGCTGTATACCTTCCCGACGGCGGGGCGCTTTCTGTCGCAATTCGGCGTTGTGCCGGTGTCCATTCCCTATGAGGACGCCGAAGTCGCGGTGCAGACGGGCGAGCTGGACGGCATGGCGTGGTCTGGCATTACCGAGGATTACACCGTCGGCTGGGCAAATGTGACCGATTACTTCCTGACCAACAACATCTCGGGCGCGTGGATCGGATCGTTCTTTGTCAATCAGGGGCAATGGGCGGACCTGCCCGAACACCTCAAGGCCATCGTCATGGCGGGGATAGAGGCGGGTCACACCTATCGCAACCAGTGGTATTGGGGCGGCGAGGCACGTCTTCGCGCGCAGGGCGACCAGCTTCAACTGCGCTCCATCCCGCATGAGGAATGGAAGGTTGTCGAGGATGCAGCCGTCAAGTTCTGGGACGAGATTGCCGAAGAAGGCGAGGTCCACGCCAAGATCGTGCAGATCTTCCGCGATTACAACGAGGTGATCAGCAAGGCTGGCCCTCCCTACACGTTTGGATAAGACCATCGGGGGCGCGCTTTGCGGCGCGTCCCGTTTCTGGATTACAAGGATCGGAGATTGCCCATGTCTGGCATATTGCCCTTTGAGGACCTGAAGGCCCAGGTCGCGGAAGGCCGGATTGATACGGTGCTGGTGTGCATCGTCGATATGCAGGGCCGCCTGATGGGCAAGCGGTTCCACGCGGGCCACTTTGTCGCCAGCGCCTGGGAAGAAACGCATTGCTGCAACTATCTGCTGGCCACCGATCTGGAGATGGCCACACCCGAAGGCTATGCGGCGACAAGCTGGGAAAAGGGCTATGGCGACTATGTGATGAAGCCGGACCTGTCGACTTTGCGGCCTGTGCCGTGGTTGGAGGGCACCGTTCTGGTGCTGTGCGATGTGCTGAATCACCATACCCATCAGCCGGTTCCACATTCGCCGCGCGCCATGCTGAAAAGCCAGATCGCCCGGCTGGAGGCGATGGGGTTTGACGCCATGATGGCCACGGAATTGGAGTTCTTCCTGTTCGAGAAGAGCTTTGACGAGATCCGCAAAGGGGGCTTTCGGGATCTCACGCCGATCAGCGGCTATAACGAGGATTACCACATCTTCCAGACCACCAAGGAAGAGCATGTGATGCGCCCCGTGCGGAACCACCTGTGGGAAGCCGGTATCCCCATCGAGAATTCCAAAGGCGAGGCGGAGGCCGGTCAGGAAGAGCTGAACATCAAATACGCGGCTGCGCTGGATACGGCGGATTATCACAGCATTGCTAAACATGCGGTCAAGGAAATTGCCTGGCAAAACGGACATGCGGCGAGTTTCCTGCCCAAATGGCACAAGGACCGGGTCGGCAGTTCCAGTCATGTGCACCAGTCGTTGTGGAAGGACGGCGCGCCTGCGTTTTTTGATCCCGAAGACAGTTTGGGCATGAGCGCGCTGATGAAAAGCTATGTGGCCGGGCTGTTGAAATACGCGCCTGATTACACCTATTTTCTGGCCCCCTATATCAACAGCTACAAACGGTTCATGAAGGGGACGTTTGCGCCCACCCGGATCATCTGGTCCGTGGACAATCGCACCGCTGGGTTCCGGCTGTGCGGGGATGGCAGCAAGGCCATTCGGATCGAATGCCGGATCGGCGGTTCGGATCTGAACCCCTATCTCGCCATGGCCGGGATGCTGGCCGCAGGCATTGCCGGGATTGAAGAAGAGCTGGAGTTGCAGCCACCGGCACGCGGAGATGTCTATCAGGGTGAGACAGCGATGATTCCCGATACTCTGGAGGCGGCGCGTACGGCACTGGACGGGTCTGCATTGATGCGGAAAGTCTTTGGCAATGCGGTCGTCGATCACTATTGCCGGGCTGCCGAGGTCGAGATCGAGGAATTTGCCCGAGTGGTAACGGATTGGGAAATTGCCCGAGGGTTCGAGCGGGCCTGAGAGGGCGGGAGCGAGGGGCCTGCCCCTCGCGCTCCCCGGAGTATTTTGGCCAAGAAGAAGGGCAGGGCGCGGGCCTTGCAGGACAAGGAGGTTTGACGTGGGTCAGACATTGAAATGTATCTCTCCGATCGACGGGTCTGTTTTTGCGGAGCGGGATGTGGCGGCGTTTGCACAGGCGCGTGACAAGGTCGCGGGCATGCGTGCTGCGCAGGCGGAATGGGCGGCGCGGCCCTTGCAGGAGCGGATCGACCTCGTGATGGCGGGGGTTGCCGCTGTGGGCGAGATGAATGATCGCATCGTGCCGGAACTGGCGCGGATGATGGGCCGCCCGGTGCGTTACGGCGGCGAGTTTGGCGGGTTCGATGAGCGCGCGCGTCATATGGCTGCGATTGCGAAGGATGCCCTGGCCGATCTCGTGGTGGGCGAGGATGCGACGTTCCGGCGCTATATCAAGAGGGCTCCACATGGGGTGGTTCTGGTCGTGGCACCGTGGAATTATCCCTACATGACGGCGATCAATACGGTCGCGCCTGCGTTGATCGCGGGCAATGCCGTGCTGCTGAAACATGCGACGCAAACCCTTGTCGTGGGCGAGCGGATGGCACAGGCGTTTCAGGCGGCTGGAGTGCCCGCCGAGGTGTTCGACAATATCTTTCTGGACCACGATACGACCTTCCAACTGATCACGGCCCGCACGTTCGACTTTGTCAATTTTACCGGCTCGGTCGGTGGCGGCCAGCAGATGGAGCGTGCCGCAGCGGGCACGTTCACCGGGGTTGCAACCGAATTGGGTGGCAAGGATCCGGGCTATGTCATGGAGGACGCCGATCTGGATGCGGCGGTCGAGACGTTGATCGACGGGGCGATGTTCAATTCCGGCCAGTGCTGCTGCGGGATCGAGCGGATCTATGTGCACGAAAGCCTGTTCGATGCGTTTCTGGAAAGGGCGTTGAAGATCGTGCGCGGCTACAAGCTGGGCAATCCGCTGGATGAGGCAACGACGCTTGGCCCGATGGCGCATGTGCGTTTCGCCAATGAGGTGCGTGCGCAGATCGCCGAGGCTGTGGCGGCCGGGGCCACGGCCCATATCGAGACATTTGCCGAGGATGACGGGGGCGCTTATCTGACACCGCAGATCCTGACCGGCGTGACACATGATATGCGGGTGATGCGGGACGAGAGTTTCGGTCCCGTTGTGGGGATCATGCCTGTGAAGGATGACGCCGAAGCGATTGCGCTGATGAATGACAGCGACTTTGGCCTGACCGCCAGTCTGTGGACAGGGGACGTTGAGCGCGCGCAGCGCGTGGGCGACCGGATCGAAACCGGCACGGTATTCCTGAACCGTGCTGACTATCTGGATCCCGGCCTGTGCTGGACCGGCTGCAAGAATACCGGGCGCGGCGGCGGGCTGTCGGTGATCGGCTATCACAATCTGACGCGTCCGAAATCCTACCATCTCAAGAAGGTGACGACATGAACCTGACCGGAAACTGGTCCTATCCGACCGCAATCAAGTTCGGCGCAGGCCGGATTGCAGAACTGCCCGGCGCCTGCGCGCAGGCCGGGATCGCGCGGCCCTTGCTGGTCACTGACAAGGGGTTGGCGGATCTGCCGATCACTGCGCAGGTGCTGGATATACTCGACGCCGCAGGGCTGGGCCGTGCGGTGTTTGCGCAGGTTGATCCCAACCCGAATGAGACGAACCTTGCCGCCGGTGTGCAGGCTTACCGCGATGGCGGGCATGACGGGGTGATTGCCTTTGGCGGTGGCTCTGGTCTGGACTTGGGCAAGATGGTGGCCTTCATGGCCGGGCAAACCCGGCCGGTCTGGGATTTCGAGGATGTCGGGGATTGGTGGACACGCGCCGATGCGGATGCGATTGCGCCCATAATCGCCGTGCCAACCACCGCCGGGACAGGATCAGAGGTGGGGCGCGCCAGTGTCATCACCAATTCCGGTACCCATGTGAAGAAGATCATCTTTCACCCCAAGGTGCTACCGTCGGTGGTGATCTGCGATCCGGAACTGACGGTGGGCATGCCGAAATTCATCACCGCAGGCACGGGGCTTGATGCCTTTGCCCATTGTGTCGAGGCGTTCAGCAGCCCGTTCTATCATCCGATGAGCCATGGCATCGCGCTGGAAGGCATGCGGCTGGTCGTGGAATATTTGCCGCGCGCCTATGCGGATGGCACCAACGTTGAGGCCCGCGCGCAGATGATGAGCGCGGCCGCGATGGGGGCGACGGCGTTTCAGAAGGGTCTGGGCGCGATCCACGCGCTCAGCCATCCTATCGGCGCGGTGTTCAACACGCATCACGGCACGACGAATGCGGTCTGCATGCCTGCGGTCTTGCAACTGAACGCAGCAAAGATTGCGGACCGTTTTGATCGCGCCGCCAGTTACATCGGGGTCGAGGGCGGCTTTGACGGGTTCTGCAAATTCGTGCAGGATTTCAACGACAGTTTTGCCATTCCACGAAAACTGTCCGAGATGGGGGCAAGCGCTGACCGGATCGACGAGTTGGTGCCAATGGCGCTGTCCGATCCGTCCTGCGGAGGCAATCCCGTCAAGCTGACCGAAGGGAATGTGCGGTCGCTATATGAGGCGGTCATCTGATGTGTCATCAATCTGTGATATATCGGATCTAAGGACGCAGGAAAGGCTACCCAAGTCTTTCACGAAATACACAATCGGGAGAATTGAAATGAAAACTCAGATGCTTATGGCGACAACGGCGCTTGTCGTGACGTTTGGCGCAGCGGCGCAGGCGGATACGCTGCGCCTGCTGACATGGGGCGGCTACGCGCCCGAGGACGTGGTGGCCAAGTTCGAGGAACAGACCGGCCACACGGTAGAGGTGACCAAGTCCAACAACGAGGAAATGATCGCCAAGCTGCGCGCGACAGGTGGCGGCGGGTTCGACCTTGCCCAGCCCAGCCAAGACCGGATTGCGGGACCGCAGGCCGAATTCGGCATCTACAAGCCGATGGACCTGTCCAAGATCGACGCGGATCTTTTTATCCCGTCGATGCTTGAGGCGACCAAGGGCAACACCACCGTGGGCGGTGACGTCTATGGCGTGCCGCATATCTGGGGCACCTCCGGTCTTGTCGTGAACACCGCTGAGGCCGCGTCGGTCAAGGATTATACCGATCTGTGCAATGACGATGTGGCGGGCAAGGTATCCTACCGCCTGAAACGCCCGACCCTGATCAGCTTTGCCTTCGCGATGGGCGAAGATCCGTTTGCGGCCTATGGCGACCCCGCGAAATACGAAGAGGTCATGGCAAAGGTCGAAGAGGCGCTGATCGCCTGCAAAGCCAATGTCAAAACCTATTGGGGTGGTGGTGACGAGCTGATGAACCTGGTCCGCTCTGGCGAGGTCGTGGCGTCGATGGCGTGGGACACCGGCGGCTGGAAGCTGAACGAGGACAACCCGGATGTGACCTTCGTGGCACCCGCATCCGGTGCGCTTGGATGGGTCGATACGTTCGCGTTGCCCGCCAAGGGCAAGGCCGATGACGTGGCCTATGAGTGGATCAACTTTGTCATGCAGCCAGAGGTTGCCGCGATGATTACCGCCGCCGCGGGCAATTTCACCGCCTCCAAAGGCGCGGACGAATTCGCGTCGGACGACTTGAAAGCCCGCTATCAGGCCAGCTTCCCGCCGGAAGCGATTGACAATATCAAGTGGTACCCGCCCGTTCCTGCCGGTCTTGAAGTCATCGAAGGCGGCGTTCTGGACCGCGTCAAGGCTGCCAACTGATCTGACTTTGGCGGCATCCGGGCTGACGTTCGGGTGCCGCCCCGATGAATGGATTTCGCATGAGCTTTGACCTTGAATGCCGCAACCTGACCAAGCGTTTCGGGGGCACGACGGCTGTCGATGACGTGTCCTTCGACGTGCCGAGCGGGTCGTTTTTCTCGATCCTGGGTCCGTCGGGCTGTGGCAAGACCACGATCATGCGGATGATCGCGGGGTTTCTGGAGCCAAGTTCGGGCGACATTCTGATCCGGGGCAGATCGGTTCTGGATGTGCCGCCGAACAAGCGGCCCGTGAATATGGTTTTTCAGCATCTGGCACTGTTCCCGATGATGAATATTGCCGAGAATATCGGCTACGGGCTGCGCCGGCAGGGCATGCCAAAGGCGCAGATCGCCGTGAAGGTGGACGAGGCGTTGGACCGGATCGGCCTACCGGGCATCGGCACGCGCAAGATAGACGAGTTGTCGGGCGGGCAGAAACAGCGCGTCGCCATCGCCCGCTGCATGGTGCTGGAGCCGGACGTGCTGTTGCTGGACGAACCGCTGGGCGCGCTGGATCTGAAGCTGCGCGAACGCATGAAGGTAGAACTGAAGGCGCTTCAGGCCGCGTTCGACACAACCTTTGTCTATATCACGCATGACCAATCCGAAGCCCTGGTGATGTCGGACACAATCGCCGTGATGAACGAGGGCCGGTTTGAGCAGATGGGCAGCGGGCGGGATCTGTATTACCGCCCTGCAAGCGCCTTTGTCGCGGGCTTCGTGGGTGACAGCAATCGCTGGGCAGGCCGGGTGGAACGCGCAGAGGGCAATGTCATGCAGGTCCGCACGGAAAGCGGGCTGTCGATGCGTGCCTCTGCACATGACCGCGCGTTGGGCGTCGGTGACGCCGCGCAGATATTTGTCCGGCCAGAGGCGATCCGGATCAGCACCGCAGCCGATGATCTGGCGCATTTCGACAACCACCTGTCGGGCAGGGTGACGAACCTGTTGTTCAACGGCGCTGCCAGCCGCATCGTCGTGGCCGCAGATGCCGAAGAGATAGAGGTGAACCTGCCGCAATCGGGCGAATTTGCCGCGCTGTCCGAAGGCGACGCAGTGCATATCGGCTGGGCCGGAGATCAAGGCAATTGCTTTGCCGCCGGGGCTGCGCCATGAAAAGCGGCGCGCGCCTTGGCCTGATGCTGCTGCTGGCCCCTTTGCTGTTATGGCTGATCCTGCTGATCCTGATCCCGCATGTGGATATGTTCCTTGTGTCCTTGCGGGAACGTGTGGGCGTGGGCGAATACCGGATCTCGCTTGCCAATTATCTGACGTTTTTTCAGGAACCGCTATATCTCTGGACGTTTCTGCGCACGGCGGTGATGTCTATTATGGCGACGATCATCACGCTTCTGATCGCCTTTCCGGTCAGCTATTTCATTGCCAAGATCGCGCGCGGGCGCAGCCGTTCGGCGCTGTTTCTGCTGTGCCTTGTGCCGTTCTGGGTGTCTGAACTGGTGCGCACCTTCGGCTGGATGATCCTGCTGCGCGAGACCGGCATCATCTCCAACCTGTTGCAATGGGCGGGGCTGGTCAGCGGCCCGGTCGAGTTGCTGTATAACGATGCCGCCATCATGGTGGGGCTGGTCTATACGTCGATGCTGTTCATGGTGGTACCACTGGTCACGACGCTGGAAAGCCTGCCGGATGAGGTGATTGAGGCGGGTTACGATCTGGGCGGCACCAATACCAGCGTGATGCGGGAAATCGTGATCCCTCATGCCGCGCCCGGCATCGTATCGGGCAGTATCGTCGTCTTCATGCTGAGCCTTGGCAACTACCTGACGCCCACGATGCTGGGCGGCAAGGACAGCCTGTGGTTCACAGAGCTGATCTATTCGCAGTTCATCGTCCGTTTCAACTGGGAGCTTGGCGCGGCCTTCGGTTTCATGCTGCTCTTGCTGTCATCGCTGATCGTCTGGGGAATGCTGCGGCTGACCGGGCAGACGCTTGAACGGACAATGGGGTGACGCCATGATCCCATCCATCCCGCAACCCCGCGTCCTGCGCGCCGCTTATGTGGCCTATGTCGCGGTGTTCTTTATCTTTCTCGCGCTGCCCTTGGTTATTGTCGCTGCCTTTGCGTTCAACGACAGCCAGTTCCCGTCGCTCCCTTGGGAAGGCTTCACCTGGGGCTGGTTCTTCGGGTCCGAGCGCCCGATGATAGGGGCCTTCCACGAACGCGGCATCCTGCGCGCCATCGGCACCTCTGCCTTTGTCGCTGTGGGCGTGTCGATGCTGGCGGTGGCGGTGGGGCTGTCCAACGCCTTCCTGTTCAATCGGTACAGGTTTCGCGGGCAGGGTATCCTGTATATCTTCATGCTGCTGCCGCTGGTGGTGCCGGGGATCGTGCTGGGGATCTCGATCCTTGTGTTCTCCAGCCGCGTGGCGAACGGGTTGTGGGACATGGCCCAGTGGGATGTCGAGGCGCTTCGTCCCGGACTGACGCTGGTCATCCTCGGGCAGTTTTCCTTCATCGCGACCATCGCGACGCTGGTGATTGCCGCGCGCCTGCAAAAGTTCGACCGTTCTTTGGAAGAGGCCGCGATGAACCTTGGGGCAGGGCGGTTGGTGGCCGTGCGGACCGTTACCTTGCCCTATCTGGCACCCGCGCTGATCGGTGCCTTCGTCGTGGCCTTCCTGATGAGCTTCGAGAATTTCAACACGACGCTGATGCTGGTGGGCTCGGACGCGCCGCTGACCATCGCGATGTTCGACCGTTTGAAAGAGGGCTCTACCCCCTTGCTGAACGCGGTGTCCTTGTTGCTGATGCTGGGATCATCGCTGCTGGCGCTGGTGATGATCGCGTTTCAACGAAAGTAACCCCGTCCGGTGGTGTGGGGGATGCCGTCGAATGACAGCATGCACCCCGTTTGCCGGACATAGGAGACCTCGCATTTTGCTACGGCAGCTTGGAAAAGGACATCGCCTTATGCGCGCCGGAACTGTTCTGGTAGCGGTCAGACAGGTTTTCGGTGATCGGCAGAACCGGCGGCGGATCGGTGTCATGTGAGGATCGCCGTAGCAGGGACACCCCGCTTAGCTTTGGCCGCTCGCTGAGCGGTCGCATCGCCTTGGCGAGTTCCCGCGACATGACCGGTGCCGCGATCGACGTGCCGCCGACACCGATGCGGCTGCCGCTGCGCGACCCCGCTGCACGAATGACCCCGCGCATCCGCTGCATGGAGGCCGACGCACTGGCGTCAATGCCGCGCAAACCTTGCCCGCCGCTGCCGCCTTCGCCGGAATAATCGACCGGTTCCAGCGTGTCCGCATAGCAACCACCGACCACGACAATCTCTGGCGCGGTTGCGAAGGCGTTGATCGTTCCGGCGCGCCGGACATAGGGCAGCGTGCCGTCCGGTCCGGGCCGGTCATTGGTCACGGTAAAGCCGCGCGCATCCACCTGTATATATTGCCGGTCCTGAAGATATGACTGCCGCCCGCCACCCCTGTAGCCGGGGATCATGTCATCGCGCTGAACCACCAGATCCAGCGGCCAGCCGGATTGGGACGGTGATGTATTGGCAGGCTCCAGCAACAGTTGCCATGGTCCCGGCACGGTATAGGCCCTTGCCGGATTGCCGGGCACGGTTGGCGGGACGGCCAGGGTCAGCCGGACACGGCCCCCGGCGGATGGCTTGTCGATCCGCTTCGGCACCCATTGCGTGTAGCACCTTGCCGCGAGTTGCGGACCGCTTGTCAGATCGAACACGCCGTCCAGTGGCACCGGACCAAGGGGCGCGGCCTCTTTGCTCTGCGCGGGCCGAAGGGTCAGGGAAATCGGCAAGACCTCTGGCTTTCGGCGTAGGGGCGTTGACCAGATCTCCAGAAAGCTGGGCGTTGAATCGTCGGGTGCGATTGTCCAGAACAGCGGCGATGCCTGTGCATCCACCGGCGCGTCAAGCACGGCATGGACCTTGGCTTGCCGGAAGTTTCCGGCCGGCACGACGATGCGGATCGGAACCCGGTCACTGGGTCGCTGCGCATTCACGGCAGCAATAAACCGATCCAGCAGGCTGGTGCCATCCCGCGGGCCGGCCGTCAGGCCAAGGCTGATATTGATCACCAGAGGATAATCCTTGCCTTCACGCTGGCTGCGACGTTCCACATGGCTGATAAGACGAACCATGCCCAGGATCACAAATATCTCGGCAAAGGTGCCGGACGTGTCCATGATCAGCCGCTCGGGCAGGGAAACGATAGCTAGATCAAAGTCTTCCGGCGCAATATTCATCTCGCCCGGTGGGGTAAAACGATCACCCCCCCGCGCAGTGCCGGCCGCGCCGAAACTCGCCGCCAGATCGGCAACGGCTGTTCCGTGACCGGCTGTGCGCGCCAGGGATTGCGGCGTGCCGAGGCTCATATCCAATGCGCTGGCGTGGCGGTACAGACCGTCCTCGTCAATCATCTCGCCCATCGGACCGCGCCGAAACCGGTCGATCAACCGTTCGATTCCGGTTCGGTCATATTCCCTGCCAAACGGGGTCGCGTTGTCACCGGCCTCGTGCCGCGCGCTTTGCAGCCACAGATAGTCGATGCGGCTGCGACCGTTTGGAAGCCGGAACCGCTCATGCGCGAAGGCCGTCGCATCATCGATGATGCCGACGATCACGCGGTCATTCGCGGGCGGTAAAGTTTGCACCTTGGCAGAGATGCTTTCCTCGCCGTCCTTGCCGTTTTCGGCCGCTTCTGTCGGAACGGCGTGACGGGGCAGGACATGGTGCAACAGCCGCCGCCAAGGGTCGGCAGCGTCACCGATCGCCGTCTGGATCGCGTGCGCCAGCCATGGGATATCCGTGTCCAGAAGATCCTGCGCGGCAAAGGCCTGATCGCTATGCGACCAGGCAGAGGTCCAATGGATATAGGGCGAGATGCGCCCCCCCGGCGGCAGCGATTCAACATGGGTCCATTCGTGTTGCATGGTCATGATTTACGCGCCTTCCGGCAGATGTTCCGACGCGGCTTTTTTCCACAGCCTGCTCCAGAGATCATCGGTCGCACGCGTGGACGTGTCCTTTGACCGGACCACAGAGGTTGCGCCCTCGGTATCGGCGGCGTCAATCAGATCGGCAACGATGCCGTGGTGAAAATCGCTGTTATTCCACGCCGTCCCGTCGAATGCCCAGTTCCCGGCCGGGGCCGCGCCTGCGCCTGCCGTTGCCGCAAGATGTTCGGCCAACCCGATGCCAAGCACCGCGCCTGCCGCGCTGTCCACGGGATAATGCACCCCGGCGACGGTACGGTTCACCGCGATCCGCGCCGCCAGCCGGAACCGTTGCTGCATATCGGCGGCGGCTCTGGCCGGATCACCGCCGCGCAACAGAGTCAGCAAAGACGCGATCAGAAACGCCTCGGTCGCGTGCCCGCTGGGAAGGGTGCCGTGGGTCGGGGTTGCGATGATCGGCTCGACACGCGGCGAAAATTGCACAGGGCGCGGGCCGTCGAAACTCAGCTTGATCCGCTGGATGATACCGCCCGCATAGCCGGCGGCGGCGTCCAGCACTTTCAACGTGTAGGGCGTGCGTTCGGTATCCAGAAGATCGCCCACGGCAAAGAATGACAGGATGTCGCCCATCTGCACGATGATCTCGGGCAGGCGTTCATCCCGCAGATCGGCGTAGCTTTGGATATAAGGAACCTGCTCGGCAAAATCGTCTATGCTGGGACAGGTCATTTTTACGAACGGATCGCCCGCAAAGCTGTCCGAAAGCGGCCCGCCCTTGCTGATGACCCGCGCGTGCAGGCTGGCCTGTTTCTCGCCAAGTTCAATACGCGTGCTCTGGATCAGGCCGGCAACAACCGCCTGAAGAAAATAGGGTGTGTCCGGCAGCCGCGGCAGTTGCGCATCATCTGATCCCAACAGACCGGTCAGCCTGTCTTCCGCCTGTTTCAACCGGTCGCTGCGCAGGCCAATATCGTCGAAATCGAGCGCCTCTGTCGCAACCACACCGTCATGGCTGGTTGCGAGGGCAGCGGACAAAAGCGGATTGCTGTCGCCGGTCACGACGCCTCTGCCCTGGGTCGATTGTGTGGATTGCGTCGACTGGGTGGATTGGGTTGATTGCGTGGAAACGAGGGTCTGGACTGATTGAACGGACATGAGAATTAACTGCCTTCTGAAGGTGAGTTTAAAAGCTCTGCATCATTCTTGGGCTGAATTGCCGCTACGTCAATGATCACGGCCATGCCGACTGGCAAGGAATACCTGACTTCCGTGAAACACCCTTTGGGTCTACCATGGGTAAGAAATCCAACAGGAAGAGCGTTGTCATAACAATGTCGACCACACAGAATTTCGTTCTGAAACTGGCAGGTCCGGTGCGTCTGATACAGTCTGATGGACTTGAAATCACGCCCAGTGCGGCAAAGCTGAAAGCCCTGCTGGTGCTGATCGGCACCGGCAACGGGATGCGACGGCCCCGCGCGTTTCTGCAAGATATGCTGTGGAGCTGTTCTGACCCCGAAAAGGGCGGTGCCAGTCTGCGTCAGGCGTTGAGTGCGGCGCGCAGAATGCGGGGTGGGGCCGAGGATCTGTTGATCATCAATAACGAGGCCGTGGCGCTGAACCCCGCGCGGGTCAAGGTTGATCTGTCCCTGCCGCGCGACTGTATCGAAATGCCGGAATTTGCCGAAGGGCTTGATGTGGCCGACCCGGAATTCGAAGACTGGGTGCGCGACAGGCGGTCGGAATTTGCCGATGCCTGCGACAAGCTTCGCGATGCGGTGCCGACCCACCATGCACTTGCCGCGCGGGTCAAGGCTGCGATGCCGACGGGTCGGACGCGACCGGCGATTGTCGTGCTGCCGCCGGTTTGCGATCACTCGTCGGTACGCGCCCATGCCGAGATTTTGACGGCCGATGTCGCGACACATATTGCTCAGCTTGGCGAGGCCGAAATCCTGCTGGAACCCCATGCGGTCGCACATGGTGAAAAGCTTGCCGTGCAGGTGCGTGCCATGCGCAGCGGTCCCGGTCTGCGCTTCCAGGTCCAGCTTGCGGAAACGGCCGTGCCCCGGATCGTCTGGATCGGGGACGTCAACTGTGCCAATGCTCCAGCGATTCATCAGGACGCCAATTTCGATCAGCTTCTGGTCGATACGGCTGCGGCGGCAAGCGCGCATTTCGGACGGCTTAGCCCCGAAGGCACACCGGATGCCTCGCATCTGGCGTTTCAGATGTTTGCCCATTTCCCGTTTCAGGACGGAAACCGCTTGCGGCGGTTCGACGCCTGGTTCGATCAGCATAGCGCCAGCCCCGAGATCAGCGCCACGCAACTTGCCTGGCGCGCAAGGCTGCGGCTGGTGACGTTGCTGGAACGCAGCAGCGGTGACCGGCACGCTTACGGCGAAGCGGTCGAGTTCAGCCGTGCCGCCATGTGCATGAATGCCGGCGATCCGATGGTCACGGCGATCGCGGCGGACGTGGCGCTGCATGTTGAAGGCCGGCTCGAACTGGCGTGCGAACTGGCGCGGACAAGTGCTGTCAAATGCCCCCGAAACCCATTCATTCATGCGATCCTTGCGCAGGCGCTTGCCCGTGCGGGACGCCCGAGCGAAGGCTATGCCGTTGCGCAACGGGCGCTTCGGCTCGCGGCCGGGCAGCCCAATCAAAGCTGGTGGCATGCGATCTGTGCGGCAACCGCGATCAAGCAACACAGCTATGCGGACGCTCGCAAACATGCCGAACTGGCGCATTTTCTGGCCCCGACATTCCGCCCGCCGCTGCGCTTTCTCAGCGCCTTGCGGTTTCATGCCGGCGATGAGGCCGGTGCTGCTGAAGCACTTGGAACGCTGAAATCGCTGGAGCCGGATTTTTGTCTGCAACGCATGGCCGACGAAACCTACCCGGTGGCGTCCATGCGCGGCACCGAATTGCTTGCCGTGACACAAAGCGGATTGCTCTGATACCAGTCGCGGCCGGGCAGGGTGCCAAGCATCTTCGTAAATGTCTCCTTGTGTTGTGACCTGTTTCCACGTTCCGATTGTCGAATACGGTGCTGCGTCACTGATGCGCGATCCGGATCGGATTGTCGCAAAGCTTGCCTGCTGTCCCGTGGGCATCTCACGCGAGAAAGGAAGCGGCGATACCTCGCCGCTTCCCAGTATCAGCTCCTCGAGCAGAGGAGGTAAGGCAGATGCCATGGTCACAGGACGAAATCACCGGCCCAGTAGTCAGAAGCGGTTGTCGCGCCGTCCTGAATGCGGATCGTCAACTCCCATGACGCATCGGCGTCGGTGTTGCCAACGACCCAGGTTTCGGTACCCACGTTGATGACGCCAAGCTCGCCTGTGGCCAGTCCGGCACCCACACCGCCCCATGTAAAGGCGTTGTTTCCGGCGGCCAGGACGTTGGCATCAATCGCTGCAAGGTCAATCTTGTCTTCGGTGACCCAGGTGAAGTTGATACCGGCACCATCGAACCCTTGAATGATGTCGCGGCTCGCCCCCACGGATTCGGCTGTCGAATAGTAGACGAAGGTATCTTCACCAGCGCCACCGTTCAGAATGTCGGCACCGGTCCGGCCGCGCAGCACGTCGTCGCCGCTATTGCCGATCAGCCGGTCATTGCCGCTGCCGCCGTCAACCACATCGTTGCCACTGCCGGCCGCGACGTAATCATTGCCGCTGCCTGCGAAGATGTAGTCTCTGCCGGAACCGCCATAGATCGTGTCATTGCCGGAACCGCCCGAGATGACATCATTGCCGCCAAGGCCGACCAGCCGGTCATTGCCGTTGTTGCCATACATGCGGTTGGCATCGTTTGTCCCGATCAGATAGTCGCTTCCGGACCCCGAATAGATGTTTTCGAAGTTCAGGAAAGTCTCGAACGAGAAGTTCGTCGCGCCGGTTCCGAGGTTAACGGTGTAGTTGCCCGAATAGTCGGTGGTGTTGAGCCAGTCATTGCCGGTCCCGCCGTTCAGATACTCCGTTCCGCCATTCCCGGCATAGATGTAGTCGTTGCCAGAATCTCCGTAGTAGCGACCGTAGCCTGAAGACGTGATATTGTCATTGCCCGATCCGCCATACACGGTATCGGTCCCGGTGCCTGCATCAATCCGGTCATTGCCAGCGCCGCCGGAAAGCAGGTCGTTGCCGCCCAGCCCGTCGATCGTGTCATTGCCGTTATTGCCATACATGCGGTTGGCATCGTTGGTGCCGGTCAGCTTGTCATTTCCGGACCCCGAATAGATGTTTTCGAAGTTCAGGAATGTCTCGAACGAGAAGTTCGTCTCGCCGGTTCCAAGGTTGACGGTGTAGTTACCCGAATAATCGGTGGTGTTCAGCCAGTCATTGCCCGAACCGCCGTTCATATACTCGGTGCTGCCATTTCCGGCATACATATAGTCGTTACCGGAGTCGCCATAGTAACTACCGTAACCCGAGGACCAGATCGTATCGTTGCCCGATCCGCCGGACACGGTGTCTGTCCCGGTGCCTGCGTCAATCCGGTCATTGCCAGCGCCGCCGGACAGGTAGTCGTTGCCGGCAAGGCCGTTGATGGTGTCATTGCCATTGTTGCCGTAGATCCGGTTGGCACCCGTGGTTCCGGTCAGGTTGTCATTACCGGAGCCGGAATAGAGGTTCTCGAAGTTCAGGAACGTCTCGGTGGCGTAGTTGGTATCGCCTGTGGTCAGGTTCACCGTATAGTTGCCAGACCATTTGGTGGTGTTCAGCCAGTCCGTGCCGGATCCGCCGTTCAGGTATTCGGTTCCACCGTTGCCGGCGTAGATGTAGTCGTCGCCGGAGTCGCCATAGTAGTACCCATAGCCGGAGGACGTGATGTTGTCGTTGCCCGATCCACCGGACACGGTGTCTGTCCCGGTGCC
This sequence comes from Primorskyibacter flagellatus, assembly GCF_048268605.1. Lineage (NCBI taxonomy): Bacteria > Pseudomonadati > Pseudomonadota > Alphaproteobacteria > Rhodobacterales > Roseobacteraceae > Primorskyibacter > Primorskyibacter flagellatus. The sequence continues at coordinate 535,769 of NZ_JBLWVF010000001.1, forward strand.
CGCATCAATACGGTCATTACCGGCACCGCCGGAAAGATAGTCGTTTCCGGCCAGCCCGTCGATCGTGTCATTGCCATTGTTGCCGTAGATACGGTTGGCACCGGACGTCCCGGTCAGCTTGTCACTTCCGGACCCTGAATACAGGTTCTCGAAGTTCACAAAGGTCTCGTAGGAGTAGTTGGTATCGCCGGTGGTCAGGTTCACGGTATAGTTGCCCGACCATTTCGTGGTGTTCAGCCAATCCGTTCCGGACCCGCCGTCCAACAGTTCTGTCCCGCCATTGCCAGCATAGATGTAGTCATCGCCGGAGCCACCATAGTAGCTGCCATAGCCGGAGGACGAAATATTGTCATTGCCAGCGTCACCATTGACGTAATTGGTGCCCGACAGGTCGCTGATCCTGTCATGGCCGTTGCCACCGTAGATGGTGTCGTTGCCGGTGCCACCGTCAAGCGAGTCGTTGTCATCCATCCCGCTCAGGTAGTCGTTGCCGCTGCCGCCGTACAAGGTGTCGTTCCCATCATACCCGTACAAACGGTCATTGCCGCCGTTCCCATAGGCGCGGTCATTGCCGGCATAAAGAAACATCCAGTCATCCAGGCTGGTGCCATAGCGCACGTCGTTGCCCGGGGTTCCATAAATATAGTTCGGCATAATTCATCTCCATTATTTCGTTCCGATCAGTTTGAGCGGACAGGGAGAAAAAACACCCTCGCCGTCAAGCCAGCGTGAAAGGGCGTTAATGCATTGGAAATAAAAATTAAAATATTCACATCTTAAGCTGAGATATGACCCTTAACTTGCCGTGCCACACCTTGAATTTCGTGCGTCATCAGGGCCAGGCTGGCGGCCAGCGGCGTGAACGGGCAGGCATGGGGTTGTCAGAATTCGGCGTTTTTCTGCGTCGGACGCGCGACTGCGCGGTGGTACAGGCGACAATGCGCGGCTAGTCTGCTTGCGCGGCTTATCGTTGACCGAAAGCGTACAGATGTGTGTCTTTGGATATGCTTGCCGTTTGTAATTGATGCAGGAGACACCATGACCAACTTTCCCGTTTTCGACGGCCACAATGATCTGGTGTTGCGCCTTCTGAAAGGCGATGTCACCGCCGAGCAAGTCACACAGGGGGTGCCGGACGGGCATATCGACACGCCTCGGGCCATCAAGGGTGGATTTGGCGGCGGGATCTTCGCGATCTTTGTGCCCAACCCGGACAATATTTCGGTGGATCACGAGGCGATGAAAACCCCGCCTTATGCGCTGCCGCTGCCACCTCCGATCACCGAGTAACGCGCAGTCGAGTGGACGGAAAACGGCTTTACCGCGCTGGAGGCTTTGGAGGCGGCGGATGCAATCACGATCTGTCGCACGGCCGCCGAGATCTCCGAAGCTCTGCCATCGCCCAAAATGGCTGCGAGCATTCATATCGAAGGGGCAGAGGCGGTTGATCGCGACTTTGCGCGGCTGCATGATTGGCACGCGCGCGGGCTGCGATCGCTGGGCCCGGTCTGGAGCCGCGACACGGTCTGGGGCCACGGTGTGCCGTTTCGCTTCCCGTCAGATGGCGATATCGGCCCCGGTCTGACAGATGCGGGCAAAGCGCTGATCCGCGAATGCAATTCCTTGAGGATCATGGTAGACTTGTCGCATCTGAACGCGAAAGGGGTCGAAGACGTTGCCCGGATCAGTGATGCTCCGCTGGTTGCAAGCCATTCAAATGCTTGCGCTGTTTGTCCACATTCACGCAATCTGACGGATCGGCAGCTTGACATGATCCGCGATACTGATGGGATCGTGGGGATCAACTTTGCCAGTGCCTTTCTGCGACGGGATGGCAAGTGGGACGACAAGTTCGGCCTTGACATCCTGCTCCGACATTTTGACCATTTGGTCGAGAGAATGGGGGAAGACCGCGTCGGCTTTGGCTCTGACTTTGACGGGGCGCTTATCCCGGCCTTGATCGGTGATTGTGCGGGTCTGCCCAATCTAATGACAGCATTCCGGGATTCCGGGGTGGGCGACGCGCTTCTGGCCAAGCTCACGCATGAAAACTGGGTGCGGGTCCTGCGACAAACGTGGGGCGTATAATATAAACAGGGAGTTTGCCATGAAGAAGAATTTCGTAGCCGCCGCGGTGGCCGCCATTATGTCGGTCGGCGTGGCCGCACCGGTCTTTGCCGAAACGCCGCCCAACATGCTGGTGATTGCCAACCGGATCGACGACATCAAAACGCTTGATCCAGGCGAGAGCTTTGAGTTTGCGGGCTCTGACGTGTCGCGCAACGTTTATGAAAAGCTGGTGAATTTTGATCCGCTGGATCTGGACGCGGGCTATCAGCCGGAACTGGCCGAAAGCTGGGAAATCTCCGAGGACGGCAAGACGATTACCTTCACCATTGCCGAGGGTCATGTTTTCTCCTCGGGCAACCCGGTAACGGCCAAGGATGCGGAATTTTCGTTGCGGCGCGCCGTTCTTCTCGACAAGACGCCTTCGTTCATCCTGACTCAGTTCGGATTGACCGCCGACAATGTCGAAGAGACGATCAAGGCGACCGATGACCGGACCTTGGTCCTGACACTGGATAAACCTTACGCGCTGTCCTTCGTGCTGAACTGTCTGACATCGACCATCGGCGGCATCGTAGACATGGCCTCGGCCATGGAGAACGAAGTTGACGGTGATATGGGCAACGACTGGCTGCGCACCAACACTGTGGGATCCGGCCCTTACAAAGTGGTCGAATGGAAGCCGAATGAAAGCGTCCTGATGGATCTGAACCCCAATTTCCACGGCGACAAGCCGGCGATGGAGCGGGTGATCGTCCAACATATTCAGGAAAGCGCGACCCAGCGTCTGCAACTGGAACGCGGTGATATCGACGTGGCGCGCAATCTGTCGCCCGAGGATGTCGCGGGACTTGCGGATGTAGAGGGCGTGAAAGTCGTCGACGAACTGCGCGGTCGCTTGATGTATTTCTCGGCCAATCAGAAAAAGGAGTTGATGGCCGATCCGAAAGTGATCGAGGCGCTGAAATATGCGACCGATTACGCGGGCATGTCGGATTCCTTCCTGAAGGGGCAGTATACCGTCCATCAGGCTTTCCTGCCGCTGACCTTCCTTGGTGCGCTGGAAGAGAAGCCGTACAGCTATGATATGGATGCAGCAAAGGCGGCGCTGGCAGAGTCCGGCTTTCCCGACTGCGGCCCGATCAAGATCTCCGTGCGCGACGCGCAGGAACGCATGGATATCGCGCAGTCCTTGCAGAACACTTGGGGTCAGTTGGGCTGTGATGTCGAGCTGATCGTCGGCACCGGCGCGCAAACGCTGGATCGCTACCGCGCGCGCGAACATGACATCTATCTGGGCGCCTGGGGGCCGGATTATCCCGACCCCAACACCAACGCGGGCACCTTCGCGGTGAACCCTGACAATTCCGACGAAGCGGGCACAACGGGTCTGCTGGCCTGGCGCAATGCCTGGGCCATCCCCGAGATGACAGAGACAACCCTGGCGGCAGTGGTCGAGAACGACACTGAAAAGCGCAAGCAGATGTATCTGGACCTGCAACGTGAACATCAGAAAACCAGCCCCTTTGGCATCATGTTCCAGCAGATCGAACAGAACGGCATGGGTGCCAGCGTCGAGAATTTCGTGGCCGGCGGGGCAACGACCGAAGTGTCTTACTGGGTCATTACCAAGTAAATGACGGATATGACCAATGGCGAAGGGCGGCGCGGGCCGTCCTTCGCTCCGTGGCTGAGCAAAACCTTGACAACATTGGTGACCGTGGCGGTCACTCTGCTTGGCCTTCTTTTTGTGACCTTCATGATCGGGCGTGTGATGCCCATCGACCCGGTTCTGGCGGTGATCGGGGAACGCGCCACGCAGGCGCAATACGATGCGACCTATCTGGAACTGGGTCTCGACAAGCCGCTGCTGGTGCAATTCGGCATATATGTCAGCGACGTGCTACAGGGCGACTTGGGCAAGTCGATCCGCACCGGGCAACAGGTGACAACCGACATCGCGCGGGTTTTTCCCGCGACGCTTGAACTTGCCACGCTGGGCACGCTGATCGGCGTTGCGATCGGGGTGCCTTTAGGGGTTCTCGCCGCCGTAAAACGTGGCAGCTGGATCGACCAGGTGGCCCGTCTTGTCGGGTTGGTCGGGTATTCCATGCCGATCTTCTGGCTGGGATTGGTGGGGCTGCTGCTGTTTTACGGCATTCTGGGCTGGGTGGCTGGACCGGGGCGGTTGGGCATTTTCTATCAGGGGATTGTCGAGCCGATCACCGGCATGCTGCTGGTCGATGCGGCACTGCGCGGCGAATGGACGGTCTTTCGGGATGCGTTGTCACACATCATCCTGCCTGCCGCGCTGCTGGGATATTACTCGCTGGCCTATATCAGCCGGATGACCCGCAGCTTCATGCTGGAACAGTTGAGCGCAGAGTATGTTATAACAGCGCGCGTGAAGGGCCTGTCGGAATGGCAGGTGATCTGGGGGCATGCCTTCCGCAATATCCGGATACAATTGATCACCGTGATTGCGCTGGCCTATGCCAACCTGCTGGAAGGGTCGGTCCTGACCGAGATCATCTTTGCCTGGCCCGGCATCGGCAGCTATATCACCACGTCGCTTCTGGCCAATGACATGAACTCTGTTCTTGGCGGAACCATCGTGATCGGCAGCATCTTCGTGGGCATCAACATCCTGTCCGACCTGCTGTATCGCTTTTTCGATCCGAGGGCCAAATGATCACAGCAAACCTGCGCGATTGGCTTTTGTCGGACGCCCCCACATCCCGGCGTCAGGCCCGTTTTGCATCCTGGTACAAAGGCTGGCTGACGCTTCGGTCCAACACGCTGGCGATGGTGGGTCTGATCGTGCTGGCCCTGATCATCCTCGCCGCGATCTTTGCACCCGTATTGGCCACGCATGACCCCTATGCTCAGGATTTGGGTCAGCGCCTGCTGGGTGCGGGGCAAGGCGGCCATCTTCTGGGGACGGACAGCCTGGGCCGTGACATCTATTCCCGGCTTGTCTATGGCGCGCGCATTTCGATCTACATCGTTTTACTGGTGGCGATGGTGGCACCGCTGGTCGGGCTGATCGTCGGCACGGTGTCGGGCTATGCGGGTGGCTGGGCCGATGTGGTCCTGATGCGGATCACCGATATTTTTCTGGCCTTCCCACGGCTGATCCTGGCGCTGGCCTTTGTCGCCGCTTTGGGGGCAGGGATCGAGAATGCCGTTCTGGCGATTTCCCTGACGGCCTGGCCGCCTTACGCCCGGATCGCACGGGCCGAGACGCTGACCATCCGCAATTCCGATTACATCCACGCCATTCGCCTTCAGGGTGCGGGGCCGTTCCGCATTGTCACCAGACATATCTGGCCGCTCTGCATTTCTTCACTGGTGATCCGTGTCACGCTGGATATGGCCGGGATCATCCTGACGGCCGCCGCTTTGGGGTTTCTGGGTCTCGGCGCGCAACCGCCCAGCCCAGAATGGGGCGCGATGATATCGGAAGGGCGCAAATATATTCTTGATTACTGGTGGGTCGCCACCTTTCCCGGCCTTGCGATCTTTGCCATCAGCCTTGCGTTTAATCTGCTGGGCGACGGGTTGCGCGATATGCTTGACCCCAAGGAGGACAACGCATGAGTGAAACGCTTCTCGACGTCGAAAACCTGCGGGTCAGTTTCGCGACGCGCACCGGTGTTTTCGAGGCGGTGCGCGGGATCTCTTTCACCCTTGGGCGCGAAAGGCTGGGGATCGTCGGCGAAAGCGGATCGGGAAAATCCATGACTGGACGCGCGATCCTGCGGCTGATCCGCCCGCCGGGCCATGTGGAAGCAGACCGCATCACGATGCATGGCGAGGATGTGCTTGCCGCCTCTGAAACCCGGATGCGGCAGCTTCGCGGCGGGCGCGTGTCGATGATCATGCAAGACCCGAAATTTTCACTTAACCCGGTGATGACCGTGGGCCAGCAACTGATCGAGTCGTTGCGGGCGCATGAAAAAATCGCACGGTCCGAGTGCCGAAAACGGGCCATGGCCATGCTGGACGAGGTTGCCATTCGCGACCCCGAACGCGTCATGGGTCTGTACCCGCACGAAGTGTCTGGAGGTATGGGCCAACGCATCATGATCGCGATGATGCTGCTGCCGGGGCCGGAAATCCTGATCGCGGACGAGCCGACCTCGGCGCTGGACGTGTCGGTGCAATTGCAGGTGCTCGACATCATGGACCAGCTTGTAAAAACCCGCGGCATGGGGCTGATCTTCATCAGCCACGATCTGAACCTTGTGGCCAAATTCTGTGACCGGATCGCGGTCATGTATGCAGGGCGCATCGTCGAATGTTGTAAAGCCTCGGAACTGCACAAGGCGCAGCATCCCTACACGCTTGGCCTGTTGAACGCGGTGCCGGACCTTGAACATCCACGCCCGAGGCTGGAAGTGCTGCAACGCGACCCCGCCTGGCGAGAGGCGCTTTCCGTGAGTGCACGCGCATGACAAACCCGGCGATCGACATCCATGATCTTGACGTCTGGTTTGGGTCCGGGCGTGGCCGCAGCGTGGCGGTCAGGCAGGCGAGCTTTGCTGTGGAGCAGGGCGAAAGCTTTGGCATCGTCGGTGAAAGCGGATCGGGAAAGTCCACAATCCTGCGCGCTATCGCCGGCCTGGTGCCAACATGGTCGGGCGATATGACCGTGGCCGGAGAGACACTGGGGCCGCGGCGCAGCAAGGCGTTTTTCCGCAAGGTTCAGATGGTGTTTCAGGATCCCTATGCCTCATTGCATCCGCGCCAGACGGTGGATCGCGTCTTGTCCGAAGCGATGGGGCTGCATGGCCTCAAAGATATTGACAGCCGCATCCCGCGCCTGATGGAGAATGTCGGGCTTGGGCCGTCCTTCCGGTTTCGTTTCCCGCATCAATTGTCTGGTGGCCAGCGGCAGCGCGTTGCCATTGCGCGCGCTTTGGCCCGTTCGCCGCAAATCCTGCTGCTGGATGAACCGACCTCGGCCTTAGATGTGTCGGTGCAGGCAGAAATCTTGAACCTGCTGACCGATCTGCGGCGCGACCACGGCCTGACCTATATCATGGTCTCGCACGATCTTGGTGTGGTCGGGCACCTTTGCGAACGGATCGCCGTGATGAAGCAGGGCCGTATCGTCGAAGTCCTGGACGTGGAAACCATGCGCCGTCTTGAGGCTGAGGATCCATATACGCGGCAGTTGCTCGACAGTTCTATCCAATCATCCCGTAGCGTTTGACGTCGGCAATTCCCGGCGGTGGCAGGTGGCGCTGCCGAAATATGTTAGCTGCCAATGCAACGGGTCTGAGGATCAGTCGTCACATATAACAAGATCAGTGCCCCAGTCGCGACAGGCGTTTTCAAGCTGCTTTGTCAGGGGCAGGTCGGTGAAGAACGTATCAACCTCGGAAAGTGAGGCGATCTTGGCGGGGGCGCTTCGGGCAAATTTGGTGTGGTCGGCCACCAGAAATGACTTGCGGGACTGGCTGAGAATGGCGCGACTGACGCTGACCTCCTGAATATCGTAATCCAGCAGGTCGCCATCCGGATCCAGCGCCGAGCATCCGATCACGGCCATGTCGAATTTGAACTGGCGGATCGTGTCCGCTGCAAGATTACCGACCAACCCGCCATCCGCGCGGCGTAATTGGCCCCCCGTCACGATGATTTCGCAATCTCTGTTGGCGACAAGGATATTTGCCACGTTCATATTGTTGGTCACGACCATCAGGTTGGTGTGATGCAGCAACTCGCGCGCCACGGCCTCGGTACTGGTGCCGATATTGAGAAACAGAGAAATGTCATTCGGGATCATCTGAGCACAGGCGCGTGCAATTGCCGCTTTGCCGGACGGGTTGATGGTGCGCCGCTCTTCATAGCCGATATTCGTTGTGCCGGAGGGCAGGATCGCGCCGCCATGCACACGTTCCAACCTGCCGGCATCGGCAAGGTCGGTCAGATCACGGCGAATGGTCTGTAATGTCACGCCGAAACGGTCTGCCAGACCGTCGACCGTGACCTTGCCTTCCCTGCGCGCAATTTCAAGGATCTCTGGGTGACGAAAGGTTTGGGACATGGCTGCATTCCTGTTGTTTCGTCGCCCATAGGGGGTATGCTCGGATCAAACTATAGTACCGTTTTTCTTGCCGGCGCAACGCGTAGCGAAGAAGGGCACGCGTAAGTTGTCATCTTCAAGCGTTTTGTCGGTCTGCCCGCAGGAATTATAGAACGTCGCTGAAAACGAACAAAAGCGAAAATTTCACTGTTGCGGTTTTAGTCTTTTGCATGCATAACGTCGAAGAGGTTACGCAAGGGGGGAATCGCGTGGCGAACACCACTGACACAGACGTGACAGACCTGTTCGTGATTGGTGGCGGCATCAACGGATGCGGCATTGCGCGCGACGCTGCGGGGCGCGGCTTGTCAGTGACCCTGGCAGAGATGAATGATCTTGCCTCTGCCACGTCCTCTTCCTCGACCAAGCTGTTTCATGGCGGGTTGCGCTATCTCGAATATTTCGAATTCCGCCTGGTGCGTGAGGCGCTGATCGAACGCGAAGTGCTGTTGCGCGCGATGCCGCATATCAGTTGGCCGATGCGGTTTATTCTTCCTTATCATAAGGATATGCGGTTCGAATCGGAAACGCCGACATCGCGTCTATTAAGTGTCGTCATGCCCTGGATGAAGGGACGGCGCCCCGCATGGCTGATCCGTCTTGGTCTGTTCATGTATGACAATCTGGGTGGCCGAAAGATCCTGCCCGGTACGAAGACGCTGGATTTGACGGGCACTGCCGAAGGTGTGCCGCTGCAAGAGCGTTTTGCCAAGGCCTATGAATATTCCGATTGCTGGATCGAGGATTCGCGCCTTGTCGTGCTGAATGCACGCGACGCCGAGGCGCGTGGCGCAAATATTATGACACGCACAAAGGTTCTGACAGCAGAGCGCGAAGGTGATCTGTGGCGAATAGAAACGCACAATAACGAAGATGGCGCGCAGACGACCCACATGGCACGCATGCTGATCAATGCGGGCGGTCCGTGGGTGGGCGACATCATCCATTCCAAAGTCCGGATCAACGCGACTGAAGGCGTGCGTCTGGTGCGCGGCAGTCATATTGTGACGCGCAGGCTCTACGATCACGACAAGTGCTATTTCTTTCAGGGCACTGACGGGCGGATCATCTTTGCGATCCCGTATGAGAGCGATTTCACGCTGATCGGCACCACCGACGCGGAACATGAAAGCCCATCGGAAAAGCCGGTGTGCACCCCGGAGGAGCAGCGCTATCTGATCGACTTTGCCAACCAGTATTTTGCCAGAAATATCAGCGAGGATGACGTCGTCTGGACCTATTCCGGCGTGCGACCTCTATATGATGACGGGGCAAGCAGCGCCACGGCGGCGACACGGGATTATACGCTGAAGGTTGACAAGGCCGGTGGCGCGCCGATGCTGAATGTCTTTGGCGGCAAGATCACCACCTACCGGCGCCTTGCCGAAAGCGCGCTGGAAAAAGTCTCGCAAAACTTGGCCGATGTGAAAGCGCCGTGGACGGCAGGTGTGCCACTGCCCGGCGGCGATTTTCCGGTGGGTGGGGTGGATGACCTGGTGTCGGACCTCAAGGACAGGTTTCCGTTCCTCTCCGAAGCCTGGGCGCGGCGGTTGGTCCGGGCCTATGGCACCGAAGCGCAACTCGTGCTGAACAAGGCGACAACCGCCGATGATCTGGGTTATGATTTTGGCGCGACCCTGACAGAGGCCGAGGTTATCTGGCTGATGGACAAGGAATATGCCCGTACGGCCGAGGATGTGGTCTGGCGCCGCAACAAGCTGGGCCTGAGACTGAGCGCCGAACAGATCGGCACATTGGATGACTGGATGGCGGCGCGCCGCGCATCCGCGCGCGATGCAGCAGAATAGGGGGAGGATCTGATGACGCTTGAACTCAGAAATGTGTCGAAGGTCGTGGAGGGGCAAACCCATATCCACCCGACAGATCTGACACTGGAAAAGGGCACGATGAACGTGCTGCTGGGGCCGACGCTGTCGGGCAAGACCTCTTTGATGCGGTTGATGGCGGGGCTGGATGCGCCCGCGACCGGGCAGATTTTCTGGCAGGGCGAAGACGTCACCGGAATGCGTGTGCAGGATCGCAAGGTCGCGATGGTCTATCAGCAATTCATCAACTATCCGTCCATGACGGTCTATGACAACATCGCCTCGCCCATGCGGCTTCTTGGCATCGACAAGGCCGAGATTGACCGGCGCGTTCGCGAGAATGCAGAACTGATGAAGCTGACGCCGATGCTGGACCGCAAACCTCTGGAATTGTCGGGCGGGCAGCAGCAGCGTTGCGCCTTGGCGCGGGCCTTGGTCAAGAATGCGGGGCTAGTCCTGCTGGACGAACCACTTGCCAATCTCGACTACAAATTGCGTGAAGAGTTGCGGGTGGAAATCCCAAAGATATTCGAGGCTTCGGGCGCAATCTTCGTCTATGCCACGACCGAGCCGGAAGAGGCATTGCTGCTGGGTGGCAACACCGCGACCTTGTGGGAGGGCCGGGTGACGCAGTTCGGTCTGACGCCGCAGGTTTACCGCCAGCCGGCCGATGCCACCACCGCGCGGGTGTTTTCAGATCCGCCGATGAACTTCGTGCAAATCAACAAAACCGGATCGTCGCTGAGCTTTGGCGACGGGCAGACGGTGCCCGCCAGTGGCAAGCTGTCCGAGTTGCCGGACGGCCGCTACAGCGCCGGGTTCCGTCCCAACCACCTGGAGATCGCCCAGCACGTCGCGGATGCCGTGCCATTCAAGACCACATTGTCGGTGACGGAGCTGACAGGATCGGAAACATTCGTGCATCTGGATCATCACGGCGAACGCTGGGTCGGTCTGGTGCATGGCGTGCATGACCTGTCCATCGGGGCCGATCTGACGGTCTGGCTTGATCCTCGGCATGTCTACATCTTTGGCGAAGACGGCAAGCTGATCGCCCCGGCCGCCTATGCGCTTGCAGCCTGAAGGGACAACAGATGGCAAAGATCACGCTCGACAATCTCGCGCATTCCTACCTTCCCAATCCCGCGTCCGAGGATGACTACGCGCTCAAGGAGTTGAACCACGACTGGGACGATGGCGCGGCCTATGCGCTGCTGGGGTCTTCCGGGTGCGGCAAGTCCACATTGCTGAACATCATCTCGGGGCTCTTGCATCCCAGCCAGGGGCGCATTCTGTTTGATGGTCAGGACGTCACCCACGCGCCCACGGCAGAGCGCAACATCGCGCAGGTGTTCCAGTTTCCGGTGGTCTACGACACAATGACGGTACGCGACAACCTAGCCTTTCCCCTGCGCAATCGCGGCAGGGATGAGGCCTATGTCGCGGAACGCGTTCAGGAAATTGCCCGGATGATCGGGATGGAGGACATGCTCAGCCGCAAGGCGCGCGGGCTGACGGCCGATGCCAAGCAGAAGATCAGCCTGGGTCGCGGCATGGTGCGCAAGGACGTGAACGCGCTGCTGTTCGACGAGCCGTTGACGGTGATTGACCCCCACATGAAATGGGAATTGCGCACCCAGTTGAAAAAGCTGCATCACGATTTCGGCCATACGATGATCTACGTCACGCATGACCAGACAGAGGCGCTGACCTTCGCCGACAAGGTCGTGGTGATGTATGACGGCCGTGTCGTGCAGATCGGAACACCCGAAGAACTGTTCGAAAGGCCCGAGCATACATTCGTGGGTTATTTCATCGGATCGCCGGGCATGAACGTGCTCCCGGCCCGCGTCGATGGCGATACGGCCTATATCGACGGATCCGGGGTGAAGCTGGCGGGGGGCTACGCGCCCCTTGATGGCAAGGTCGAGATCGGGGTGCGCCCGGAATTCGCGCGGCTCAGCCAGACGGACGGGTTGCCGGTACGGGTCCACCGCGTTGAGGATATCGGTCGGCACAAGATCATCCGCGCCGAGGTGTTGGGACATGACATCAATATTCTGGCGGATGAGGACGAACACGTCAGCGCGGATATGAACCGGGTCACGTTCGACGCAAGCCGTGTGAATGTCTACGCAAACGACTGGCGTGTCGCGCCCAAAGGGGAGGCCGCGTGATGCCGATGAAACATCGCGACACTCTTCTCGGGCCTGACCCGAGAACTCTTGCCGCGCACCGGGCGGCGTCACCTGACCCGTATCCTGCCCGGTCACCTATCAGCCAAACCAAAGCACGAACCGGGGGAGGGTTCGCCTGATGGAAAAGACAGTCAATCAAAAGGCGTGGTTCCTTGTTCTGCCGGTGCTTTTGCTGGTGGCCTTCTCGGCGGTGATCCCGTTGATGACGGTCGTCAACTATTCGGTTCAGGACACGTTCGGGAACAACCAGTTTTTCTGGGCGGGGTTGGAATGGTTCAGCGAGATGCTGGAATCGGACCGGATGTGGGACGCGCTTGGCCGTCAGTTGATGTTCTCTGGCATTATCCTTGCGATTGAGGTGCCCCTGGGCATTTTTGTAGCACTCAACATGCCGAAATCGGGCGTCTTGTCGTCGCTGTGCCTTGTGCTGATGTCGCTGCCGCTGCTCATTCCGTGGAACGTGGTCGGCACGATCTGGCAGATCTTCGGCCGCGTCGATATCGGCCTGCTGGGCTATACGCTGGATGCGTTGGGCATCGACTATAACTACACGCAGGACACGCTGGCCGCATGGATCACCATCGTCGTGATGGATGTCTGGCACTGGACCTCGCTGGTCGCGCTGCTGGCCTTTGCGGGCCTCAAATCCATCCCCGACGCCTATTACCAAGCTGCCAAGATTGATCAGGCATCGCGCTGGAAAGTGTTCCGCTACATCGAGCTGCCCAAGATGACGGGCGTGTTGATGATCGCCATCCTGCTGCGTTTCATGGACAGTTTCATGATCTACACAGAACCTTTCGTCGTCACCGGGGGCGGGCCGGGCAATGCAACCACGCTTCTGTCCATTGACCTTGTGAAAATGGCGCTTGGACAGTTTGACCTTGGACCTGCGGCGGCCTTCTCACTGATGTATTTCCTCGTGATCCTGCTGATCAGCTGGGTGTTCTACACCGTGATGACAACTCTTGATAAGCGGGAGAGCTGAGCCATGAGTGATGCAACAACCGACGCGCCTGTGACGTTCGCGACTAAAAAGCGCAAGGCGCGGATCAATTCCAGCGCCGTGGTCATGACGCTCTACCTGCTGTTCCTGCTGCTGCCGATCTACTGGCTGCTGAACATGAGCCTGAAGACCAATACCGAGATCCTGAACTCCTTCACGCTTTTCCCGCGTAATCTGACATTCGCCAATTACGCCACCATCCTGACGGATCCGGCGTGGTATCTGGGCTACGTCAATTCACTGATCTATGTAACGATGAACACGGTGATCAGCCTGGCGGTGGCGCTGCCTGCGGCCTATGCGTTTTCGCGCTATCACTTCATGGGCGACAAGCATCTGTTCTTCTGGTTGCTGACCAACCGTATGGCCCCGCCCGCCGTTTTCGCGCTGCCGTTCTTTCAGCTTTATTCCAGCGTCGGGCTGTTCGACACGCATATCGCCGTGGCGCTGGCGCATTGCCTGTTCAACGTCCCTCTGGCGGTGTGGATCCTCGAAGGGTTCATGCGCGGCGTGCCCAAGGAAATTGACGAGACGGCCTATCTGGACGGCTACGGTTTCGGGCGTTTCTTCGTGAAGATCTTTATGCCGCTGATCGCGTCGGGCATCGGCGTGGCCGCGTTCTTCTGCTTCATGTTCTCATGGGTCGAATTGCTGCTGAGCCGCACCCTGACAACCGTTGACGCAAAGCCGATTGCTGCCATCATGACCCGCACGCAAGGCGCGTCAGGCGTCGATTGGGGTGTGCTGGCGGCCGCAGGCATCCTGACCATCGTGCCGGGCGCTTTGGTGATCTACTTTGTCCGCAACTACATTGCGAAGGGCTTTGCCCTGGGGAGGGTCTAATGCAAAAGGCATTCGATGTTCGAATTCTCGAGCGGAGGAAGAAGAGTCCGCTTTATGCATCCTTGATCTGCTTGCTCACTGTGCAACCGGTCTTCGCTGACGAAAAGGCTGGCATTCTGTTCTCAGAGTTGCAGCGGCTCGACGGCTCTGAGTTTTCAGGCGAGGGTTTATTAAAGAAAGCGTTCATGCAGTTTGATGAAAGTGAAACTAACTATGTCCTGCAAATAGAAGACAGAAAATATCCGGTTAACTTAGACGACGGTAGAGGAAAGAGCCAACGGGCAGAACAGTGCCAGAAAGAAGAGTTTATTGGCCTGAACTCGACTTTAGGCTGTCCGATCACGTTTGACGCTGAATACACAGTAGGCGTTAACGATGCGTCAGTTGAAGTAGCACTGACCATCTGGAATGTCGTATTTCTGAACGACGACTAAAGGAGACAACTCATGGCATGGATGGCATGGACATGGCCGACGGCGATCTTCTTTATGGTCATCGCCTCGCTGCTCATTATCTTCACGGTGCTCGCGATCAAATTCCCCGAAACGCCCCGGACGGGCATTTTGCGGATTGAAACGACGCGCGGGGACAGGCTTTTCATAACGCTTCTGGGCTCGGCCTTCATCAATCTGGCCTGGCTCGGGATCGTCGGGGCGCATCAACCGTATGCCCTGATCGCGTGTCTTGTCTATGCTGCGGCGGTGTTTCGCTGGGTTTAGACACACGGCTTGTGACCGGGGATTGAGGAGACCCGGACATGAGACAACATATCCTCGAAACTGGTTTTAATTGGGAGGAAACCCATGAACTCGAAACTTAAATCAACCACGGCGGCGCTGCTGATCCTTGCGGGTCCGGCGTTTGCCGACATGGACGCGGCACGCGCGTTCCTGGATGAAGAGATCGGCGATATGTCGGTGCTTGACCGCGAAGGTCAGGAAGCCGAGATGCAGTGGTTCATCGACGCCGCAGCCCCGATGGCCGGCATGGACATCAAGGTGGTGTCGGAAACCATCACCACGCATGAATATGAAAGCCAGGTGCTGGCACCTGCCTTCACCGCGATCACCGGCATCAAGGTCACCCATGACCTGATCGGCGAAGGCGATGTTGTCGAAAAGCTTCAGACCCAGATGCAGTCCGGCGAGAATATCTATGACGGCTATATCAACGATTCGGACCTGATCGGCACCCACTGGCGCTATCAGCAGGCGCGCAACCTGACCGATTGGATGGCGGGCGAGGGCGCGGACGTGACCAACCCCGGTCTCGATCTGGACGACTATATCGGCACGTCCTTCACGACCGCGCCGGATGGCAACCTGTATCAACTGCCTGACCAGCAATTCGCGAACCTTTACTGGTTCCGCTATGACTGGTTCAACGACGAACAGAACAAGGCTGATTTCCAAGAGAAATACGGCTACGAGCTGGGCGTTCCGGTCAACTGGGCGGCCTATGAGGACATCGCGGAATTCTTCACCGGGCGGGACCTGTCGCGTCTGGGTGTCGAGGGCGAAGTCTTTGGCAATATGGACTACGGCAAGAAAGACCCGTCGCTGGGCTGGCGCTACACCGATGCGTGGCTGTCGATGGCCGGTGCCGGCTCCAAGGGCGAACCGAACGGTCTGCCGGTCGACGAGTGGGGTATCCGCGTCAACGAGAACTCGCAGCCCGTCGGTTCCTGTGTCGCGCGTGGTGGTGCAACCAACGGCCCCGCGGCGGTTTATGCAGTCTCCAAGGCGATCGAGTGGCTTGAAAAATACACGCCGCCTGCAGCCGCAGGCATGACCTTTGGCGAGGCCGGCCCGATCCCTGCACAGGGCAATATCGCCCAGCAGATGTTCTGGTACACCGCCTTCACCGCCGACACGGTCAAGCCCGGCCTGCCGGTGATGAACGAGGACGGCACGCCGAAATGGCGCATGGCCCCCTCGCCACACGGCGTCTATTGGGAAGAGGGCACCAAGATCGGCTATCAGGATGTGGGGTCCTGGACGCTGATGAAATCCACCCCGGTGGATCGTGCCAAGGCGGCCTGGCTCTATGCCCAGTTCGTGACCTCCAAGACCGTGGATGTGAAGAAAGCCCATGTCGGCCTGACCTTCATCCGCGAATCCACCATCCAGCACGACTCGTTCACCGAACGTGCCGACAAGCTGGGCGGTCTGGTGGAATTCTACCGCTCGCCTGCACGGGTTCAGTGGTCGCCCACCGGCACCAACGTGCCTGACTACCCCAAGCTGGCACAGCTGTGGTGGCAGAATATCGGTGACGCGATGTCGGGTGCCAAGACGGCTCAGGAAGCGCTTGATGCACTCTGCGCCGATCAGGAGCGTGTCATGGAACGTCTGGAGCGCGCAGGCGTTCAGGGCGACATCGGTCCCAAGCTGAACGAGGAAAAGGATCCTCAGGAATGGCTTGCGATGGAAGGCTCGCCCAAGGCGAAGCTGGAAAACGAGGACGAAGAGCCCAAGACCATCGCTTATGACGAGTTGATCAAGTCCTGGCAGTAAGTCTTGCATATCGGCCGGGGCCCTTTTGCGGGGCCTCGGCCACATCCGGACAAGAACCGAAACATTTCAAGAACCGCATGGCGGGCGCCTGTCTGATACGTCCCGGCGGAAGGTGAGGCTGGCCATGACCCATATTCTTGCAATCGATCAGGGCACGACTTCGACACGCGCGATCCTGTTCGACACATCGCTTTCGGTTGTCGCCTCGGCGCAGGAAGAATTCGAACAACATTTTCCGCATAGCGGCAGGGTCGAACATGACGCCTCGGACCTTTGGTCGACCACGGCCGCGACCTGTCGCTCGGTGATCGAAAAGGCCGGGCAGGGCACCGACCGGATTGCCGCCATCGGCATCACGAACCAGCGCGAAACCACGCTGGTCTGGGATCGCAAGACCGGCAAGCCGCTTTACAACGCCATCGTCTGGCAGGACCGCCGCACCTCGGATATGTGCAAGGCGCTGAAGGCCGACGGGTTTGAAGAGACGGTGACGGACCGCACCGGGTTGCTGCTCGATCCCTATTTTTCGGGCACTAAACTGGCCTGGATCCTTGAGAATGTCGACGGTGCGCGGGCGCGCGCCGAGGCTGGCGACCTGGCTTTCGGCACGGTTGACAGTTGGCTGGTCTGGAACCTGACGGGGGGCAAAGAGCATCTGACCGATGCCACCAACGCGGCCCGGACGATGCTGTACGACATCCGCAAAGGGCGTTGGTCCAGCTCGATCTGCGAACGGTTGGGCATACCGATGCCCATGCTGCCAGAGGTGCGCGATTGCGCCGCCGAATTTGGCGAAACCCGGCCTGATTTGTTCGGTCGCGCGATCCCGATCCGGGGCATTGCCGGCGATCAACAGGCCGCGACGGTCGGGCAGGCGTGTTTTGAGCCGGGCATGCTGAAATCCACCTATGGCACGGGGTGTTTCGCGCTGCTGAACACGGGTGACACGCCGGTGCGGTCGCAGAACCGGCTGCTGACGACGATCGCCTATCAGCTGGATGGCAAGCCGACCTATGCGCTTGAAGGGTCGATCTTTATTGCGGGTGCCGTGGTGCAATGGCTGCGCGACGGGCTGAAAATGATCCGCGACGCGGGTGAAACGCAGCCCATGGCGGAAAAATCCGACGCCTCGCAACAGGTTGTGCTGGTTCCCGCCTTCACCGGTCTGGGCGCGCCTTACTGGAACGCCGAATGTCGCGGCGCGATCTTTGGCCTCTCCCGCAATTCCGGACCCGAGGAACTGGCACGGGCCGCCCTTGAAAGTGTCGGGTTTCAGACCCGCGACCTGCTGGATGCGATGAAGGCCGACTGGTCCGAAACAGGTGCGAAGGCGGACGCCTCAACGCCCGCGCTGCGGGTCGATGGCGGGATGAGCGCGTCGGATTTCACCATGCAGTTCCTGTCCGACATCATCAATGCCCCGGTTGAACGGCCGCATGTGCTGGAGACCACCGCGATGGGGGCGGCTTGGTTGGCTGGCCGTCAGGCGGGACTTTTGCCGGATATGCAGGCCTTTGCCGAAAGCTGGGCAGCCGAAGCACGGTTTGACCCCAGCATGCCCGATGATAAGCGTGAGGAAAAATACGCCGCGTGGAAGCGCGCGGTTGAGGCAACCATCGGTTTTGCGTCCTGACTGACGGATCCGAAGTTTACCTGCAATAAAGGTCATTTATTGTCAGTGCTTTATCATGAATAGATGATGTTTTAAATTATCTTGATGCGCGCCATTTCGTCCATGCTTCCGGTGTATCCAGATCTGTCAGCGCTGCGCGGCCCGGCAGTGGCACAAGCATTATCCGATCACGCATTTTCTGCAAGATCGGACGCGCGCCACGGTCACCGCTGAGGGTTTTGAACAGAGACAGGCAGTCGGCAGGAAACAGAACAGGATGGCCGGGTTTGTCCAGCGATGATCCCTGAATGATCGCGTGAGGATTTCTACCGTAGTATTTGATAATACTGTCTAAATCGGAAATCTCTATGTCCGGCATATCGGCGGGCAAGATCAGCGCGCCGTCAATTCCGTCGGGCAAAGCCCTGGCCGCTGCGCGCAAGGACGCGGCCATTCCCTCTGCGGCATCCGGCACCGGGATGACCCGTAACGACAGATCGTCCAGCGCATTCGCACGCGGATGATCTAGATTGGGCAGCGTTACAAATACCGTATCCGACACAGCACAGGCGCGTTCTGCCATGATACGCAGCAACGGTTTGCCATCAACATCCTGCAACAGCTTGTCGGCCCCGCGCATGCGACGACTGGCACCGGCTGCGGGAATAATTACAGCTACTTTCATATGCGTCCGCCTACCTTCAGGGTTAAAGGGAACTGCTGCATCAAACGAGCGCTGACCGCGGGTTTGGATCGCTACTGTCGGCCTATCCGCGCCACGACTACAGTGGGATAGCACGAATGCGACCAACCAGCGCATATGGGTTCAGTAGCCGCCTGAAGCGCAAAAACCAAGGACGTTCCCCGCGATCCGGTCAAGTTATGTTTCTGACATCGGTGGTTCCCGCATTGACGCACCGGTCGCACGAGCTGTGGTTTTCATTTTGATCCCCACTAGGTATTCCGGAATGCGTGTCGACGGCATATGCTCGGGGTGGCAGATCGAAACACGACAATCGGTACGGCGGGCGCGTCGGGAAGGTAGATTTATGCTGAGTACGATCTTGCGGCGCGCGCGACAGATTTCACGGCGCCTGCATGTGCGGGTCATCCTGTTTGCGGTGCTCAACCTTGTGGCGCTGGCATTGGCCAAACTCATCTCGCCGATCGTGCCGGACTGGTTGGGCGACCGCATCGGTGCCGAGGCCGTGGACCCGATCCTCAGCATTATTGCCTCGTCCATGCTGGCCGTCACGACGTTTTCGCTGACGATCATGATGGCGGGATTGCATCGGGCTTCAAGCCAATGGACCCCGCGCAGCCATCTGATCCTGCGCGAAGATACGGTCACGCAATCTGTATTGTCGAATTTTCTGGGGGCGTATCTGTTTGCGCTGGTCGCAATCATCCTGCGCGCCGCGGACGTGTTCGACCATCGTGACATCGTGGTGCTGTTTGGAATGACGCTGGTTGTGGTGGCGCTGATTGTCGTATCTTTCATCCGCTGGATTTTGCATCTCGAGGGGCTTGGCAGCCTGCCGGAGACCGCGGAACAGATCGAAGACAAGGCAACCGATTCCCTGCAAAGGATTGCCAGCCATCCTTGCAAGGGGGCCAATCCCCTGACCGACCCCAACACGCAAATCCCGCAGGACGCGTTGATGATCACCGCCCCGCAACATGGCTATATTCCGCAACTGTTCGAGGAAGCGTTGCAGAAACTCGCCAGCGATAACGACCTTCGTATATATCTGGTGACATCCGTCGGGCGATACCTTCACAAGGGTGATCCGCTGGCGTTCGTTTCTACGCCGAGCGGCGCACTGGACGACGGCCTGAAAGACGACATCACCGAATGTGTCCAGATTTCAGACCTGCGCAGTTTCGAGCAGGACCCCGTATTCGGCGTCGCGGTCATGGCGGAAATCGCGACCAGAGCTTTGTCGCCAGGGATAAACGATCCGGGCACCGCCATTGACGTGGTCTACCGTCTTGGCCATCTGGTGTCGCTTGCAGCGCCACAAGGTGTCGACGTGCCGGAGGTGAAGTATGATCGGTTGTGGGTGCCGCCTCTGGATTTGGCAGAGTTGTTTAACACCAGTTTCGATCCGATCTGTCGATGCGCCGGGGACGCGGTCGAGGTGCACCTGGCCCTTCAGAACGCGCTAAGCGGTGTGATAACCCACGCGGCCCCTGAATTGTCAAAAGAGGCCTGGAAGATGGCGGATATCTGTCGGGCGCGCGCCGAAACGATGATCAGCTTTCCTGCGGATCTTGCGCGGCTGCGCGAGGTCGCGGTGACGCAGTCGGCGGATGTCGATTAGACTGCCGAGTTACACTTGGTTGTCAAATGCGGTCGCGGGGCCGTAACCTCTGTCAGACGATCCGCTAAAGGGGCCGGATTTTCAGCCGTGTCACCCGGTTGCCCTCGCGCCCGGTGACTTCAAAGCGGAAGCCGTGAAAGCTGAAGACCTGGCCGGTGCTGGGGATCATCTGCGCCTCGTGAATGACGAGCCCGGCAACGGTGTTGGCCTCGTCATCGGGCAGGGCCCAATCGGTGGCGCGGTTCAGGTCGCGGATCGTCATCGCCCCATCCACCCAGAAATGCCCGTCATCGGCGTGACGGACAGGGTGGTCGGCATCGGGATCAAATTCGTCTGTGATCTCGCCCACGATTTCTTCGAGGATGTCCTCCAGCGTGATAAGCCCTTTAAGCGAGCCGTATTCGTCAACCACCAGCGCAAAATGTGTGCGCCGCCGCAGGAACTGGCGCATCTGTTCGTCAAGGCTTGTGGTGTCGGGCACGAAATAGGGCTTCATCGCCACATCGGTGATCTTGAACGCCTCCAGTTTCATGGCGGCATCCGTTTCCCGGCCCGCGATCAGCATATACATGACGCGCAGCAGGTCCTTGGCATGGACCACACCGATGATGTTTTCCGGCTCGTTGCGGTAGACCGGCAGGCGCGTGTGGCTGCTTTCAAGACATTGCTCAAGGATCAGGTGCGGTTCGGCGTCGGCGTCAATCATCTCGATTCCCGAGCGGTGCAACATGATCTCCTCAACGGTACGGTCGCCCAGATCCAACGCGCCAAGAATGCGGTCACGATCTTCTTTTTCGACCACGCCCTCGGAATGACCAAGGTTCAGGGCACCTGCGATCTCTTCCCGCACGGCCAGAATGTGGCTGTCGGGATCGGTCTTCACGCCAAAAACACGCAACACGCCACGCACCAGCCAGCGTACAGCGGCTACTACGGGCGAAAAGACGAGGATCACCAGCCGGATAATGGGGGCCACCTTTGCGGCCGCGGTTTCGGCATTGGTGATGGCGTAGGTTTTGGGCAGCACTTCAGCAAAGATCAGAACCAGCAGGGTCATCACCAGAGTCGCGAGGGCCACACCGGATTCACCAAACGCCCGCGTGAACAAGGCCGTCGCCAAAGACGTGGCAAGGATGTTCACAAGGTTGTTGCCCAGCAGGACAGAGCCGATCAGCCGCTCATTGTCTTCGGTGATGGTCAGCGCGCTGACGGCCCCGCTTGACCCCTTGTCAGCCTGCGCGCGCAGTTTGCCGCGCGACGCTGCGGTCAGGGCGGTTTCGCTGCCTGAAAAGAAGGCTGACAGGATCAGCAGAAATATAATGGCCCCGGAGGTCATCCAGAATGCCGAGTCGAAGGTCGATAATGTCGCGGAGTCCATTCAGGGGCCCTTGGTTGGTGTCATTCCGCTTATGAGGCTGCGTTGGCCGTCATTCAAGAGCAAGCGGCCCGGTCGCAGAGCAGTCAGTGCGGTGGTCATGGTCAGCTACGGATCCTCGGTGACGGTATCATCGGCGTCCGCGTGCGGCCCGGCTGACTGCGTCAGCGGATGGTGCTCCAGAACCAGTTCGCGCAGCCGGTCTTCCAGCACATGTGTGTAGATCTCGGTGGTGGAGACATCGGCATGACCCAACAAGGTCTGGATCACACGCAGATCGGCACCTCCGGCGAGCAGATGCGTGGCAAAGGCGTGGCGCAGCGTGTGCGGCGTGACTTTCGCGGGGGAAACGCCGCCCGCAACCGCAATTTCCTTGAGCATGACGTAAAACGCATGGCGGGTCAGGTGGCCCGCCTTGCTATGCGACGGGAAAAGAAAGGGCGATACCGGTTTGCGCTCGGCTCTGGCGGCGTCTTGCAGCACATCAAGCGCGTTCAGCCAGTCGGTCAGCGCCACGCGGGCAGGGGGTGACAGGGGCACCATGCGTTCCTTGCCGCCCTTGCCACGAATCAACAACATCTGCGGGCGTCCGCGCGCGGCGGCAACCGGCAGCGATACCAGTTCTGTCACACGCATGCCGGTCGCATAAAGCAATTGCATCAGACATGTATTCCGCAACTGATCACCGGGGGTGCGGCCATGAGTTTGTGCGGCCTCCAGCAGGCGGTCGACCTCTTCATGGCTGAGCGTTTTGGGCAAGCGCGCATCGCGTCCCGGTCCGGTGATCTGAAGCGTTGGATTGTCCGTTCGCCAGCTTTCCTCGTAGGTGAACCGGTAAAGCTGCTTGATCGCTGAAAGCCGCCGGGCACGGGTGGATTTCGCCAATCCCTGCGCGTCGCAATGGGTCAGGTAGGCCTCGACTTCTGCGCGCATGGCCGTGGCAAGTGAGCCGCCCGCATCGGTCAGCCAATCGTGAAAATCGCCCAGATCGCGCGCGTAGGCCAGAAGGGTGTTATGTGCGGCCCCGCGTTCGGCGGCCTGTGCCTCAAGAAAAGCGGATATCCAGTTGCGATCGTTCATAACTGGCCCGGTCCCGCGAGCAAAAGTTGCAACGCGGCGCGTCGGGCGGCGTCTTCCAACCCGACGCTGCGCAGCACGATCAGCGCATCCGTCAAATCTCCGGGGTCGCCGCGCATTCCCTGACGCATCAACGCGGTGGTGCGCAGCAGGACTTCGCCCAGACGGTCATCGGCAAGCTGCTCTGCCAATGCATCGGGCAATGCGGCGTCCGGCGCGAACGCCGCTGCAATGGCATGGGCCGTGGCGTCCTGCTCGGGTGGCTCTGCGGTGTCCCCGCGCGCAATCGCGGCAGCAAAGGCAAAGGGGCTGTCCGCGGTCAGCTTCGCCGCCATCATTTCGTAGTCGGGCGAAAGCAATGCGGCTTGCGTCGCAAGATCCGCGGCACGGCCACTGAGCGGATATTTCATCAGGGATGCACCATAGAGCCGGGAAAAGGGCACAACCAGATCAGCGGCGAGCATCAGCGGCCAGACCCGTTCCAGCGCGGCGGAAATGGCTTGCGGATCGCGTGACGCCAGCGCCGTGTCAAAGCGTTGCAAGCCTTCGACGCGGTCCCAGATGCCACCCGACGCGGCGCGAAGCCGGTCAGTATAGATGCCCAGCATCCGGTTTTCCGAAATTGCGCCGACGCGCGCCAATCTCTCGGCGGCAGCAAGCTGGGCCTTCCAGCCCGCATCGCCATTCAGGTTCACCGTCGCGAATGGCCGGGGCAGCGTGGCCGTGGGCAGAGGTTCGCCCAAGGCCTCGAACAGACGAAACTCCAACGGCGTCGGGCGTACTGGCGGGGTCAGGGGGGCTAGTTCCTCGGCCAGTTCGGGATCAAGGAACCGTTCAAGCAGCGACGCCTCGCGCTGTGTCAGGGCGTCAATCGCGCGGGCGGTGCCCAGCGTCGTCATCGCCGTGCTCCAGTCGCTGTCACGCGCCGAACAAAAGATGCGTGCGCCGTAGCCGGGTGCCAGATGCGGCTTTGCTGCCAGTTGGGCACAGGCCGGGCCGGTTTGGCCGGTCAGCAATGACAGATCAAACCACAGGCTGAACAACACCGGCGTATCGCTTCCCGCCCGCTCGATCAGCGACATTGCAGGTTCCACCGCGCCCATATCCATCAACTTCGCCGTACGCGCCGCCAAAAGCTGCTCCCCGCTTCCCGCATCGGCTGGTGGATCGGCCTCGGCCAGCAAAAGCGTGAACAGGAGCGCGTTTATCGCCGGTAACCCATCTTCCGGCTGCGCTGCAATCAACTGCTCCAGCGTGTCGCTGCTTGACGCGACCCACATATCGGCCGGAAGTCCTGTCACGCTGGGCGGCAACAGGCCGACCGCGGCAAGGCTGGTCTGGTCCAAGGGCATCACCGACACGTCGGGCGACCGGGCAGACTGGCTGATTGGGGGCTCGATCTGCGGTTGCGGTCGCCGTTGCGCGCGCGGTGCCTGCTGCGCCACCGGTGACGGCACGTTCAGTTCCAGCCAGTCGATCGCCGACAAGGGTTCTTGTGCCGTGGCCGTGGTGGCGGTTAGCGCCGAAAGGATGGCCGCCGCCGTGCTATTTCGCATTCAACGTCACCGGTTCCCTGATCTCGCTTGCCGGAGCTGAGAAATCAGCGCCGAAAAACGGCCCGACATAGGCGTATGCCACCAATGCGATGGCACCCAGAACCAATAAATAAAATACCCATTTCAGAATGCGCCCCATGAAATATCCCTTTAGCCTGCCTGCCTGCTTGTTTTGCGGAACTTATAACTGGCCTTTTGCCCAAGATCACGTCATTCAGACCTGCAAATTGAAAAATGGCGGCGGATGGCCGAAAACGGCAACGAATGACAGCCAAGTTGAAGAAAACAGTTGTCCTGGTGGGCATGATGGGCGCGGGCAAATCCGCGGTGGGCAAGGCGCTTGCCGCATCGTTGGGTGTGCCGTTCATCGATTCGGACGAGGAAATCGAAAAAGCGGCCAATATGACTATTGCCGAGATTTTCGCGCGTGACGGCGAGCCTTTTTTCAGGCGCAAGGAAAGCCAGGTTATCGAACGTCTTCTGGGAAACCAGACCGGCATTCTGTCAACGGGGGGCGGGGCTTTTCTGGACCAGGCCAATCGCAAGATGATCTCTGACCGGGGTGTGTCGGTCTGGCTGGATGCCGAGCTTTCGCTGCTGTGGCAGCGCGT
Source organism: Primorskyibacter flagellatus (assembly GCF_048268605.1). Taxonomy (NCBI): domain Bacteria; kingdom Pseudomonadati; phylum Pseudomonadota; class Alphaproteobacteria; order Rhodobacterales; family Roseobacteraceae; genus Primorskyibacter; species Primorskyibacter flagellatus. The sequence goes on from NZ_JBLWVF010000001.1 coordinate 560,874, forward strand.
GCGGCACAAGGACAGTCGTCCGTTGCTGCGATCCCCCGATCCGCGCGGCACTCTGGCCGCGATTTACGAGGCGCGTGTGCCGATCTATGCACAGGCCGACCTTTCCGTGAAGGCGGACCCTGCCTATTCGATTGAAACCATGGCCGCGAAGGTCCGGTGCGCGCTGCGCGCGCGTCCCGATGTCCTGGAGGATGAGCAATGAGCGAGACTGTGCATGTCGATCTGGGGGAACGGGCCTATGACATCCGCATCGGTGACGGGCTGCTTGCCCGTGCCGGCGTTGAGATTGCGCCATTCCTGCACCGCCCGCGTGTGGCGATTGTCACAGACCGCAATGTCGCCGCCCTGCATTTGAGCGCGCTGCGCGATGCGCTGACGGCGGAAGGAATCGAAAGCGTTGCGCTGGAACTGCCGCCCGGCGAGGCGACGAAATGCTGGACCGAATTGCAGAATGTGGTCGAATGGCTGCTGGCCCAGAAGATCGAGCGGCGTGATGTGGTGATTGCCCTGGGCGGTGGCGTGATCGGCGATCTTGCGGGCTTTGCCGCAGCCATTCTGCGGCGCGGTGTGCGTTTCGTGCAAATCCCGACCTCGCTTCTGGCGCAGGTCGACAGTTCCGTGGGTGGCAAGACCGGGATCAACTCGGTCGCGGGCAAGAATCTGGTGGGCGCGTTCCATCAGCCGGCGCTGGTTCTGGCGGATATCGGCGTGCTGGCCACGCTGCCACGCCGCGACCTGCTGGCGGGTTACGGCGAGGTGGTCAAATACGGACTTCTTGGGGACGCGAATTTCTTTGCCTGGCTTGAAGTGAACGGACCGCTTCTATCGTCCGGTGAAATGGAGGCCCGCGCCAATGCTGTTCGGCGGTCTTGCGAAATGAAGGCCGAGATTGTCGTGCGCGACGAGACAGAGCAGGGCGACCGCGCATTGTTGAACCTTGGCCACACGTTCTGTCATGCGCTGGAGGCCACGACTGGCTATTCCGACCGATTGCTGCACGGCGAGGGTGTGGCGATCGGCTGTGCGCTGGCATTCGAGCTTTCGGCGCGTCTGGGACTGTGTGCGCAGGAAGTCCCCAGCCGGGTGCGGGCGCATCTCAAGGACATGGGCATGAAGGTCGACCTGACCGACATTCCCGGCGAGTTGCCTGGGCCGGAGGTTTTGTTGGAGCTGATGGGGCAGGACAAGAAAGTGCTGGACGGGAGACTGCGCTTCGTTCTGGCGCGCGGAATTGGGCAGTCTTTCGTGACGTCGGATGTGCCGCCGGATGCCGTACTGTCAGTCTTGCGCGACAGCGCGGGCTGATCCATGCAAAAGGCACCGGGCTGGAACCCGACGCCTTTGGTCTTCATGAATTTCTGAAAAGTCAGACGCTGACCATCCCGGTCTCGCGGGATTGGGCGCGGTCGAGGCTCCATGCGCCGGGGCCGGTAAAGACAAAAAGCAGGAACACGAAGCAGAACAGGACGGCCGCATCGCCACCATTATTGGCGGGAAAAAAGCTGTTGCCGGAATGGACCATGAAATAGGCCACCGCCATCATGCCTGACGTCACGAAGGCGGCCGCGCGGGTGAACAGCCCCACAAGGATCAGCGCGCCGCCCACCAGTTCAATCGGACCCGCCCACCACATCAATGTGAACAATTCGGGCGAAAACTCTGCTGCCGGGAAGCCAAAGAGTTTCTGGGTGCCGTGCTGGATGAACAGCAGGGCGGCCATGATGCGCAGGATCGCAAACATCTTGGGTGCGTGGTTGGACAAGGTCTGGATCATCTGGGTCTCCGTAAATGTCGATGTGTTTGTCTGAGCGTGACCTAGTCCGACACCATCAGTTTGGATACGCATATACCCGCGCAACGCCTCTGCGATTATGCACAGCGGCGGCAGAGGATTTGCGACATGCGCACAGCCTCGGCGAGGCCAGCGCGAGATGCAAGACCCCGGGTCGCAAGAGCGCCCGGGGTGGGGTGAGCATCTTGCACCCGTTGTTTGCGATAAGGCGGATCGGAGCTTTGGGTTTATTGAGCGAGAAGTACCGGGCCCTTGTCGGCGCAGGCCATCGTGGTTTGGGTGCCAATCTCAAGTGGGGCGTCGACGTCGTCTTGCACGGCGAAGACTTGGCCGAAAGCGCCGGTCAGCGTGTATTCCATGCGCACGCCAACATAGGTCGCCTTTGCCACAGTGGCTGGTATCCCGTCCGGCGCGCCGATCACAAGCCGGGAGGGCCGAACAGCGAGGGTGGCAGGACCGGGCGGCAACCCGCGCGCCGCGAGGCTGTGACGGTAGCCGTCGATCTCGATCGTCGCCATGTCGCCGGTAACCGAGATGATCTGGCAGGGCAGCAGGTTCGCCTCGCCAATGAAATCCGCAACGAAGCGGTCATTGGGCGCATCGTAAAGCTGCCGCGGCGTGCCGATCTGCGCGATGGCGGCGTTGCGCATCACCACAATCTCGTCCGAGACGGCCAGCGCCTCTTCCTGATCGTGGGTGACATAGACAACGGTGAGACCGAGATCCTTCTGGATCGCGCGGATGTCCTCGCGGACCTGTCGGCGCAGCTTTGCATCCAGGTTGGACAGCGGTTCGTCGAACAGCAGAACCTGCGGCTCCAGCACAAGCGCGCGTGCGACGGCGACGCGTTGCTGCTGACCGCCCGAAAGTTCCGACGGGAGGCGGGCGTCAAATCCCTTGAGCCCGACAAGATCGAGGCCGTGCAGCGCACGGCTGCGGGATTCCTCTTTGCCGAATCCCGAGAAGGTCAGACCGTACATCACGTTCTCCAGCACAGTCATATGCGGAAAAAGCGCGTAAGACTGAAACACCATCGACACATCGCGGTCGGTGGCGGGCAGCTTGGTCACGTCCTGATCGCCGATGGTGATCCTGCCCGAACTGGCCATTTCCAGTCCCGCGATCATCCGCAGCGTGGTGGTCTTGCCGCAGCCCGAGGGGCCAAGCAGCGTGACGAGTTTGCCCGCCTCCACATGCAGGTCGATATTGTCGACGGCCACCACATCCTTGCCGAACAATTTGGACACGCCGTGGAATTGCACCGGCGCGGCCTTGGAGCCGAGGATCTTGTTCGTCATAGGGCTTTCTCCGTTCCATGCTGCGTGCGTCGGCCGATTTTCACCCGGCCCACAAGAAGTTGCAGCAGCCCCACCGCTGCCAGCATCACGAAGATCAGTGTCGTGGAATAGGCAATCGCAAGGCCGTAGTCGTTGTTCTCCACCCGTCCGATGATGTAGCTGGTGGCCATGTCATATTCGGCGGATACAAGGAAGATCACCGCCGAGATCGCCGTCATGGCGCGGACGAAACTGTAGACCAGCGCGGCGAGGATCGCCGGACGCAGAAGCGGCAGGATCACACGGCGGAAGGTCTGCCAGCTGTTGGCACCAAGGGTAAGCGAGGATTCGTCAAGGCTCCGGTCAAGTTGCGACATGCTGGCAATCCCGGCGCGGACGCCGACGGGCATGTTGCGAAAGACAAAGCTGATGACAAGGATGACGCCGGTGCCGGTGATCTCTATCGGGGGCACGTTGAAGGCAAGGATATAGCTGACGCCGATCACGGTGCCGGGGATGGCAAAGCTAAGCATGGTGCCGAACTCGAACGCGTCCTTTCCAGCGAAACTCTGACGGGTCAGCAGATAAGCGGCAATCAGGCCGACCGCAGCCGTCAGCGGTGCCGCAATCGCCGCGATCATGATCGTCGTCCAGAAACTGTCCCATGCCGATCCGGTCCAGTGTATCCCGTGCTCGTTCATGCCGATTGCGAAGGCGGTGACGTAATGTTTCAGCGTCAGCGAATTGTCGACGCCCCAAAGCTCTACCACGCTGCCATACAGGATCATGGCGTAGACGATGATCGTGAACAGCGCCCAGCCAAACGCGACGCCCATGACAGGTATCGCAAGGTCATTCGGCATCAACGGATGGACGCCCGCATCGCCCTTGCCGGTGACGGTGGTGTAGCTTTTCTTGCCCAGCCAGGCGCGCTGCGCATAAAACGCCGAGAGGGTGAAGAACAGCAGCACCATGGCCAGCACGGCGGCGCGGCCCTGATCGTATTGCGCGCCGACGATGGCAAAGAAGATCTCGGTCGACAGCACGTCGAAATTGCCGCCCAGAACCAGCGGATTGCCGAAATCGGCCATGGATTCGATGAACCCCAGCAGGAACGCATTGGCCAGACCGGGCCGCATCAGCGGAAGCGAGACTGTGCGAAACACCTGCCACTTGTTGGCGCGCAGCGTCTGCGCGGCTTCCTCCATCGAGGGTGAGACGCCTTCGACAACACCGATCAGGACGAGAAATGCGATGGGGGTGAAGGCAAGCGTCTGCGCGATCAGCACGCCGGGCATCCCATACAGCCAGCGCGTCGGCTGAATGCCGAACAGATCGGACACGAATTGCGTGACCGATCCGGACAGACCGAACAGCAGGATCAGGGCAAGACCAATCACGAATGGCGGCGTGATGATCGGCAGAACCGTCAGCGCCCGCAACACGCGCTTGTAGCGAAACCCCGAGCGGGTCACGACCAGCGCGAAGGCAAGACCAAGAAGCGTGGTCAGGAACGCCACGGCGATGGCGAGGAACAGCGAATTCCACGCCGCACCACAGCGCGCACCCCACAGGCACCCAAGGCCCCAAAGCCGATTGTCGAAGAATTTCGCGAAGAAGACTGCAATGGAATAGGCACCGTCCTCGGTCACGAAGGCGGCAAACAGCATCTTGGCAATCGGGAAGAAGACAAAGGCGGTGACAATGGCGATGATGCCGCCGATAGCGCCGACGACGAAAACATCGCCGTTGATCGCGCCACGCGCGGCGATGCCTTGGGTCAGAAGAAACAGAAAGGCCAAGGCGCAGATCATGGCACCGTAGCCCATGCCGAACTGGCGATCCCCCAACTCTCCGAACAGCGCGGTCAGCCAGTCATAGGCAAAGCCGCGCAACCCGATGCCAAAGCCCTGCGCGATCAGCCAGCCGAACCCAAGCGTGCCGGCAAGGATAAGCACGCGGGCATAGACCGGATCGGATTTCCTGCGGCCCAAGGCCAGAAAGGGCAGCGCAAGGGCAATGACCAGAGGCGCAAGCCACAGCTTTTCACCCTGCGCGATCAGGAACGCGGCCGGCGCGTAATCCGTGTCGAACGGATAGCCGTCCAGCAGCCATTCAAACGACCACAGCCCATCCTCGACCATATACCATGGCAGCAGGCAGAACCCGACCCACCCGGCAATGATCCAGAAGATCAGAACCGGCTGAGTGGTCTTTTTAGCAGCGTCGTTACGCACTTACTGGGGCAGGGTCGATACTTCTTCGTCCCACTTCTGCAACAGCCGTTTCCGCTCGTCCGACGATCCGTATGTCTTGAAATCATAGTCGATCAGCTTGATCGTCGACATATCGGGTGCCTTGTCCGACGTTTTGGCACCCGTGTTGGAGGGAACCTGAAAGGCGTTGACCTCAAGTGCGAGGTTCTGCGCCTCGGCGCTCAACGCCCAGTCGTAGAATTTCTTGGCCTCTTCCATGTTGCGCGCGCCTTTGACGATCGACATCGAGCCGATCTCATAACCGGTGCCCTCGCAAGGTGCCACGACCTTGACCGGGAAGCCCGCGACCGCCTGTGCCACCGCGTCATGCATGAAGACGATGCCGATGGTGGTCTCGCCTCGGCCCGCCGCCTTGATCGGTGCTGAGCCGGATTTGGTGTACTGGTTGATATTCTTGTGCAGGCCCTTCATGTACTCAAAGCCTTCATCCTCGCCGAAGATCTGCACCATGGACGCAAGCGTTGTGTAGGCCGTGCCAGAGGAGTTGGGGTTCGCCATCTGGACATGGCCCTTGTATTCCGGCTTCAGCAGATCCTTCCAGCAAGCCGGTTCCGGCAGATCGTTTGCCGCCAGCAAATCGGTGTTGTAACCGTAGCCCAAAGCGCCCGAATATATGCCGATGGTGCGGTTTCCGGCGCTTTCGGCCTGCGAAATGGCCCAATCGTGAAGTTGCTCGCGCATTGGTGACAGATATTCCTCTGTCAGGCCTTCCTCGGCAGCCTGAAGATGCGGATCACCCGTGCCGCCCCACCAGACATCGCCTTTGGGGTTCGCTTCCTCGGCGCGAAGTTGTGCAAATGTCTCGCCCGAGGATTTGCGCGTCATGTTGACGTCGATGCCGGTTGCTTCCTCGAAACTGCGGGCCATCAACTGGCACCATTCTTCCTGCGCAGAGCAATAGAATGTCAGCTTGTCCGCATAGGACGCCGAGACAGACGCGCTGAGCGCGATCAGGGACCCCGCAAATGTGGCCGTGAGCTTTTTCATGTTTTTCCTCCCAAGTGATTGTCAGGCACCGGTTGACCCGGCTTCGTATTTTCAGGGGTTCAGGATCGCATAACCAACCGCGAACCCGTCCTGAATTTTTGTAAGTTCACATCGAGAGGATCATTCGTGATTGGAGTTTGCAACAAAAATAAAATTAAAGCGGCGCAAATGTGGGGAAGGCCCATGCTTTGATCACCGACCTTGGCACTCTTGCGCGCAACAATGTTGCGTAAGCGTTTGAAAATATCAGAGTAATTCCATATTTAATGACCGGCGACGCCTTGAAGGCGGACCGGCATAAGCAGATGAGACAAACATCGTGATATAATCAGAAATACGTTTAAAAACAAAGAGAAGCCCGCCGTGGTTAAACAAAAGCGGGCTTTTCGGAACTTGCGGATTTTATGGTAGCAATGGCGCGGTCGGCAGAAGCCGACGACGCCAAATTGGCTTCAGAACGGGATTTCGTCGTCCAGATCACGAGAGGGGCTGGGTTGTCCGCCGCGCCCGCCTCCGGAACTGCCGCCACTGTCGCCGCCATATCCTCGGTCATCCTGCGGGCCGCTGTCATAGCCGCCGCCACCATATCCGCCGCCGCTCTGGCCACCGCCACTGCCGTCGTTCCGGCCGTCGAGCATTGTCAGTGTCGATGTATAGGGACGCAGCACGACTTCGGTGGAGTAGCGATCCTGACCGGATTGATCCTGCCATTTGCGCGTCTCCAATTGCCCTTCAAGATAGACCTTTGACCCCTTGCGCAGATACTGTTCTGCTATGCGGGCCAACGGCTCGGAGAAGATCGCCACGGAATGCCATTCCGTGCGCTCTTTGCGCTCGCCGGTATTGCGGTCCTTCCAGGTTTCGGACGTGGCGATGCGCAGGTTGCACACTTTGCCGCCATTCTGGAAGGTGCGCACCTCGGGGTCGCGTCCCAGATTGCCTATCAGAATGACCTTGTTGACTGATCCCGCCATTTGCGCTCCCGCTTGTCTCTGTATGTTCGAACTGTTTTTCCGGACCCGAATCTGCCCGTCGGATTGTTGCCGACATTACACGACAGGCCGCGAGGGGGAAGGTCAACGGGGTGGCGTATTTTTCAAATTCGGCTATAGTCATGTCAAAATGAGGGACAGTAGGGTGTTTTGACGATGCGCAAACTTGTTTGTGTGGTAGCGCTTGGCGCGATGACGCTGGGAACCGGCGCGGTTTCGGTAAGTGCGGAAACGCTATCAACGAAGAACCGGGCGAAGCTGTTCAGTTCTCAGACCCGCATTCTGGATACGCGCGCCTCGCAGCAATACAAGAACTCCGTCAGATTGCAGCCCGCGCGCGTGGTAACGCCGACCAAATGGGGCACGGCGGATGGCGCTGTCAAATCCTACAGAGGCAAATACAAGGGCATCTATTCGACCATGGCGCGTGATGCGGCCCGCCGACATGGCGTGCCGGAAGATCTGTTCCTGAGGCTGGTTCAGCAGGAAAGCGGCTGGAATGCCAAAGCCTTGTCACACAAAGGGGCGATCGGTCTCGCGCAGTTGATGCCGTTCACGGCGCGCAAACTGCGCGTTGATCCGCATGATCCGGCGCAAAACCTCGAAGGCGGTGCGCGCTATCTCAAACAGCAATATGCCACGTTCGGATCGTGGCGGCTGGCGCTTGCCGCCTATAATGCCGGTCCGGGCGCGGTGCAGAAATATGGCGGCGTGCCTCCTTACAAGGAGACACGCAACTATGTGAAGGTGATCTGGGGCGGTTAGGCTGCGGATTTTTCCTGCTCGGCGATGGCTTTGGTCGCCGGTCTGTCCAGGCAGCGGGTCGCCCAGTCGCGGATGGCCGGGATGTCAGGCATTAGCTGCGGTGCCCAGCCATAGGTGGATGAGATCAATATGTCGGCTGCGCTGATTTGATCGTCCACAAGGTAGGCATGGGTGGTCAGTGCCTCTTCCAGCCGGGTGTTCGCCGTCGCAAGGTTGCGATAGGTCGCCTGCAACCCCGGATGCGACAACTCGCAAAACTGCATCACGATCAGCGGTTCAAGTACATTGCCATACCAGGACAGCCACGACAGATAAGCCCCTCGGCCCGGCGCGCCGATGCTTCGCCCCAACGGGTTGTCGCCAAAATGATCTGTCAGATACAGCATGATCGCGTCGCTTTCGCGGATCATCGCACCGTCATGCACCAGGCATGGTACCTTGCCTTCGGGATGTGGATTTGCGGTATCCACCGCGCCGGATCCATCCTGTCGCGGGATCGTCACCTCCTGGATGCTCACCTGATCGGACACGCCCATCTCGTGGATCAACTGGACAATCCGCGTCGAGCGGAAATTCGGCGCGTGGTACAATGTCAGCATGTCAGTCTCCTTTATTTGACGGCCCAGTCATGTCATGGCCTCCTGACATCTACTGTCAGGAAGGGCGCACACCCGTCCGGTTTCCGCCATCCGCCGCGAGGTGCCGGTTCAAGGACCGGCGCGGGGTCGTTCAGGCATCCTCTGTCCGGACCTCGATCACCGGTTCCATCGTCGCAAACTCGGCTTCAGACAGGTGGCATTTGACCTGATGTCCCTCTGCCATGCGGCGCATCGGGGGCACTTCGGTCTCGCACAGATCGCCGGGTACGCGCACCTTCCAGCGGCACCGGGTCTGGAACGGACAGCCGGGCGGCGGCTTCATCGCCGAGGGCACGTCGCCTTCAAGCACGATATGTTTCTTCTTCACCGACGTATCGGCAATCGGCACGGCGGATAGCAGCGCCTCGGTATAAGGATGAAAGGGCGGCGAGAAGACCTGCGCAGTGTCGCCCAATTCGACGACATGGCCAAGATACATGACCATCACGCGGTCGCTGAGATAGCGCACGATGGACAGGTCATGGCTGATGAATAGCAGCGTGGTTTTATGCTCGCGCTGGATTTCCATCAGCAGATCGGTAACCGCGGCCTGCACACTGACATCAAGGGCAGAGACAGGCTCATCCGCGACCACGATCCGCGCATCGCCTGCAAAGGCGCGCGCAATTCCGACGCGCTGCTTTTGTCCGCCCGACAATTGCCGCGGCATCCGGTTGGCAAATTCTCGCGGCAATTTCACCAGACCAAGCAGGTCCAGAATCCGGTTGCGCCGCTCGCCCTCAGAGTTGCCGATGCCGAAAATTTCCAGCGCCCGGATGATCTGACGGCCCACGGTCATCGATGGGTTGAGCGTATCGAACGGGTTCTGAAACACCATCTGCACGTCGGCGATTGTCTTCGTGTCGCGCTTCTCGATCGGGATCTGTTCGATGTTTTCTCCGTCCAGCAAGATCTGCCCTTCGGTCGCCGTCTCCAATCCCATCAGCACCTTGGCGAAGGTAGACTTCCCGCAACCGCTTTCGCCAACAATTGCCAGCGTCTCGCTTTCGCGCGCCTCAAAGCTCAGCGTCTCGTTGGCTTTCACCACCTTTTTCTCACCGCCAAACAGTGCATTTGCCGCGACCTCGTAATATTTCTTCAGCGCATCCATGCGCAGCACGACTTTGCCGGTCTCGCCCTTTTCATGGGTTGCGCCGACAATTGGCGGGGCGTTCCAGTCGATCTCGCGGAACCTCAGGCAACGCGTGGCATGGCGCTCGCTATCAGGAACGTCGAACATCGGAATATGCCCGGCGTCACAACGCCCGGCCTCAAAGTAGTCGCAACGCGGACCGAAATTGCAGCCTAGGGGCCGTTCATGGGGTAGTGGAAAGTTGCCCGGAATTGTCACCAGAGGATGCGCATTCTTATCCGCGCCGGGTAGCGGGATCGAGCGGAACAGCGCCTGCGTATAAGGGTGCTGCATCTCGTCGAACACATCCTCGATAGAGCCGCGCTCGACCGCCTCGCCGGAATACATCACGCAGATCCGGTCGCAGGTTTCCAGAACCAGCCCAAGATTATGACTGATGAACAGCATGGACGTGCCGTATTTGCGCCCCAGATTCTTGACCAGTTCGACAATCGAAGCCTCAACCGTCACGTCCAGCGCGGTTGTCGGCTCGTCGAGGATCAGCAAGGCAGGCTTTGACATCAGCGCCATGGCAATCACGATGCGTTGCTGCTGCCCGCCCGACAGCTGATGGGGGTAGGCTTTCAGAATGCGCTCCGGATCCGGCAGCTTCACATCCGCGACAACCTCCAGCGCACGGCTTAGTGCCTGCGCCTCTGAAATGCCCTCATGAAGCATCGGCACTTCCATCAACTGCCGGCCGATTTTCATCGCCGGGTTCAGACTCGCCATCGGTTCCTGATAGATCATCGCGATCTCGTTGCCGCGGATCTGCCGCAGCTCGCTGTTGCTCAGGTCCGCCATGTCGCGGCCCTTGAACCGGATAGCCCCCCCCACAATCCTGCCATTGCGCCCCAGATCCCGCATCACGCCCAGCGCCACCGTGGATTTTCCGCAACCGGACTCGCCAACCAGCCCGACGGCCTCTCCCGGCTGCACCTTGACCGAAAAGTCCATCACCGCCGGGATCTCGCGCAACCGCGTAAAGAAGGAAATCGACAGATCGTCAATTTCCAGGATGGGCCCGTCATATGGCTCTTTCATCACTCAACTCCTTCACTCGACGCCGAAACCTGAGTTTCATCTTCTTCTTGGCGAAAAATACTCCGGGGGTCCGGGGGCTGGCCCCCGGCCTTGGCCCAGATCAATCGCGCAAGGATTCCTCCCGCAACCCGTCCGCCAGCAGGTTCAATCCGAGAACCAGCGACAAAAGCGCAAGGGCCGGGGGCAGGGCAGGGTGCAGGTAGATCGTCAGCAACTTGCGCCCTTCGTTGATCGTCGATCCCCAGTCGGGGCTTTCCGGCGGCATGCCCAGTCCGAAAAAACCCAGCGTTCCCAGCAGGATCGTCGTATAGCCAATCCGCAGACAAAAATCGACGATCAGCGGCCCGCGCGCGTTGGGCAGGATCTCCCACAACATGATATACCAGCCGCCTTCACCGCGCGTCTGGGCGGCGGCGACATAGTCTCGGGTCTTGATGTCCAGTGTCAGCCCGCGCACGATCCGGAACACGGTGGGCGCATTCACAAAGACCACCGCGACAGACACCACCAGGATCCCGCCGGGTACATCGAACAGGTCCAGCCAGCGCGGCAGCACCTTCAGCGGCGTGCCCGCATCTGACACTAGCGACAGGTAAAGCCAGCCCATTAACGCCAGCACCCCGATCAGCAAGGGCGTCCGCACGGAGGGGCGTGTGTGATACCTTGAATTCAGCAGCACGCCCGCAAAGATCAGCGGGAACACGAACAGCACCGCTGCCATATAGCTCGGTATGCCCGTTGCCAGGATCTCTGGCGTCACCAGAAGATAGAACAGAAGGATCACCGGAAAGGCGAGCACGAGGTTTGCCATAAAGGTCAGCAGAGTATCCAGCTTGCCCCCGTAATAGCCTGCGGGCAGGCCCAGCGTGATGCCCACCATGAAGGCAAAGAGCGTGGCGAGCGGCGCAATCTGCACAACGATCCACGCCCCCTTTATGGTGCGGCTGAACACATCACGCGCCAGATTGTCACCGCCCAGCAGGTAATATGGATATTTTCCCGCCTCTGCACCGCGCAGAGGCGTGCCCGGAACCTTGTTCTTCATGCCAGAGGCTTGCCCCAGCGCGTCATGCGTCACGATCAGATCCATCGCACCGAAGATGCCGGTGAAGACCCAGAACATCACCAAAGCAAAACCGATCATGCCGATGGTTGAATCGAACAATTTTCCGTAAAGCCCCGACCGCCTCTTGAAGGTGATCGACAGCGCGAACAGCCCCAAAAGCGCAATCCAGACCGGCAGGAATTGCCAAAGAATGCGCGGGATGATCTCTGCCCAGGTCAGCGGTTCCATTAGACAGCTCTCCTCAGGACACGCTGATGCGGGGATTAAGATAGACATAGCCGATATCGGAAATCAGCTGTGTCACCAGCACGACGATCACGGAGACGACCGAAACCCCCAGCAAAAGCTCGATATCGTTGTTCCCGGCGGCCTGCACCAAGGTCCAGCCGAAGCCTTTGTAGTTGAACAGGGTCTCTACGATCACCACGCCGTTCAACAGCCACGGGAATTGCAGCATGATGACCGTGAAGGGCGCAATCAGTGCGTTCCGCAGCGCGTGCTTCATCACGATATTGGGAAAGCTCACACCCTTCAGGCGCGCGGTGCGGATATATTGCGCGGTCATCACCTCGGCCATCGAGGCGCGGGTCATGCGCGCGATATAGCCCATCCCGAAGAGTGCGATGGTCAGGACCGGCAGAAAGAAATTCTCGAAATTGGCATCCTCCATCGCCGAGGTCGCCGTGCCCTTGAACCATTTCAGGCCCGCGGCAGAGGACGCGAAGACCGCGATCAGGATCACGCCGGAGACATATTCTGGCGTTGCCGTAGTGGTGATCGAGATCGTCGAAAGCGCCCGGTCGGTGCGCGAGCCTTCGCGCATTCCCGCAAGCACGCCCAGCAGAAGCGCCGAGGGCACCATCAGGATCATCACCCACAACATCAGCTTGGCCGTCAGCCCCAGCCGGATGCTGATTATGTCGCTGACATCCTCGCGAAACACGGTGGAATAGCCCCACTCGCCCTGCAGCACGCCACAGAACCGGGGGGCTGTCTCTATCGTCATGCCGTCGTCCAGACAGCGTGCCTGAACCGATCCATCTGCGGATTGGTTCACAAAACCCGGTACAACACCCAGCCATTCGCCGTATTTCATCAATATCGGTCGGGCGTAACCACGCGCCTCCAACCACGAGGCAACCTGCGTGTCGGTCATGCGCATGTTGCCTTGGGTCTTTGCCAGCTTTTCAAGGTTGGGCTGAAGATTGGTCAGCCAGAACACGACGAAGGTCAGGCAGAGTGTGGTGAGCAGCATCACACCGAGACGGCGCAACAAAAAAATTCCCATGGATTGCCTTCTGACGGGGGCAGAACGCACCGGGGCAACAAATGACCCCGGTGCAAAAATCAGGCCTTGAAGCCGTATTTGTGATAGTGGAATTCGTGCGCCGGATGCTTGTCGACATTCACCAGCGTACCGTTATGGTGGTTGTAGAGGTTGCGCCAGTAAGGCTGGATGATGATCGCGTCGTCACGCATCAACTGCTGGATCTTGGCCATCACCTCACGACGTTTATCGGCATCGGCGATCGACAGTGCCTCTGTCATCAGAGCGTCGAATTCCGGGTTGGCATAGGCCGTCTCGTTCCAGGCCTGACCACTGCGATATGCCAGAGACATAACTTGCACTTCCAAAGGACGGTGGTTCCAACTTGTTGAGCTGAAGGGATATTTCGTCCAGTCGTTCCAGAAAGTTGCCCCCGGAAGGATAGAGCGTCGGACAGCGATTCCAGCATCGCGCAGTTGTGCCGCAATCACGTCGCCGGTGTTACGCTGCCAGTCGTCATCGATGGTAATCAGTTCATGCTCGAAATCAGCAAATTCGGTGGCGTCCATCATCTCTTTGGCTTTGACAGGGTCATGCTCTGACGGGCCGAGATCAGCATAGGCCGGGTGAATCGGGCAGACATGATCGTTGCGTGCGACTTCGCCGCGATCCGAATAGCCCAGTTGCAGACACAGACTGTTGTCGACCGCCAGCGCCAGCGCCTTGCGCACATCCCGGTTGGCATAGGGTTTGCGCCCGTCCACATCGGCCGCATGGTTGGTGCGGAACACGGCGGTGGAGGCGGTGACAGTCTCCGTCTGGGTCCAGCCGATCGCCGTCAAAATGTCGATGAAATCCCCAACGGATTCGTAAAGCAGGTCGACCTCTTCGGATTCTGCCGCCGCCACCCAGGATGCAGGGTCGGTGCCATAATCAATCAACTCGATCCGGTCGAGGTAAGGCCCGCCGAACACTTCGGTTCCCCACCATGTATGATCGGTATTGCGCTCCATCACGCAGCGCACGCCGACTTCCAGTGTGACCGGCTTGTACGGTCCGGTGCCGATGCCGAAATCAAACGGATTTCCGCCGTCGTAATCGGCATGCATGATGGCCGCCGGATAATCCGACATATTGGCGATCACAGCGATGTCGGGCGCCGACAGGTTCAGCCGGACGGTGTGATCGTCTATAATCTCGATTGCGCCGTCTCGCGCCTGTCCTGCGGCCTCGTCCATCAGCCCGCCCATGCGCGACGCCATGGAATTTTCATCGACGGAACTGTCGCACCAGCCGCGAATATTGCGCGCGACATCTTCGGCTGTGAAAGCGTCGCCGTTATTCCACGTCACACCCTGACGCACGTTGAGCGTATATTGCGTTGCGTCGTCATTGACCTCCCAGCTTTCCAGAAGCATGGGCGTAAAGCTGCCGTCTTTTTCGTATTGCACGAGGTATTCGTAGATGCCGCGGGACTGGTTGCCGATCTCGGACCAGTCATAGGCGCGGGGGTCTTTCATCGCCTTGACGAAGCTTTCGATCCGCAGCGTGCCGCCCTGTTTTGGTGTCTCTTGCGCCTGCACGGGCTGTGTCAGGCCGCCTAGCGTGTAGGCGGCGGTCGCGGTCAGCCCCAGCGCGGTGGTGCGGGTCAGGAATTCACGTCGGCTCAGCTTGCCCTGTTTGAACTCTTCCGCATACATCCGCGCCGCAGGGTGTAGCCTTTTCCGCGTCTTTTTCATGCTTGTCATCGTGATCTCCCAGTGAACAGTCTTATTGTGACGATTTTTCTGATCCGTACGGTCTTTCTGAATGGTCTCAACTAGGGCGTTTTCCCTCATCATCAACTTCTTATAGACTTCCCGCGGCATGATTTCGGCAGGTTTTCCGCAATGCCTCTTTTCGCGTGGCTTCGGTCATTGATGGCCCGAAAGCGACATCAGTTCCAGCCAAAAACGACATTTTGAGGATTGTGGAATGGTCCGACAGAGCGATCGCTGCTTCACCGTCATGGACAAGTCGCGCCGAAAGCCAGAGCGCGCGCTTGTTATCCCGGTCGCAAATCACCGTCTTTCGATGTTTCGACCAGCAGAGCATGACGCGATGATCCCGGCAGACCGACAGACGTGCTCAATCGGTGGTATCAGGGTGGTGCCGCGTCCATGATTTCATCCGGGCGCGGAACCAGGTCCGTTGCCGTTTGGCAAATTGCCGGGTCGCGATGGTGGCCGCCTCGCGTGCAGCGTCCAGCGTCATCTCGCCGCGCAGATGGGCGATCAGTTCTGCCGCACCGATTGCCTTGGCCGAGGGAAGGTTGGTGGAAAATCCATCGAGGTTGTCGCGGGCCTCTTCCAGCGCACCTTGGGTCAGCATCGCATCAAAGCGGCGGGCAATACGGGCATTCAGCCAATCCTTCGGCGCATCGAACAGAATGGGCTGAACCTTCTCCAATGCCAAACGCGGCGGTGGCGTCGCATCCTGCCACGAGGCGAGCCCGCGCCCCGTGGTGCGCTGCACTTCCCAGGCACGTTGCACCCGCATCGGGTTCTGCCTGTCGATCCTCGCTGCCGTGACGCTATCAAGCTCTGTCAGCAGCGCCGCGTGCCCCTCGGCTGCCAGACGCGCATCGGCCTCGGCGCGGATCGGGGCAGGGGTTGGCGGGATTTCTGCCAGCCCTTCGGTAAGGGCCGAAAAATACAGCCCCGTCCCGCCGACGATGATCGGTCGTTCCGGCCCTGCGAGGAGCGGTTCGAGATCGCGTAGCCAGTGACCGACCGAATAGGCCTGATCGCCCGGCACATGACCGTAGAGAAAATGTGGCGCGCGTGCTTCTTCCGCAGGCGAAGGCCGCGCGGTCAGAACCCGCCAGTTCCGGTAGACCTGAATGGCATCGGCATTGACGATCACGCCGCCTTGTGTTTCCGCTATCCTCAACGCCAGCGCAGATTTTCCCGACGCTGTCGGCCCTGCAATCAGGACCGGCGTGTCTGCCGCCAGCGCTGCCAGCCATGACGGCTTACCCAAACCGAGCCTCCTGCGGTGAAAGAAATTCGAGGTTTATCCGCTTATCGGCTGTGCCATGCATTGTGTCTGCTCGTGTTTTCCGACATTTTGCGCGCAATCTAGACCCTTGCCCGGAAGAGACGCAACATGCCCGATACCGCCTCCGCCCCGCAGACCGCTTTCAGACGCGTTTTGTTGAAAATCTCAGGAGAGGCGCTGATGGGCGACCAAGGCTACGGCCTGCACCCACCCACCGTACAGCGCATCGCTGAAGAGGTGAAATCGGTTCACGACATGGGCGTCGAGATCTGCATGGTGATCGGCGGCGGCAACATCTTTCGCGGTCTGTCAGGGGCCGCGCAGGGGATGGAACGGACAACGGCCGATTATATGGGCATGCTTGCCACGGTGATGAACGCGCTGGCCATGCAGGCGGCGCTGGAAGAACTGGGCGTCTTTACCCGCGTCATCAGCGCGATCCCGATGGATCAGGTGTGCGAGCCGTATATTCGCCGCCGCGCTGTCCGCCACCTTGAGAAGAAGCGCGTCTGCATTTTTGCGGCGGGCACCGGAAACCCTTATTTCACCACGGACACGGCCGCAACTTTGCGTGCAAATGAAATGGCTTGCGAGGCGATCTTCAAAGGCACCAAAGTGGATGGCGTCTATGACAAGGACCCGGTCAAGCACGCGGATGCCAAGCGTTATGATCGTGTGACCTATGACGAGGTTCTGGCGCAGCATCTTGGCGTGATGGACGCCTCTGCGATTGCCCTGGCGCGCGACAACAGCCTGCCGATCATTGTTTTCAGCCTGGATGAACCCGGCGGTTTCCGTGGCATTCTTGCGGGGCAAGGCACCTACACGACGGTACATTCCTAAGCCCGGAGCGGCGTCCTTCCGAGGACTGTGTAAATATTAACTTTCCGCCGCGATACCGATGTTGCGCGGCAGTTCCCCGCGCTTGAGTGCAACACCACCTATACATTGTAATGCCGTTGGCGTTATAGATGGCGGAAGAATACAGGCTCCAAGACCAAAGAGACCAAAGATGGCTGATGATACTTTCGAACTTGATACTGACGACCTGAAACGCCGGATGGATGGCGCTATGGCGAATTTGCGCACCGAGTTTGCTTCGCTGCGGACCGGGCGGGCTTCGGCGTCGATGCTGGAACCTGTGCAGGTCGACGCCTATGGGCAAATGACCCCGATCAACCAGGTGGGCACGGTCAACGTTCCTGAAAGCCGCATGGTCACGATAAACGTCTGGGACAAAGGCCTTGTCGGCAAGGTGGAAAAGGCGATCCGCGAAAGCGGTCTTGGCATCAACCCGCAGCTGAATGGTACGATCATCATGTTGCCGATCCCGGAGCTGAACGAAGAACGTCGCCGTGATTTGACCAAGGTCGCCGGTCAATATGCTGAACATTGCCGTGTCGCCGTGCGCAACGTGCGCCGGGACGGTATGGATCAGACCAAAAGGGCCAAGAATGACAGCAATCTTTCCGAGGATGACCAGAAATTCTGGGAGACCGAGATTCAAGAGCTGACCGACACATACATCGCATTGATCGACAAAGCGCTGGAACATAAGCAGGAAGAGATCATGCAGGTCTGAGCGGACCCGCCGGTAAGGAGATCACAATGGTGAAACCGATCCGCGAGGGCAAAGGCCCGCGCCATGTTGCTATCATTATGGATGGCAATGGCCGATGGGCCACTCAAAAGGGCAAACCGCGCTTGTTTGGACATCACGCAGGCGCAAAACGTGTCCGCGAAATTGTTGAGGCCTGCCCGGATGCCGGTGTCAAATATCTGACGATCTTTGCTTTCTCCACCGAAAACTGGAAGCGTACGCAAAACGAAGTTGCCGGTCTGATGAGCCTGTTCCGGCGCTATATCAGCCGCGAAGCGCAGGCTTTGCTGAAGGAAAACGTGCAGGTCCGGTTCATCGGCGACCGGATGAAGCTTGACGACAAACTGGTCACCCTGATGGATGAGCTGGAGCTTTTGACGTCGCATTGCACGGGCGTAAATCTGACCATCGCCATAAATTACGGTGGCCGTGACGAGGTCGCGCGTGCTGCTCAACGTCTGGCGCATGACGTGGCCGCAGGCAGGCTTGCGCCCAAGGAAGTCAATGAAGAGACATTGCCGCGCTATCTGGACACCTATGTTCTGCCTGACCCAGATCTGGTGATCCGCACGAGCGGCGAGGCGCGTATTTCCAACTTTCTGCTGTGGCAATCGGCCTATGCCGAATATGAATTCATCGACACGCTGTGGCCGGATTTCTCGGCTGCCGAATTTGCTCGGTTGACCCAGTCCTATTCGACCCGCGACCGCCGTTTCGGTGCCGTTAACGTATGAGTGCCTCGCCTAAATGGGACGACTTGGCACCGCGCGTTGCGTCGGGTGCGGTGATGGTCGTGATCGGACTTCTGGGCGTTTGGCTGGGTGGTATCTGGTGGCATTTGCTGATTGCTGCCATTTCCGGTGTCATGGTCTGGGAACTGGCCGTGATGCTGCACGGCGCAAACTCTGACCGGATGCTGATGCTTGGGGGGATTGCGGCCGCAGCGGCGATGCTCTCGATTGAACTGCCTGCCGGGTTTGCGTTGCCGCTACTGCTTGCACCCGCTCTTGTCGGCGTCACATTGCTCGGACGTCGCGCGCCAACTTACATGATTTATACAGCCGTCATTCTGCTGGCCGGCTACGGCATGATGGCCTTGCGCGACGATTTTGGATTGGTCTGGATGCTCTGGCTGGTTCTGGTCGTGATCGTCACCGATGTCGGAGGCTATTTCGCGGGGCGGATGATTGGCGGGCCTAAATTCTGGCCGCGTGTCAGCCCAAAGAAAACATGGTCCGGCACTGTGGCGGGCTGGATTTGCGCAGGTTTCATCGGTGCGATCTTCGCAGGCTTTACCGAAGCAGGGTCGGAGCTGATCGGCATCAGCATCGCCGCCGCCATGGCCTCGCAAATGGGGGATATTGCGGAAAGCGCCATCAAACGGCGCTGCGGTGTCAAGGACAGCTCCTGGTTGATCCCCGGTCACGGCGGCCTGCTGGACCGGTTCGACGGGATGTTGGGGGCTGCCTTGTTCCTGCTTGTGGTTGGCCAGATCGTCAACTTCCCGCCGGGGGTGCAATGAGGCGCATTTCGGTTTTCGGGGCGACCGGATCCATCGGACAAAGCACATTGGACCTGATCGGGCGCGCGCCGGAGGAGTATCACCTTGTGGCGCTGACCGGCGGGCGCAATATCGCGCTGCTGGCCGAACAGGCACGGCAGCACAGGCCAGAGATCGCCGTAACTGCTGATCCCGACCGGCTGACCGACTTGCGTGATGCGCTTGCTGGAAGCAGAATAGAGGCCGCCGCCGGAGAGGGCGCGCTGATAGAGGCGGCCACCCGTCCTGCCGATTGGGTGATGTCCGCAATCGTCGGTGCGGCCGGCCTTGCGCCGGGTCTGCGCGCGCTGGAACAGGGCGCGACGCTGGCGCTGGCCAATAAGGAAAGCATGGTTGCCGCTGGACGTCTCATGCTGCAAACCGCTGAAACACACGGCGGGCGTATCCTGCCGGTGGACAGCGAACATTCCGCAGTTTTTCAGGCGCTGATTGGTGAAAATATCGCGTCAGTAGAACGGGTTATCATTACCGCCTCAGGTGGTGCGTTCCGTGACTGGCCGATGGAAAAGCTGGCGGCGGCGACACCGGAACAGGCGGCGACCCATCCCAATTGGGACATGGGTCAGCGGATCACGATAGATTCCGCGTCCATGTTCAACAAAGCGCTGGAACTAATTGAAACACGGGAGTTTTTCGGAATTTTACCCGAAAAGATCGAAACTGTCGTGCATCCGGAATCGCTGATACACGCGCTGGTCGGTTTCAGTGACGGGGCATTGATGGCGCATGTCGGCCCTCCGGATATGCGCCATGCTATCGGCTTTGCGCTGCACTGGCCCGAACGCCGTGCATTGCCCGTTGAGCGGCTGGATCTCACGGCCATCGGCTCGCTTAGTTTTCGCGCCGCCTGCGATCAACGCTACCCGGCCTTGCGACTGGCACGAGAGGTCATGCAGGAAGGGGGCCTTGCGGGAGCCGTATTCAATGCGGCCAAGGAACAGGCGCTTGACGGTTTTCTTGCGCGTCAGATCGGGTTTATGGACATGGCCGGGGTCGTCGAGGATGTCCTGACCGAGATTTCGGCGAGACCCGGACATATTCACGCAGAGTTCACCCTTGATAATGTGAACAGACTGGATCATCTGGCACGGGACACGGCACGCGGCGCGATAAAGCGTCTTACGGACCGGAAACACTAGGGCGAATGGACAAGACATGGCAGGGCTGATCCCGCAATTCGGAAGCGTTTTCCTGACCTTGGCGGCCTTCGTGGTGGCGCTGTCGATCATCGTGGCGATCCACGAGTACGGCCATTACATCGTCGGCCGCTGGTCGGGCATCTCTGCGGATGTGTTCTCGCTTGGTTTTGGTCCGGTGATCTGGAGCAGGGTCGACAAACGCGGCACACTTTGGCAGATCGCCGCATTGCCGCTTGGCGGATATGTGAAGTTCCGCGGTGATGCGAATCCTTCGGGTGGTACCGATACGGACGCAATGGACTTGCTGAGCGCGGAGGATCGACGTCAGACGATGAACGGCGCACCTCTATGGGCACGTACGGCGACCGTTGCGGCCGGTCCGATATTCAATTTCATCCTGTCGATTGTGGTATTTATGGGCGTGTTCATGGCGCGCGGCGTGGTGACCGAACCTCTGACGGTGGGAGAGTTGCGCAACCTGCCCGTCGAACAGCAACTGCTGCCCGGTGACGTGATCCTTGAAGTCGGGAGCGAAACGGCCCCGTCTTTCGATGATCCTGCGGCATTCGAGACCTTCATGAAATCGCTGCCCGCGCAGGCGCAGATCGACTATACCGTGCGCCGCGACGGCGAGGTTGTGCAGGCACAGGGGCCATATCCCTATCCGGCGATTGCCACGCAGGTTGTTCCGCAATCGGCTGCCTACGATATCGAGATGAAAGCGGGCGATGTCATTCGCCGCGTCGATGACGCGCCGATCTACGCGTTTGAACAGCTCAAGCAGATTGTCGAAGGCTCCAACGGGCGGCCTTTGCAGCTTGATGTGTGGCGCGACGGCGAAGATCTGGACTTTGTGCTGGTGCCGCGCCGCGTGGACGAACCGCAGCCCGATAACAGCTTCAAGACCAACTGGCGCATCGGAATCGCCGGCGGTCTGTTCTTCGAGCCAGCCGTTTCGACACCCGGTCCGATTGACGCGTTGAATGCCAGTGTCGCGCAGACCTGGGGCATCATCACCGGATCTTTGTCCGGCCTGTATCATATGGTTACCGGCGCGATCAGCAGTTGCAACCTCAGCGGGCCGCTGGGAATCGCGCAGGCCTCTGGTGCGATGGCCAGTCAGGGCACAACCAGCTTCATCTGGTTCATCGCCGTTCTCAGCACGGCTGTCGGCCTGATGAACCTGTTTCCGATCCCGGTGCTGGATGGCGGACATCTGGTGTTTTATGCCTATGAGGCGATCACGGGACGCCAGCCCAACGACAAGGCGCTGCGGATCCTGATGACAATGGGGTTGGCCTTTATCCTGTCAATCATGGTTTTCGGCCTGACGAACGATCTTTTCTGCCCGTAGCTTTACAGCCATAATCTCGTGCGGAAAGCGTGGACAGGGGCGATTTAACTGCCCTCAGGGCAACATCTTAGAAAAACCGGACTCACCGCTTTTGACAACCCGGTGTTTAGCCGATACTCACGTTTCAAACGATGTCTGTACGGAATGGAAGCATGATCAACAATGCTGAGGGCAGGGCGTTCGGACCAGCCACTAAGTCGGGTAAGCCCCGCACGCTGATCACAACGTTTTTAGCGATGATAGCGATTGCGTTTGCGGTTTTGCCGCAGGCCACAATAGCGCAGGACTACAGGTTCAACTCGGTCTCGATCGAGGGCAACCAACGGGTCGAGGCGGGCACGATCCTCAGCTATGCAGGGATCGCGCGGGGTCAAAGCGTCAGCGGTGGGGACCTCAATGAGGCTTATCAGCGGATTGCAGGGTCAGGTCTGTTCGAGACCGTGGAACTGGTGCCGCAGGGTGGCACCCTGGTGATCCGGGTCGCTGAATACCCCACGATCAACGTCATCAACTTCGAGGGCAACTCGCGGATCAAGGATGATGTGCTGACGACCATCGTGCAGTCGCAATCCCGCCGCGTCTTCAGCCCGTCCCAGGCCGAACGCGACGCCGCGAATATCGTGACCGCCTATGCCCAACAGGGCCGGATTGCCGCACGGGTGACACCGAAAGTCATTCGCCGTAGCGACAACCGTGTTGATCTTGTTTTCGAGGTCTTCGAAGGCGGCGTTGTCGAAATTGAGCGTATCGGTTTTGTCGGCAACAAGGTTTATTCCGATTATCGTCTGCGCCGCGTTCTGGAAACCAAGCAGGCAGGCATTTTCCGCCTTCTGGTCAAGCGTGACACGCTGATCGAAGACCGGATCGAATTCGACAAGCAGGTGCTGAACGATTTCTACATGTCGCGCGGCTATGTTGACTTCCGCACCACAGGTGTGAACGCCGAACTGACCCGCAAACGCGATGGGTACTTCCTGACGTTCAATGTGCAAGAAGGGCAGCAGTTCCGCTTTGGCGAAGTGACAACAACATCCGATCTCGCCGAAGTTGACGTGGACCTGTTCCAGGCCGCGTTGAAAGTGCGCCCCGGCGTGGTCTACTCTCCGATGCTGGTGGAAAACTCCATCGCGCGGTTGGAGCGGCTGGCAATCCGCGAAGGGTTGAACTTCGTTCGGGTCGAACCGCGGATCAGCCGCAATGATCGGGACCTGACCCTGGATGTGGAATTCGTGCTCAGTCGCGGACCGCGCATTTTTGTCGAGCGGATTGATATTGAAGGCAACACCACCACGCTGGACCGCGTCGTGCGTCGCCAGTTCCGCGTTGTCGAGGGCGACCCGTTCAATCCTCGGGAAGTGCGTGAAAGTGCCGAACGTATCCGCGCGCTTGGGTTCTTTACCAAGGCCGATGTCGATGCGCGTGAAGGATCCAGCCCCAATCAGGTGGTTGTGGATGTCAATGTCGAGGAGCAGCCCACAGGCTCGCTCAGCTTTGGCGGCAGCTATTCCACAAGCAACGGTTTCGGTGTCGCCATTCAATTCCGCGAACGTAACTTTCTGGGCCGGGGACAATCTTTGTCGCTGGGTGCCACGACCGGTGTCGACAACCGCCAATACAACTTCAACTTTGGCGAACCGGCTTTTCTTGGCCGCGATCTGGCGTTCAACTTTGATGCGTCTTACCGCGAGACCGACAATGACAATGCGGAATATGACACGGATTCCGGCCGTATTTCGCCATCGTTCAGCTTCCCGATCTCCGAAAATGGGCGTCTGACGCTGCGCTATACGGCCGAGGTGTCGGATATCAGCGATGCTGACGACACCAAAGTGGGCGATCTTATTCAAGCCGAAGCCGAACGTGGCCAAATCTGGAATAACTCCATCGGGTATACTTATTCCTATGATACGCGTCGCACCGGACTGAACCCCAATGCGGGAGTGTTGCTGGAATTCGGTCAGGATTTCGGCAAGGCAACCGGTGGTGCCAGCTTTATCAAAACCAATGTTCGCGCCATTGCCCAAACCAAAGTTCTTAACGAAGACGTGACCCTGCGGGCAACGCTCCAGGGGGGCGCGCTTAACTATTCGGGCGGGTCCGGCCGCGTTACAGACCGTTTCTTCATGGGGCCGTCAGTGATGCGCGGCTTTGAATATGGCGGTATCGGTCCGCGTGAACGCGGCGAGAACAGACAGGGCAACTCGGTCGATGACGCGCTTGGCGGCAACCTTTATGCCGTCGCCCGGTTCGAGGCGGAGTTCCCGCTTGGTCTGCCAGAGGAATATGGCATTTCCGGCGGTGTGTTCTATGATGTCGGCTCGCTCTGGTCGTTGGAAAATACAAATGCCAACACGATCTACGAAGATTTCAGCGCGCGTCACGTTGTCGGTGTGTCAATCTTCTGGGATACGCCGATTGGCCCGCTGCGTTTCAACTTCACCGAAGCTTTGCAGAAAGAGAAGTACGACAATGAACAGAACTTCGACCTGACCATCTCCACGCAGTTCTGACATGATGCTTCGCAAGACATTCGGGGCGGCGGCATTGGCTGCCGCCCTTTTCTTTGGCTATTCAGCATCCGCCCAGGATATGGTCAAAAGCCCGATCCTGACGGTCGAGGCCGACAGGTTGTTCAACGAGAGCCTGTATGGCCAGAGGCTCGCCGACAAGGTCGAGGCGGAAGGCCTCGAACTGTCCAGCCAAAATCGGCAGATCGAGGCAGAACTGACTGCCGAAGAAAAAAGGCTGACGGAACGGCGTTCCAAATTGCCACCGGCTGAATTTCGGGCGCTTGCAGACGCGTTCGATGAAAAGGTGCAAAGAATCCGGGAAGAACAGGATGCGAAGGGGCGGGCTTTTGCGGGCCGCACCGACGAAGTGCGACGGGTGTTTCTCGCGGCCGCACAGCCCGTTTTGGGTGAACTGATGCGAGAGGCCGGTGCTGCCGTCCTTGTTGAACGCCGCAGTGTCTTTCTCAGCGCAGACGCGATAGACATCACCGACGAGGCGATCACCCAAATCGATCAGCTTCTAGGAAACGGCACCGACAAAGTACAGCCTGCACCGGACGGGCCCGCGCCCGATCCGGTGCCTCCTGCCGAAGGTGAGACGGTTCCTTCAGATCCCTAGAGCTTGCCCCGAGGCGCGTCAGTTGCTAGGTCACAATGACCCATGCCACTTGTCAAGGATCCCATATGACCGAGGCTTTGAAAACTGCGGATATCCAGCTGATCCAGCGCATCCTGCCGCATCGCTATCCGTTCCTTCTGGTCGACCGCGTCATTGATATCGACGGCACATCCTCTGCCGTCGGCATCAAGAACGTCTCCATGAACGAACCGCATTTCCAGGGTCATTTCCCCGGCACCCCGATCATGCCCGGCGTCACGATTGTCGAAGCGATGGCGCAGACCTCTGCGGTGATGGTCGGCGTGGCGCTGGATCTGGCCGATAAGGACATGCTGATCTATTTCATGGCGATCGATAAATGCAAATTCCGCCGCAAGGTCATTCCCGGTGACGTGCTGCGCATGTCGCTGAAAACACTTCGTGGCAAGCCCGGCGGCAAGGTCTGGAAATTTCAGGGTGTTGCCGAGGTAGAGGGCGAGATGGCCGCCGAGGCGGAATTCACCGCGATGATGGATTTGCCCGCGTGACGTCAGACATCCATCCTTCCGCAGTAATCGAAGATGGGGCCACGATCGGCGATGGCTGCCAGATCGGGCCGTTCTGCCATGTTGGGCCGAAGGTAACGCTTGGCCCAGGCGTGGTTCTGAAAAGCCATGTGGTTGTTACGGGCGTCACGTCCATCGGCGAAGCGACCGAGATATTCCCCTTCGCGGTGATCGGCGAAGTGCCACAGGATCTGAAATTCAAGGGCGAGGAAACGCGGCTGGAGATCGGCACCCGCAACCGTATCCGTGAACATGTCACCATGAACGCCGGCACTGCGGGCGGCGGCGGCGTCACGCGTGTGGGCAATGACGGGCTGTTCATGGCCGGCTGTCACGTCGCCCATGACGCTCAGGTCGGCGACCGGGTCATTCTGGTGAACAACTCGGCCCTTGCCGGCCATTGCGTGCTGGAGGACGATGTAATCGTCGGCGGGCTGTCTGGCGTGCATCAATGGGTCCGTATCGGGCGTGGTGCCATCATCGGTGCCGTGACCATGGTGACAAATGACGTCATACCTTACGGCCTTGTCCAGGCACCGCGCGGCAAGCTGGATGGGCTGAACCTTGTGGGACTGAAGCGCAAAGGCGTCGCACGCTCGGATATCACGGCGCTGCGGGCCGCGTTCCAGATGCTGGCGCAGGGCGAGGGCGCCTTTCAGGACCGTGCCAAACGTCTGGGGGCAGAAACTGAAAGCGACTATGTACGCCATATCGTCGATTTCATCCTCGGCGCGACCGACCGTTCCTTCCTGACGCCGGGCTGATCATGGCGGGACGGCTTGGCCTTTTGGCGGGTAGTGGCCAATTGCCCCCGCGCATCCTTCAGGCGCATCCAGACGCCTATTGCGTCACCCTGAACGGCATGGCCCATGATCTTCCCAACGGTGCCGCGCGTGAACACCGGATAGAGCAACTTGGTGCTCTGTTCGATGATCTGCGTGCCCAAGGTGTGACTCGCGTCGTCATGGCAGGCGCGATGGCGCGGCCAGCGCTTGACCCGGCAATTTTTGACGCTGAAACGGCCGCCCTTGCGCCCGCCTTCGAGACGGCTCTGCATCACGGCGATGACGGTCTCTTGCGCCATATCGTAGCCCTGTTCGAAGAGCGCGGTTTTGACGTTATCGGCGCACATGAGCTTGTCGCTGGCTTGACCGCCTCGGCCGGCATGCTTTGCGGGCCGGAACCAGACGACATCGCGAAAGCCGATACAGAGAGGGCCGCCGCAGTTCTGTCCGCCCTGTCCCCGTTCGATCTGGGGCAGGCGGCGATTGTTGCCGGCGGGCTTTGCCTCGGCATCGAGACACTTCAAGGCACGGATGCATTGCTTGACATGGCTGCGGCGACCCAAGCAGAACGGCGTCCCAAGGCACCCGGCGTGTTGGTCAAACTGCCAAAGCACGGTCAGGATTTACGCGTGGACATGCCCAGCATCGGACCGCGCACGATTGAAGGTGCAAAATGCGCAGGTCTTGGCGGCATCGTCATCGCGGCAGGCGGCGTATTGATCCTAGAGCGTGACGCCACGCTGAGCGCAGCCAAAGAGGCAGGAATATTCCTACAGGCCCGCGATGTCTGAGCCGCTGCGTGTCTTCGTCATTGCAGGCGAGCTGTCAGGCGACAAACTGGGCGCAGCCATGATGCAGGGGCTGACCGAACTGACCTCCGGACAGGTCCACTTTCAGGGCGTCGGCGGCCCCCGGATGGAAGCGCAAGGGCTGGACAGCCTGTTCCCGATGGACGAGATCTCGATCATGGGGATCACCGAGATCCTGTCGCAATACTCCCATCTCAAGGCGCGCATCCGTGAAACCGCCGACGCAGTGATTGCGGCGCGCCCGGATGTGTTGATCAGCATCGACCTGCCGGAATTTTCGCTACGCGTCGCGCGACTGGTCAAGGCGGCCAGCGACATCCGCACCGTGCATTATGTGGCACCCACCGTCTGGGCATGGCGTCCCGGCAGGGCCGCCAAGATGGCGCGCCATATTGATCAGGTACTGGCGCTGTTCCCGTTCGAGCCGCCCTATATGGAAGCCGCGGGCATGCGCTGCGATTTTGTCGGCCATCCCGTCGTGACCGATCCTGTCGCAACCCCGGACGAGATCATCGCTTTCCGCGACAGCTTTGACATTCAGGGTGATTACCTGCTGATCCTGCCCGGATCACGACGGTCCGAGGTCGGTCGTCTCGCGCCGATCTTTGGCCAGGTCCTCGCCCGCGTTCTGGATGAACGGCCCGGTTTGCGCCCGGTGATTCCGGCGGCCGCCCCGGTTGCCGATGCGGTCATGCAAGCAGCCGTCTCATGGCCGGGAAATCCGGTCGTGCTTGATCCGCGCAGCCATCCTGACCCGGCGTTGAAGCGCGGTGCATTCGCCGGGGCACGGGCGGCGCTTGCGGCATCCGGCACGGTCAGCCTTGAACTGGCCGCAGCGGGCACACCGATGGTGGTCGCCTATGACATGAACTGGTTGTCGCGGCAGGTCATCTCGCGGATGTTGCGCGTTGATTCAGTGACCCTGGTCAACCTGGTGACAAATTCGCGCAACGTGCCGGAATTTATCGGCAAAGCCTGTCAGCCCGCCATGGTTGCAGAGGCCGTGCTGGAAGTGCTCGCCCATCCCGAGGCGCAGCAGGCGGCAATGTCTGAAACGATGCAAAAGCTGGGCAAGGGGGGGGGCGCGCCGGGCCTTCGCGCCGCCCAAGCCGTTCTGGACGGGATCGCAGAATCCGCAAACTCCGGGCAATAGCGTCCGAAACGGCAGACCCCTCTCTCATCGCCAACGAAAAACGCCGCGCCCGGTGTTTCCGGACGCGGCGCATCATCCCCAAAAGGGATGGATCAGTTCGCCAGTTCGCTGGTCTTGGAATATCCGTCGGTGAACCCGGTCAAGGACATATCGACCGTCACTTTCTGATCTGGTGCCAGCGCCGGAACGATGGTGATCTTTGCCACTTTGCCGCGCTTGAAGCGGTTCACGTCATCGGCCGTAAAGCCGACGCGGGCATAACATCCAATCGGATTGCACAGCGTAAAGTCGTAACGCTTGGGCTGTCCACCATCTACCGAGATCGACATTTTTTGCGTCAGAAGCGTTTCAAGAGGCACTACGAAGGTCCCGCCAGCCTCGACCTGTCCCCCGTCCTTGACGCGGAAAAGGCTGACTTCGGCAACGCTGTTGCCCTGTCCGTCTGTCAGCAACTGATACATCTGGCACGGCTCTTCGCCTTCCTCGACACGCAGGCACTGCATATCCCAGTCACCGATCTTTTCGCGCACATATGTCTGCGACTGCGCGGCATCGGCTTCTTCGCCAGTGTCAAGCTGATCGGCCAACGCGCCTGTGGCCGGAGCCTCTGTCGCGGGAGCATCTGCTGCGGGCGCATCTGCTGCGGGCGCATCTGCTGCGGGCGCTGCGGTTTCGGCTTGCTCTGTTGTGGACTCGGCAGGTGCCGCGTCCGTCGCGTCTTGCGCGAAGACCGCCGATGACGAAGCCATCAGGGCGGCAAGTGTCAGAGCACTGAGGTAGGTATTCATAAATTGCTCTCCCAGAGCTAGTGGTCTCTGGCAGGCGCTTACCATGCACACCGGCGGATGTCAGGCCAAAATTGGCCATGTTCCGGCAAATCCAGCAAGAACCTGCCCGGAATGAGTGTAAAATAGCAACATGGAAACAAGGGGTTGTCTAAAAGTGCGAAAGGAGCCCTAAGGCTCCTTTCTGTATTCTTCACTCCCCGTCGGACTGGCCGACTTCATCATTGCTGAAACGGTACGAGACTTGAATGTCACGGTCAACAGAAAAAATATCGGCATCTAAGATGGGTTGCATGAAATTTTTCTTGACGGAATTCTCAACCCGAATCGATTTGAACGTCGTGCTCAAAGCCGTTCGGCCAAAAAAATGCCGCACCCGAAGGTGCGGCCAGTCTAACAGGGAGGAAGTCTGTCCGAGACCAAAGAGGACATGTGGCACCGGACGTATTTGACTTTCAACGGAAATGGTTAAGGTTAGATGTTCAGGGCGTTACGGGCCAGCAGCAGGGGCAGCGATCAATGGATAACGGAATCTTCATCGGAGGTGGCGGAGCGGACTATGTCGAGAAGCAGTTTCTTGATCTCAAATACGCCAATCGGCACGGTCTGATCGCAGGGGCGACCGGCACCGGGAAAACCGTCACACTGCAGATCCTGGCCGAGGGTTTTTCTGCCGCTGGCGTTCCGGTTTTCCTGTCGGATGTAAAAGGCGATTTGTCCGGGCTGGCGGAACCCGGCAGTGTGGATGTCAATTTGCATGATGCCTTCACCGAACGCGCGGCCCGGATCGGGTTTACTGACTTCAGCTATGATGCATTCCCGGCGGTTTTCTGGGATCTGTTCGGCAAGCAGGGACATCCCGTGCGCACCACCGTGGCCGAGATGGGCCCATTGCTGATTTCGCGGCTGCTGGATCTGACCGAAGCGCAGGAAGGCATCCTCAACATCGCCTTCCGGCTGGCCGACGAACAGGGGCTGCCCATTCTCGACCTCAAGGATTTGCAGGCGCTGCTGGTTTGGACCGGCGAAAACCGTGCCGACCTCAGCCTGCGATATGGCAATATCTCGGTTGCGTCGATCGGTGCCATTCAACGCCGCCTGTTGGTGCTGGAAAACCAAGGCGGGACGCAGATCTTCGGCGAACCGGCTCTGGATTTGGCCGATATGATGCGCGTGGGCAAGGACGGACGTGGCCAGATCAACATCCTTGCTGCCGACACGCTGATGGGCGCGCCACGGCTGTATGCGACCTTCCTGCTGTGGCTGCTGTCAGAGCTGTTCGAAGAGCTGCCCGAGGTTGGTGACCCCGACAAGCCCAAGCTGGTCTTCTTTTTCGACGAAGCACATTTGCTGTTCGACGATGCCCCGAAGGCGCTGGTCGACAAGGTTGAACAGGTTGCGCGGCTGATCCGGTCAAAAGGCGTCGGCGTCTATTTCATCAGCCAGAACCCCGACGACATCCCCGAAGATATCCTCGGCCAGCTTGGCAACCGGGTCCAGCACGCCTTGCGCGCCTTCACTGCGCGCGACAAGAAAGCCCTGCGGATGGCGGCTGAAACCTACCGGCCCAACCCGGATTTCGACACGGAATCGACGATCCGTGAGGTTGGTGTAGGCGAGGCGGTGACCTCGATGCTGATGAAGAAAGGCGTGCCGGGGATTGTGCAGCGCACTTTGATCCGTCCGCCATCTTCGAAACTGGGCCCGATCACGAATGCCGCACGTTCCAAACACGTCGCCGCATCCGATCTGGGCACAAAATATGCCGATGCCGTGGATCGCGACTCCGCCAGCGAAATGCTGCAACGGCGTGCCGAGGCCGCCGCCCGCGCCGCAGAGGACGCAGAGCATCGCGAGGAAGAGCAATCCGCAGCAGAGCGCGAGTTCAGCGCCGCACGGCGCTACTCAGGCACACGCGTGTCGCGCTCTTCCTCAAAGTCGCGGAAAGGCACGCTCGATTTCGACGATAGCAGCCTCGGCGGTGCCATCGCCAATGTCCTTGTCAAAGAAATCAAAGGCACCACCGGTCGCCGCATTGTTCGCGGCATTCTGGGCGGTCTCTTCAAGGCTCGATAACGCCGCGACGCCCCTAACAAGGGCACCACCCCTTCTTCTTGGCACAAATACTCCCGCCGGAGGCGTCGACCTTCTCAAGCTGCACCGCCGCAGGATCGTTGACGCAGAAATGTCATCGCTCCGGCAACAGTCCCCGCGGACTGAAACGCAGCACCAAAAGCAGGATCAAACCCATGGTCAGCAGCCGCATATGCGCCACGCTGTCCAGCAGGTGGCTTTTCAGCCAGGATCCGTCGCTCATCCCGGCGGTGATCAGCCCCATCAGGGCACTTCCGATCGGCTCCACCTCGACCCATAGGAACCAGATCAGGAACCCGCCAAGGACCGCGCCCAAATTGTTGCCAGAGCCGCCGACAATCACCATCACCCAGACAAGAAACGTATAGCGCAGCGGTTGGTAGCTGCTTGGAGTCAACTGGCCGTCCAGCGTGGTCATCATAGCGCCCGCAATGCCGCAAATCGCAGAGCCGAGGATGAATATCTGGAGATGCCGACCGGTGACATCCTTGCCCATCGCCCGAGCAGCGGTTTCATTGTCCCGGATCGCGCGCATCATCCGACCCCAAGGACTTCTCAGCGCCAGTTGTGACAGGGTCAGAAGCACCACCAGAACGGCCGCAAAAAGCGCTCCGTAGCCCAGTTTGACGAAAAGTGTGGATGCGGTGGTTGGATCAAGCCCGAAGCCCGCAGCGCGTTCGACAAAACCGGGATCGTTCTGCAAATCAATCTCGTAGGGCAGGGGCCGCGGCAGGCCGATGACATTCTTGACGCCGCGCGTCAGCCAATCCTCGTTCTTCATTATAGCGATGACGATCTCGGCAATGCCAAGCGTGGCGATGGCAAGGTAATCTGACCGCAACCCCAGTGCGGTCTTGCCGATCAGCCACGCCGCACCCGCCGCCAGAAGGCCGCCCACCGGCCAGGCGATCAATACCGGCAGCCCCAGCCCGCCAAGATACCCGGTGGTGGCGGGGCTGATCGCCTCGACCGCGTCAACGCCTGCATCGAACACGGCGCGGAAGATGAAAAAGCCCGCCACGATCAGGACAAAGACCACCAGTCCGCGCAACCGTCCGGCAAGCCGTCCCCAAGCGATAACCGCAGCAGCGATGACCCCTGCGCCGACCAACAGCCCGCCAAGCACCCGCAAGCCGCCTGCTGCCCAAGCCTCTGCCACGGGCGGCGCGGAAACAAGAACTGTCGCCAGCCCGCCCAAGGCCACGAAGCCCATGATGCCGACGTTGAATAGCCCCGCAAAACCCCATTGCAGGTTCACGCCCAGGCTCATTATTGCCGAAATCAGCCCCATATTCAGGATCAGCAGGGCGGTGTTCCAGCTTTGCAGAAACCCGGATCCAAGGATCAACAGCCCCACGACTGCAAACAGGATAATCTCGCGTGAGGTCATCGGGATGGTCTCCGTCTTGCTGAACAAACTTGCGCGCTGGTCCGGGTGCCGGACTGTGGCGCAGTTTGCACGTCAGGGGCAGGGAGGCAAAGCAGGAATTGGCGTCAACTTTGCCCATAGACAAAGAAAAACCGGCACCGCAGATACGGTACCGGTTGTCTGTTGGCCCTGAAAGGGGGCGTGAAGCTCAGCTTTCGGCCTTGTCAGTCTTGTTTCCGGCCACAGTGTCGGTCAGCTTGCGCAACACGCGCGCGGATTTCTCCATCGACTTTTCAGGCAGTTCGGAAAGCGCGTCGCCAAGCAGGACGGTCAGCTCCTTTTCGACAACTTGCAGCACGGTGCGGCCTGCATCTGTCAGCAGAACCTTTCGGGCGCGCTTTTCGTCTTCGTTTATCTTCAGCTCGACATAACCTTTTTCGGCCAGACGGTTGACGATCTGGAACATCCGCTGACGGGTCAACGAAAATGCGCGACCGAGGGCTGCGACTGACAGGTCCTCCTTGTTGGCCAGACGACGCAGAACCAGCCAGCCGGCTGTGGTCAGGCCCTTGTCAGCCAATATCTTGTTGCTGGTAATCGCGGATTGCAGCGAAAATGCGTTCACGATGATGCGGGCGAAATCCGTGGTTGTGCTCATGAGAATATGCTCCGGGAGTTATCTGATGATGGTGCCGGTGTTCCAGCGCTTATGGAACATTTGGGGCGCACCCGGCCTATTGTCAATAGCCTTTACGGTTTTGACCTTATCGGCAGCGTTACGCTTGCGCCGCTACCGTTTCAGAACCCTGCGCAGTCTTTTTGTCCTGCGTGCTCTGTGCCTTCCAGACTGTGTGGGCAATACTCACGGCCTCATCCGCCGTCAGGCCGGGGTAATTCTGCCAAGGCTCATTCAAATCGGGCAGGGGCGAGCGGAACAGATCGTCCCCATCCGCCAGATAACGCGCCGCGATCAGCGCATTGCTTTCGGCAAATTCCCGGGCAATTGCCAGCCGCTCACCTGGCGGATAAAGCGCCTCATGCTCTGGCTTGTCAGGACGGTCCTGGGACCATGCCTCAAGCGTTTTCTGTAGCAGTCGATACTCGTGGTTGATCCGCCGCTCATTGGGGAATTTCATGAGGAAATCCATCGCCGCACGGTTCAGCTTGTCATTGCGGCGTGGTGCTTGCCTGTAGTCAGGGGTCAGCGTCAGCCCGAGCACGTCCATAAACTGCTCGATCAGCGAGGTTTCATAGAATTTCGGCTCAAAACGTCGCACCGAGATCCGGTCGATGCCGATGGCATTCTCCCAGTCGCGCAGGACACGATCGTAGTTCAGGCTAGGTTTCATCTGCCGCAAATAGCTGTGGCGATCGCTGAAGACGGCACCGCCGCGTAATTGCTGTCGGTAAACTGATTCCAGCCACTCATCCTGCCTGCGCAGATAGACCAGCATGTTGATGTCATAGTCCGAAAAATATTGCGTCAGCCGTATCAGATCATTGATATGAAACAACGACTCTGAACTGATCACGACATTTTGGGCGCCGCTTTGTTCGCGTTCGCGGGCCAGTACCCAGCGCACCTTGGCAGCATCGGCCTGCCGAATCCACGCCAGTTGCTTGTTATCGGTGCGAAAGAAATTGCCGAATGTGTGATGCGCATGCCATTGCCGCCCGGTTTCGGGATAGAGCCAGCCATTCTGCGCCAACACCTGGCGATTCAGCGAACAATGCAATTGGATCGTGGTTGTTCCGGTCTTGGGCAGTCCGGTGTGGATCAGGAGCTTCGGTTTCACGGTTTATATCTCTAGTGCTGGCGTTTGTATTTCTATCGAGGCGTTGTTGCTGCGCCTCGCCGGGAAATCAAACTGATTTTCCTCGGAAAAGGCCGGTTGGCCGGAACAATAGCACGATCAGCAGGATCATAAAGCTGACGGCGAATTTATACTCCGTACTCAGAAGCTGTACCAATCCGTCCGGTTCCAGTGCTCCGGGCATCATATAGACCAGCACTTTTTTCCAGGCATAGGTGATGCCCACCTCGGAAAACGCAATGACAAAACCGCCTGCGATGGCACCCACCGGGCTGCCCAACCCGCCAACAATGGCGCTGGCGAAGATCGGCAACAGCAGTTGGAAATAGGTGAACGGCTTGAAGCTTTTGTCCAGCCCATACAGCGTACCCGCCACCGTCGCCAATGCCGCGACAAGCAACCAGGTGACCAGCACCACCCGTTCGGGGTTGATACCCGACAGCAGCGCCAGATCCTCGTTATCCGAATAGGCCCGCATGGATTTGCCGGTGCGGGTGCGGTTGAGAAACCAGAAAAGCAATGCGACCACAACCACGGCCGTTACCAGCGTGATGGCTTGTGTGCTCTTGATCGCCAACCCTTCGTCAAGGCCGGTCATTTCCTTGAACTCGCGCGCGCCGATGATGAACCGTTCGCCATCGGCAAAGCGCTGATCTTCCGGCCCGATGATGAAGCGCGTGACGCCGTTATAGATGAACATCACCCCCATGGAGACGATGACAAGGATCACCGGTTTAGCCTTTTGCGCGCGGTAAAAACGATAGACCGCACGGTCGGTCAGCAAGACCATCGCGGCAGCGCCAGCAATGCCGAAGGGCAGGGCCAAGAGCGCCGTCGGCAGCGGACCAAAGCTGATTCCCGCCGCCTGCATGGCCCATGTCACCAGCACGACGACCATCGTGCCGAATGCCATCGTGTCGCCATGCGCAAAATTCGAAAACCGCAAGATGCCGTAGATCAGCGTGACACCCAACGCACCAAGCGCCAACTGGCTGCCATAGGCTAGTGCCGGGATCAGAACGAAGTTGGACAGGGCGACGATGGCGTTGAGAAAATCCATCAGCGCGTCTCCGGCGTGGGGTTCGTGTGTAAAACGCGGCTGATATCCGTCAAAACGCCAAGCACCAGCCCTGCGCAAAGCACGACATATCCTTCTTTGCGCAAGAGGCTGCCATCGGCGCGCGCGCCAAAAGGCTCGGCAATTGGTGGGAAAACGTCAAAGGATATTCCCAGCGCGATTGAAAACGCGCCCAATACGCAAGACCAATTGGCGAAGACGCGGCCCATTTTCGTATAATTCACACCCTATCCCCCCAGAAAACTCTTGCGCACATCATCATCCGCCAGCAACTCCTTGCCGGTTCCGGTGAAGGCATTTGCGCCTTGCACCAGCACATAGCCCTTGTCGGCGATCGCCAGCGCCTGCCGGGCGTTCTGTTCCACCATCAGGATCGGGATACCGGTGCGCGCGACCTCGATGATGCGGTCGAACAGCTCGTCCATGACGATGGGGCTGACGCCTGCGGTGGGTTCGTCCAGCATAAGCACCTTGGGCTTGGTCATCAGCGCGCGGCCGACAGCAACCTGCTGGCGCTGGCCACCGGACAGTTCTCCCGCCGCCTGACGCCGCTTGTCGCGCAGGATCGGAAACAGGTCATAGACCTGCTCCATCGTGTCGCGAAAATCGTCGCGCCGCACGAATGCCCCCATCTCCAGATTCTCTTCGACCGTCATCGAGGTGAAGATGTTATGCGTCTGCGGCACAAAGCCCATGCCCTTGACCACACGGTCCTGCGGGCTGAGTTTGGTGATGTCCTCGCCGTCCAGCACCACATGGCCCTCGCGCAGATCCAGCATGCCGAAAACGGCCTTCATCGCGGTGGATTTGCCCGCACCGTTAGGGCCGACGATCACTGCGATTTCCCCGCGCTCCACTGCGATCGTACAGCCGTGCAGAATGTCTGCGCCCCGCCCGTACCCACCGGACATTTCCTTGCCGATCAGGAAAGGATTGCCTTGCGCATCAGTGGCCTTGCCACCGCCCGCCGCACGCATGACCGATCCCATTCCGTGCGGGTTGGTGATTGACCGGTCGCGATTGCCGCGATCATCCTGCCAGGGGTTGCCGCTCATCCGCAGTCCGCCCGACGTAGTGCGAAACCGGTCTTTTCAGTCACGAATCCACGCGTGAGGCACCGTTGACAACGGGTTTTGGTGGCATGTTGTTCTGACAAACCCTCCATCACACCATCTCCTTGTTCTTCAGGCCCGTGCCGAGATAAGCCTCGATCACCGCATCATTGGCCTTGATCTCGTCAATCGTGCCTTGTGCGAGAACTTTGCCTTCGGCCATGACAATCACCGGATCGCAAAGACGGCCGATGAAATCCATGTCGTGTTCGATCATGCAGAACGTATAGCCGCGCTCTTGATTCAGCCGCAAGATCGCGTCCCCGATGGTGTTGAGCAAGGTGCGGTTCACGCCCGCGCCGACCTCGTCAAGAAAGACGACCTTGGCATCCACCATCATCGTGCGGCCCAGCTCCAGCAGTTTTTTCTGCCCACCGGACAGGTTGCCCGCGCGTTCATCCTTGAGATGCGAAATTGTCAGAAAATCAAGGACTTCATCGGCCTTCTTCAGCAAAGCAGACTCTTCCTGCGCAATCCGTCCGCGGCTGAACCACGCGTTCCACAGCGTTTCACCCGACTGGCCACCCGGAACCATCATCAGGTTTTCACGGCAGGTCATCGAGCCGAATTCATGCGCGATCTGGAAGGTGCGTAACATGCCCTTATGAAACAGGACATGTGGCGGCAGGCCGGAAATATCTTCGCCATCCATGCTGACGCGCCCGGAGGTCGGCTCAAGAACGCCTGCTATCACATTGAAAAGCGTTGTTTTTCCAGCGCCGTTTGGCCCAACAAGTCCGGTGATTGATCCGGTGGCGATCTCAAGCGACGCCCCATCAACGGCATGAAATCCGCCAAAATGCTTGTGCAGGTTCTCAACCCGTATCACAGCACCCCTTTCCGCGCCTTGATGACGCCTCTCATCTTATTGAAACAGCCCGGAAAACCGGGCTGCTTGGGTTTGCGTATTGACGTTCAGCGGAACGACACCGTTTCATAACCACCATCGGTGATGGTGTATTCGCGATAGGTGCCTGCGGCTTCGCCCGGTCCGATCAGTTCCACATTGGTGGCACCGACGTAATCGACCTCACCGCCATTGGCGAGGATTTCCAGCGCTTTGGCCAATTCGCCCGGCAGGATCTGTTCACCGGGGGCATTTGCCACATCCATGACGTTGTCCGCGACGGCCTTCGAGGTCGCCTCGCCACCCGCCATCATCGCCAGCGCGATCAGCGCCGCCGCATCATAGCTTTCACGGGTGAAGGACGACTCGCTGTTCACGCCTGCCGTTTCGGCGAGGGCCGCGAATTTCTCTGTGCCTTCGCCTTCGGACCATGGCACCGCGCCGAAGGAGCCTTCCATATCGCCGCCAAGATCCGCCATCAGGGCGTCGCTATACATGCCGTCGCCCATCATGAACGTGTCAAACGCGCCGGTGTCGAGCGAGGCCTGAATGATGCCCTTGCCGCCCTGATCGGAATAGCCCAGAACGACCAGAAGATCGCCACCCGCCGAGGCCAAAGCGCCGATTTCTGCGGAATAGTCGGCTTTGCCGTCCTCATGCGGGGCGTTCAGCGTGACGGTGCCGCCATTCGCCTCGAAAGACGAGATGAAGCTGTCGGACAGGCCTTTGCCGTAGTCATTGTTGGTATAGGTCACCGCGACAGAGGTGATGTCCTTGTCGGCCAGCAGATTGGCCAGCACTTCACCCTGACGCGCGTCAGATGGTGCGGTGCGGAAGAACAGCCCGTTATCTTCGGCATTCGACAGGCCCGGCGACGTTGCCGAGGGCGAGATCATCGGCACGCCATTGGGGACGGCCACGTTCGACAGGACCGCCCCGGTCACGCCAGAGCAGTCAGCGCCCATGATCGCCACGACACCATCGGTCGTGACCAGACGTTCCGCAGCGGCCGTGGCGGCAGCGCTGTCAACGCAGGTCGAATCCGCGCGCACCGGTGCAAGCGTCACGCCGTCCAGGAACTTGCCGCTGTCATTGACTTCGCTCAGCGCCAGTTCGGCAGAGCCAGCCATCATCGGCGTCAGCGATTCGATCGGGCCTGTGAAGCCCAGTATGACGCCTATATTCACGGTACTTGCGTGGCTTTCAGCATAAACGCCACTCGCAGTGAGGGCGCTCGCAGCGGTGGCCATCAAAAGTCTTTTCATTGTCTTCTCCCGAGTTGGAACATTTGTCCTGACCAAAGCCTAAGCGGCGTCATGCTAAATGAAAAGAGCCGTGTGATGTTGCCGTTGCGCGATGGTCGGACGGGTTTGTTTTGCGCGGTTTGAACATTGACTGAACCGGATGCCTGAAAGGTGAGCTTCGGCACCGGATCTGGCAGCGCACCCTGGTTTGTATGGTGCCGCATGCGCGTCCAAGTGCACCCGCCCCGGACTTGATCCGGGGCCTTTCTGCTCATGACGTTGAGGCCCCGGATCAAGTCCGGGGCGGGTGGCGCCAGATCACGCAGTCATTGAACCTCATACCGGCAGGCGCGCCGCATGGCTGCCGCGCTCGCGGTAGGGGGTGGTTTGATAATGGGCGCGGTAGCATTTCGAAAAATGTGAGGGCGATGCAAAACCGCAGGCGAGTGCGACGTTGATGACGCTCATATCCGTCTGCATCAGCAGGTTCCGCGCCTTTTGCAGCCGCAATTCCATGTAATATCGCTTGGGCGAACGATTAAGATAGCGGCGAAACAGACGCTCCAGCTGCCGTGTGGACATACTGACCTCTTGCGCCAGGACCGATGGGCTGATCGGTTCCTCGATATTGGCTTCCATCTTGTGAATGACCTGGCTCAACTTGGGATGGCGCACACCGATCCGTGTCGGGACGGACAGGCGTTGTGTGTCCTGATCCGTGCGGATGGCCGAATAGATCTGCTGGTCGGCGACCGCATTTGCCAGCTCCTCGCCGTGATCGTCGGCGATTAGCTGTAGAAACAGATCAATCGAAGACGTCCCGCCTGCGGTAGTGAGCCGGGTGCCGTCTACCACGAAAACGGATTTTGTCAGCTTCACGTCCTCGAACTCTTCGGCAAAGCTGTCGTGGTTTTCCCAATGGATCGTCGCCCGCTTTCCGTTCAACAGCCCGGCCCGCGCCAAAGTGAAGGATGCCGTACACAATCCTCCAACTGTCAGCCCACGCCGGGATTCGCGCCGCAGCCAGTTCAACAGACGTTTGGAGGTAGCTTCCTGCACATCTGTGCCGCCGCACAGCATGATGGTATCGTCGCGATGCAGCTCGTCCAGATCGCCATCCAGCGCAAACGTGGTACCGGTAGAGCTGACGGCATGGCCGCCGCCTTCAGCGATCACCCGCCAGCTGTAAAGCTCTTTGCCGGACATGCGATTGGCAAGGCGCAGGCAATCCATCGCCGCAGCGAAAGACAGCAGCGTGAATTGTTCCAGCAAGACGAACACGAAATGCCGGGGTTTGGTCGGCGTTTCAACGATCTCGATGACCTGACGTTGTGACGCCATCCTTCCGGTCTCCCTGCGTCTGCCGGGTGTCGCGTTGCGCAAGCCCCGTGGATGTCTTGTTTCAATTGGCCAGAAGCACGATAACCCGTCAAGGGGCAGGGCTGCATTTGCTTGTGGTCACTTGCCGCGCGGTTTTGTATAGAGGCCCCGCTATCGCTAACGACCGGAGAGAACAAATGACCGAGTGGCAGAAATCGAGCTGGCGTAACATGCCGCGGGTTCAGATGCCTGATTATACGGATGAGGCCGCGCTGAATGCCGTTGAAGCACAGCTTGCCAAATATCCGCCGCTGGTCTTTGCCGGCGAGGCGCGCACGCTGAAATCCCAACTGGGGGCCGCCGCACGCGGCGAGGCGTTCCTGTTGCAGGGCGGTGATTGTGCCGAGTCCTTCGACCAGTTCAGTGCCAATTCCATCCGCGACACCTTCAAGGTGATGTTGCAGATGGCGATGGTCCTGACCTACGGTGCCAAGGTGCCGGTGGTGAAGGTCGGCCGCATGGCCGGTCAGTTCGCCAAGCCGCGTTCCGCGCCCACAGAGGTCAAGGACGGGATGGAACTGCCCAGCTACCGCGGCGACATCATCAACGAGCTGGACTTCTCGGAAAAGGCGCGCACGCCCGACCCGCAGAAGATGTTGCAGGCCTATACCCAGGCTGCCGCCACGCTGAACCTGCTGCGCGCCTTTTCGACCGGCGGCTATGCCGACGTGCATCAGGTGCATCAGTGGACGCTTGGCTTTACCGAAGGCGAGAAGGCCGCGAAATATCGCGACATGGCCAACCGTATCAGTGACACGCTGGATTTCATGAAGGCCGCTGGCGTAGATTCCAAAGCCTCGCACACGTTGCAGACTGTGGATTTCTACACCAGCCATGAATCGCTGCTTCTGGAATATGAAGAGGCGCTGTGCCGTCAGGATTCGACCTCCGGCAAATGGCTGGCCGGGTCCGGGCACATGATCTGGATCGGCGATCGCACGCGCCAGCCCGACGGCGCGCATGTCGAATTCGCGCGCGGCGTGCTGAACCCGGTTGGCATGAAATGCGGCCCGACCACCACGGCAGAGGATCTCAAGGTTCTGATGTCGCGTCTGAATCCCGACAATGACGAGGGCAAGCTGACACTGATCGCCCGCTTCGGTGCCGGCAAGGTCGCGGAACACCTGCCGCGCCTTGTTAAGGCCGTTCAGGAAGAAGGTGCCAATGTCACCTGGGTTTGCGACCCGATGCATGGCAACACGATCAAATCCTCGACCGGCTACAAGACCCGGCCATTTGAGTCGGTGCTGCGTGAAGTGCGCGAGTTCTTTGGCGTTCACAAGGCCGAGGGCACAATCCCGGGCGGCGTGCATTTCGAGATGACCGGCCAGGACGTGACCGAATGCACAGGCGGCGTCCGCGATGTCAGCGACGAGGATCTGTCGGACCGTTACCACACCGCCTGCGACCCGCGCCTCAATGCGTCGCAATCGCTGGAATTGGCCTTCCTGGTTGCAGAAGAACTGACCGGGCGGCGCGATGCGCTGGCTGCCGCAGCGAGCTAAACCGGTTCCAAAATACCGTAAGAAAGGCGCTCAACAACCGAGCGCCTTTTTTTTGGCGACAAAGCAGGGCGCATTACGAAAAAAAGGAGAGCAAAGCGAATAGCCTTGCGCTCCCACTCATCAATAAAACACCCGGCGCGGGTTGCGCGCCGTTTCAATATTCGACTGCTACAAAAGGCCTTCAGTAATCGTCGGTCCGCACCAACCGTAATGCTGGTTTGTTCCCGAAAGGCGCGGCTCCTTCAGCAAAGCCGGGACCGGTGGCATTCACATTGTTCCGGATCGGCTGTGGCTGCACAGGGGCCATATTCCGCTTGCGCGGCACAAGCGACGGCGTATCCGTCTGACGATCGGGGCGCAGGTCCACGCGGCACACGCCGATCAGGTTCAGTGTTTCGACCCGAACGCCGACGATCTCCATCCGGCAGGGCAGGCGGCCGATTTTACCCTCTGTCACGAGAGCGCCCATTGCCCGGTCGACCTCACCGGTGTGGGAGCGCAGTGGATAAAGCACCAGCTTGCCGGTCAATGCAGGCCGACCGATACCCGCTTCAGCGCGCAGTTCAAGACGCAGGATCGCGGGTTCGGCAAACGCCTTTTGCAATGCGCTGGCAAGCGACTCGCGGCTTTCAGGGACGAAGAGCGCGCTTAACGGCATGCCCGCAACCTCCATGCCCATCAGGTCGGACAGATGCGCTCCGGCAACCCGCAGACGCGCAAGTCCTTTTCCGATACGCTCGACGATGAAAGACACGTCCAGCGCG
The DNA here is from genome assembly GCF_048268605.1 of Primorskyibacter flagellatus. NCBI lineage: Bacteria > Pseudomonadati > Pseudomonadota > Alphaproteobacteria > Rhodobacterales > Roseobacteraceae > Primorskyibacter > Primorskyibacter flagellatus. The sequence continues at coordinate 603,216 of NZ_JBLWVF010000001.1, forward strand.
CCCTGCAATCCGCGCCGATCAACCTCGCTGCGCGCCGGGATCGGATGATCATGCCGCAGCCCATGCCAATAGGCATCGACAAGGCGCAGTGCCGATGTCTGGTTTTTTTCTTGATATGGCTGAATTGAAATCACGTTCTTGGCGGTCTTTTTCCGGGAAAACACGGCGAAAACTCCACTCACTAATATCCTTCTTTGTTCGCCGACCGAAGTTCAGGTTAATTTGGCTTCACAAAGGTTACGAATACCTTAATAGCGCATGGCGATCACCGTTTCGCCACATTTCTTTCCAAAAGGTTAACGCATCCTCTGACCGGGTTCGCTTGCCAGCGCGGCCCGGATTGCGTAACCGATAGGCAACCGACCTGAAAGGAACATTCATGCGGCAGTCGATGACCGGTTTTGCCTCGGGGCAGGGCAGTGCGGGGCGCTACCGTTGGACATGGGAGATCCGCAGCGTCAATGCACGCGGGCTGGATCTGCGTCTGCGTGTTCCCGATTGGATCGAGGGGTTGGAGACTGCGTTGCGCGCCCGTTTAGGCAAGGCCGTAAAGCGCGGAAATATAACGCTGAACTTGCGCCTACAGGCTGATGAAGGCGCGGCACCTCAGCAGCTGAACGCGGACCAACTGGACGCGACCCTGACGGCTTTGGCAGAGGTAGAGACGCGCGCGATGGATCGCGGCATCACGCTGGCACCCGCCACCGCGACCGGAATTTTGGCGTTGCGCGGCATCCTTGACAACAGCACAACCGATACGGACACCGCTGGGTTGCGCGATACATTGGAAGCGGATTTTATCCCTGTTCTCAAAAGCTTCTGTGCCATGCGGGAAGCAGAGGGTGAGGCATTGCAATCCATTCTGACCGCCAAGATCGACCAGATCAAGCTGCTGACGGGCGAAGCCGAAACGCTTGGCGAGGCGCGTCGCAAAGACATGGCTGCGCGGATGAAAACCGCGCTTTCGCGCGCGCTGGATAATACCGACCGTGCCGATCCGGACCGGGTGGCGCAGGAATTGGCACTGATCGCTGTCAAGGCGGATGTGACAGAAGAGCTGGACCGCCTGCACGCGCATGTCGCCGCCGCCCGTGATCTTCTGGCCAGCGATGGTCCCGTGGGGCGCAGGTTGGATTTTCTGACTCAGGAATTCAATCGCGAAGCCAACACATTGAGTTCGAAGGCACAATTCCAGCCCTTGACGCGCGTCGGGCTGGACCTGAAGACGGTGATCGACCAGATGCGCGAACAAGTTCAGAACGTGGAGTAGGCAATGACCGACCGGCGCGGCCTTTTGATTATCCTGTCCTCGCCTTCGGGTGCGGGCAAATCAACCCTGTCCAAGCGGTTGCTGGAATGGGACCCCAGCCTGCGCTTTTCGGTTTCCGCGACGACACGCGCGCCCCGTCCCGGCGAAGTTGACGGCAAGGACTATCATTTCATGGCCGAAGAGCAGTTCAAGCATGACGTCATCGAAGGCCAGATGCTGGAACATGCCCATGTTTTCGGCAACTTCTACGGCTCTCCTATGGCACCGGTTCAAGCGGCAATCGAAGCCGGGCGCGACGTTTTGTTCGACATTGACTGGCAGGGCGCACAGCAGATTTCCAACTCTGTCCTGCGTGATTTCGTGCTGTCAGTTTTCGTTCTGCCGCCCTCGATTGCCGAATTGCGCCGCCGTCTGGAAAGCCGTGGGCAAGACAGCGCCGAGGTGATCGCCAAGCGAATGCAGAAAAGCTGGGACGAGATTAGCCACTGGGACGGTTACGACTATGTGCTGGTCAATGACGATCTGGATCAGAGCTTTGAAAAGCTGCGCACCATCGTGACAGCAGAACGGCTGCGCCGCGCGCGGCAACCCGGCCTGCTGGATCATGTTCGCAATCTGCAAAAGGAATTCGAGGAGATCTCCGCATGACACTGTATAGAATCGACGGACAAGCGCCTGATATTGCTGAAGATAGCTGGGTTGCACCAGATGCGAACCTGATCGGGCGAATTGTTCTGCAAGCGGGGGCATCGGTCTGGTTCGGCAGCACTTTGCGCGGCGATAATGAGGAAATTCTGATCGGCGAAGGCTCGAACGTGCAGGAGAACTGCGTGTTTCATACCGATATCGGATATCCGCTGACAATCGGCGCTGGGTGTACCATCGGCCATAAGGTCATGCTGCACGGCTGTACCATCGGGCAGAACTCGCTGATCGGCATGGGGGCAACCGTGTTGAATGGCGCGAAGATCGGCGACAATTGCCTGATCGGCGCCGGTGCTCTGATCACCGAAGGCAAGGAAATTCCCGACGGTTCGCTGGTCATGGGTGCGCCGGGTAAGGTTGTGCGCCAATTGGACGATGCCGCCATCGAGGGGTTGCGTCAAAGTGCGCGGCACTATCAGGACAATATGCGGCGGTTTCGCACCGGGCTGAAGCCAGTCTGAAACGGTATACCACGTCCTGCGGCATGTTTTGCATTAACCCTGATTATGTCGAAAAAGTGGCCGCCATCCATTCACAAGAAGGCGCGGCACTGTGTAAAAGCGCCGGGGTTAACCGTGATCGTTCCAAATTGGGCAAGTTATCCACAACAGATCTGGACTCCGACAGACCGACACCCATCCGAAAGGACACGCCATGAAGCCTACTCTCATCCGTCCCGGGGGGCTGCCAGCGGGCGCACAACACGCGGTTGTCACGCCGCTGATGCCATCGGTGGTTTATGCCGCCGATAGCCCGGATGCGCTGGACGCTCAATATGGCGGCATTGTCGAGGGCTATACCTATGCGCGTGAGGGGCATCCCAACGCGGACGTGCTGGCGCGCCGGATAGATGCGATGGAAGGCGCGACCGGCGGGCTGGTCGTCGGGTCCGGCATGGCGGCGGTGACGGCGGTTCTGTTGGGTCTGCTTGAAGCGGGCGATCATGTGCTGGGGGGCGATCAGCTTTATGGGCGGTCTCTGCGGATGCTGAAAGAGGACCTGCCACGGCTGGGCATCGCCACGTCGCAAGCCGATCCGACCGATGTTGACGCGATGCGCGCCGCTTTGCGACCAGAGACAAAGCTGATCCTGATCGAGGTTGTCTCGAACCCGACGCTGCGGGTGGCCGACATGAACGGGCTGATCGAGCTTGCCCGTGAAAAGAACATCCTGCTGGCCGTGGACAATACCTTCACGACCCCTCGTGCCATCCGGCCGCTGGAGATGGGTGCCGACATTCTGATCCATTCCGTCACCAAGCTGATGGCGGGGCATTCCGACGTGACGCTGGGATATGTGGCCGCAAAGGACGAAGCCCTGCGCCGCAAGCTGTACGATTTCGCCGTGACCATAGGGCTGACCGCCAGCCCGTTCGATTGCTGGCTGGCCGAACGCGGATTGATGTCCTTTGACCTGCGGTTCGACCGGGCAGAGGCGACAGCGCAGCGTCTGGCCGAACATCTGGCCAGGCAGGCGGGCGTGAAACGGGTTCTCTATCCCACGCGCGTCGATCACCCTGATCACACCCGCGCGCAGGGGCTGTTGCAAGGGCGCGGATGCAACATGGTCAGCTTTGAGCTGGACGGCGGGCGCGACGCGGCCAATGCCTTTGTCAAAGCTGCGGATGGCGTGGCCTTCGCACCGACGCTGGGCGATGTGGGCACGACGCTGTCGCACCCGGCCAGTTCCTCGCATCGCAGCCTGACCCCCGCACTGCGCGCCGCGCTCGGCTTGACCGAAGGGTTCTTCCGCGTCTCGGTTGGTCTCGAGGATCCAGCTGCGCTGCTGGCAGTGTTCGACAAAGGGCTAAAGGCTGCAAGGCAGGCATGAGTTCTGATCTGGCAAAAGCGCTGGTCGACGCGATCCCGCTGGCGACGATCCTCGTCGGTGCAGATGAACGCGTGCAAGCTGCCAATGCCGAGGCCGACAAGCTGCTTGGTCCAGGTGTCAGGGGGCGGCATTTTATAGCCGTGCTGCGCCAGCCTGCCGTTCTTGATGTCATAGAAGGATGCCTGCGTGACGGATCGGCGGCGACGGCGCGCTATCTGACATCGGTCGGGGCGCAGGACGTCACCTACAAGGTCAGCGCGCGGCACGTTCCGGATGCCGGCGCGCTGATCTGTTTCGAGGATGTCACGCATATGGAGCAGGCCGTACAGATGCGCCGTGACTTCGTGGCAAATGTCAGCCACGAATTGCGCACGCCGCTGACGGCGCTGATGGGCTTCGTGGAAACGCTGCGTGGCCCCGCGCGCGAGGATGCCGTGGCACGCGAACGCTTTCTTGGGATCATGGAGCGTGAGGCCAACCGGATGAATCGGCTTGTCGGCGATCTGTTGTCACTCAGCCATGTCGAATCGGAAGAGCGGGTCCGTCCGACCGCGCGGGTCGACCTGTGCGGATTGGTCCGCTCCACATCGCATTCGCTTGCGCCTTTGGCCGAGGATGCCGGGGTGACCCTGATGTTGGATCTGCCCGAGGACGGGTTTGATATTGCCGCCGATTCCGATCAACTGCGTCAGGTTCTGATCAACCTCACAGAGAATGCGATCAAATATAGCGGGCGCGGGTCGACGGTTACGATGTCGGTCACGAGCCCCGTCTACCAACCGCGTTTGCGGAGCGACGGCACCCAGCTGACGGTGCGGGATACCGGACTGGGCATCGACGCGATCCATATTCCCCGCCTGACGGAACGGTTCTACCGCGCCGACAGCCACCGGTCGCGAGAGATGGGCGGCACCGGACTGGGATTGGCAATCGTCAAGCACATCATCAACCGCCATCGTGGCCGGATGCGCATTACCAGTGAAAAAGGGCAGGGGACGACCGTCAGCGTTTTGTTGCCCATTGGATAGACGCATCCGGCGATATTGCCGAAATTCTTGCGGTGCATTCCCTTGAGAAGATCAAGTTTCTGACTTTCGAAATATGAATGAAGTCACTTTTAATTATGCATTATCAAATACTTGAGCGATGCACTGCAACGCATAACCCCCAGCGCCGTCAATGTCATAAAACCGTTACGAACTTGTCACAAAACCATAGCGTGCCCGTCTTATGTCGTCGCTCAGGGTCATCACGAGGATGACTGCGAATTTTGTCAAACAGGAGCCACCTATGTCTTCCGTAAAACTAACCGCCTCTGCACTGGCGATTGCTGCCGTTTCCGCCACAGCCGCTGCGGCGCGTGACCAGGTACAAGTTGCAGGTTCCTCGACCGTGCTGCCATATGCCTCGATCGTGGCCGAAGCCTTTGGCGAAAACTTCGACTTCCCGACACCTGTCGTGGAATCGGGCGGATCGTCGGCCGGGCTCAAGCGTTTCTGCCAGGGTGTTGGCGAAGAGCACACAGATATTGCCAACGCTTCGCGCAAGATCCGCGAAAAGGAAATTCAGGCCTGTGCCGAAAACGGCGTGACCGACATCGTCGAAGTCCGCATCGGCTATGATGGGATCGTCTTTGCCAGCCAGTTGACTGGCCCGGCATATGCCGAGTTTACCCAGTCCGACATTTTCAACGCCCTGGCGCCGAAGGTCATGGTTGACGGCAAGCTGGTCGACAATCCTTACACAAAATGGTCCGATTTCAACGCTGATCTGCCGGATGACGAAATCCTTGCATTCATCCCCGGCACCAAGCACGGGACGCGCGAAGTGTTCGAGGAAAAGGTGATCGCGGTTGGCTGTGAAGAAACCGGCGCAATGGAAGCGATGATCGCGGGCGGCATGGATGAAGATGCCGCCGAAGATGCCTGCCTCCAAGTGCGCAGTGACGGCCGCTCCGTTGACATTGACGGCGACTATACCGAAACGCTGGCCTCGATCGACGCCAATTCCAACGCCATCGGCGTGTTCGGCCTGGCGTTCTACGAGAACAATACCGACGTGCTGAAAGTTGCGACAATGGCCGGTGTCGAACCGACCACCGAAAGCATCGCAAGCGGCGAATATCCGGTCTCGCGTCCGCTGTTCTTCTATGTGAAGAAAGCTCATATCGGTGTGATCCCTGGCCTCAAAGAGTTTGCCGAATTCTTCGTCGCGGACGAGATCGCAGGCCCGGATGGCCCGCTGGCCGAATATGGTCTGGTTTCCGATCCGGAACTGGCCGACACGCAGAACGCGGTTGCCGACGAACAGACCATGAGCGCAGAGATGTAATCAGACGTCTGCCTGACTGCCGGGGGGCGGAACACGTGGCCGCCCCCCATTTCTTCGTTTGACCTATTGAACTGACAAACACACTGGGGGGCTTATGCCTGTTTTCTGGCTCGTGATTGTGGTGCTCGCACTTGCGGCGGTCGGGTATATCCTGGGCCGGTCCCGGGCGCTGAACAGCGCCGGAGGGGACATTCGCCGGTTGCATTCACTGCCGTCCTATTACGGTTGGAACGCGGCGCTGAAGGTAATCATACCGGCGTTGCTTTTGCTGGTGGTCTGGCTGCTGGCACAGCCATTCTACGTCAACAGCGTTGTGTCAAAGATGATCCCGCAAGCCGAGATTTCCGAAGGGTCAAGCCGCGGTCTGGTGATGGCCGAGGTTCGTCGTACGGCCAACGGCCTTGACAGCATCGCTGCCGCCGGCCTGATCGACGATGATGCGACGCGCAATTTGCGGGTAGACACCACCGACGTCACCAAGCTTCTCAAGGATGCGGGTCAGGTGGTGACATCGGGCATCACCCAGCCGGTGCTTGCCGCGGCTCAGCATTACCGGATCATGAAAGCGTCCGGCGATCTTATCATGTCGATTGCCGTTGTGGCGTTTGCCTTGGCCGGATTGCTGTGGGGTGTCAGAGAAAGCCATTTCGATTTCCGCGCACGCAACGTGGTGGAACAGGTCGTTAAGGCGCTGCTGATTGCAGCCGCGTCGATCGCTGTCCTGACCACCGTAGGCATCGTCTTTTCGCTGATCTTCAACACCTGGGAATTCTTCCGTCTATACCCGGCGGCGGATTTCTACACGCTGTTCGAATGGGCACCCAGCTTTTCCGGCCGTGGTGGCGCGTCCAGTCTGGGCATTCTGCCGCTGCTCTGGGGTACGTTCTACATCTCGCTTGTGGCCTTGATCGTCGCGGTCCCGGTTGGTCTGTTTGCCGCCATTTACCTGTCCGAATATGCCAGCCCGACCGTACGGGGCTTTGCCAAGCCAATGCTTGAGCTGTTGGCGGGCATTCCAACAATTGTCTACGGCCTGTTTGCCTTGCTGACCGTTGGCCCGATGTTGCTGACTGTGTTCGGCGATGACGGTCTTGGCTGGATGCAAGGCGGACGCGCGGTGATGACAGCAGGCATCACGATGGGCATCATGCTGATACCTTTTGTCAGTTCCTTGTCGGATGACATCATCAACTCTGTCCCTCAGTCGATGCGCGACGGGTCTTACGGGCTGGGTGCGACCAAATCCGAAACCATCAAGCAGGTTGTTCTGCCCGCCGCTTTGCCGGGCATTATCGGTGCTGTTCTTCTGGCCGCGTCGCGCGCGATTGGCGAGACGATGATCGTGGTGCTTGGGGCAGGGGCCGCGGCCCGGCTTTCGCTCAATCCGTTTGAGGCGATGACGACCGTGACCGCCAAGATTGTCAGCCAATTGACCGGCGACAGTGACTTCGCCTCGCCCGAGGCGCTGGTGGCCTTCGCCCTTGGCATGAACCTTTTCATCCTGACCTTGGCGCTGAACGTGCTGGCACTTTACATCGTGCGCAAATACCGGGAGCAGTACGAATGACCGACGCAAGCTTTACCCCGCCCGGACGTGTACCTGCGCCACGCCACGGCTCGCTCATCACACTTGATGCCCGTACAAAAAAGCGTAACGCCGCCGAAAAGCGATTTCGCATGTATGGCATCGCCGCCATCGCGACCGGGCTTATCTTCCTGACAGTCCTTCTGAGCGCCATCATCGCGAACGGTAAAGGGGCGTTTCAACAGACGTTCATCACCACGCAGGTTTTCCTTGATCCAGCCAAGCTGGACAAGAATGGCAACCGCAACATTGATGACATCAAGAAGGTCTCGACCTTTGGCTACACACCGCTTCTGCAAAACGCGATTTTTGCCGAAGTAACAGATCGCGGTATCGAGACACCTCTGAGCAAAGCCAGCGAGTTGAAGGCGCTGACATCGGCGTCTGCTGCGGCGCAGGTGCGTGATGTGGTGATCGAGAACCCAGACATGATCGGCGATACGGTCGAGTTTCGCATCCTCGCGTCGTCGCGTGTCGATGGCTATCTCAAAGGTCGTGTATCCCGCGAAAGCGTTATCCGTGACAAAAGCATAGATGCCGAACATCTGGACCTTACTGATGCTCTGGTAGACGCAGGTGTCATCGAGAAACGTTTCAACCTCAGCTTCATCACTGGCGCGGATGCATCCGAAAGCAGAGCGGAACAAGCCGGTATGGGTGTTTCGATTCTGGGCTCGCTGTTCATGATGATGGTGGTGCTTGTTCTGTCGCTGCCCATCGGTGTCGCGGCCTCTATCTATCTGGAGGAGTTTGCAAAACAGAACCGTTGGACGGATCTGATCGAGGTGAATATCTCGAACCTCGCGGCGGTGCCGTCCATCGTGTTTGGTATCCTGGGCCTTGCCGTGTTCATCCAGTTTGCGCATCTGCCGCAATCCGCGCCGCTGGTCGGCGGGCTGGTGCTGACGCTGATGACGTTGCCGACGATCATCATTTCGACCCGAGCGTCGCTGAAGGCCGTGCCGCCTTCGATCCGGGATGCAGCGCTTGGCATTGGGGCCTCGAAGATGCAGTCCGTGGTTCACCATGTCTTGCCGCTGGCCGCGCCTGGCATTCTGACCGGGACAATCATCGGGCTGGCGCAGGCGCTCGGGGAAACCGCGCCGCTCTTGCTGATCGGGATGGTAGGCTACATTGCGTCGAACTATCCCGACGGGATCGCGTCGGGCTTTCTGGATCCGAACTCTGCCATGCCCGCACAGATTTACGAATGGGCAAAACGCGCCGACCCGGCCTATTACGAACGCGCCTGGGGGGGCATCATCATCCTGCTGGTTGTCCTGCTTTCGATGAACCTTATCGCGATTATCCTGCGCCGCCGCTTTGAGCGTCGCTGGTAAACGGAGACCAAACATGTACGATGCGCCTAAATCTCTGGAGACGACCTTGAACCAGAAAACCGCCAAGATTACAGCCCGTGACGTTCAAGTTCATTACGGCGACAATCACGCCATCAAGGACGTGAATGTGAACATCGAAGCCAATACCGTCACCGCATTCATCGGGCCTTCGGGCTGCGGAAAATCGACGTTTCTGCGCTGTATCAACCGGATGAATGACACGATCGACATCTGCCGCGTGCAGGGCGAAATCCTGCTCGACGGTGAGGATATCAACGACAAGCGTGTCGACCCGGTGCAACTGCGCGCCAAGGTCGGCATGGTCTTCCAGAAACCCAACCCGTTCCCGAAGTCGATTTACGACAACATCGCCTACGGTCCGCGCATTCACGGACTGGCAAAGAACAAGGCTGATCTCGATGAAATCGTTGAGAAATCCCTGCGTCGCGGTGCAATCTGGGAAGAGGTCAAGGACCGGTTGCATGCCTCTGGCACCGGCTTGTCCGGCGGGCAGCAGCAGCGCCTGTGCATTGCACGCGCCATTGCCACGGAACCCGAGGTTTTGCTGATGGACGAGCCTTGTTCGGCGCTGGATCCCATCGCCACGGCCCAAGTCGAAGAGTTGATCGACGAATTGCGCCAGCAGTATTCGGTGGTGATCGTCACACATTCCATGCAGCAGGCCGCAAGGGTCAGCCAGCGGACCGCATTCTTTCATCTCGGCAATCTTGTCGAGTTCGGTGACACGGTCAAGATCTTCACCAATCCCGAAGACAGCCGCACCGAAAGCTATATCACTGGCCGGATCGGATAGAACCATGAACGACAGCAGACATATCGCATCGGCTTTTGACCGGGATCTGGACTCGATCCATGCGAAAATCCTGAAGATGGGGGGGCTGGTCGAGGCGTCCATCGTCGACTCTTCCAAAGCGCTGGAAAGCCGCGATCAGGAACTGGCGGAAAAGGTGCGTCGCGGCGATGCCGCCATTGATGCGCTGGACGAGCAGATCAACGACGAGGTTGCCAACCTCATAGCACTTCGCGCGCCAACAGCCGTCGATTTGCGGACAGTGCTGGCGATCATGCGGATGACCTCGAACCTGGAACGGATAGGTGATCTATCGAAGAACCTTGCCAAACGCTCTGACGTGCTGGGACAGCTAACGCAGATTTCCGGCGCAACCGGGTCGATCCGGCGCATGACGCGCGAGGTCGAGGCGATGCTGAAGGATGCTTTGGATGCGTTCATCCAGCGCGATCCCGATTTTGCACGCGACGTGATCGAGCGCGACCGCGAGGTCGACGAGATGTACAACACGCTGTTCCGTGAATTCCTGACCTTCATGCTGGAGGATCCGCGCAATATCACCGCCTGCATGCATTTGCATTTCATCGCCAAGAACGTCGAGCGCATGGGCGACCATGTCACCGCGATCGCCGAGCAGGTGCTGTTCTACGTCACCGGGGAAACGCCGGAAGGATCGCGACCAAAAGCGGATGTCACATCCTCGGATATGAAATATAACCCCGAAGCGGAGCCAGACTAGGATGAGCGCGTCACAACCAACAGTACTCGTGGTCGAGGACGAAGCCTCACAACGTGAAATCCTGTCCTACAATCTGGAGGCTGAAGGGTTTCGCGTCGCCGTCGCCGAGAACGGCGAAGAGGCGATGCTGCTTGTTGCGGAAGAGGTGCCGGACCTCGTGGTGCTGGACTGGATGTTGCCGAACGTCTCGGGGATCGAGGTTTGCCGCCGCATAAAAAGCCGCTCTGATACCCGTAGCATTCCGGTCATCATGCTGTCGGCCCGCACCGAAGAGGTGGACCGGGTCCGCGGGCTGGAAACCGGCGCTGACGACTATGTCGTAAAGCCGTTTTCCGTGGTAGAACTTATGGCGCGGGTGCGCGCGCAGCTGCGCCGGACACGGCCCGCGACAATGGGCGCGCGTCTGGAATATCTCGATATCCTTCTGGATGCCGAAACCCACAAGGTCACACGCGCAGAAGCACCGCTGAAACTGGGTCCGACAGAGTTTCGGCTGCTGGCGACCTTTCTGGAAAAGCCGGGCCGGGTCTGGTCGCGTGAACAACTTCTCGATCGGGTCTGGGGCCGGGACATCTATGTCGATACGCGCACCGTTGACGTTCATATCGGACGTCTGCGCAAAGCATTGTGTCAATATGGCGGCAAAGATCCTCTGCGTACGGTTCGGGGTGCAGGTTACGCGCTGGGTTAGAGATCTCGTTCGACATTCATTTGGTATGGCAGATGATCCAGAATGGAATGGGTCTATCGCTCATATATCATTCGCATAATCAGTATTATGTAAATATTGGTGATGCGCATGACATAAAATTGCAGCCTGAATGGACATTTCGTCCATAAGCCGCCGTAAGAGCCATGCCTCGCTCTGTATCGTTCAGTTCGTTGGAATGCTGACACGCAACTGGATCGTCTCAAGCCCAAGGTTGTCGCCGTACAACCCGGCATTCGAGCGGTGATCGTAGGCCAGACCGAACCGCGCGCCGCTGCGTCCTTGAAGGCCAAACTCGATACCGGACCGGAATTCGATCGGGCCACCAAGATCCGGGCCGCCACCTTGCAGATACAGACCGGTCATCGCGTGAAGCTGCATATAGGCGCTCTGGCTGCGGTTGCTCATCGTATAGGCATGTCCCAAACCGGCCCAGGCATCGCCGCGCCCGGTGACCGATAGACCATAGATCATCTGAAACGGACCATGCGCCTTGCGCGTATCGCGGCGAATGTAGATTTCTTCGTCCACATGCTCGTCCTGGAAATACACGCCACCGCCAGAGATGGCAGTATATGACGGCACCTGATTGTAAGCGAGACAGCCCTCATTCGGACAGTGGTTTTGCGACATGTTCCAAAGCCCGAGCGCAAGGGTCAATACTGCAAAAGTTCCGTCGGCCATGCTGTTCTCCGTTCCTTGACTTGGCGCGTCTGAATGCCCCGGAATGCCGATATTGTCCAGTGTTTGTGCTGGCCGGTTCTCACTACTTCATCCGCTATTACTCAAAGGTTTCGAACCAATCAGGCAGCACAGTGCGAAACGGAAATTTCAACGCGCGCGCTTTGACAAGGCCCAGACGCTCGCTGCGTGCGGGATCGTTGGAAAGCGCACGAAATGCCTTTGCGCGCGCCTTGTGCCACGGCAGCACGGGCTTGGCCCGGAAACTGGCCAGAAACTGCGCCGCATCTGCATAGGCTTCCCGCCAACCCGCGCCGGGCAATCCTTTTTGTCCTGCGTTTGACATTGCAACGCGGTCGGCATTGACCGTTTCCAACGCGTCCAGATTGGCATATTTCAGATGCACCAGATAAAGCCCCTCCGGCATCACAAAGGGAAAATCCGCCAGTCTGCGTGGCGGTACCTTGGTGCCGTGCAATGTCAGTTTGAGCGGCCTGGACTGCGCGAAAGACTTGCTGTAATGTCCTGTAAAGGAAACATTTTTCTGCGCTTTCCAAAGCCCGTCCCGCAAGGGCCTGTCCTCGGGCTGTTCGACCAGATCAAGGCCAAGCGCGGTAAGGACGGGCACCCTGCCCGCTGCGGCAAAGATCTGCTGAAGCGACCCGATAGCGGGATCGGCGCAGATCAGCTCGTCCGCATCCGTGCGGATCACCCAGTCATAGCTGGAAAGCAGTCCTGCCTGAAACGCGTTCAGCAATTCCGAACGCTTCCGGTCGAAATAGCTGAGGTCATCTCGCGGAATCGTCCAGATACTGGCGCCCGGACAGATCCGCTGTACCTCTGGATCGGCACCATGCGCCACGATATACAGCGCGTCGGCCCCCAACAGTTGCGCGTGGTGCCGATACCAGACACCCAAAGCCCAATAGTCTTTGTAAACCATTGTCAATGCGCATATTTTCATGTCGCCCTCGCGTTTCGAGGTAAATGGTTAGCCGCGGTAATACCGGCTGACAAGGGGCTGACCTGAACAGCCACAATCCTGATTGTTCTTGTCGGATTGACTTATCCTAGTCTTTTTGTCAGTAACTTGGCCAGAAATCCAATCAAGCCCACCGCGAACCGACAGGAAAGACTATGATGATACGCACGATGACCGCCGCCTGCGCCTTGGCCGCGTTTTCCACGCCGCTGATGGCCGGCAAGGCTGACGTTCTAAACACCTATGCCGACATCGCACAGGCCGGGTACGAGGACAGCGTGACCACCGCACAGCGTCTGTCGGATGCCATCGATGCGCTTCTGGAAAAGCCGTCTGCCCAAACATTGACCGGCGCCCGTGAAGCCTGGATTGCCGCGCGTGTGCCCTACCAGCAAACAGAGGTGTTCCGTTTCGGGAATGCGATTGTAGACGACTGGGAAGGCAAGGTAAATGCCTGGCCGCTGGATGAAGGCCTGATCGACTATGTCGCCGATGATGCCGGGCCGACCGATGAAAACCCTTATGCAGTACTGAACGTAATTGCGCAGCCGACCTTTACCCTGTCAGGTCAGGAAATTGACGCGACCGCGATAACGCCAGAGCTTCTGGAAACCACGCTGCACGAGGCCGATCAGGTCGAAGCAAATGTCGCAACCGGTTATCATGCCGTGGAATTTCTGCTTTGGGGTCAGGATCTGAACGGCACGGATCATGGCGCGGGTGACCGGCCGTGGACGGATTACGCCACGGGCGATGAGTGCACCAATGGCAATTGTGACCGGCGCGGCGAATACTTGCGCGCAGCGACCGATCTGTTGCTCTCCGATCTGGAATGGATGGCGGCGCAATGGGGCGCAGACGGCGAAGCGCGAAGCACTTTGACGGCGGATGAAGATGCCGGGCTGGTGGCGATGCTGACCGGGATGGGCAGTCTGTCCTACGGCGAACAGGCGGGCGAGCGGATGAAGCTGGGCGTCATGCTGAACGATCCCGAGGAAGAGCATGACTGTTTTTCCGACAACACCCATAACAGCCATTTCTATGACGGGCTTGGCATCCGAAACGTCTATACCGGGCATTACACGCGCGTCGATGGCAGCATCGTGAGCGGCGAGAGCCTGTCCGATCTGGTCGCCGAGGCCGATGCGGATGTTGACGCAGGCTTGCGCACGCAGCTTGATGCAACCATGGCGCGTCTGGCCGCGATCAAATCCACGGCCGAGGCTGGCACCAGCTATGATCAGATGTTGGCGCGTGGCAATGACGCCGGCGAAGCCCTGATCATGAGCGCGGTTGACGCACTGGTGAACCAGACCCGCGGGATTGAGCGCGCAGTGACCGCGCTCGGTCTGGACGGCGTCGGCATCGAAGGCTCCGACAGCCTTGACGATCCGGACGCAGTCTTTCAGTAAACGGCTCAAACGGGGCGGCGACTGGGCCGCCCCGACAGGATCACCACATGACGTCTCGTCTGGCTCTTACATCACTGGCTTTTGCCTTGGTGCCTTTCGCGGGGCTGGCAGAACTGCCGACGGATCACCCGCTGGCCACCCTGCCCCGCACCGACGCTGAAATCGCCCGGATCGCCCGCGCCGTCGCACCGCCCACCGATTTCTCGGTGCCGGAACCGTTTGAGGCCAATCCCGGCGGTGCCGCCACCGTGCGGGCGCGTGACACATCGGATGCGTTTTCCCTGCCATCCGGCAATGTCAGCTTTGAGGACGAGTTGAACTTCAAGCTGGGCAACGGGCTGTTCCGCAAGTTGTGGGTCTCTTCGCCCTCCTCGACCCGCGCGTCGGACGGTCTGGGGCCGGTCTATAACGCGCGTTCGTGTCAGCGATGCCACCTGAAGGACGGGCGCGGACACACGCCCGAAGGGCCGGACGACAGCAATGTGTCGATGTTTCTGCGCCTGTCGGTGCCCAGCGATGCAAAGCCCTCGAAGATCGAAACCTACCTGTCCAGCATCGGTGACACCACGCCGCACACGCGTCCCGATCCCGTCTATGGCGGACAATTGCAGGATTTCGCAGTTCCTGGCCACGCCGCCGAGGGGCAGATGCGCGTGACCTATACGAAACACCCGGTGACGTTAAACGATGGCGAAGTGGTGATGCTGCGGTCGCCAAGCTACAGCATCGCCGACGCAGCCTATGGCGCGCCTTCGCCGGACATCCAGCTCTCTGCCCGACTGTCCCCGCAGATGATCGGGCTTGGCCTGCTGGAAGCGATTCCGGCCGAGGATATTCTGGCGCTGGCCGACCCCGAGGATAGTGACGGTGACGGCATTTCCGGCAAGGCGCAGGTGGTCTGGTCTGTCGAGTTCGATCGCCCGATGTTGGGGCGTTTCGGATGGAAAGCCGGCAATCCTTCCGTTCTGGAACAGGCAGCCAGCGCCTTTGCGGGCGATATTGGTATCTCCAACCCATTGTTTCCAAACGCGGCAGGCGACTGCACCGCCCGGCAGGACGCCTGCGTGGCGGGTCCGCATGGCGATGACGATGCGCGCGGAACAGAGATTGATGCCGAGGGTCTGGACCTTGTTACCTTCTACAGCCGCAACCTTGGCGTCCCTGCCCGACGTGACATCGACGATCACCAGGTGTTGCGCGGCAAGGAGGTCTTTCACACCTCCGGATGCGCAAGCTGCCACCAGCCGAAATTCGTCACCGCGCGGCTGAAGGATCAACCGGAACAGAGCTTTCAACTGATCTGGCCGCATACCGACATGCTTCTGCATGACATGGGCGAAGGTCTTGCCGACAACCGGCCAGAGCTGCGCGCGACGGGCCGGGAGTGGCGCACCGCACCGCTTTGGGGTATCGGTTTGACACGGCAGGTCAGCGGCCACGAAGCGTATCTGCATGATGGTCGCGCCCGCACCCTGCTGGAGGCAATCCTCTGGCATGGCGGCGAGGCCGAAACTGCCCGCGAGTCCGTGATCGGGTTGGACAAACCCGACCGCGAAGCCCTGATCCGCTATTTGGAAAGCCTGTGACATGCGCCTGATCCTTGCCCTTGCCTTCGCCGCCGGTCCTGCCTTTGCAGGCGTCCCGGAGGCCGTGAACGACCATATCCTGCCGATGACGGCACGTTTTTCGGAAGCTGCCGAAAATCTGTCTACCTCTGCAAAGAATGACTGTACAGCCAATGCCTTGCAGGACGACTTTCAAGCTGCTTTCGATGCATGGATGGGGATCTCCTACCTTCGGATCGGGCCTGTCGAACAAGACGGGCGCGCCTTGGCGATCCAGTTCTGGCCGGACACGCGGGGGCTGGTGCCGCGCACCGTCGCAAGGTTGATCGCGGATAAGGATGCTGCCGCCCAGACCACGAAGCAGTTTGCCGACGTTTCCATTGCAGGTCGTGGCTTCGCCGCGCTGGAACGGGTGCTGTTCGAGCCGGAATTTTCCGCTTACGCACCAGACAGTTACACCTGTACGCTCGCGCAGGCGATGAGTGCCGATCTGGCGCAGATGGCGGATGCCATAGCTAAAGAATGGCGCGACGAATATGCCCAGACCGTCACCAGCGCCGGGGATGCCGGGAACACCACTTTCTTGACAAAATCCGAGGCAGCACAGGCGCTTTACACCACGCTGACGACGGGGATCGAGCTCAACGCGGATCAACGCCTTGGTCGGCCTTTGGGCACGTTCGACCGCCCGCGCCCCACACGGGCCGAGGCATATCGTTCGGGACGATCGCTGCGCAATGTTATACTATCACTCGAATCTTTGCATGGTTTCGCACAAGCGCTTGCCGACGGTCCGACCCCGCAGATTGATGTCGGTTTCGACATTGCACTGCAAACCGCGCGCGATCTGGATGATCCAATCTTCGCGGGTGTGGCAGATCCGCAAGGCCGCCTGCAAGTTGAGATCCTGCAACAGAAAATCAAGGCGCTCCTGCCGGCGATCGCCAATGAGGTCGGCGTGCCGCTTGGCGTGTCGGCGGGGTTCAACGCAACGGATGGAGACTGAAGGATGATCGCACGGCGCGCTTTTCTCGGAAGCCTTCTCGCGGCGGCAAGCGCGCCACGGCTTAGCTGGGCGGCTGTTGGCAGCCCGGCATGGCTTGGCGCGGCGCGGGATGCGGACGGGGCCTATGTGCTGCTGGGGCTGGCGCGGGACGGGATGGAACGGTTTCGCATTGCCCTACCCACCCGTGGTCATGCCGCCGCAGCCCACCCCACAGCGCCCGAGGCTGTGGCCTTTGCGAGGCGTCCCGGCACCTTCGCGCTGGTCATCAACTGCCTGACCGGCGAGGTTGAGCACCGGCTGCAAAGCCCGGCGGGGCGGCATTTCTACGGGCACGGCGCGTTTATTGCGGGCGGTGACATCCTGTGCACCACCGAAAATCAGATCGACACGGGTGCGGGCCGGATCGGGCTCTGGTCCCGCAAACGGGGCTATGCGCGGATTGGAGAGATCGCCAGCCACGGGATTGGCCCGCATGAGATCCTCAGCACAGTGGATGATGTTCTGGTGGTCGCCAATGGCGGCATCCGCACGCATCCCGACCGGGGCCGCGACAAGCTGAACATCCCCCAGATGCGGCCAAGCCTTGCCTATATCGCCCCGGACGGCGCGCTGCTCGAAGAGGTCGTGCTTGATCCGAGGCTCCACATGAACTCGATCCGTCATCTGGCGCAAGCGCCTGATCGCACCGTCGGTTTTGCGATGCAATGGCAGGGAGATTCCTCGGACCCCGTGCCGCTGCTTGGATTGCATGAACGCGGCAAAGAACCGCGTCTGCTTTCTGCCGATCTTGGCGAACAGTTGGTGATGCAGGGCTATGCCGGCAGTGTCGCGTTCAGCCGCGACGGCGCCGATGTCGCGATCACGTCACCGCGTGGCGGGCGCATCCACCGCTTCGATGTCGCCACGGGTGCCGTGCAAAGCCTTGCCCGCGCAGATGTTTGTGGCATCGCTGCCGGGCCTGACGGGATGGTGGCAACGGATGGGCTGGGCGGTGTGATGCGTCTTGGTACCCGGCCCGAACCGATAGCACGCTTTGAAGGGCTTAGCTGGGATAACCATCTTATCGCCCTCTAACCCCTTGCAATGCCCCGGTTTCGCGGTCAAGTTGCGGCGCAAGACAGGGGCAAGGGCCAGAAGACCCATCCGTCCTTGCACTGACCACAAGAAATTCAGGCGCTGTGCCCGCCTGCCCGTTTTGCGGCGGGGCTGACAGGATGATCCATGGACCTCGCTGCGCTGACCTATTTCAATGACCTTCCGACATTGATGCTCGGCGTTCTGGCGGTGTTTCTGGTGGGCCTGTCCAAGGGCGGTTTGGGCGGCGCGATGGCGCTGATTGCTGTGCCGCTCTTGGCCTTTGTAATGCCGCCGATGCAGGCGGCGGCCCTGCTGCTGCCGGTCCTTCTGGCCATGGACGCCATGAGCCTTTGGGCATGGCGCGGCTATTACGACAAACATCTGTTGCTGCAAATGCTGCCCGCCGCTGTGCTGGGTATCGTGATCGGGGCGTCGGCGGTGTCTATCACCTCGGATGATTTCGTGCGGCTGCTGGTCGGGCTTGTGGCGCTGCTGTTCGTTCTGCGTGTCGCCATCGGCGCGCGCGGCAAGACGGGCGGCGTTCCGGCGCGCCGAAACGGGCTGCTCGCCACGATATTCGGCACGCTTGCGGGCTTCACCAGCTTTGTGGCCCATGCAGGCGGCCCGCCCTTTCAGGTCTACGCCATGCCGTTGCGGCTGGACCCGAAGATCTTCACAGGCACATCGGTGATCTTTTTCGCGGTCGTCAACGCGATCAAGGTCATCCCCTACGCCGCGCTGGGGGAATTCACCGCGCAGTCGCTCTGGTCCGCGCTTGTCCTGCTGCCCGTCGCCTTGGTGTCAACCTTCGTGGGGGCGGCGATTGTCAAACGCATGCGGGCCGAGGTTTTTTATCCGCTGATGTATGGGATGGTCGCCATCGTGGCCTGCAAGCTGATCTATGACGGCCTGAGCGGAATGATGACGGGCGGCGCGTGACCCGCTTACCCCGGCGCGCGTGCCTGCTGAACTCCGGCTGAAAATGCCAGCGGATTCTGTCCGATAACGCGGCAGATCGCCACTGTTTGCGCCCATTGTACGCCATTGTATGCAGAGCGCATTGACACGCTGCACCCGCTGATCTAGGCGACAGGCAACTGCGCGGAACCGGGGGTCGTGGATGCCCTGCGTGCCTTCCCGCCGCGTGCCTCGGGCGCCGCCACGCATCCTGCCTGGCCGCCCGTCCTGAATGCGGAGACGGCTGACATCATGGCGAATTCAGAAACACCCGATATCATCTATACCATCGTCGACGAGGCCCCGGAACTGGCCAGCGCGTCGCTGCTGCCGATCATCCGGTCTTTTGCCAAGGCAGCAGACATCGGGATCGAGACGCGCAACATTTCCGTTGCCGGACGTATCCTTTCAGCGTTCCCCGATTTCCTGACCGAAGAGCAGCGCATTACCGATGACCTTGCCGAGCTGGGCAAGCTGGTCAAGCAGCCAACCGCCAACGTCATCAAGCTGCCCAATATCTCGGCCTCGCAGCCGCAATTGAACGCCGCGATCAAGGAGCTTCAGGAACAAGGCTACGCCCTGCCCGACTATCCGTCCGATCCGCAAAGCGATGCCGAAAAGGACATCCAGCGTCGCTATGATGCGATCAAGGGCTCTGCCGTGAACCCTGTGCTGCGCGAAGGCAATTCTGACCGGCGCGCTGCCAAGGCGGTCAAGGCTTATGCGATGCAGAACCCGCATTCGATGGGCGAATGGTCCGCCGACAGCCGGACCCATGTCGCACAGATGGATGGCAATGATTTCTTCTCGAACGAAAAGTCAGCAACCATAAGTGCCGCTCAGGCAGGGCCTGCCAAGATCACCTTCACCGCTGAGGACGGCACCGAGACGGTCCTGAAGGACGGGCTAAGCTATGACGAGGGCACTGTCGTCGATGCCACGTTCATGTCCGCTTCGGCGCTGCGCGAGTTCATCCGCGCCGAAGTGGCCAGCATGGAGCCGGGCGTGCTATTCTCGGTTCACCTGAAAGCCACGATGATGAAGGTTTCCGACCCGATCATCTTTGGCCATTTCGTCAGCGTCTACCTGGAAGATTTCCTTTCCAAGCACGGCGACACCGTCGCGGCGCTGGGTTGGACTCCGAATGCCGGGATCGGCGATCTGGATGCAAAGATCGCCGGCAATGCAGAGCTGGAGGCCGACCTGAAAGCGGCTCTCGACGGCAAACCACCGCTTTACATGGTCAATTCCGACCGAGGCATCACCAACCTGCATGTATCGTCCGATGTGATCATCGACGCATCCATGCCCGCCGTGATCCGCGCGGGTGGCATTGGTTGGGGGCCGGACGGCAAGGCGGCGGAAACCAAATGCTGCATTCCCGACAGTTCCTATGCGCCGGTCTATGACGAAACGATCAAGTATTTCAAAGAGAACGGCGCGCTTGACCCGACCACTTGCGGGGCGGTGTCCAATGTCGGGCTGATGGCCCAGAAGGCCGAGGAATACGGATCGCACCCCACCACGTTCGAGATGGCGGGCAAAGGCACGGTCCGCATCGTTCTGGGCAATGGTGACGTGCTGCACGAACACGCCGTGAATAAAGGCGACATCTGGCGTTCGGCCACGGCGAAGAAAGCCCCGATCGAGGATTGGATCCAGCTTGGTATCGCGCGCACCAAAGCCACGGGTGCCGCGGCCTTCTGGCTGGACGCGAACCGTGCCCATGATGCGGAACTGATCAAATATGTGAAGCCCGCGCTGGCGGGTGCCGGTTTGGACATTCCGATCATGGCACCGCGCGACGCGACCCGCTTCACGCTGGAGACGATGACCAATGGCGATGATTGCGTCACCATCACCGGCAACGTGCTGCGCGACTACCTGACAGATCTGTTCCCCATTTTGGAACTGGGCACCTCGGCCAAGATGCTGTCGATCGTCAAATTGATGAATGGCGGTGGCTTGTTCGAAACCGGGGCCGGCGGCTCTGCGCCCAAGCATGTGCAGCAGTTGATGGAAGAAAACCACCTGCGTTGGGACAGCCTTGGCGAGTTCTGCGCGCTTGGCGAGTCGCTGAAATTTCTGGCCGAAAGCCGTGGCAATGCCCGCGCCGAGATCATGGGCGAGGCCGTCGAAGTTGCGACACAGAAACTGCTGGAGACCAACAAGTCGCCGGAACGCAAGGTCGGTCAGCTTGATAACCGCGACAGCCATTACTGGTTCGCCCGCTACTGGGCCGAGGCGCTTGCAGCGCAAACCGCAGATGCCGATCTGGCCGCACATTTTGCGCCAATCGCCAAGGCGCTGGTTGACGGAGAAGAGGCAATCGCCGCCGAGATCATCGCGGCCGAAGGCAAACCCGTCGATCTGGGTGGCTACTATCACGGCGATCCTGAAAAGACGTCCACCGTCATGCGCCCCAGCACCACGCTGAACGGGATCATCGGCTGACCCTGACGGATCAAAAGAAAGGCGCTGTCAGAATCAATCCCTGACAGCGCCGATCAATTTTCAAAGACCATGCCACCAACACGCATTTCTTGATGCGCGGTCGGTGCGCGGCACAAACCTATCGTTCTTCCAGTTCCGCCTTGATCAGACTTTCGATCTTGTCGATCGGGTGGTTGGTATAGGTCTTGGGGATCTCGGCGATCACGCGCGACGATACTTCCTTGTGCAGCTTGTCCCGCAACTCGCCCAGGATATTGGGCGGCGCCGCGATGACCAGCTTTTCGAACTCGTTCTTGTAAGCCTTCTGATACAGGATGTCGGACAGCTCGTCGGCAAAGCGCTCTTTCGCAAGCTCGTGCCAATCCGTGTCATCCATCGCAGAGCGTTGCCCGACGCCCGTATCGTGCATGCGGCCCGGCCGATTCGCCGATTGCTCACGGTCCGACGGATTGTCCTGTTCTTCCTGCTGCATCACGTTGAGATCGGGATCCTGCGAATCCAGATCGTTGCGCAGAAACAGCGCCTTCTCGCCATCCGCGACAAGGATCCATGTGCCTTTTGAAAGTGCGACCATTACACTTTCTCCTTGTCGCCGCTGCGGTTCTGATCCTGCCCTAATGGCCGCGTCTTGCCGGCCGAGGTTTCATCGTACCGCTTCTCTTCGTCGCGGGTGCCGACCTTGCGGGCAATCTCTCCGCCTGACCGCCCTGCGGCGGAAGGCTGGTCTTCGAGGTCCTCGGGCTTTTCGCCCAAAACCTGCTCTGTCTCGCGTGTGCCGTCGGTTGATCGCTTTCTGTCTGCCATGACGTCCTCCTTTGGCTGCATCACTGAACCAACCCCCGGCGCGGCACTCCTGTTCCATGTCACCGTGACAGTTGTCCGGGTTTCGGCACCGCGACGTCTGCAATATTGAAATCCGTCGACCATTGCGCAGATTTGCTGACGCTGGCCGCCATGCAAAACGCCCCGCAGCGCAGGGCCACGGGGCGTTCAAATCGATTAGGTCGGGGCAGTTCAGGCTTTGGACAGCCGCTCTGCCACGTTATCCCAGTTTACAAGGTTCTCTAGGAAGTTGGACAGGTAAGCCGGACGCTTGTTGCGGAAGTCGATGTAGTAGGAATGCTCCCACACGTCACAGCCCAGAAGCGCTGTCTGGCCGAAGCAGACCGGATTCACGCCATTCTCTGTCTTGGTAACTTTCAGGCTGCCGTCACCATCGACGACCAGCCAAGCCCAGCCAGAGCCGAACTGACCTGCACCCGCAGCCGAGAAATCCTCTTTGAACTTCTCGACCGAGCCGAAAGCATCCTTGAGGCGCGATTCAAGCTCTCCGGGCATGTCACCCGAGCCTGGCCCCATCATTTCCCAGAACTGGGTGTGGTTCCAGTGCTGCGAAGCGTTGTTGAAGATACCGGACTGGGCGACGGCGTTGGCGTCATAGGTGCCCTTGATGATCTCTTCGAGAGATTTGTCCGCCCACTCGGTCCCGTCGATCAGCTTGTTGCCGTTGTCGACATAGGCCTTGTGGTGAATGTCGTGGTGATATTCCAGAGTCTCCTGCGACATGCCTTTGCTGGCAAGGGCGTCGTGGGCATATGGAAGATCGGGAAGTTCGAAAGCCATTTTGGGGTCCCCCTAAGTGTTGTGGCTGCTATATGATAACTGCGCATTCCGTTCAGTAAGGTCAACCCTTGGTGGGGCTTTCGGGTTCCATCCGATCCACGCCAAATCTTTAAAAAGGGACCGGGGCGCGCTGACTTACAGCGTTTGTCATATCTGTCAGTCGCCGTGAAGCCCAACCTCACTGCCGGTTGCTGCGGCGGTAGACAGCAAATCCATCATATAGGGGGCGACGGACCGGAAGCAGATCACCTCTGCGCGCGTGTCGGATCGCAACCAGAAGGCTGCCGCGACCTGTGCCAGCCGCGTGCGACGCAGCATACCGGGCCGAAACACGTCAGGCGACATGTCAACAGGCGCAAGCTTTGCCAGCACTTCGCGCAGGCCTGTGCCTTCCAGCGTGAACAAGGTGCGCGCGTCCGACACGTTCAGCGCAAGATGATGGGTGCCAGCCAAAGCGCTGTCCAACCGGGCGAGCGCACGGTCAGCCTCGGGGTATGGACACAGCAGCATTACCTCGTCCGGGGACATCCACAACAGGCCCTGGCGACCTTCCCAAAGCGCCTTGCGCTGTCCAGGCATCGGGACACCGGCAGCGTCGGACACGGCCCGCGTGAAGATGTCGGAATCGAAATCGCCCCGGATCTGGACCATGCCTTGCAGGCCCGCCTCTTCGACGGTGACAAATCCTTCATAGCGCGCGCGGCGCAATGCGCTGATCGGTTCAGACATTCTGCTTCTCCCCTTCAGGATCGTAGAACACCGGATCGACGATCCGGGCAGGCACGGTGAAGCCTTCGACATGGGTGAAATCGATCACCTCATCCATCCGCTCAGGCCCGTTCAGCACCAGCCCCATGGCGATGCCGCGGCCCAGCGTCGGTGAGAAATAGGTCGAGGTGACGCGGCCCTGCGTATTGCGCTGGTCATTGGCATTGGTGCCCCCTGCCACCGCATAAGCGCCCTCGGGCAGGACCGATCCATCCTCCGTCATCAAGCCCACCAGCTTCCAGCGCGCGGGATCGGTCATATGCGATCGGGCCTGCGCGCGCTTGCCCAGATAATCGTCCTTCTTCTTAGAGATGGCCCAGTTCAGCCCCAGATCCTGCGGGATTACCGTGCCGTCAGTCTCATCCCCGATCATGATGAACCCTTTTTCGGCGCGCAGAACATGCAGCGCTTCGGTGCCATAAGGTGTGATGTTCCATTCAGCGCCTTTGGCATAAAGCAGATCCCAAAGCGCGCGGCCATATCCGGCCGGCGTGGCGATCTCATAGGACAACTCGCCCGAAAAGCTGATCCGGAAGATCCGCACCGGGAAGCCACCAAGTGTGCCATCAGCCCAGGCCATGAAGGGCAGCGCCTCTTTCGAGACAGTCATGCCGCCGAGTTTCTCCAGCAGTTTCCGGGCATTGGGGCCGACCACGGCGATTTGGGCGTATTGTTCGGTCACGTTGGCGGTGTAGACCTGCCAGTCCCACCATTCAGTTTGCAGCCATTCTTCCATCTGGGCATGGATATGATCCGCGCCGCCCGTGGTGGTGTGGCACAGGAACGTGTCCTCATCCAGCCGCGCCACCACACCATCGTCGATCAGAAAGCCGTTTTCGCTGCACATCAGCCCGTAGCGGCATTTGCCGGGTTTCAGTGTCGACATCATATTGGTGTAGAGCATGTCGAGGAAACGCCCCGCATCCGGCCCCTTCACGATGATCTTTCCCAGCGTGGATGCGTCAAGCAAACCAAGGCTTTGGCGGACGGCGTTGACCTCCCGGATGACGGCCTGCGCATGATCTTCCTCGCCGCGCGGGTAGCAATAGGGGCGCCGCCAGTGGCCGACAGGTTCCCAATGCACGTCATGCCTTTCGTGCCACGCGTGGATCGGGGTCTGGCGGACAGGTTGAAACAGCGCGCCGCGTGCCTCGCCTGCAATGACGCCCATCGAGATCGGCGTATAAGGCGGGCGGAAGGTGGTGGTGCCAACCTGTGGAATGGCCTCACCCAATGCATTGGACAACGTCGCGAGGCCGTTGATGTTACTGAGTTTTCCCTGATCCGTTGCCATGCCCAACGTGGTGTAACGCTTGGTATGCTCAACACTTTCATAGCCTTCGCGCGCCGCCAGTTGCACATCCGAGACTTTGACGTCGTTCTGGTAATCCAGCCACGCCTTCATCCGCAGATCATAGCGCGCGCCCTGCGGCATCAGCCAGACAGGCTCCAGCGGTTTTTCCGGCACGTCTTCGGCATCCGGCGCGGATGTTTGTCCGGAAAAGCCGGCATTGTTTGCAGCGACAGCCCCTGTTTGTGCGGCGTCTTTCAACAGCGGGGCAAGCGCCATATGACCATCTGCGGCACCGGCGACGCTGACGAAGGACTTGCCGTCAGCCCCGGTCGGACCAGCATCTGCGCGCGGACGGAAGAAAGCCCCTGCCTCGTCCCAGTCCAGTTTGCCGCCGCAATGCGACCACAGGTGAACGACCGGGGACCAACCGCCGGACATGGCAACCGCGTCGCACTCGATCTCGTCCAGAATGGCACCCTCGCCCTGCTGGTTGCAGATTGCCACACCCGTCACGCGCTTGCCGCCCAGCACCTTGGCGATGGCGCGCCCCTGCTCGACGCGGATGCCAAGCGTCTGTGCCTCGGCCATCAGCGCGCCGCCGCCATACTTGCGCGCATCGATGATGGCGGGCACGTCCAGCCCGGCCTTTTTCAGGGCAATCGCAGTGCGATAGGCGTCATCGTTATTCGTGACGACCACGGTCCGGTCGCCGATGCTGACCCCCCAGTTGACCAGGAAATCGCGCACCGCCGATGCGAGCATCACACCCGGAATATCGTTGCCCGCGAACGAGATCGGGCGTTCGATGGCGCCCGTTGCGGTGACGATCTGCGCAGCACGGATGCGCCACAGACGATGGCGCGGACCGTCCAACTCGGGCGCATGATCGGTCAGCCGTTCGTAACCTAGCGCATAGCCATGATCGTAGACCCCTGCCCCCATGGTCCGGTTGCGCAGGGTGACATTCGGCATGGCGCGCAGCTCGTCCAGCACCGAATTGACCCATGCATCGGGCGTCTGGCCGTCAATCATGCCGCCATCGACCGGGGCGCGACCGCCCCAATGGGCGGTTTGTTCCAGCAGAAGGACCTTGGCACCGGTCTGACCCGCCGCCTTGGCCGCCATCAGGCCCGCGACACCGCCGCCGACCACCAGCACATCGGTGTAGTGGTAGAAATGCTCATAGCTGTCGGCGTCGCGCGCCTCGGCATCCGGTGCTTTGCCCAGACCGGCGGATTGGCGGATGAACGGTTCGTATACATGTTTCCAGAAGGCACGCGGATACATGAACATCTTGTAGTAGAAACCGGCGGGCAGCACCCGCGCCAGATGCGTGTTGATCGCGCCGATATCCATTTCAAGACTGGGCCAGTGGTTCTGACTGGTCGCTGTCAGCCCGTCGAAAAGCTCTGTCGTGGTGGCACGCTGATTGGGCTCAAACCGGTCGCCCTTGCCCAGATTGACCAGCGCGTTGGGTTCTTCCGCGCCAGAGGCCACGGGACCGCGCGGGCGGTGGTATTTGAACGACCGGCCCATCAGCAACTGATCATTGGCCAGAAGTGCCGAGGCCAGCGTATCCCCGGCATAGCCCGTCAGGCTCTTGCCGTTGAAGGTGAACTTGACGCGGTAGGTGCGGTCGGTCAGGCGTCCGCCGGTGGGAAGGCGTGTGCTCATGTCTCTGGCCCTGTCTTTGGTGGCGATGTCGGAGCGCTCCGCGCGGGAGTATTTTTGCCAAGAAGAAGCATCAGGAGAGATCTCTCCATGACCAGCCGGGTCGTTTGGCAGTGATCGCATCGAGGATGCCTTGCGGCGGCTCGGTCGTCTGCGCGGGGTATGTGCCGAACACCTCCATCGTCATGGTGCAGCGGGCGGCGTGGAACCACTTTCCGCAGCCGTGGGAGTGCCGCCAGCGTTCAAAATGCACCCCCTTGGGGTTTTCGCGGGTGAAGAGGTAGGACTCAAAACTGTCATCCGAGGAGTCCGGCCCGTACCGCGTCAGATGCGCCTCGCCGCCGGCATGGAGTTCGGTTTCCTCGGCGGTGACGCCGCAAGAGGGGCAGTGAAGGGTCAGCATTGCGCACATCCTAGTTTGAATGGAAGATCGCCAAATCCCCATACCATGGTTCCTATCGACAAGAGCGCCGCTTCAACGAGCCAAAATACCGCTTCCTCGGTGCTCATTTCGGAGCGGGCCGTCGAATAGCTGTTTTGGGCATGCGTTTGCGCCATGGCTTTTGCCTCCTCGGTTGAAAGTTCGGGCTTCTTCCTTCGGATTTTCATTTCGCCGAACCCGTTCACCAAAGCCTCGGAAAGCGCGATCCAACTCATTTGATTTCGATATATGATGCGCCATCTGAAAATCTGGACGATTGCAAGTAGGACGACCACGCTACCCGAGCGGGCAAACCAATCTTCGGCAGGACTAATCAGCGACGCGATCAATCCCACCAACAGGATAACGAGCATCAAAACGAGAGATTCCGCTGAAATCCGCGTGAGCTTTCGTGTAAACAGCCTGTCGCGTGCGCCTTTATCCATTTTTCGCCATTCCTACGATAGACATACCGGTCAATGCGCCACCCCTGCCGCCACCGACTCGTCAATGAAACGGCCTTCGCGGAAGCGGTTGAGGCCGAAGGCGTCCGTCAGCGGCGAGCGGCCGCGTGCCATCAGCTCTGCCATGGCCCAGCCGGATCCGGGGATCGCCTTGAAGCCGCCCGTGCCCCAGCCGCAATTGATGAAGCAGCCGCCAAGGGGCGTTTTCGACAGGATCGGCGAGCGGTCGCCGGTGATATCCACGATGCCGCCCCATTGGCGCAGCATTTTCAGGCGGGAGATCATCGGGAAGGTCTCGATCAGGGCGCGAACGGTTTCCTCGATATGGTGGAAGCTGCCGCGCTGGGTGTAGCTGTTGAACCCGTCGGTGCCGCCGCCGATGACCATCTCGCCCTTGTCGGACTGGCTGAGATAGCCGTGCACGGTGTTGGCCATGACGACCACATCCATGCAGGGTTTGATGGGTTCGCTGACCAGCGCCTGTAGGGCCACGCTTTCAATGGGCAGGCGGAAGCCCGCCATATCCGCCAGGGCGCCCGAATGGCCCGCGACGACGAGCCCGAGCTTGTCACAGGCAATGTCGCCTTGGGTGGTGGACACGCCCGTGACGCGCCCGTCTTCTGACTTAACGCCCGTGACCTCGCATTTCTGGATGATGTCCATGCCCATATCCGAACAAGCCCGCGCATAGCCCCAAGCCACCGCATCGTGGCGCGCCGTGCCAGCCCGTGCCTGCCAGAGCGCGCCAAGCACCGGGTAGCGCGGCCCGTCGATATTTATGATCGGCACCAGTTGCTTGACGCGGGCGGGCGATATGAACTCGGTCACAACGCCTTGCAGGGCATTGGCGTGTGCGGTGCGTTTGAAGCCGCGAACCTCGTGCTCGGTCTGGGCGAGCATCATCACGCCACGAGGCGAGAACATGACGTTGTAATTGAGGTCCTGGCTCATCGTCTCGTAGAGGCTGCGGGATTTTTCGTAGATCGCGGCAGAGGGATCTTGCAGGTAGTTCGACCGGATGATCGTGGTGTTGCGCCCGGTATTGCCGCCGCCCAGCCAGCCTTTTTCCAGTACCGCGACATTGGTGATGCCGAAATTCTTGCCAAGGTAATACGCGGTGGCAAGGCCATGCCCGCCTGCCCCCACGATCACCACATCGTAGCGCTTCTTCGGTGTGGCACGCCGCCAGGCGCGGTCCCAGCCTGTGTGGTCACGCAGGGCTTCTTTGGCGATGGCAAAGGCGGAATAGCGTTTCATGGGCGTCGAATCCGGCAATCTGTTCAAGTGTCCTGACTGAACCTTGGCCCGAACCGCCCCATGATCGCAACCGTCACGATCATGTGCAGTTGCGACATCGGCGCACCCCCGCGCGGTTTTGCCCTTTTGTGATGGCGCGCGGCGCTATACATGACCTGCATGATTGGCGCAGGAGCAAGCATGACGGTTTTCTGGTTCCTTACCGTGGCGTTGACCTGCGGCGTGGCCGCGCTTTTGACGCTGGCACTTGTGCGAGGACGCCGCGACACCGGCCCCGCCGAAGCGTTCGACCTGAAAGTCTATCGCGACCAGTTGGCCGAGATTGACAGGGACGCCGCCCGCGGCGTGATCGCGCCGGAAGATGCCGAACGGCTGCGCACCGAGGTGTCGCGGCGCATTCTGGCGGCGGACAGTCGCGTTCAGGAAGGGAAGGATGTTTCGCAGGTGCGCCGGGGCGGCATGGTTTTCCCGGCTGTTCTGACACTGGCGTTGCTTGGTGGCGGGATCGGGCTGTATTGGCAGTTGGGTGCGCCCGGTTACGGTGATCTTGGTCTTGAGCGCCGCAAGGAGATGGCCCGCGACGCCCGCGAAAGCCGCCCCTCGCAGGCAGAGGCGGAAGCAGAAATCGCCCGCGCCGGACCCGCCCCGCTGCTGGAAGAGCCGCCTGCTGAATATCTCGCACTGGTCAAGCGGTTGCGCGGTGCGGTGCAAGAGCGGCCCGATGATCTGCAAGGGCAGACGCTTTTGGCCGGTAGCGAGGCGGCGCTGGGCAACTATGTGGCTGCGTCCGAAGCACAGGCGCAGGTGGTTTCTCTGAGGGGCGAGGGTGCCACGGCGCGCGATTATGCAGACCTTGCCGATATGCGTATCCTTGCAGCAGGCGGCTATGTCTCGCCGGAAGCCGAGGACGCATTGAATGCCGCCCTGTCGCGCGATCCGGCCAATGGCGTCGCGCGCTACTATTACGGTTTGATGATGGCCCAGACCGGACGCCCGGATGCCGCCTTCCGTCTTTGGCAGGACCTGTTGCGTGACAGCACTGCGACCGATCCCTGGATCGTGCCGCTGCGCGCCCAGATCGAGGATATGGCGATGCGCGCGGGCGTTGACTATCAGCTGCCACCGCTTGTGGATGCGCCCGGCCCCAGCGCAGCCGATATAGACGCCGCGGGCGAGATGTCAGAGGCCGACCGGCAGGAAATGATCCGCGGCATGGTCGCGCGCCTGTCCAACCGGCTTGCCACAGAAGGCGGCCCGCCCGAGGACTGGGCGCGCCTGATCGGCGCGCACAGTGTGTTGGGCGATACCGCCCAGGCCCGCGCCATCCTGCAAAATGCCGAAGAGGTGTTCGTCGGCAACGCGGCGGCCCTGGAAACGATCCGGGCCGCCGCCCGCAGCGCGGGTATGCTGCCATGATCCGGCAATGCCCCGCCCTGCCCGACGTTGCGTTCAAGCGCGCCTATCTGCGTCTTGGCGTGGCGGCCATCCTCCCGCGCTGCGCGATGCGCGCGCAACAACCGCGCAAGGTGTCTTGATGATCTACGAAGAAACCAGCGATTTTGTCGCCGCCCTGCCCCGGCCCTGTCCGTTGATCGGCCTTGATTTCGGCACAAAGACCATCGGTGTTGCCGTCTCGGACGGGCTGATGTCCGTGGCCACACCGCTGGAGACGATCCGCCGCAAGAAATTTACCCTGGACGCCGCGCGCATTCAGGAAATCATCGCGCATCGCAACATCGGCGGGCTTGTGCTTGGCCTGCCGCGCAACATGGACGGCTCCGAAGGGCCGCGGTGCCAGTCGACACGCGCATTCGCGCGCAATCTGTCGCGACTTTGGGACGGACCGATTGCGTTTTGGGACGAGCGTCTATCCACCGTCGCCGCCGAAAGAGCGCTGTTGGAGGCGGATACGTCACGAAAACGTCGCGCCGAGGTCATAGATCATGTCGCGGCTTCATATATCCTGCAAGGGCTGCTTGACCGGGTTCGGCATCTCGCGGCGCAGTGAAAGGGCATGTTGTGAAAGACGATATCTGGAAGCGCGATGAGATCGCATCGCCCTGCGTTAATCTTTGCGTCGTTCACCCCGAGGTGCGCCTTTGCACGGGCTGCCTGCGCAGTATCGACGAAATCACCCGCTGGTCGAAAATGCCGGCGGAAGAACGGCAGCAGATCATGGACACCCTGCCCGCCCGCCGGTCCAAGCTGACCAAGCGCAGGGGCGGCCGTGCCGGACGGCTCGCGCGCAATGCCACCCCCCCATCACTGGCAGACTGAGGCGCTTTTCCTCTGGTGGCGCGCGGGGTCAGGTACCGCCGCGCAAACCGGAGACGACAATGCGACAAAGCAGCGTTGCGGCCGGACGCGCCGATCAGCCCGACTGATGTTCGAAAACACGGCGCGTTCACATAATCAAGGTTGTTCCTGCGCTGCCGCGCGTTTCGGATCCGCGATCACCCGCCTGTGCATCAAGCACCGCGCACAGTGCCTGTTCGATCAGCTCTGGCCCCGCCCCCAGCAGATGCGCCTGTTCCGACAGCACCCTTCGCCAGATGCGCGCTCCGGGACGTCCCGAAAACAGTCCCAGCATGTGGCGTGTGACCTGCGCCAGCTTCCCGCCCGACGCGATATGATCAGCTGCATAGGGCATCATCTGGCGCGCCACCCCGACCGGATCGGTGTCTGTTCCACTCCCAAATATCCGCCGATCAGCTTGCGTCAGGATCTCGGCCGGGGAATGATACGCGCTCCGTCCGATCATCACCCCGTCAAAGCCCTGCTCAAGGAACGCCTCGGCCTCATCCAGCGATCCGATGCCGCCATTCACCGACAGATGCAGCGCCGGAAACAGCCCCTTCATGCGCAACGGCAGCGCATAATCCAGCGGCGGCACGTCACGGTTCTGCTTCGGGCTGAGCCCCTGCAACCACGCCTTGCGCGCATGAATGGCAAAGCGCTGCACACCGGCCGCCGAAACGCGCGCCAGAAACTCCGGCAACACGGCTTCGGGATCCTGATCGTCCACGCCGATCCTGCATTTTACCGTCACTTCAACCGGGCTGGCCTCAATCATCGCGGCACAGCATTCCGCAACAAGGCCGGGATCTTTCATCAGCACCGCGCCGAACGTGCCTGATTGCACGCGGTCCGACGGGCAGCCGACATTGAGGTTGATCTCATCATAGCCCGCAGCCGCACCCAACCGGGCTGCCTCTGCCAACTCCACCGGGTCCGAGCCTCCCAGCTGCAACGCCACCGGATGCTCTTCAGCGTTAAAGGCAAGCAAATGCGTCGCCCCACCGCGAACCAACGCCGGAGCGGTAACCATCTCGGTGTAAAGCAGCGTGTCGCGGCTAAGCTTCCGATGCAGATAACGACAGTGACGGTCGGTCCAGTCCATCATCGGCGCGACCGCCAAAAGGGGCATATTGAAATTGTTGGTTTTTTTATATTTATCAGCCATTTATCGCTCAATCCTCAAGCCCGTTCCTGTCTTATTTGTTGTAAATCGCGCCCATTTCGGGTATGAATTACAACAAATGTTGTAACTTGGGCCAAATGTTGTAACCCCATGGGTACCATCATCAAGCGAAAGCGCAAAGACGGCACTGCCTCCTGGCTCGCCCAGATCGCCGTTCGGCGGGCTGGAAAAACCGTCTGGCGCGAAAACCGGACCTTCGAGCTGCGCTCGACCGCCGCGGCCTGGATCGAGAAGCGCGAGAAGGACCTCGCCAAGCCCGGCGCCCTCGACAACCTGCCCATCGGCGAGACCCGCCGCCGCGAAGTGACCCTCGGCGACGCCATCGACAAATATGTGGAAGACAGCGCGAAGGCAATCGGTCGGACCAAGGCGCAGGTGCTGAAAAGCATCAAGGAGTTCGACATCGCGAACAAGCTCTGTGCCCAGATCGACAGCGCCGACATCGTGGCCTTCGCCAAGGAGAAGCTGAATACCGGTGTCTCGCCGCAGACCGTGGCGAACTACCTTTCCCATCTCAGCGCGGTCTTCACATTGGCCGGCCCGGCCTGGAACTATCCGCTGGACGAGCGCGCGATGCGCAACGCGATGATCGTCGCTAAGAGGCTGGGCCTGACCCAGAAGAGCCGCCACCGCGACCGGCGGCCGACACTGGACGAGCTCGAGCAGTTGATGGCGCATTTCCTCGATCGCTCGATCCGCCGCCCCTCCTCTGTCCCGATGCATCGCGTCATCGCCTTTGCGATCTTCTCGACGCGGCGGCAGGAAGAGATCACCCGGATCAAATGGGCGGACCTCGACAAGGAGGGCAAACGGATCCTTGTGCGCGACATGAAGAACCCCGGCGAGAAGATTGGCAACGACGTCTGGTGCGACCTGCCCGATCCGGCGCTGGCGATCATCGAGGCGATGCCGAAACACGTGAGCCAGATTTTCCCCTACTCTACCGATGCGATCAGCGCGGCCTTTACACGGGCAACGCAGTTTCTGGGGATCGAGGATCTGCGCTTCCACGACCTGAGGCACGAAGGCGTCTCGCGTTTGTTCGAGATCGGCTACAACGTTCCACACGCGGCTGCTGTTTCCGGCCACCGATCATGGACGTCGCTCAAGCGCTACACCCACCTGCGCCAAACCGGCGACAAGTTCGCTGATTGGAGCTGGAATGCGGAAGTCACCACGCGGGATCCGAGGCAGCGCAAAAGAAACCCCACGCGGCCGGGTTCTACAGCCAAACTTCGAATAAAACGGGTTCGACACCCCGGAGATGACATATGAGCATCGTCCCTCAAATTTCTGTAATAAAATACAATTATTCGTCCGGATACTGCCGTCTATAGCGCTCATTCGGCGCGACCCACTGCTCCAGGAATTCCAGCGGATCGAGCGTTCCCACCATGGTCCACGCCAGATCAAGCCGAGAGGACAAGGCCTGGCGCCTATCGGTCTCGACGCCGGCAAGACGCTCCTCCGCCTCGCGAAAGAAGCTTTCAATCGACATGGCGGCGGACCATTTCTGGATCACTTCGGAAAGTTGTTCGCGGCTTTGGGCAAGGGCCTTGTCCGCGTTGCGTCGATCCTGTTCGCGCTTCCAGCGTTCCTGCTGTTCCTCCCATTCGCGTTGCTTGCGGATGGCCGCCGCCTCGGCTTCTGCAGTCTTGGACTTGAGGTCCGGCACGACGGCTTCCAGCTCCTTCACGATCCTCGGGAACATGGACGACAAGTTTCGCTTTGGCGTCTCTTGCCAGATCGCTGACCACTGCACGTCCCGTCGCGGTGCATACGCCACAAGCCGGAAGCGCCCGGACGGAACATCGTTCTCGGTCGTCCAGGAGTGGACCAGCTGGTGTGGTCTGGCGGCCTTCACGATCGCACTGTCGTCCCGCACATACTTGCCCTTAAAGTATCGGAGCGTGACCCGTTCGGACATTTCGACGAGCGCAAGACCGATGGGAACCTCGCCGATATAGGCGACGGTCGGGCGGTGCGGTGCCCAAATCCGTCCGCAGGAATAGCGCCCGTATTTCCGATCCTTCTCCGGAACCTCCCGCTCTTCGATCTGCCCCCGAAACAATGGTTGATCAGGCGGTGCGAAGGTCACGCGATACCCTTTCCGCTCGAACGCATCGTAGAGCCCATTCGCGAGGTCCAATGCGCGTAGCAGCTGCGCCTCGGACATCACGATGTCCGGCAGAAAGAGCTTGTAGGGTCGAAGAAACTCGTAGTCGTCAATCTTGCGCGTCTTGCGATAATGCGGCTC
Organism: Primorskyibacter flagellatus; assembly: GCF_048268605.1. Classification (NCBI taxonomy): domain Bacteria; kingdom Pseudomonadati; phylum Pseudomonadota; class Alphaproteobacteria; order Rhodobacterales; family Roseobacteraceae; genus Primorskyibacter; species Primorskyibacter flagellatus. The sequence goes on from NZ_JBLWVF010000001.1 coordinate 637,906, forward strand.
GACGCCGCGAAGGATCGGATGCCGGGCATCCTTGCGTTGCCTGCCACGACTAGGCGACGACAGCGAAGATCTGGCGGCTGGCGTCACGGGACGCGCGAGCGGCATATCCGCCGACCAGACAAGCTGATCGCCTGGCTTTGCTGGCGGGAGTGGAGGTCGTGGAGCGGCCTTTCCGACCGCCTTCTTCTGCCAATAGCCAGCGGGAGGCCGAGGCACAGCCAGAGACGTACAGACCCGGGCGAGATAGGAACCAGATACACCATACTCGGCCGCCAGGTGGCTGATGGGTGTCGACCAGACCTTTTGGTAAAGTTCTTCTCTCGTGACTTGTCTGGAGCGGGACACAGTGGTGGTGGTGTCGTCGGGCAACTCTTTATTCTCGTAAATTCGGCCCAATGGGACATTTGCTAATCAGCCCCATACGGTGCCGCCAACTCAGGTTACATCTGTCTGAAATACCGTCTATAATTCCGATATCCGAAGCTCAAGACGCGAAACATAATGATCACGATCGCAGACAAAATCATGAAGCGCATCCGCGCACGGGGTCGTGGAAAATGGGTGTGCGCTGCCCGAGACTTCCCTGATCTTGGCGGCCGGGCTGCGGTCGATCAGGCACTCTCGTGCCGTGCCAAGGCCGCAGACATGCGCCGTGCCTTGCCGAATGGCATCAAGAGCGACCTTGCCCGCAACAGTGCAAGCTTACCTGGCTTGGCCGTTCCCTTGGCCCGTAGCCTTATGGATCGCGGAGAGTTGGCAAGGTCATGACTGGGGGCTTCGAACGTTTTTTTCAGCCCCTGAATGTTGGGAATTTTGCCGACCAGCACATCCCCGTAGGATGCTGCACACAGATAAATAGTGAAGGGCCCTAATTTGAAGGATGAGAACGAATTCAAGGCGTGGCTGGAACAAGGGGGCGCACAAACCGAAGCGGGGCGAAACTCGCGGACCTATGCCGTTCGAACGATAGAGCGAAATCTCGCTGCACTTGGCATGCCCTATGAAAACCTAGAGGAAGCTTGGAAGGCCGATCAATTTTCGGGGCTCAGAGACCGTCTCAAAGCCATGCGTGACGATGCTCGTTCAGGGGGTGAAGACTATCGAATCCTGATGCCCGATTCAGAGAAGCCGCACAATCGGCTGTCGAATTGGAGCAGCTGGTTGGCGCAATACAGTCGGTTCATAGCGGGGGAGCCGCCGGGCGCAGCGAAGGATGCAGATCGCATTCGCCAGCACGTGCTGGAACAGTATATCGAACCGGCCCGTGAAGAAGGTGTATCCCATGTCGACGTGCTCGTTCGTGACGTCAACACGGCGCTCAATCTGAATGAAGGCTGGCCAAACATTTGTCAGGCTTTGGCGGGCAAGATTTTTCAGGACCTCGCACAGGTCAGCGCTCCGGAACGGATCGGGGCTGACCAAAGCTCGGCCACGGTGTTTCGTTTCAACTTGGAAACGACAAGCGTGAACCTTAGCGCACTTGAGAAGCTGCGAAGACGGTTCCTGGACCTGTGCCCAGATTTCGAAACCTTCGAAAACCCCGGCGAGGGTTGGGCGAAAGGTGAGAAGGCTTACAAACTGGCGGCAATCGAGCGGGTTCAAGAAGCGATTGCCACGGATACCCAAGATGAAACACTCGGGAAATCAGTGTTTGAGATCTTGAAGACCGCAGCGAAGGATGGGCCGTTCGTTCGCTGGCAAACGGAAGACGCCATCACAAAGAACGCTCCCGACACATCGGCGGATTTTTATGCCACGATAGGGAGGCTGCTTCGCACTGATGAACCAGCCGCCACCGCCCTCAACAAAGCATACGACAGTTTCGTTGACCTACGAGAGCGTGGGGCAACATCGCTGACATACGGTGAGCGCTTGAACATCGTGTTCTCATCCTTGGCGATGGTGCGTCCGACCGAAGCGGCACCGCTAAAGATCACCCGCATCAATGAAGCGTGGGAAGAGCTAACCGGCGAGAAACTCTTCGTGGAGTCGACTGCCAATATGCGTGTCGACTATGGGCGCTTCGCAAGTGTCTTCGCGGAGCTCTTTACTATCATGCGGGATAAGTGGGCATGGCGACCGCAAGACTGGCTCGACATTCAAGGGTTTCTTTGGATCGCGCTAGACAAGACCACTCAAAAACCATTTTCGAATGACCCTGACGTTGCTGGCGGTCAAATGACCGAAGGAGCCCGAAACATGCTTCCCGAAAATCTGATCCTGTTCGGCCCGCCTGGCACCGGAAAGACCTACCGTACGGCGGCCGAAGCCGTAGGGCTATGTGGGGAGGAAGTGCCGGAGGACCGCGACGTTCTCATGGCCGTCTACCAGGGCCTGCTGGCCGCGGGACGGATCGAATTCGTCACCTTCCACCAATCCATGGCCTATGAAGAGTTCGTCGAGGGCCGACAGCCGATGACCGGCGCGGATGATAGCGAGGACACATCCTCGGCCGGTTTCCGACTGGAGACGGTGCCCGGTATTTTCAGGCGCATCGCGAAACGTGCGGAGACCAGCCGTGGACATGTATCCGACGAGGAGATGGTACGTGTTGAAGGCCGCCAGGTCTTCAAGATGTCGATCGGCGAGGCGAACAACCCTGAGGACGCGCATCTCTTCGAGGAGGCGATCAAGGGCGGCTACGCCCTCCTTGGCTTCGAGGACATCGACTGGTCAGACGACAAGTTTGCGAACCGCGAAGCCATCATCGAAGCCTGCAAGGCGCAGGGCCACCACAACGCCAATGTGGATGCGCGGTCGGGTATGGTGCAGATGCCGTTCATTTTCCGGAACTGGGTCCGAGACGGTGACATCGTCATCGTCTCGAAAGGCAATGGCCTGCTTCGAGCCATAGGGGTGTTTAGCGGCGGCTATGAATTTGCCCCCCGCCCCGAAGGCGGGTATGCCCATCGCCGTGCTGTCCGCTGGCTCTGGATAGACCGTGAAGGGGTTCCGGTCGGCGAAATCTACTCCCGGAAATTCTCACAAAAGTCGATTTACGCGCTCTATGATGCCGAGCTCAACGTGCCGGCCCTGGAACGCTACATGAACAGCCAGCAGAACGAGGGGCCATCCGAACCCGAACCTTTCGTTCTGATCATCGACGAGATCAACCGCGCCAATATCTCCAAGGTGTTCGGCGAGTTGATCACTCTCTTGGAGCCGGACAAACGGCTCGGCCAACCGAACCAGCTGAAGGTGCGCCTTCCGTACTCCGGGGACGAGTTCGGTGTTCCGTCGAACCTGCATATTGTCGGGACGATGAACACGGCAGACCGCTCCATCGCCCTGCTCGATACGGCGCTGAGGCGGCGGTTCACATTCCGCGAAATCATGCCCAATCCGACAATTCTGACGGATGCTGCGGCCCGCACGGGGATCGATCTGCCGACCCTTCTGACGATCATCAATGAACGGATCGAGTACCTCTATGACCGTGACCACCAGATCGGTCATGCCTATTTCACCGGCTGCGACACCCGAGCGGATGTGGACGAGGTCATGCGGCACAAGGTGATCCCGCTGCTCGCCGAGTATTTCTTCGAAGACTGGGGCAAGATCGCCGCGGTGCTGGGCGATCTGGATACGCATGACGGGCCGATAGAGGGCGGCTTTCTGAATAGGTCCGTCCTGAAGGCACCGCCGGGGCTCGACAATGGCGAAGCGATGCCGCGCTTCCGGTGGGACGTGCGCGAAGACAGCTTCAATTACGCGCGGCTGCTCGGTTCATGATCCGCCGCACGCTCCGCGAATGGCAGCGCATCGGCTACGGGGATGACGACACGACCATCCCGCCCACCGAGGCTGATCGGATTGCCGCCGTTGCGGCGCGCTCGAGCTTCGCGGGTCGTGGCGGCGAAGGCGTGCTCGAACACGGCCGCAAAGGGTTGCGGGCGCGCGGCGTGGTCGGCGTGATTGCCGCCCCGGGCTGTCAGCTGGAGATCCTCCCGAAGATCGAGGGCCTGGGAGAACACGAGACCACAAACGAAGCCCTTCGCCGCCGCCTGATCCATATGCTGGCGGTTGTTCACGATCTGCGGATCGATGCAGGATCGTTGGCCCAGCTCGGATGGCAGAAGGACACCATTCTGGAGTTGTTGATCCGGCTGTTTTGTGCGCGCCTCATGGAAGCGGTGCGCATGGGACTGCCGCGCCGGTATGTGGATCACGCAGACGACCTCCCTGCCCTGCGCGGCAGGCTCGATGTCACCCGGCAGTTTTCACGCCATGCGGTGGCGCCGCAAAAGCTGGCCTGTCGCTATGATGACTTATCCTCTGACATTGCGCTCAACCAGGTGATGCGCGCCGCCGTGACCCGTTTGCAACGTGTGGCTCAGGCCCCCGACAATCAGCGTATCCTGCGCGAGTTGGGCTTCGCCTATGCGGACGTGACCGAGGTTCCTATCCCTGCGCTGCGATGGGAGCAAATCATACTGGATCGGACGAATCAGCGGTGGCGTGAGCTTCTTTCCTTCGCGCGGCTCCTGCTTGGGGATCGGCATCAGCAGACCAGTGCCGGGGCTACAGATGGTCATGCTCTCTTGTTCGAGATGAATGCCTTGTTCGAGCAATACGTTGCCAGACTGGTCACCCGTGCTCTGGCCGGAAGCGAATACCGTGTCGCAGCGCAGGGCGGGCACCGTGACTGCCTGTTCGAAGCGGGTGCGGGGCGGTTTCGGACCAAGCCGGACCTCATCATCCGGCAGGGGGATCGAACCGTCCTCGTCATCGACACGAAATGGAAACGGATGGCGCCGCACATCGACGACCCGAAGCAGGGTGTCAGTCAGGCCGATGTGTATCAATTGATGGCCTATAGCCAGCTCTACCGCTGCCCGGAGGTCATGCTGCTCTATCCGCACCACGGTGATTTGCCACCCGAGCCGATTTGTACCCGCTACGCAATCGCCAACGACGGCGCCGAAGAGACCCTCCAGGTTGCAACCCTGGATGTCACCGGCCCTGCACATACGCATATCGAAGCCTTGAAGCATCTGTTGGCGCGGACCTTGCCTGCCGCGGTCCCAGCCTGAGCGCTTGTCAGGCAAGATACGCGCGCGGCAGGGACGTCTGGTGCGACCTGCCCGACCCACCGCCGGAGATCACCAGGGCCACCAGACCTTTCATGTTAAATCGGACAGAAGTCCGTTTTGCGCATATTACGCCGGATTATATTCCGCCTTGTGGTGCATTTTGTTGACTTCCCATGTAAAGCGACCTAACACGGACAAAAGTACGGATACAGCAACACAAGGCGGAGTTTTCTCCGGTCAAAAATGTCATCATACCAGGTTCAGACCGCCCTGAAACGACTTGGCCATGACATCCGTGTGGCCAGGAAGAAGCGGCGCATGTCCGTCGCAGATTTCTGTGAGCGCCTGGGTGTGACCGACAAGACGCTTGCCAAACTCGAAATGGGCGATGGCGGTGTGCGGCTCGAGACAATGGCCATGGCACTCATGGTCCTTGGCGAGCTCCACCGACTCGGCGAAATTCTGGATCCGGCGAAAGACGATACCGGTCTGGTCCTCGATCAAGCCCGCCTGCCAGAGCGGATCGTCAATCGCCGCAGACCGTCCTCCGGCAGATCGGACACCACGCAAGAGAGGTCGGATGAGATCGATGACGAAGGGAGCGCTTTCTGATGGCCGTGGCGCGTGTCGCTCTCGGGGAAGGGCTGGTTCCGGTCGGCCGTCTGATCTTCGAGACGGATGGGCGGCGCGCGCATTCCACTTTCCTCTATGATCAGGACTGGATCGATAACCCGCGCGGCTTCGACCTCTGCCTGCAAATGCCGCGGGTGAACACGCCCTATCACGCCAGCACCGGCGGGCGCGACAGCCGGAAGCGTGATGTTATCGCCGGGCCCTTTGCGGATACGTCCCCGGACAGCTGGGGCCGCAAATTGATGCGTCGGGTTCTGGGCGAGGCAGCAACCGAGTTCGACTTCCTGACGGCATGCGACGATACCGCCCGCCAGGGCGCGCTGCGCCTGTTACAGGAAAACGGTGAGCCATTCCCGCGGATCGGAAGAGCCGTCCCGCGCCTTGCTGATATCGAGGACCTGCTCAAGATCGCGCAAAGGTTCGAACGAGACCCGGCAGGCGCGGAGCAGGATGCGCTGGATCTCGTAGGTGCCGCCGGTACGCCGGGCGGGGCGCGACCGAAAGCCAACGTGAGGGATGGGGAGCGGCTCTGGCTCGCCAAGTTCACCTCCATCAACGACACTTGGCCAGTGGAACGTCTCGAGGTGGCAACGATGAAGCTCGCCGGGCGTCTTGGTCTGCGTACACCGGAATGCAGGCTCGAGTTGCCCGGCAGCGCGCACCCTATCGGGCTCTTCCGCCGCTTTGATCGCCGAGGTGGCGGTCGGGTCCCCTATATCTCCGCGCGCACCGCCTTGGGCAAGCTTGGACATGCGAGCGGCTTCTACACGGATATTGCCGATACCATTCGCACCATTTCCGCCCGGCCCGGCGATGATCTGCGGGAAATCTGGCGCCGCATGGTGTTCGGGATCCTTGTCACCAACACGGATGACCACCTGAAGAACCACGGTTTCATCTATGCGGGTCAGAACCTGTGGCGTCTTTCACCGCTCTTCGATGTCAATCCGCAGCCCCGGCGGCATGCCCAGATGGAAACCGGGATCAGCCCGATCCATGGGCATGAGCCGGACATTGCTGCCGCAATCGACGCGGCTGAGTTTTTCGATATCAGTGCGCCGGAAGCCCGAGCCCTGGCCCGAGATATGGCACAAGTTGTCGGCAACACTTGGCGGGACGAATTGCGCCACCAGGGGCTTGCTGGCGCGGGGTTGAATGCCTGCGCTCCAGCCTTCGAACATGAACGGATGGATGCGGCACTCGGGCTGTAGCCCCTAGAATTTCTTGAGTCCCCTCGGATACATGGGCATCAAGACCGCTTGGAGGATGTGCCCGCCTTTTAATTGCAAGAGGACAACCCAAGAGGGCCATAAGCGCTTAACACTGCAAAATCGCTCTTTCTCTAATTGCGGCCGAAGCAATCAAGGAGGGTGTTCTTTGGCTCGGTTTCGGTCCTGACCTCCCCCGCGCCGCGCCTTCGCAAATCCGCGATCCGTTGCGATGAAGCGCTCGAGCATGGGAACCACCAGCTTCTTCGGTTCGATTGGTCCCTGCCCTGCTTCGCGCCCGAGGATTTCCCCATAGGCGATCAGGTCGCGATGGAGATCAGCTGGCAGTTCCACGGTCAGCTTCACCGGCTTGTCGTCCGGGATCGGTCCGAGTTTCAGCTTGGTCATGTCAGCCTCCGAACGGCGCGAAGACGAGATCGCGCGTCACGATCACGCGGACGGGGAAACCCGGGCGAATGTTGAGGGTCGGCGGGACCTCCAGCTGACGTTGAACGATGCGCTGACCGGCCTCGTTGATCGTGTCGAGGGCCCCGTCGCGGAGCGCGCGGGCAAGGCGGTCTTCCTCGTCGAGGGAAAGCTCCGCCCCGACGGCCAGCAAGGTGGAAAGTCCCGCGGCGTGCAGGATGCTGGCCCAGTGATTGTCGACGCGGTCCTCGAGACCGGCATAGCCCGCGGCATCTGCGCCGGGCTGCCGTTCGAGGACAAGAGAGCGCCCATCGGGGAAGATCAGCCGGGTCCAGACCAGGAGCACGCGACGCTGGCCGATGGTGACGCTGTCGTCATATGCGCCGATCAGTCGGGTTCCTTGCGGGATCAGGAGCAGGCTTCCCGTGGGGCTGTCATAGACGTTCTGGGTGACCTGCGCGGTGATCTGGCCCGGCAGATCGGAGCGAATGCCGGTGATCAGCGCGGCCGGGATGACGGAGCCGGCCTGCAGGAGATATGGCGAGGCCGGAGGTTGAACGCGGTCGGGTGCGACCGTTCGGCGGTCGGTCGGCGCGGTCAGGAAGGCCTGACGTGGATCGGTTTCTGGGGTCGTGGCCAAACCGCTCCCCGGTGCCGCAGGCGGCATCTGGAACCCGGTGGACGCGGGCGCCCCGGGGCGCGTCTGGAAGAAGAGATCGCTGACGCGGGCGGCCTCCAGTTCCGCAAGCCGCTGCTGATCCGCCGGGTCCATCGTCGGGGGCGCGAGGCTTGGAGCCGCGATGGGCTGGCCGCGTTGCTGCGCGTCGAGGATACCGCCGCCGAGATCGCCCGGCAGGGGCGGCCCGAGCCGCGGGATTGCGTCATAGCTGCCGGGCAGATCGCGGAGGCCATCGGCGGGCTGGCGGCGGTCGGTGGTGATCAGCTCTTCCGGGGCCGCAGTCCGGTCCGGACGTTGCAGCCCGTAGATCAGCGCGGCGCCGATGCCGAGCCCCGCAATGACGCCAAGGCCGACAATCACCTTTCGAGAAATCCGCGTCACCCGAGGGGAATCGGCGCGCAGGCGCATGGCGGCGGCGGTGTCTGTCGATGTCTCGCTCATGTCCCCTGCCCCGCGTTCTGCCGCCCCACTGACGCCTCGGTATGCGGCTCGATCCGCAGGATCCGCACCACCTCCTGCCGGGGACCGCGTCCGAGGCGCAGCTCGGCTGCGCCGAAGAGCCGGTCGACGATGAGAACGTTGCCGTGGATGCGGGAGTTCACGATCTCCAGCTCCCCATCAGAGCCCAGCACGAAGAGCGGTGGCATCTCGCCCTGAGCGATGCCGCGCGGGAAGACCACATAGACCCGGCGCCCGTCATCGAAGACCGAGACCGGCCGCCAGGGCGGGCTGTCACCCTGCAGCCCGTAGCGGTGATTGCGGGCGTTTGCGGGCGGGATTCGGGGTGTGGTCGGAGCGGCGCGCGGTGTCTCGGGCGCGCGCGGATAGGCCCAGGAGATGGCCGGCATCCAGGTCTCTTCGCTGGCGTTGAGCTCGATCAGATAGGTGCGCCGGTCGGTCGAGATCACGAGGTTGGTGCGGATATCGGGCCGGGTGGGTTTCACGAGGACGAGGACGCGGGTGTCGCGCCCCGCGCCGCTCTCGGTGTCGCCGATGATCCAGCGCGCCGTGTCGCCCGCCGCGATCGGGCCGGTGCCCGCGAGGCGTTCGCCGGGTTCTAGCGCGATGGTCGTGATCTGACCCGGGGCGGCATAGACCTGATAGAGCGCACCTTCTGACCAGGGGTAGATCTGGATCGCGTTGAAATACCCGGCCTGGCGCGGCTCGACACGCGCGGCCGCATTCGCATTGCCAACCTGGGCGATGGGTGTGGCGGCGGCCTCTCCGCCCCGGCTCGGGGTCCAGGCGGGCGGGACATGGAGCGGGCGCGGTCGGTCATCGGGAGCCGTGGCGGGCGGCGATGGCAAGGGCGGCACCGCGTCGTCATAGGCAAATGCGGGCGGGCGGTCACTGGCGCAGCCTGCCAGAAGCGTGGTTGCCAGAAGAACGGTGGGCAGGATCGGTCGGGTCATTGGCTCATCTCCCGCGACCAGTTGATCGCGTTCACGTAAATTCCGAGGGGGTTTGCCCGCAGGCGCTCCGCCGTGCGCGGCGGGTCGATCACGATCGTCAGGATCGCGGTCCAGCGTTCGGTGCGGGCGAGCTGACCGTTCTCGTAGTGCCGCTCGGACCAGGCCACCCGGAAGCTTTCCGGCGAGGCGCGGATCACGCTCGAGACCTCGACCGAGACCTGGTCCTCGCCCACCCGCGTGAAGGGATCGTTGGCACGGGCATGATCGTTCAGCGCCAGCGCGCCACGGTCGGTGGTGAACTCATAGGCGCGGAGCCAGTTCTGCCGGACGACGATGGGATCGGCGGGCAGGCCCCGGACCTCCTCGATGAAGCGGGCGAGATGCCAGGCGATCTGCGGATCGCTCGGTCGATACCCGGCGCTGGCCGCCTCGACGGCGCGCGCCTCGCCGTGGCGATCGATCTCGACGACGTAGGGCATCACAGTGCCACGCGCCGATTGCCAGACAAGGGCCGCCGCGAAGCCGCCCACGAGGATCAGGCAGCCGAAGGCCATGAGGCGCCAGTTCTTCGCCTGCACGCGGGCCGCGCCGATGCGCTCATCCCAGACCTGGGCGGCCTTCTGGTAAGGGGTGTCGGGTTCCGGGGTCTTGCCGTAATGCGCGGCGGCGCGTTTGAAGAGGCTCATGGGCGGTCGCTTTCGGATAGGGAAACGGAGGCGCCGGAGCCGGGGCTGTCCCCGGCGCGCAGCGCATGGGTGGCGGCGGAAACGCCGTGACTCATCGCCTGATTGCGGCGCATGGAGCGCGCCCAGGCGGGCGGGCCGCCTACAGGTCCGGCGGCAGCTAGATTGGCAGCACCGGCAATCGCGCCTGAGGATGAGGTGCTGCCCGTGGCGGCGAACCCGGCACGCGCGCCTTCGGCATGGCTTGTCCGCAGGCTTTCCGTGGCTGACGCCGCGGCCTTGCCTAGAGGGGAGACTGCGGCAGAGCCTGCAGAGCGCGCGACACCTCCCAAACCGGAGGTAACACCGGCGGCGCCGGTCCGGCCCATCGCCCCGAGGCTGTAGGCGGTCGAGGCGGCTCCCGTTGCCGAGGCTGCGCCGCGCGTGGCGGCGGCCCCACCCGAGGCGAGCGCCCCGGCCCCGCGGGCGCCGAGCAGGGCCCCGCCGCCCGCCGCGACGGTAGCGCCGCCCACGGCAAGCCCGGTGCCGACGGCGGCGCCTGCGCCCAGTTGCGGGCCACCGGAGACCAGGCCGGTGGCGATTCCCGGGCCGAAGATGCCGAGACCGAGGAGCGAGAGCGCGGCCAGCACGATCGCCATGGCCTCGTCGATGGTGGGGGTCACGCCCCCGAACCCGGCGGTGAACTGGCCGAAGAGCGTCGAGCCGATCCCGATGATCACCGCGAGAACCAGCACCTTGATGCCCGAGGAAACGACATTGCCCAGCACCCGCTCGGCCATGAAGGCGGTCTTGCCGAAAAGGCCGAAGGGGATCAGCACGAAGCCCGCGAGCGTCGTCAGCTTGAACTCGATCAGCGTCACGAAAAGCTGCACGGCGAGCAGGAAGAAGGCCAAGAGCACCAGCGCCCAGGCAAAGAGCAGGCAGGCGATCTGGATGAAGTTCTCGAAGAAGGCGACGAAGCCCATGAGATCGGCGGTGGAGTCCAAAAGGGGTCGCCCGGCATCGAGGCCGGTCTGCGCCACCCGGCCGGGACGCAGAAGATCGGCGGGCGAGAAGCCGGTGCCGGAGGCCAGCAGCCCCAGCCCCGCGAAACTGTCGAAGACGATGGCGGCGAGGCTGTTCCAGTTCGAGATGAGCCAGGCGAAGACGCCCACGAAAAGGGTCTTTTTCACGAGGCGGGCAATGATGTCGTCATCCGCACCCCAGGCCCAGAAGAGGGCCGCCAGCGTCACGTCGATCACGATCAGCGTGCTGGCGATGAAGGCGACCTCGCCGCCCAGAAGCCCGAAACCGCTGTCGATATAGGAGGTGAAGACCCCGAGGAAGGTGTCGATGACGCCGGTGCCGCCCATGGCTCACTCGCCTCCGGCCCGGTCGCGCCCGAGAAAGCGGTCGCGGGTTTCGGCCCAGACGGCGAGGCAGTCGGGATCGGAGACCGCGGCCTCGCCTAGTTCCTGGCAGCGCCGTTGTTCTGCCCGGAGCGGATCGACCTCCGGCGCGACCAGCGGTGCCGGACGCGCCGCCTGCCCCGCTTCGTCCCGGCCCATCTCCACCAGTGCCGCGGTGATCGCGATGGCGACGAAGACGATGGCGGCGATGCGGGCGAGGACCGATCCCTCCATGGGTCTGCTCCCCTCAGTTGTTGAACATTTGGGCGTTGCCGGGCTGATAGCCCGCGCCCGGCGTGAGGAACCGCTCGCGCTGGACCCGGCCCTGTTCGGCCGCGGCGGACCGCTCGGCCTCGACCAGCGCCGAAGCGCGGCCATTGGCGGCGACGACGGCGATCAGATCGGCGATCTGCTGGGATTGCAGCGCCAGGAGCTGGTTGCCCGCCTGGGTCGCCTGCAGGGCGCCGACGGCGGATTGGCTTTCGCCGACAAGGGCGGAGAGCTCGGCGCGCTGGCCGTCGAGATTGCCGACGACGCCGGCCTGGACGCGGAGCGCGTCCTGCAGCCCGCCGACGGTGTTTTCCCAGCGGGACCGGGCATCGGCCAGAAGCTGCGCCTCGGGTGCCGCCATCGGGATATTGGCATAGTCCTGCTGGAAGACCTGGTCGATCTGGGCGACATCGAAGGCGATGTTCTGCGCCTGGGACAGGAGCTGCCGGGTCCGGTCGACATTCTGCTGCAGCGCCTGCAGCGAGGAATGCGGCAGGCTCGCGAGGTTGCGGGCCTGGTTCATCAGCATCTGCGCCTCGTTCTGCAGCTGGGTGATCTGGTTGTTGATCTGCTCCAGCGCCCGGGCGGCGGAGAGGATGTTCTCGGCGTGATTGCGCGGGTCGTAGACGATGCGCCCGCCCCCGCCGAAGAGGAAGGCCTGGGCGGGCGTCGCGAAGATCGGCGAAAGGCCGATGGGGGCTGCGAGCGTCAGGGCGAGCGCAGAGGCGCTGGCGAGACGGGACAGGCGATGGGGGACTTGGGTCATGGGATGGTCTCCTTTGCGGGTTCGGGGGCTTGTGGGATCAGTGCGTCCGAGGCGTCGGGCTCCGACGCGAGATTGGTGAGGTCCGGGATCAGCTCGGCGGCCCACCCGACACCTCGGGCGTCCAGCCAGGCCGCGAGAAACCCGTCCCGCCCGTGTTCCGCGAAGATGTCGGAAATCCGCGTCTGGTCGGATTTGGACGAGGCGGCGCAGAACGCGAGACCCACCTCGGAGAGGCCCAGCTCGAAAAGCCGGTTGCCGCGCCGCGACTGGCAATAGTAGTCCCGCTTCGGGGTGGCGCGGGCGAGGATCTCAATCTGCCGGTCGTTGAGGCCGAAACGGCGGTAGATCGCGGTGATCTGGGGCTCGATGGCCCGTTCGTTGGGGAGGAGCAGCCGGGTCGGGCAGCTTTCGATGATGGCGGGCGCGATGGGGGAGGCGTCGATATCGGAGAGCGACTGGGTCGCGAAGATGACCGAGGCGTTTTTCTTCCTCAGCGTCTTCAGCCATTCGCGGAGCTGGCCCGCAAAGCCCTCGTCATCAAGCGCGAGCCAACCCTCGTCGATGATCAGGAGCGTTGGTCGCCCGTCGAGCCGGTCGCCGATCCGGTGGAAGAGATAGGAGAGGACCGCGGGCGCCGCGGCGGTGCCGACCAGCCCCTCGATCTCGAAGGCCTGCACCGAGGCGGCACCAAGCTCTTCGGTCTCGGCATCGAGCAGCCGCCCATGGGCGCCGCCGAGGCAATAGGGCCGCAGGGCCTGTTTCAGGTCGGAAGATTGCAGCAGGACCGCAAGACCGGTGATCGTGCGTTCGCCGACCGGGGCTGAGGCCAGCGAGGTCAGGGCGGACCAGAGATGCTCCTTCACCTCCGGCGTGATCGCGATGCCTTCGCGGGCGAGGATCGCCCCGATCCAGCCCGCGGCCCAGCTGCGTTCGGCGGGATCGTCGATGCGGGCCAGCGGCTGGAGGAAAACCGTCGCCTCCGCGCCTTCGGTCAGCTCGCCGCCCAGATCATGCCAATCGCCGCCCATGGCGAGCGTGGCGGCACGGATCGAGCCCCCGAAATCAAAGGCGAAAACCTGTGCGCCCGGGTAGCGGCGGAATTGCAGCGCCATGAGCGCGAGCAGCACGGATTTGCCCGCCCCGGTGGGACCCACGACCAGCGTATGGCCGACATCGCCCACATGGAGCGACAGCCGGAAGGGCGTCGCGCCCTCGGTCTTGCCGTAGAGCAGCGGCGGTCCGTCGAAATGTGTATCCCGCTCCTCCCCTGCCCAGACGGCGGAGAGTGGGATCATATGGGCGAGGTTGAGGGTGGAGATCGGCGGCTGGCGGACATTGGCGTAAGCCTGCCCCGGCAGCGAGCCGAGCCAGGCATCGACGGCATTGATCGTCTCGACCATGGCGGTGAAGTCCCGCCCCTGCACCACCTTCTCGACCAGGCGCAGTTTCTCGTCGGCGCGGCGCGGGTCTTCGTCCCAGACGATGAGGGTCGCCGTGACATAGGCCTCGCCTGCGATATCGGCACCGAGCTCCTGCAGGGCCATATCGGCATCGGCGGCCTTGTTGGCGGCGTCCGTGTCGACCAACGCCGATTGCTCGTTGGTCATGACCTCTTTCAGGATCGCGGCGATGGATTTGCGCTTGGCGAACCATTGACGGCGGATGCGGGCGACCATCCGCGCCGCCTCCCCCTTGTCCATCAGGATCGCGCGCGTCGCCCAGCGATAGGGAAAGGCCAGCCGGTTGAGATCGTCGAGGATCCCGGGCGTGGTGGCGGTCGGAAAGCCCGAGAGGGTGAGAACGCGCAAATGGGCGTCCCCCAGCCGAGGTTCGAGCCCGCCGGTCAGCGGCTGATCGGCCAGAAGCGCGTCGAGATAGGCCGGGGTATCCGGCACGCGGACGCGGTGGGCTTGAGTCGAGATGGTGGAATGCAGATAGGTCAGCGTCTCGCTGTCACTCATCCAGCGGCATTCGGGCATGATGCCGTCGAAGAGCGCCAGCACCCGGTCGGTCCGGTCGATGAAGCCACGCAGCACCTCGCCCGCATCCACGCCGGTCTTGTCGCGGCCTTCGTAGAGCCAGGTCTCGGCCCGCGCGGCCTCCTCGGCGGGCGGCAGGTAGAGGAAGGTCAGGAGATACTCCGACTGGAAATGCGCCCCCTGCTCGGCGAACCCTGCGCGACGCTCGGCATCGAGCAGCGCCGAGGCCGGATCGGGAAAGCGGCTGTCGGGATAATCGGCCGCCGCCACGCGCTGCGCCTCCACGAAGATCGCCCAGCCGGAGCCGAGACGGCGAAAGGCGTTGTTGATGCGTCCCGCCACGGCCACGAGTTCGGCGGCGACCGCGCTGTCGAGATCGGGGCCGCGGAACCGGGCCGAGCGCTGCAGGCTGCCATCCTTGTTCAGCACCACGCCGGGTGCGACCAGCGCCGCCCAAGGCAGGTAATCCGCCAGCCGCGTTCCTTTCCGGCGATATTCCGCGAGGTTCATCATGGCGCTGCCCTCAGACCTCGAGATGACCGGGAAGGCGCAGATGCCGGCGTCCGACCTCGACAAAAAGCGGATCGCGCCGCGCGGCCCAGACCGCCACCACATGGCCCAGAATGCCGATGACGATGCCCGCGACCCAGAGCTGCAGCCCGAGCCCGATGGCCCCGGCCAGCGTGCCGTTCAGGATCGCGAAGGCCCGCGGTACACCGGCCAACAGGATCGGCTCGGTGAGCGCGCGATGCACCGGGAGGGTGAAGCCCGGTACGTCCGCCAGCTGCTCGAAACCTGGCCATTCGCTACCGCTCATGGCGTTCCTCCCTCGCGGCTTTCCACTGGAAAGCCGCGTTCCCCTGCGGTGAACCGGTCGTCACCATCAGATCAGCGCCCCGCCGCCGAAGCTGAAGAAGCTCAGGAAGAAGGAACTGGCCGCGAAGGCGATGGAGATGCCGAAGACGATCTGGATGAGGCGGCGAAAGCCCCCGGAGGTGTCCCCGAAGGCCAACGTCAGCCCGGTGACGATGATGATGATCACCGCGATAATCTTGGCGACCGGCCCCTCGATCGACTCGAGGATCGATTGCAGCGGCGCCTCCCAGGGCATGGAAGAGCCCGCCGCCCGGGCGGGTCCGGCCAGCATCAGGGTGACAGTGGTGTAAGCAATGGCATGCGAAGCCTGTGCGCACAGCCGGTGAAGGGGTCGGGTCATGACGGGTCTCCTGTCGTGGTTTCCGTCCCGGTCGGCCGCGCCGCCGGGGTGATGCGGTAGTCGCCGTCCGGTCCCAGCCCCTCGACGCGGGCAAGCTCGGCGAGGTGCCGGTTGGCCCCACGCCCGGAGAGGACGGCGATGAGATCGATGGTTTCAGCGATGAGGGCGCGCGGCACGGTGACCACCGCCTCCTGGATGAGCTGCTCCATCCGGCGCAGCGCCCCCAGGGCAGAGCCCGCATGGATGGTCCCGATCCCGCCCGGATGACCGGTCCCCCAGGCCTTCAACAGGTCCAGCGCCTCGGCCCCGCGCACCTCGCCGATGGGAATGCGGTCGGGGCGCAGGCGGAGCGAAGAGCGGACGAGATCGGAAAGCGAGGCTACCCCGTCCTTGGTGCGCAGGGCGACCAAGTTCGGCGCGGCGCATTGTAGCTCGCGCGTGTCCTCGATGATGACGACGCGGTCCGACGATCCGGCCACTTCCGCCAGGAGCGCATTGGTCAGCGTCGTTTTACCGGTGGAGGTGCCGCCCGCCACGAGGATATTGGCGCGTTCGGCAACGCCATCCCGCAACAGCGCCGCCTGAGTCTCGGTCATGATCCCGGACGCGACGTAATCGGCGAGCGTGAAGACCGCGACGGCGGGCTTGCGGATCGCAAAACAAGGCGCGGTGACCACGGGCGGCAGGAGCCCCTCGAAACGCTCGCCGGTCTCTGGCAATTCGGCCGACACGCGCGGCCGCGCGGCATGCACCTCGGCCCCGACGTGATGGGCGACGAGCCGCACGATCCGCTCGCCATCGGCGGGCGAGAGCGTGGCCCCGGTATCGGAGAGCCCCTCGGAGAGCCGGTCGATCCAGAGCCGCCCGTCGGGATTGAGCATGACCTCGACGGTCATCGGGTCTTCCAGAAACCCGGCGATGGCGGGTCCAAGTGCCGTGCGCAACATCCGCGCGCCGCGGGCCATCACTTCCGGTTTCCGAGTTGCCTCTGCCATGTTGTCCCCGTTCCGTGAGTGGCCCCCAACGGGCGGCCCTGGATCGGGTCCATCAAGAAAACCGGAAACCGGCTGCGCTCAACAGGTCTTCAAGGGGCGTAGGGCTGTGGCGTGCAAAGACAGGGGAAAGGGTAAGTTGAAACCGAGTTATCAGTTGTCGAGAGTTGAAAAACTCAAGACGCTCCGTCGGTCATCCGACGCGAGCATCTCCGTCCCTTCAAGTTGAAGGTCAAAGCGCACGTTGGAGATTGGGTCCGCGCCGTCAACGGATGGTACAGGCAAAGTGCCAGCGTCAAAGATCGCGATGGATGCGCCGTCTGGCAATGTGCTCAGTCGCAACTCTGATCCATAGACATCCGCGCCGCCTTTGCGCAGACACTGGCGAAAGAAACTGGCGCGGCTGTTAGGATCGTCCATCGCAGCGTAGATTTCATCGATTAACTCGCACGCCGCTTCGCCCCCGGGCAACTCGGTCAGCAAGATAGAAGCGACATAGACCCGGATGTCCGCATTGGGGCGAAGCTGCTCAAGCGAAAAGCGATGCTGCCGGAGAGACTTCAGAGTCGTCTTCACCTCCAGCGCAAAGCGTTCGGTCATGAAGTCGTACCGGGCACGGGCGGACGATGACCACGCCCTTGCTGCTGCGCCCATATCTTGAGCGGTGCGGATGATGTGCAACTCACCCCAGAGGCCAACCACGTCTTTCAGATCATCGTTCAGCCGCGTGAAGAGGTCTGCAATCGACAGGATTTGGTCCCGTACCGCTGCTGCTGAGTGATCCGCGCCGGGAACCAGGAACGCTTCTTCCAAGAGGCGAAGGAAGACGCGGATAATGTCGGGATCGTCATTGGCAAGAGAAACCAGCGTGTAGATGCCGGAAAGAGCGCTTCCATCCTGAAGCTGAATATCGCAGGGGCACGCGAAGCGAACCTCGACGGATTTTAGCTTCAGATCAGGCTGGCCATCATCCTCGGCCATCTCGAAGAGCAAATAAGGCTGCCCTTGCGCATCCAGTGAAAGCCAAAGCCCTTGGGCACTATCGATCTTGCTCCCGAAGAGATGCTGGCAAGCATCCGGGAACCGGCGGGCAAGCTCCTGATACGCCTCAAACAGCATCGTCCTCTCGTTCCACCCAAACACGCTCTGCCAGATGCTCGGGAATGTGCACGGCGAGCACGGGCAAGTCTTCCAGGAGCACGCGGTTCTTGGCGGCGTTCTCTAGGTGGTAGCGATGTATCTGGAAGGTGATCGTATCATCGGCCCGGATTTGGCGCGCACCGGGATAGTTGGTGCGCGCGTTGCTACCCTGAAAGAGGTTTCTGATCTTGGGCGGGTCTTTGGTATCGAGACTACGGCGCGCTTCCACGCCCGACCAAGGGCCGGAAAAGGCAAAGACGCTGCACCGCATCTCAGGGTCTTCGCTGGCCAGCTTTTCGAGGCCAACCATGATGGCTGAGTGTTGCAAGCTATCGCTGGGGTTCTTGTAGCGTATTTGCCCGATGAAGGGGATTATCTCGCTGAGCGATATGTCGTCGCTGAACGCCGGAATGGTCTGCTGCTGGTTCCAGCCGTCTTGCTTGTATTCCCAGAAGTCGAACGCGCCGAGCAATTGGTTCACCGCTTCGCGGTTGTCGGCGACGAAGCCGGTATCCTCATAGGGATAGTCGGGGTAAATCCACCCTTCACGCCCCCGCGACTGGTACATGTCGAGCAAGATGACAGAGCGCCGTGTCGGTTGCAGCCTCTGGCTGAGGAACCAGGTGCGCCGCCAGTCTTTCAGGCCGCCACCATCCTTGATGTGCTTGGAAATCGATGAGCGAACTGATTCCTCGTGGGACACATAGTCTTGGAAAGCTTCGATGTTTTCTGTCGTGAGATAGATGCGGCAGAGGCCAAGATAGCGCTTCTTGTAGCCGAAGAAGCGCGCGCGCTGCTGTATATTGTCGGCGTTTCCGATCCCGATGGACCTTGGCATGTAGGAGACCGTCAGGCCTTCCACGGTAAAGCCACGGTCTAGGCCAATCCCGCCGACAAGTATCCAGCTATAGTCACCCTTCCAATCGATGGAGGGAATCTTGGTCTTCTCGCGCGTGTTGAGCTCGGCGATGGCGGTTTCCGACACAGCATCGAAGAGCAGCGCCTCGATCTGATCAAAGCCGTAGTTGACGGCGTAGGTCTCGCTCAACCGCTCGAAGGCAGCGCGAAAACCCGCCAGCAAGTCGTCATGGCCGTGATGATCCGGGTCGTCCAAAATGGCCGCCCATTCATCGCGCGTGTTCCGCGCCCATCTCGCAAACATGAGATGATCCGCCTTGGGGATGGCCGGGTGGATCATCATGGAGCGATTGCCGCCGCCCTGGTCATCTTCTTCACGCAGGCCAATTGCCACGCCGACGAAGAAGTCTTTCAAGGCCTCCAGCATGCTGGCAGGTGGGCTCGCGGGCGGATCGTCCCGGTCCGGCACATCGGTTTGCGGGATGAGTTCGATGTATTTGTCCGGCCCGTCCACAAAGAACTCTTTGCCGCCGACATAGGCGTCGCCGGGAGTCAGCACTGCGCCGAAGTCCGGCGAGAGTGTGTCGATGCGGCTGATCAGAAGCGGCGCTTGCGGCGTGGCGGTGTAGAGAAGATAGCTGTGATGCGGGAAGAGAGAGCGCAACGCGGTGATCCGCGCGTAGGTCGTGCTTTCTTCCTGTTGCAGGGCTTTGGTGTTCATCCCCGCCTGGTCGCCTTCATCATCGATGATAAGCGTGGGCACGTTCGTCAGATCAACCCCGGCGAGCAACGTGGCCAGATGATTGAGATGGCGATGCTCCTTCATGGAAACGATCAGCACGGTGCGCGAGCGGGTGCTCCCTTTGCGCCATTTCGCGAGCTCGCTCTTGACCCGTTCGACCTCGGCACCCTGGAAGCCTTTGTCTCTGGTCGAAAACAGCTTCCAGTTCCGGTTCTTTTCGACCTCCAAGTCCTTCCTGAGACGCTCGAAGGATTGCTCGACCAGGTTATTGGTCGTTCCAGCAAGAAGCAGGACAATCTGGTAGTCATTGTCGTGAGCGAGCGCGGACAAGCTGGTAAAAGAGAGCGTCTTGCCGCTCTGAACATAGCCGATGATCAGCCCGGTGTTGTGATCCCCCGGATTCTTTGGATCAGCGCATTGGCGCATGATCGATAAGGTTTCCGACACAAGCCGGGTCTTCTCAGTCTCGGAAAGCGATGTGTTTGACTGAAGAAGGCGCGTCAGGGCCGGACCTTGCGCCGGGTTCCACTTGCCGGACGTCTGGCGCTCGTGAATCTGGATAATGCCTTCGTCACTCATCGGGGACAGCCCTCGTCACAAGGTTCTTGAGGATTTCATTGCTGTATTGCCGGATTGCTTTGGGGTGATGCGAGGCAAGCTCCGTGGCGATGACTTCTGACAGCGCCATGGTGGCAGCAATATTCAGGACTGCCGCGAAGCCCTCCGAGTCGAGATTGGGAAACTGCGCCATAAATGGATGCAGCATGGCCACGCGGATCAGCACTTCACGCGGATCAGGGTCCGTGATGGCTGGTCTGCTCTGGATGGAAAGCCAATCGCTTTCCCGGTCGGCATAGGACAATTCGAGCTTCACGATCCAAGGCGTCCCCCGGAACAAAAACTCAAACTGAAAATCATCGCGCTCCCCTTCCGCAACCGCGTCGAGTTGCTCCCCAACATCGGGAAGGTTCTCGTCCGGCGATGGCTCAGGGCTCGGTGATACAACGCTGGGAAACGCCGGTTGCGATGTAATCAAGGCTCTGTGATCGAACTGCTTGGCCACGGCGGGCGCTGCACTGCGGGCAACCTTACGCGCGTTTCGAGCATCGTCCAATGCGCGATAGTTATTCGTTTGTCGTATAATGGGCAGGTCGTCTGATCTAAGGATTTTGTGCAGTTTCTTAAGGAATTCGTCTTCTGCCTCGCCCCATTGGACTCCGTCCTTGGTGTGTGAGACATTGAATCCCTTGAGGTGTATCTCCCCAAATACTCTCTGTGACTCATAGCTATTGGATCGTTTGAAGATATCTGGCGGTCGGTACGGTTCATCAGCGCTGCCGAATACAAGTCGCTGCCGTCGAAATAATGCGAGTCCAGCAAGCCGAGTATCTGCCTTTTCACGGATCGCAACAAATCCAGTCGCTGATTTGCCTGGGCCAAGATCAATGTCAATTTCCCGACGCCAAGAGATTTTTGGGCCGGTCGGCTTGTATGGTTCCTCAAAATAGGGTGCTACCAGTATTTTGGGTTCCTCAAATGTCAGTCGCTCACCGTCAACGCAGAGCTCCAGCGCGCCGGAGCGCAGGAAGATGCGATAGATGCTGGCCAAATGCTCCTTGATCTTGCCGATGGTCCGGCCTTTCGGAAAGCGACGAATGTCCTCCAGCCGGATTTCCGTATAGTGCTTGTCCTCGGACGCAACCGAAGTGACGACATTTAACTCTTCGATGCTGTCATGGACGATGCGTTCGATATCGAAGAAGACAGTGCGCTCGTCTCTTTCGCCAAGCGCGCTGGAGCGGACGCTCCATTTCGGCGCGAACCAGCATGCCGCGCTCTTCATCCCCATGCCGAACTCGGACAGGCCCGTTGCATCGGGCGGGATTTCGGCAGGCCGGAAGGCGCGCTGATAGTCGGATGAGGCAATTCCGGCAGCGTTGTCGAAAATCACGATCCGGCTGTCGTCCGCATCGAAGGTGATATCGACCCGCAGAACGTAGGAACCGCCCGAGGCGGCCTCCAAGTCCTTTCGGCGCGAGATACTGCTCTGGATCGAGTTATCAACGAACTCGGCCAAGGCGTACCACGCCTTATAGTTAAGGTGCGGGAGCACCGAAAGGACGTTTACACCGGGCCGGATATTGACCGTGTTCAATCGGCTCATATTACTCTGCGGCAACGGCCCGCTGTGCGGACTCCGCTGCATCTTCTCTGGTGACAAGGGCGGCGAAGATGCGCTTCACAACTTCAACATTAACGGCATTGCCAAAGGCTTTGTAGGCACCGTTCTTGGTGCTCGGCAAATGGGTGAGTTCAAGACTTTGCAGGCGGCTGCACTCGCGTGGCGTCATATAGCGCCGCTCCCATCCAATGATGGGAACCTGACTTGTTGTCATAGCAATGAGTGAGGGGGCAGTATCGGCCTTTTTGATGCGAATGCCGCTCGCCCGGAATTGGATGACATGTTTCCAGATATCTCGCACGCCGCCTTTCGTGTTCCATTCCAGCTTTTGGAAGCTCGGCGGGAAGGATTTTATCTGGTCAATCCAAGGATCAATGATTGATTTGTGCTCAGCATAGAAGGCGCGGTTCTTTTCGATGAAATCTATCTTCCATGCCGGAAATCGCTCCAGCTTAGTGCGCGCATACCCTGGAAGCGCAGCTTCAGTTTCTTCGGGCGACAAACCTTTCAAGGATTGCCCGAACGCGCCTTTATGGCGGCCCAGCCGTCGATATCCGCGCTCATACGGGGTGAGGCCATCAAGGGGATAGTCTGCGCCAAATTCCATTGCCCAGATAGGGAATGACGGAAGTTCCGTATTCTTCGGGAAAGCCGCCACGAATTCCTGCCAGATCGACAGATAATGGACATGGTTTGGGCTCAAATGAAGAGCATCATCCGGGTCTTCGTCCAAGACGGATGCAATAGATAGTTGTGCCCCGTCTTCCGGCATCGGCCAGGAAAAGCCGCCAAGCCCTTCGCGGTCGCCAATGATGAAGGCCCGCTCGCGCTTTTGCGGCACGCCGAACATGTGCGGGGACAAGCGCGCAAAATCGACATCATAGTCGAGCGCGCGTAGCCGGGTACAGATATTTTGCCACGTCCTGCCGCCGTCATGGCGGACAAGGTTTGGCACATTTTCGATGATGAAAAAGCGCGGCTCCTTCACACGTAAAATGTCGATCACGTAATCGATGAGGTCGCCCCATTGGGGGCATTGCAGGCCTTTCTGCTCGCCAGCCTTGGAAAACGGCTGGCAGGGAAAGCCTGCGCACAGGACATCATGATCTGGGATCGAGGGAATATCGACGCTTCGGATATCGCCGTGGGGCTTTGTGCCGTAGTTCTTCTCGTACAAAGCGGCCAAATCGCCGTTGATCTCCGAGGCGAACACGCACTCCCCGCCCGACGCGCTCAGCGCCTGATGAAATCCGCCCAGACCGGCGAAAAGATCGATGAATTTCATATGTGCCAAGGCTATTGGGCTCGTGATCTAAGCGTTTCGGTTGGGCGTTGGCAGTGTCCTTGAAGGGCCAAGCGTTAGTCTGACACACGATATAGACGCTCTCGACAACGTCAACGCAAAACCTGCCAATTTGAACTGGAGGCCATAATTTTCTTTGTGACTACCGGTTTTCCTTCTCATCACCCGGGATCTCATCCGTGAACCAACGCCCCTTCTGCACCCGCTTGCCCAGTGTCTCCACAAACCCATCAAACCGTTCGCGCCCTTTGGCCTGTGCCGCGGCCTGCTGCTCCGGCGCGACCGGCGGGGTGATGGTGAGCCAGAAGCGGACGAAGAGGGCGAGGGTCTCGGTTGTGATCCGCTGATCGCGTTCGAGACGGGCGACATGCCGTGAGAGGCGGTCGAGGCGGCGCGTCAGGGCGGCCTCCTGCATGTCGGCATGATCGGGGGACAGAAAGGATTCGACCGCTGCCTCCACGATAGCGGAGCGGGTCACCCGTTTCCGGTCAGCGATGTCGTTGATCCGCCCGATCAACTCGGCTGGCAGGGAGAGGTGGAGACGGTCGCGCATGGGTCAGTCCTCAAAGATCGATACCGTCATTGCGGTCCATCGAGGCCTGACGGGCCACCTGTACCATCTGCTTGCGCAGGGCTTGCCTTTGCCGCGCGGCCTCCTCCGGATCATCATCGAGCATCATCTCGAATTCGCGCGCGGGTTCCTTCGGCGTTTCCCGGGATGCAGCCACATGCTCGGGCAAGTCTGGCTCCCGGCGAAGGCCGGCGTTCGCGTCATCGGCGTTGGTCGACGTCGCGGATGCGCCCGCCGGAGTATCGGCTTCGATGGTCGGAAGCGATGACCATGGATCATCCTGCATCATCGGCATGCCTTGCTCCGGTTCTGGCGGCGCAACCACACGATCGACAAACCGCCTGTCCTCAAAATACCGCGCCTTCTTCGCGCGGATTGGCGGGGAGCCTGCGACCATGACGATTTCATCGTCGGGTGGCAGCTGCATGATCTCGCCCGGTGTCAGGAGTTGGCGCGCGGTCTCGGATCGCGAGACCATGAGGTGACCCAGCCAGGGCGCCAGTCGGTGACCGGCATAGTTCTTCATCGCCTTCATCTCGGTCGCCGTACCGAGCGCATCCGAGACACGTTTGGCGGTCCGTTCGTCGTTGGTGGCGAAGCTCACCCGGACATGGCAGTTGTCGAGAATGGCGTTGTTCTGGCCATAGGCCTTCTCGATCTGGTTCAAGGATTGGGCGATCAGAAAGCTCTTGATCCCGTAGCCCGCCATGAAGGCCAGTGCGCTTTCGAAGAAGTCGAGCCGTCCGAGCGCCGGGAATTCATCCAGCATCATCAGCACGCGATGGCGGCGACGCGTGTCCTTCAGGTCCTCGGTCAAGCGGCGGCCGATCTGGTTCAGCACCAGCCGGATCAGCGGCTTGGTACGGGAGATGTCCGAGGGCGGCACGACGAGGTAGAGGGTCGTCGGCTGGTCCGCGCCGATCAGGTCGTCGATCCGCCAATCGCAGCGTCGGGTCACATGGGCGACAACCGGGTCGCGGTAGAGGCCGAGGAAGGACATGGCCGTCGAGAGGACGCCCGAGCGTTCATTGTCGGACTTATTCAGAAGTTCTCGCGCCGTCGAGGCGATGACAGGATGTGGGCCGGTCTCCCCCAGATGGCGCGCCGCCATCATCGCTTCGAGGGTCTGCTCGATCGGGCGGCGCGGGTCGGACAGGAAGGCGGCGACGCCGGCCAGGGTCTTGTCTCGTTCGGCGTAGAGCACATGCAGGATCGCACCCACCAGCAGCGAGTGCGAAGTTTTTTCCCAATGGTTGCGTTTTTCCAGCGAGCCTTCTGGATCGACCAGCACGTCGGCCACGTTCTGGACGTCACGCACCTCCCATTCGCCGCGTCGCACCTCGAGCAACGGGTTATAGGCAGACGACGACATACTGGTCGGATCGAAACGCAGCACCCGTCCATGGCGCGCGCGGAACCCGGCAGTGAGGTCCCAATTCTCGCCCTTGATGTCATGGACGATGGCGGAGCCCGGCCAGGTCAGGAGTGAAGGGACCACGAGACCAACCCCCTTGCCCGACCGGGTCGGCGCGAAGCAGAGCACATGCTCCGGCCCGTCATGGCGCAGGTAGTCCTGATCCAGCTTGCCGAGCACGACACCATCGGAACCCAGCAGCCCGGCTGCTTCCACCTCGGACCTTTTCGCCCAGCGGGCCGAACCATAGGTATCGACGTCGGCGGCCTCGCGCGCCCGGATCACGGACATGGTGATGGCCACGGCGATGGAGATGAACCCGCCCGAGGCCGCGATCGCCCCGCCCTCCCAGAAGACCGTGCGCGCATAGGCGTCGTAGAAATACCACCACCAGAAGAAGGCGGGTGGCGGGTAGATCGGCGTGCCGAAGGCCTCGAACCACGGGCTGCCCAGCTGCGCCTGAAACCCCAGTCGCCAGGCGACCCATTGCGTCGCGCCCCAGGTCGTGGTGAGGACGATCAGGAAGACAGCGAGGATCTGGCCCCAGAGGATTTTCGTGGCGGTCATGGTGCGGCATGGTTGGGGCGCCGGGTGTAAGGTCAAGCGGTGACCGAGAGCTTGCGCAGAATCGGCGGGAGTAGCGTGCGGATCGGATCCTTGGGCGTCGGCGTCTGGGAAGTCAGCGCACAGATTGACTGCCATGTCGGTGTGAACTTTCGTTCCGCTGCAGTGGGGCTATTATGACCGCATGTACAAACTGAAGCCGGGCATCAAGCAAGACCGGCAGCGCCGATGGCAGCTGTCTGATCGCATATTCTTCGGACACGGCGCATGTCACATCTTGGCGGGCATTTATCTTGAGGTCGCGCCTCTGGCTGGTTTTCACGCCGAAAGGATCATTCCGGGCGAAGGCTATGCTGGCAACCACATTTTTGTGACCAATGGCGTCCTTGCCTTTGATTTCCGTGGGTATTCCTGCAGGAGAAACCTCCTAATTCATCACACTTTGGGTTGGTCAAAGGTTTCGCCCCCCGGTTGGCACTGCAAAATCGTCCACGTGGACTTCGATCTTCTTGAAACCCAAGATTTGAATGCGAGGAGGATGCTTGGTCCAGACCAGTACCTAATGGACCCGAGACCACGTGCGCGCTCATTTCTCGACCGCTTCAATCACATGGCTTCAGCTTTAAAGTCGAGCAGTTTCCTCGGTTGAGCAGTGCATGCTAAGGGCTCTTCACCTCTCCCCTATAACCCCAACCCGCGCTTGCGCCCGAGGCTCCAGTCGATCCCGCCTCCACTGCGCGCAATTCCGGTGATGTGCTGGCCAAGGCGCGGCTCGATTTCGCGGGACCAGGGAACGAGCTGGAAACTGCGCCCGCAGTCCGGGCCGATGCCCTCGACCATCGCATAGCGGCCGGAGGACAGGCGCAGCTGGCGGGTATAGCTGCCGGACACATGGTCGCCGGATTTTGCCGGGCGATGTGGCAGGCCGATCTCGGTCTCGAGCGCCATGCCTACGGCTTCGAGTTCGCGCTGCCGCAGGGTGTCGAGTAGGTTGCGCTGCAGGATGATCCGCTGTCCCTGCCTTTGCGCCAGCCCTTCGTCTGCCAGATGCTCGGCGCGGGCATCGAGAGCGTCCCGCACCTCTGCCCCGAAGCCTCCGATTGCAAGCGGCATGCGGGAACGTTCGACCAGCCGGTGATCGAGCCAGGTCGCGCCCGGCGCATCGATCTGGGATTGCAGGTCGAGATCCGACCGGTTTGCCAAAACAAGCGTCGGGCGCCGATCGTCCGGACCGCCGAAGCGGCGCACCTCGACGATGCCGCCCGGCGCAGGCGCGTGTTCGAAGGCGTCGAGGCCCCGAAAACGTACATGATGCGCGCGCCCATCCGTGCCGTCGATCACGGCATAGGCGGTTCCGGAATGCTCGTCATGCAATCCGGTTGCTACCAGTCGTCCGATGATCGGGCCCCCCGCCCCGCCTCCGTCGATAGCGAAGTCGGAGAAGCCGCGGTCCTGCCCGCGCTCGGCGAAGGCGCGGTGCATCGTCTTGATGATGTCGCCGCGCTCGCCCAGGTCGCGGAGCGTGCGTTCCGCCTCGAGCCCGAGCATCCATTCGCCCGGGCGCCCCTCCGAGGCCAACCCTAGTTTCCGAAGATGCTGCATCCGGCCGATCATCAACCGGCGGATTTGCGGATCCTCGGGTCCGGGCGCGGACGGCCGTAGATCGATGAGGCCGAGGTCGTCGGCGTGGAAGCGCAACTCGCGGTCAAGACGAGTCCATCGTTCCGCCGTCACCTCGCGTTCCAGCGCATGCCGGATGTCGTGCTCCGGTTTGGGACCAAGTTCCAGCGCGACCAGGTCCTCGGCACGGGACCGCAGCCCACTGCTGATGTAGTCGCGCGCGATGACGAGGTCGCCACCCCGATCATCCACGCCGCGCACGATCAGATGCACATGCGGGTTGTCGGTGTTCCAGTGATCAACCGCGACCCAGTCGAGCCGCGTGCCGAGATCGGCCTCCATCCGGCGCGCGAGATCGCGGGTGAACCCGCGCAGGTCCTCCATCTCGGCGGCGTCCTCGGGCGAGATGATGAAGCGGAAATGGTGCCGGTCGTCCTCGCATCGTGCCACGAAATCCGAGCCGTCCAGACCGTCGGTTTCGGCATCGAAAAGCAGTCCCTTCTCGCCCTCTCGGCTGACGCCCTCGCGACGTAGATAAGCGAGATGGGTTTTGAGTGGGGCCGCGCGATAGGCCCGGCCGTTGTGGCGCGCAATGCGTGCTTTGACGACAACGCGGCGCGCCGGCGAGAACAGTCGGCTGCGCCCGAACCGGCCATGGCCGCGCCCGAAGGTCGAGCGCCTTGGTCGACCCGGACTGCGAGACGGCCCGGTGTGACCGGCCTTCTGAGCCGCGCGAAGCACTTGGTCCACGAAGCCTTTGGAACGCGGCGTCCGGGTGCTACGGGGCTTGCCGGGCCTGATCCGGAAGTCGTGCTCGGGTTCGGTCATGCGCAGCCCCATCCGAGGCTGGAAATTCCCCTGTGCATGCCGGAGCATTGAAATCGCGGGAAAAATTCCCGAAACCTGCACACGACCGACCGCCATGCACGCGAAAACGCCAGTCCTGTCAGGGACTTGCGGCATTCGTGGCATGCCCTTTTATCTCGCCCATCCCCCTTCCCGCCCGTTGTCCGAGCCCGCCTTTCCGCCGCCTCTGCGACACAGCCCGCCAGAGCCCGCAAACCCGCGATCACGCTCATGGCCGTAGCTCCCCGGCGGGCCGGGCAACGAAAATGCCGGGATTGGGGGCGGCTGGACCCGTTTCGCGGGACGTTCGATCTGCATCCGGGCTGCCGCCATTTTGCGGTGGATGCGCCGCCGATCTGTCGGTGAACAGCGCCGCCTCGCGCCAATCGGGAACGGGTACAGGGGTCGGGAGCGGTATCGAACCGTCCAGGCGCGGGGCCAGCATCGCGACATAGACGCGGGTTTCGGCGGGCAGCGGACGGCCTTCCGAGAGGTATTCATCGTACCGCCCCGGCCCCGCATTATAGGCCGCGAGCATGCCGCCGACGGTGCCATAGCGATCGAGCATGGCGCGCAGATAAGCCGTGCCCGTGAGGATGTTGTCCCGCGGATCGAAAGGATCAGCGCCGAGACCATTTTCCTCCCGCAAGACGGTCCATGTTCCGGGCATGACCTGCATCAGTCCCATGGCCCCGGCATGGCTGACCGCACGCGGATCGCTCGCGCTTTCGGCCTGAATTACGGCACGGATCCAGTGTTCCGGGATCACGAAGCGAGCAGAGGCTTCGGCGATAGCGGCTGCATGAGGATCACGCATCGGATCTATTTGGATGGTCGGTGCTTCGGCGAACGCCGGGGCGCTGACTGGTCCCGTCATGGCAAGGCCGGAAAGAAGGAAGATGGCGCAGACTTGGGCGATGCGTTGTCGCTCAACCGTGATGCGGCTGCTGCGTTTGCGGAAGATCGGGAGCATCGCTCACGCCGCCCCGTTGCGCTTCGGCGGACGGGTCCATTGCATCGACCAGACCGAACTTTCACCATTGCGGAAGAGGTTCGCGCGGATCGGTTGCACCAGCATTGGGTCGTCGATCAACACCGAGAAATATTCACCGGCCTTCTCCCCGGTGCGCGCCCAGGCGGCCCCGATTTCGCGGGCGAGCTCCCCGTCTCCGTGAAAGAGGCGGTAGTCCGGGCCGTTCTCGGCCTCGGTCGCCTGAGCCTTGGTCAGTGACACCTCGAGGTCGAGCGTCAACGTTCGAAGGTAGCCGGCAAAGCCGGATTTCGTGCGGGTGAATTCACCGATCTGGGGCATGGCGTGCCTCCTTTCTGTGGCGGTGGGTTGTGGGATCCGGATGCTCCGACACTGCGGTGGTTCCAGCGGAAACGATCCAAAGCGGCGTCAGCCGGGCGGTGATCGCGGTTCGCGGCAGATGCCCGAAGTACCGCCCGTCGAGGCTGTCGGGCGCATCAGGGTTCATGAGAAAGACTTCACCGGCACCGAGCCAGTGACAGCCCTGCCAGATGGGCAAATCGCGGCCGTTGCGGTCCTGCGCATGGGCTTGGCCAAGAACGCGGTGGTCGACGGTGATCCTGTCGCCAGAGCGGCAGACCAACGCGCCCTCCAGCGCCACGACATGCTTGAGCAAAGGCACGCCGCGCGGCAGGTAACCGCGCGCATCGAGAAAATCCGAGAGCGCCGCGGGCGGCTGAACGGCGACCAAATCACCGATGGAGACGTTGCCGATGGGGTCCAGTTGATAGAGCCCCAGCGGGGCACTCGCGCTGGCATTCCACAATACGCGCGGCGACCAGGAGACAATGGTGGGCAGGACGATCAGGGTGACCGACAGAGCTGCCGCCCAGACGAGGATGTGCCGCGCGGTCATAGCCAGAGGCTCCGCCGCTTGAGCCAAGCCCGGTGCTGGAGACGCGTATAGAAATGGGCCGGTTGCGCGGTGGTCAGGCGATTGTGCAGGTGCCGCCAATACTCCGGGGACGCATCTGCCGGATCGATGCCGAGCGCCTCGATGGTGTCGATCGCCTGCAACACACGTTCGACTTTGGGCCAGCCGTGGGTGGAGAGCAGCAGCGTGCCCCCCGGGCGCAGATATGGCAGCGTCTGGATGGCAGTTCCGGGCCGTGCCGCCTGCACGATATCGAAGCGCGAGAGGACCGTGCCATAGGTGTTGGCCGCCCAACGATTGACCCCGAAGATCGCGCCACGCGCGAAGCCGAAACGGCGGCGGTGAGGATCAAGGCGTTCTTCGCAGACCGGATCACCGAACCGGATCCACTGCTCGACCCGGCCTTCCTTCCACGTCAGTTCGACAAAGGTTAGGTTAGGATCGCGTCCGTCTGTCTGCGTATCAAACTGGCGCGGTTCGGAGCGGACCGGGCTCATGTCTTCGCCCCCCTCGGCACGCCGAGAGGCAGCTCAGGCACGTCCTCGCATGGGCCGGTTTTGAGGGGCTGAAAGCGTGCGCCTGCGGACTTGTCCCCAGCGAGCTGCGCGCAACAAGAGTTAGATTCTTTGTTAGACTCAAGGTTAGGAGCACGAATTCTGCCGGTATTTGAAGAGGATGCGCCCGGTTGGGGTTCCCGATAGCACGAGGGTCCGGTTCCCGATGGCACGATACCGGGGGTTCCCGATGGCACGAGCCCGTCCACAGCTTGTCCACAGGGCTCGAAGGCGAGCAGTCGTCGCCCCCGCGCCTCGATCTCGAGCGCCAGGCGATAGCCCGGTAGGGGCTGGCGGCGGATGATCTGCCGCAGTTCGAAGGCGAACCGTTTGAAGGGTGACAGGCTGCCGGATTTGACGTGGAGGTGCCGGATCTCGAACCGCCACCCTGCCCTTTGACGGCCACCATGCTTGCGCACCAGCCGATAGAGCCAGCGGTCGAGACCACCCGTCAGGTCGAAGTACGCGCGGTCGATGGTGAGGATCAGCGCGTCATCGAGGACAGCCCGGTAGAACCAGTCCGGCACGATCAACTCGATCCCGTCGGGGCGTCCGCTGGCATCGGTCCGCTCTTGCCACTCGTTAATCCAGGAGAACCGGTGGCGACGTCCTTCGGCGGGCTGGCGGATCGAGGTGCAGACCGTCGTCGATTGCAACCTGTCCAGCGCGGCCTTCAACCGGTGATAATCCCGGGCGGAAGTGCCTCGTCCGATGAAGGTGAGGATCTGGTATGGCGTCGCCGCCATGAGCCGCGACGTGCGCAGCCCTGAATCGCGCGCCTCGACGATCTGGCTCGCCGCCCAGATCAGGATATCGGCATCCCAGATCGTGGCCATGCCATGGTCGGCCACGGCTTCGACGCGGATGTCTATGCCGCCCGCCGCAAATTCGATGGGCTGCGTGCGATGGCTCTTGGAGAGGGAAAAGAACGGATAGGACATCAGATCCTGGGCGTCCCGCACGGCGAACTCGCCCGGGAGGGCGTGGAACAGATCGAGTTGTCCGCGTTCTGATGCGTTGCGGGGCATGGGAAGTGCCTCGACCGGATCAGCGGAAAGCCCGGCCCGCGGGCGGGGTCGCGGTCAGGACATGGCGCTTGGCAGGCAACACTCGGCCCCCGCGAGGGTCGGACGTCGAGGTCACGGCACCGCGCTGGACCCAAGCTTCGAGATCCTCAATCGAATAGACGACTCGCCCGCCGAGCTTGTGATAGGCTGGACCGGTGCCATAGGTGCGGTGCTTTTCGAGGGTCCGCGCAGACAGGCTGAGAAACTGCGCGGCCTCCTTGGTCCGCAGATAGCGCGGCGGCAGGGGAACGTGATCGGGTCGCATGGAAAGCCTCCGTGGGGTCCGTGAGGCCGCCGGACATGGGCGGCTGATTGGGGACACGATGGCGAAGTGCGACGGGAGAGATGGAGTGCGAAGATGGGGGTGCGGGAATCGCACACCACAGGGTGTGATCGGGTCGATGGTCGATGTGGTCGGGTGCGGCGGTCGACCGCGGATTGTCAGGTGACGGTACTTGCTCCGGCCTTCCTCAATTTCGTATGGTTTGTGCTTGCAGATGCAAAAATGCCGGGCGGAAGGCGGTTATGAGTGGGCGCTCACAGCGCATTCTGCGCGTGCGAGGTCCACAGCCCAAATTCATTGGAAGTCATCCAGGCGAATGATGAAAAATATGTCCTGGTCGTTTGCTAAATTGATGATCGTTGGTAGTACTTCTTTGTGATCGAAATTCTTCCAATCTAATAAACTAATTGGCCGATTTAACATCGAACGACTCGACAGCGATAAAATACGGTTAGCAGAGGCGGGTGAACCATGGCAGCAGAGCCGATCGACGATATCGAAGCGTGGTCAGAAAAACTTTCGCCATGGCGGCAAGATGCCTTGCGCCGCCTCGCGGTCAGCAATGAACTGACAGATACCGATATCGACGAACTGCTCGCAATGATCAAGCAAGTAGCCGGGTTAGAGCTGCCCGCGCCAGCGCCAAAACCCGTGCCGTTCGCCAAAGCTCATTTTGGTGGAGGAAAGCAGCCGCCGATCGTGCTCAAAGGCATCGCCAATGTAGAGAATGTAAATCGGCTGGTCGCTAAGGCTGGACTCGATTTTTGCCCAAAGGCGTTGACTGTCATCTACGGCCGCAATGGCAGCGGCAAGAGCGGTTTTGTACGCATCTTGCGCACAGCTTGCCGGACACGCGTTGAAAATCCCGCCAAACTCAAAGTTCTCTCGGATGTTTACGGCGGCGGGACCGAGCCGCAATCGGCCGATATCATCATTGATGCAGGCAAAGGCGACACACCGATGCCTTGGACCACGGGGATGACAGCAGCACCCGAACTCTTGCAGATCGCAGTATTCGATACACTTTCTGCGCAGCTCTATGTCGATAGTGGCAACCAGATTCGCTATCTACCCTTCGGCCTAGCCCTGCCCCACAGACTCAACGGAGTCTGCCTAAAGCTCAAAGAATCCCTCGATGCCGAGCGAGAGGCAACGGTTGGAAACAAGGTCAGCCTAACGACGATCATCTTTCCCAACCAAAGAGAAACAAAGGCCCAGTTGTTTGACCGCACGCTCGATAAAGGCACAGCCGACGAGAAGATCGAAGAGGCGGCCACATTTCCGACCAAAGATCAGGAGCGGCTCGACGAGGTCACGGCGATCTTATCGGCAGGTGCCGCAGCCGTCGCAGACCTGACCGCACTAATAAGCTGGGTCCAGGCGATCGCAGGGGAATGCGAAATCGCTGCGACTGCCTTTTCGGATGCGGCCCTGTCTGGGTTCACGGCCTTGCACAACAGCGCCGTTACCGCACGCCAGACAGCGCAGGTGTCTGCAGGCGCTCTTTTCACCGATGAGCCCCTTCCCGGCGTGGGAAGCGAGAGCTGGCGCGCGTTATGGGCGGCAGCACGCGACTATTCTGTGAAAGAGGCGTATATTGGTGCCGACTTCCCAGTCACTGAAACAGCGGCGTGCGTATTTTGCCAGCAACCGCTGCTTCCCGACGGTGCCGAGCGGATGCAAAGATTCCAGAAATACATGGACGATACGCTCGATGTCGCCGCCACAAAGGCAGAGAAGGCGGTCACAGATGCTATCGGAACACTAGCGGCGCTGACGCAGCTGGGCGCGGACGGCTTCTCTGAACGAGTCGAGCAGATCCGGCAGCGCAATCCTGAACTGGCGGCTGCCTTGTCGAGCTTCCAGGTGTCGGCAACGCAGCGGCGCAAAGATGCCGCTGCGCGGTTAGCAGGCGAAGACAGTGCGCCCGTTTCGACGCTTGCCTCACCGCATATCGAGCTGAAGGAACTAGCGAAGAAGCTCAGCGACGAAAAGGGCGGGCTTGCCAAGGCTGGCGAAGCGCAGGAGCGCGAGAAGCTGACAAATGAAAAGGCCGAACTTGAAGACAAAAAGATCCTTGCGGCCAACCGGACAAAGCTGGTCACCCGGCGGGATCTGCTCGTAACCGACGCGGCCTATTCAAAAGCGTTAGCCGAAGTACAGACTAGGGGGATCACGCAGCGCGCAAACGAGTTGGTCGACTCGCACCTCACAACGGCCGTGGTGACGCGTTTCGACGCCGAGCGTGAGCGGTTCGACATCATGCACCTCAAAGTCGGCCTTTCGCGCAAGAGCGGTCAGACCAAAGCCGAATTCGAAGTCGATCCGCAGACAAAACTTACCAAAGTCACTTCGGAAATTCTCAGCGAAGGCGAGCAGCGGGCACTTGCGCTTGCGGGCTTTCTCACGGAAGTAGCTCTGACCGATGGGTCCGGGCCGATCATCGTCGACGATCCGGTATCATCACTCGACCGCGACAGGAGCGCGAAGGTTGCCGAACGCCTCGCCGAGGAGGCTTGCCAACGGCAAGTGATCGTGTTCACTCACGATATAATCTTTTTCAACGAATTGTGTGGCGCTGCCGAGAACAAGGGCATCGAGCCGGTGACGATCGCGCTTTTTGGGGATAAAGACGCAGCAGGAAAGATAGATGCCGCCGGCATGATTTGGAAGGGTCTCAACGTTTCCAAGCGCATCGGCAAGATCAAGAACGACTTTGCGCCACTGCCCAAATTGCTCGCCAAAAGTCCGGCCGATTATGAATATCGAGTGAAAAACCTTTATGGTCGGCTGCGCGATACCTACGAGCGCGTTGTCGAAGAGGTCATTTTCAGGGATATCGTTCGCCGAGGTACCGATGTCATCAAGACGCAGGAACTCCGCTATGTCACCTTGTCGGATGCGCTCGCGATCCGGTTCCACGAGGGCATGACGCGCGCGAACACCTACAGCCATGACAATCCTGCCTCCGATACCGTAGGGACCCCCAAACCGGAAGAATTTAAGTCCGATATCGATGCGCTGGAGAAGCTCGTTGCAGAACTTAAGGCCGAAAGCCAGACCGCCGAGACAGCTAGGCCACAGATGAAGCCAAAGAAGTAGGGATGCAGTGGAATGCGTTGGCGACAAAATGTATGGCGTGAAAAGTTGCCCTCCGGACCCTAATTGATCAGATCAAGAAACTAAGATGATGGTGCGAGCAGAGCTTAACTTTGATGTCTGCAATAATATGGCCAAACGCGGAAACTCACGTCGAGAAAAAGCGACATCAAGGGAAACGACTGGTAAGTGATTGTATTAATGCACAAGCCGCTTCTTTCGCGGGAATACGGATAGAATTAAATGCGCCTTCTTGTTTCAGCTGACATTCACCTTGGTTCACCAATTCGATCCGTTGCGCTGCGCAACCCCGATCTTGGCGAGCGTTTGAAACAGGCCAGCCGCGACACCTTCGTCAACATCGTAGATATGACGATTTCGGAACAGATTGATGCATTGGTTCTGGCGGGCGACATCTTTGACAATGGTTACCCGGACCTGAAATCCCGCGCCTTCCTGATTGCGCAGTTGGCGCGTGCCTCGGACGCTGGCGTGCCCACAGTGCTAATCAGGGGAAACCACGATGCGCTGTTAGATCACAAGGCACATGGAGACTTGGGGCCTAACATCCACCTGCTGCACAAAGGCGCACCCACGGTCGAAATCGGCGATACTGCGTTCCATGGTCTGTCATTCGATGCGGCGCATGTGACGAAGAGCTTTCTGCCCGAGTATCCGCAGCCAGTGCCGGACAAGCGCAACGTCGGGCTGATGCATACATCGCTCGACGGCGCGCCCGGTCATGATCCTTATGCTCCTTGCTCCGAACGGGACCTGATGGCGCATGGCTTCGACCTCTGGTGTCTCGGGCACATTCATGCACCATTTGAGCGGCTTGACGGACCGGTCTTGGCTATCATGCCCGGCATACCGCAGCCGCGTCACTTTGGTGAGAGCAAGGGTGGCACGGTCACCTTGGTGTCCTTGGGCGACGGCAGCCCGGAATTCGACCGCCGCGCCATTGGCCGCCTTGGCTTCTCCGAATGTTCGTTAGACTTGAGCGCCTGTTCTGATCAACAGGAGGTTCTGCGAAATCTGCGCGACACGTTTTTGGCCGTGCAAGTGCCGGGCCGCGATATAGCGGTTCGTCTGCAAGTCACCTCGGATAGACACGGCGCGGACCTTGTGACGGAACTGGCGACAGAAGTGCTGGACAGCATTGACGGCGTGTTCCTCGACAAGGTCAAATGCGCCCCGCTGCCCAGCAAACTCGGGGCCGAGACTGACGATCTGGTTCGTCTTATGCGGGATGAGTTGGCCGAGGAAGGCTTTCGACAGGCCGCCCTGCAAGAGCTCGAAGAACTGCGTCTCGCCATGCCGTCCGAAATCATGGACGAGTTGGATGATGACAGTCTGGATGCGCTTCTTGAGGAAGCGATTGCCGAGGTCTCACTGACAATGCACGCGGGGGCCTCGAAATGAGGCTGAACCGGTTGGACCTGATCCGCTATGGGCGTTTTAAAGACGCCCACATTACTTTCCCAAAACCAACCGAGGGCGTGCCCGACGTGACGGTGATCTTTGGCCGGAATGAAGCCGGCAAATCCACCGCGTTCAACGCATTTCTGGAGTTGCTTTTCGGTTTCAAGGGTGGTGCGCATCCCTATGCCTTCCGGTTTGATCGAAGTGATCTTGTGGTGGGGACTGAGCTTGATTTGCCTGGGCGTGGGCCCGTGGTCTTGCGCCGCAACAGCAAGAGGACCCAATCGCTCTTGGACGCGAATGACCGCCCAATAAACGAGGCGATCCTATCAGGTGCTTTGCACGGCCTGACGCGAGATACCTATG
The DNA here is from genome assembly GCF_048268605.1 of Primorskyibacter flagellatus. Classification (NCBI taxonomy): domain Bacteria; kingdom Pseudomonadati; phylum Pseudomonadota; class Alphaproteobacteria; order Rhodobacterales; family Roseobacteraceae; genus Primorskyibacter; species Primorskyibacter flagellatus. The sequence continues at coordinate 674,526 of NZ_JBLWVF010000001.1, forward strand.
AGGAACGGTTCTCACTCAACGAGAAGGGTTTACGCGAAGGCGGCGAACGGATTGCCGGAGCGCAGGGGGACCTTGGCCAACTTCTGCATGCGGGTCTCTCCGGGCTGACAGGCATGGCTCAAACGCTGGACTCGTTGGCAGAGCGGGCCGACCGATTCTATAAGAAACGTGGCCGGGGCACAGCGTTGAAGACCGGCAGCGATCGCCTGAAGGAGATTGGCCGCGAATTGCGAGCTGATCGTTTGACGACTGATCGAGAGCGCGCCCTTCGTCATGATCGCGACCGGACATCAGCCGAGTTCGAAACTGCCGATGCCGAGCTCAAATTGGCTAATCAAAGACAAGCTGCGTCGAAAGCTGCGGCGGTCTGGTACGACCGTACCGAGAAGATAACGCAACTGACAGAGGCCTTGGCCAATTTCCCGGACGGCCCTAACCTCCTTCACGATGCGGCAGAGCGTGTTGCAGGCCTTGTCGAAAAACTCGCAGCTCGGGTAATCCGGATCAAGGAGGCAGAGGAAGAGATCGCCAAACAAGATCAGATTATCGCAGACCATCCGGCCGACACGCTGGCCCAGCCTTTGGCGGCAGAGTTGGAGCGGCTTGATCAACTGTCTATCGATGGAGCGCCGATGATGGGGCGGGCCAGCACCGCGCATGCTGATCTGGACCGTCGCCGCGAAGAGCGGGAGAAACTCGGAAAAAAGATCTCTGAAGCTCTGGGGCTTCTCCAGGTGCCAGATGCGCTGGCATCCACAATTGCATTGGAGCAAAGCGATCTTGAGGGGCTCGAGACTGCGGTGCAGGACTGCTTGACCTCGAGTCTTTCAGCCGACGCCGCACGGAAGGCCGTCGAAGCAGCTCGCGCCCAACAAGGCGAACCGCCCACCGAACCGCAAGATCTGACTGCGCTGCGTGCCGCCTTCGATAAGTGGAAGACTGTGGCGGATGTCTCCGCCGCCGAGGCAAGCCAAAACCAAGCTTTGGCGCGCCTGACGAAAGTTATCGCTGACCTGCCAAGTACTTGGAAAGACCGTGTTGAGGCAGGCTTGCCTGCGCCGGAAACGCTCGGTGAAGTCAGTCGCGAATGGGCGACTCTGACCGCAGATCTTGCATCGGCTCGTGCAGACCTTGACGCCCGCGCAGCAGAAGTGGCCGAGGCGCGAGCAGATCTCTCCATGCAGGAGGACGCACCCGATACCGTTGATATCGTAAAGACCGAAGAGACCCGGCGTCAGCGTGACATCAAATGGCAGCAGCATCGGGGCAAACTTACGATCGAGACAGCCGATCACTTCGAAGCGGCAATGTACGCTGATGACGGCGCCCGTGCACATTATCTGACCGGGGCCGAGGCCCGGCAGCGGCTGATGGCAGCACAAGTGCAAGTGCGGAGCGCCGAAGCCCGGCATGAAACCGCAAAGACCCGTCACGACGATTTGATTGCGCAGCGTGACCGCCTGACGGAGCGCAGTTCCGGATTGGCACATGCACTGGGATTGGAGGACGGCGCGCATCCCTCCGCCTTCAGCGCGCGCCAACAGGCTCTGAGAACAGCGGCAGACGCTGCTGCCGATCTGTCCAATGCTGAAAAGGCGCTGCACGATCGTCTTGCCTATCGGGACGCGGCTCGCAATGCGTTGGCTGATGCAGCGCGACCCCTCGGGCTTGGATCTGCAAAGAGCGATCTGCCCAATGAGGTACAACGCGCATTGACGCTGGAAGAGGGCGATCGCAAGGCGTGGGCCAAATGGCAGGATGGCAAGAAGACCATCGCCGAATTGGACAAGAGCGCGGAGCAATGTCTCAGCGACTTCGAAAAGGCGCAGGAAAAGCTCGACCAGTTAACGGCGTCGCTGCCTTTGCCGGATCGTTCGATCCAAGCAATCCGTTCGGCCTTGCCGCAGCTGCGCAGCTTACATCGGCTCCATAGCGATCATCAAAGGCTCTCGGATCGGATCGAGGCCTTGGAGCAGGCGATTGCCGCGCTTGCAGATGGCGCGCAGCGTTTGGCTCAAATCATGGATGGTCCCGAGGACGAAACAAATATCGACCCTATCCTAATTGTCGACCGTGCACGTTCGCGCGTATCGCTGGCAACGCGGGCAGACGAAAAACGTGCCGAGGCCACCTCGAGAAGGGACGAAACCGAAAAGTTGAAACGCCGCACAGAGACCGAGCGTCGGGATGCCAACGATGAATTGGACGCTTGTTTCGAGGGGCAAGGCGGGCAAGACCTCGCACCGCGCGAGCGTATCGCAAAGCTGGTTGAACGTGATCGTCTGCGAACGGAAAGAGCAACAACGGACCATGATCGTCAGAAGGCCCGTGTTGGCGTCGAAGATGTCCTCTTTGTCGAGGAACTGGCCCAGATGCCTGACGCCACGCGCGCGCCAGAGCTGGAACAAGCGCTGCAAGACGCACAGCTCGCCCGCGACACCGCCCGCGACGCACAAATCGAGGCTCATCGTTTGTACCGTGAAGCCTTTGAGGCCGCCGACCGCAGCGATCTCGCGACAGAACAGGCAACATTGCTCGAAGAATTGCGGAGTGGCGCACGTCAGGCTGCGGTGGCTCGGCTCGGAGTGCTGGCGGCACGCGGGGCGTTGCGTCGGCTAGCGGCAGAGCGGCGCAGCAGCATGTTGCGTGACGTCGAAGAGGCCTTTGTGGCTATGACTGCCCCCGCCTGGACAGGAGTCGATGTCTGGACCCAGGCCGAAGGCGAAAAGCTCGTCGGTATCCGGCCTGACGGTGGCACCGTTCCTGTGGAACAGATGTCAACGGGTACGATGGGTCAATTGTACTTTGCGCTGCGCCTTGCTGGATATCGAAGCTTTGCGCGCGAACCCGGGCCGCTGCCGATGATCCTGGATGACATCATGGAAACCTTCGACGATACGCGCGCCCGGGCGGCGCTGAAGCTTTGCGCGGAGATCGGTGGGAACGGACAGGCAATTCTCTTCACTCATCACGCCCATCTGGTCGAATTGGCAAGAGACAGCATCAAGGGGGTGGCTGTTGTGAACATGCCGGACTGACGACCGTCAATGCGCCGGTCAGGCGCCCTTACCGGCGAAACGGAATGACGTTTTCATCACCCCTGACGAATGCAACCGGGCCTTCCTTCTGGATGGTTGCCAGCGCTTCCTCGAATGCAGCCCTGTCATCGTCGAACAGATCGTCCCAAACGATGGAGGTGCCGTCCTCGGTCACCACTTCGAGTGACCAGCCTTCGCCGCCTTCCAGCTTGTAGATGTCCACCTTGAACGGGACGTTTTCGACAATGACCCGTTGTGAAGCGCTTGAGATGACCAGATTGGGTTCGGGTTCCATTTGCAGACCTTGCCTTGTTTTTTGCATCCTAGACGCCTCAGGGATTGTTGCCAATGCCGGCGATTCGCACTCTGTTGCGCGCTTGCACGAAAGCGAGAAGTGACATCAGCGCCGGTTTCACAAAAGCTGCTGCAAGATGTTTCGGCTTGCGCTGCGGGTGACCAAGCACACAAGGAGTTCTGGTCCGGATGTCATCGACGCACACTCCTCGACCGCAGCAGCGCGCGATACCCGCCGTCAACCATCTTTCGCGCGTCGCGCAGCAAGGCCATGACCGCGAAGCGCTCCGGCGCGCTTTGCCACTCGTCCCGGCTGACCCGGGGTAGCCGAAAGACCACTTCGGCTATCTCGCGCTGCGACGCTCCGGCCATGCGGCCGTCATATGCCTGCAACATGCGCCTGGCGCGCAGTCGCTTCTGGCGGGTGAGGCGTTTGTCGGTAGGAATCGCTCTGCCGTTCAGCTGTGCGAGCAACCTGTAGATGGCATCGAGACGTGCGAAGCTTTCTTGATCGAGAGGGACGATCGCCACAAGTGCCTTGGCGTCAGGATCCTCTTGAACAATCTGGAGGCGACGTTGCCCACCGGCGTCAAGAAGATGGTGGAGGCCGTCTTGGGCGTTTCTGGTTGTCCCTGTGGGCAGGATCGTCGGTGAGGCCACGTTGTTCAGGACTTCCGGAACCTTCTGCAACACGACCACCGACGGATCGAGCCGGGGGTCCCAGAGCGCGCAAGCCTTTGGAGCTGGAAGCTTTGGATCGGCCGCGAAATCGTAACCCCCATTTGTCGAGGAGCGCTTGCTTCAGAGACGCGTCGTCCGGTGCGGCCTTGGAGAGGGTCGCGTAGTCCTTTGCGTAGTGCTTGTTTCGGCGCAGCCATTCCCATGCCAGATCAGATGCGCCAAGGCGCTCGACGTAGTCGTAATCGGCCGTGGAACGCCAGCCGGACCGATCCGACGGCATGACAAATCCCGTTCGCCAACATCTCTGAAACGCTGGAAACTATACACGTATTGATTGAGTTTCAGGAGTCCGGCCCAGCCGGTATCGGCGGGTTTCGGCGTGACTCAGCCGTTCGGGCCGTCGTCCCCCTGCCGAAGCAGTTCCCGATAGCCGTGCTCCGTCATCCAACGGGCTCGCGCGAGGTGACTATCATAGACGCCCCTGCAGCGCTGGGGTTCCGCTTTCGGATCAAGACCGAAGAGGATTTCGACCACTTCCCGCCAATCAGCACCTTCCTCGGCAGCATCGAACAGGCGGAGGTATAGGACCATGTGTGAACGATCGTACTTGGTCAGCGTGTCGCTGTCCGGTGGCGCATCCAGAAATGTCGTCTCGCCCTGTGCCATGTACCTACAGGATCGCAGAAACGACCCCCCTCCCGAAGTTGCCTTTTCGTACAGGCGCACCACCAAAACCTGCGCCAACTGGTTACGATGACTTGGCCTTTTCCGCCTTGGTCACATCGATCAAGACGCCTTCACCCTTGTCCGAACGCAGAAAGGTGATGCCCGCATCCTCGAACACCCGGCGCACCTGATCCTCTGTCGACTCGTAGACACGAAGATCCTTCTCGGACTCGAGCCTTTTCAGTGCGGTCAGTGATACCAGGGCCTTATCGGCTAGCTCCTGCTGCGTCCATCCCAGCAATGCGCGCGCGGCCCGTGATTGTCGGGCGGTGATCATGATGATCACCTCCCACCCAGCCATTCACACATGCCAGAACTACGACTATTTTAGTCGCATTCCCGGTGGCTTGCCAGTCTTCATCACTGTCAGCGAGCGTTTCGGGCGCGGGATCCCGTGGGGGCTGACCGAAGCGCGACTCACTGCCTATCCGGCCGCTGCGCGCGGCGGGATGTCGCCGAATGATACGAATTGTGATCGGGGGCGGACAGAGCCATCGGAGAAACCCGGCGGCTTGCGCCGCCGGGTTTCATTGCGGGGTCAGGACTGGTCGTCCTCATCGTCGATGAAGGAGGGCTCCTCATCCTCGGCCTGCTTGGCCTTGGTCAGGAAGTCGACCGTCTCGGCGATGATCTCGCAGCCGTAGCGGTCGACCCCGGCGGCGTCGGTCCACTTGGTGTAGTGGATGCGGCCGCGGACCAGGAGCTTCATCCCCTTCTCGCAATACTGCTGGACCGTTTTGCCGAGGCCGTTGAAGCAGGTGATGCGGTGCCATTCGGTGTCCTGGACGCGGTAGCCGTTCTCGTCGCGGACGACCCGGCCTTCGGAATAACGCGGGCGGGAAGTGGCAAGGGTGAAGGAGGTGATCGAGGTGCCGCCCTGGGTGGTGCGGGTCTCGGGGGTCTGGCCGATGTTGCCGGCGAGGATGACGATGTTCTGCATGATATGTCTCCGTTGCTTCATCCGGAGGGACCGTCCCTCCGATGAGGCCCGTCAAAGACCGCTGGACGTGGCCTGCACGGACGCCCCCGGCGTCCGCCTGACCCCCAAAGGCGGGACGTGGCGCGGGCAGGCGTGGCACACGCCAACACGGGTCCCGCCGCGCGGGGTTGCCGGCCTCGGACGGACGGGCTTAGGGGATCAATCAGGAGGAGGGACAGGTCTTTTCGGAGGAGCGGGGACGGGAACCAAGTGCAAAACCATCATCCTCGCTCAAGGCAACCACAGACCGCAGATCGCGCAACCAACGGCGATGACACTCTCACATACCCTGATTCCTGCCACCATTGCGCGTATCCGAAGGTCAAAGACCGCGGGCAGACCCAAGCGCATCCGGCACCGTTCGCCGCGTCACCTGCTACAAGAGTTCGACGCGTAAGAGGCCCTGCCACGAGAGAGGGATGTTTTTGGGCCTCGGCCTGCGCGCACCCAAGGACCGCCGAAGCACAGGTCAGAACCGCCCCTGCGACGACACGACGAGGTTCGACGGCAACCAAGATCTACGGGTCAAGAAGCCCCTGCCCCAACGCATTGAGGTTGATCATCGCCGCAACCGCGACGACCGCGCCGCAGCCGCTGCAGAGAAGCGTCAGCATGACACCCGGCTCGAGCGCATGTTTCGCGACGCCATGGGCCAACGCGTAGCCGGCCACGGCGGCGGGCACCGCAAAGAGGCCGAGCGCCCCGAGGCGGAGGAACGGGTTCCTAGCAAAGCCGAGAATGGCAATGACGAACGCGACAGAGAGCGCCGCCGCCGCCAAGCCGGCAAGGAAGGACAGGCCGAAACCGGCACCGCCACCATGAACCTGCAGGAACGCGGCGATCCCGGCCATGACCGGCAGTGCGAAGATCGCGAAGCGAAAGGCCAGCAGGCCAAGAGCGATGGACAGAGAAATAGCCAGAAGAACAAGCGACATGGACGCCTCCAGGGGTCGGTGACTGTGGGGTTCACGACAGGCTGCCCGAATGTGCGCACCGCCTGCGACTATGCTGCTTCGCCGGTTCTGCTGTTTGGATTATGCCCCAATTCCATGTGCTGCCCAAGCCGAGCATCATACAGAAGCGGACCTTCGCGCATGATCCAGCCAAGGACGGCAGTGCGGACAAAGCGCCATTTTGCTGCGGCTGCGCAAATGGCTGCTTTAGGCCTGGCGCACCAATAGAACATTGCAGCAGGACACGTCGGTTAATCCGTATAGCTTCGGCAGGCATCGACCCCTACGGCTGTCG